>JAAWRC010000039.1 GCA_022800815.1 Lachnospiraceae bacterium | reverse complement strand
AAGACGGCCGGCCGTCTTCCTGGTTTGCCGCCGAAATGAGAAAGCGGAAACTGTTCCCCATGGAACGCAAAATACGACAAACGCTTAAACGCCTGATTCCGGCTCCTCCTTCGCCTTCTTTCCATTATAGAGGAACATGGCGACGGAAGCCGCAATGATGACGGCATAGCCGAGGAAGCTCCATCCGTCCGGGACCTGGTTTAAAAACAGGATGCCGAGCAGGGTCGAAAAGATGATCTGAGAATAATCATAGATGGAGATCTCCCTGGCAGGCGCAAACCGGTAGGCGGCCGTCACGGCGAACTGGCCCACCGAGGCGAAACACCCGGCCAGCAAAAGATACCCAAGCTGCCAGCCCTCCATGGGCACGTAACGGGGAATGACCCAGGGAAGCACCACCACGCAGGAAAAGGCAGAAAAGAAAAATACGATAAAGGGCCCTGGAAGCCCCCGCTTCTGCAGATAGCGGACAATGCTGTAGGCCGTCCCCGCCCCGGCTCCCCCCAGCACCGCCACCAGGGCCGGCCCCAGGGGCATCCCGGTCATCCCCGGCTTGATCACGAACAAGGTCCCCACGAAGGCCGTGAGGATGCAGAGCACCTGCGGAAGCTTGAGGGCCTCTTTCAGCAAAAACACCGACACGATCACCGTGAAGAAGGGAGCCAGCTTGTTGAACATGTTGGCGTCGGCCACCATCATCCGGTCGAGGGCATAAAAATTCCCCAGAAGGCCGATGGTCCCGGCAACGGAGCGAAAGAGCAGCCAGGGCACGTCCCCCTTCTTTAACTTCACCTTCGTGCGGGAGGCCAGCAGATAAATTCCCGCCGCCGCCAATGCCACCAGGTTCCGGAACACGCTCTTCTGGAAGGAAGGCACGTCCCCCGCCAGGCGCACCAAGATCCCCATGGCCGCCCAGGAGAAGGCCGACAGCATGATACATAAAATCCCCTTCGTCTTGTTTGACATAACCCTTAACCCCTTTTTCTAAACCTTTTTATATTCGTTCTCTCAAAACCTCTACCTTACAGGCATGCTTTTTCTGCTTCCTGTCATATCCGATGCCGACTGCAAGAACCCGGCCGATGTAGCGTTCCCGCTCTCCCGGCCTCCCCCGGAACCGCAGAACGTATTTTTTCTCCTTGATCTGCCGGATGGCCTCCTCCGGCGTATGGTCGACCTTCAACTCCAGAATGATCCCGTCCGCACTCCTGTCGGTCTCCGGATAAAAGATAAAATCCACGTATCCCACGCCGGCCTTCTCCTCCCGCTCCACCCGGTAGGTGTCTCTGGCCGCCAGATAAACCAGATTTACCACCGCCGTCAATTCCGCTTCCTTATTATAAGCAAGAAGCGGAAATTCCGTATCATGAGCAAGCTCCAGGATCTTTGCCATCGTATCCGTATCTCCCGCCAGAGTCGCCCGAAGCATCCGTTCCGACTCCCTTGCCAGACGATACACATATCCAAGGGAATCCTCCTTCCGGAGCATGTTCGCAAACTGCTCCATCAATTCCCTGTTGGGGATTGAGACCGCCCCGTTCTCGTAGCTCAAAAAGCCATAAACCACCATGGCGGAGAAAATTTCTTCCTTTGTTTTCAGACTGGCCGCCGTCGCCGCATACTCCCGGACCCGGGTCTGCACAGGAGTTCCTGACACCATAAGCGCCAGCGCCTCCCTCACCTCGGCGACATGATTCCGCACATAATAGAAGATCTCGTCATAAGGGCCGGAACTGGTCCAGTAGCTTCCCAGATTATTATTGGAAAGCGCAGTCACAACAGAACGGGGATTGTAGATCCTTCTGCCTGATTTTACCGAATACCCGTCATACCATTTTCTAAGGCCCTCCCTCGTGACCCGTCTGGGTTCCCTCTGACGGGCTTCATAGCGGGCAAACAAAAGATCCACCTCTCTTTCCGTAAATCCGAAAGCCTCCGAGAATTTCTCTTCTGTCGTCATGGTATATTCCACAAACATGTTGAGCTCCGAACCGCTCGCATACTTGGCAATGGGAAGGATCCCCGTCATGTAGGTGAGCAGCACATAGGGCCTGTCCTTCAACAGGTTCCGCAGGAACGCCAGATATTCCCTCTTGTCCTGCTCCGTCACAAAGGCCTGATGGAAGATAAAATCCCACTCATCCAGCACAAAAATAAACCGTAAAGAAGCGTCTTCGGCATAAAGATCCGAAAAGACATCCCATACGGCTTCCTGCCAATCCACCCTGGCCTGCGGATATTCCGCCTGCAGGTCCCGCAAAAGCCTGTTTTCAATCCTGTCTATATACTGCTCAAAGGAAGCGCATTTCCGTGGCACCTCATTAAAGGAAATATGGATCACCGGATACCGGTTCCTGTGGGCTCCATATCCCTCCGCCCGTGAGATCGCCAGGCCGTCAAACAGGTCCTCCTCCGCACAAGCCCTGGAAAAAAACACCGCCACCATATTCGCCGCCACCGTCTTGCCGAACCTCCTGGGCCTGGTGATGCAGATGTGGTTGTTTCCCTCCCGGACCAGCGGAAACAATTCCTCCAGCATGGCCGTCTTGTCCACGAAATAAGGCTTCTCCGTCTCGTTTTTGTACAGGGTACAGGCCGCCCTGCCGTTCAAATACACACCCATGGACGCAAATCCCTCCTGCACCATATTATAAAACATGCGTCCGGGTTTTACAATCGCAAACACAGAGAAATAGTTGTGAAAACCGCCATAAGTCAACAGTACGCCATTAATATTGAGAAGGAAATGCCATGATCTATTCCGATGTCATCATCAGGCGACTTTCTCATCTGTGCAAAGAACGTGGGATCACCGTCAACAAATTGGCCAGACCTGTAAAAAAAACCTGATGAATGGAGAAAAGAAATTCTCAATGCCGCAAAAATGCTATTGCCTCCAAAGGATATGAGAAGACCTCCATTTCCGATATTATGGACATGGCGGGCGGGGCGAAGGGAATGTTTTATCGCTTTTTTCAAAGTAAAGATGATGTTATGCACGCATTAGGAAATCAACTGTTTTTTGAGAATAATCCCTTTGATGCTGTCAGGGAACGAACTGACCTGAACGGATTACAAAAAATCAGGTCACTGCTGGTATTGAATCAATCAGATCCAGAGCGTAATCAACTGAATATGCAGGCCATCCCCATTCTAAAAGATCCACATATCCTGGCTGCGGCAGTGGAAGAAAACAGGCGCATCTTAACGCCTTTATGGTTGGAGTTGTTGGAAGAGGGAAAAAATGACGGTTCCATCAAAACAGAATATCCAAAAGAGCTTTCTGAGCTTTTGCCGCTCATTAACTTCTGGCTGATGCCAACGGTATTTCCGGCAACGGAGGAAGAACTCCATCATAAATACCGCTTCGTAATGGATGTCTCAGAGCATATGGGACTACCGATTTTTGATGATGGAGCCATATCATTCACGGAAACATTTATTGCTGATATTTCAGAAAAAGGAGAAAATGAGCCATGACACAAAAATTGTTTACAAAGAATTTTGTGCTTCTTATCTTAGGACAGCTGACATCCTTGTTTGGAAATCTCATCTTGAAACTCGCATTGTCTATGTATGTGCTGGAAGTGACCGGTTCCGCCTCCATATTCGCAGGGATATTATCCATTGCCACAATTCCGACGATTGTTCGGGTGGTGTACTGACAATTGTCAGACAGGATTTCCTGTCAAGCATGCAATATATCTCAAAAGAACAGACGAACATTGCAAAAATGCTGCTTTTGACCGCATTTTCAAGATTTTTTGTGATGAGTTGCTGCGGGACTTTTTGCAGAGAAAGACCGTGGACTTCCCACTTCCGTTTTTGCCGATCAGGGCCGTCTGTTTCCCCTGGGGGATGGTAAACGTGGCGTCTCTGAGGATTGGACGGCTCCCGTCGAAGCTGAAACTCACATGGTCAAACACAAGGTCTTTGCAGACCATCTCCCCGTCTCCCGCTTCCCGGTTCTCCTCCTCCAGGGAAAGCAGGCCGTTTGCGCGGCGCAGGGCGCCCTGGGTGCCCTTCACCCGCTGATACTGAGTCAGAAGCTCCGCCTGATACTGGTTGACCTTTCCCATGTAGGTGGAAGCCGTGTTGATGCCGGTCTGTTCCATTCTCCCGCCCCGGATCAGCCGGGAGCCGCCCACGGCAATGATCACCGTGACCACATGGTATAGAGGGAATTGAGGAGCACATGAACCTCCCCCAGAACCTCACAGATCAGCTCCGAGCGATACCTCTTTTCAATGATGCCTCTTCCATCTGTTCGTCCGAAACAGCCTCCTCCCTCCCGAGTACCAGATTGTCCCGGATGGAGCCGGAACACATGGAAGCCTCCTGGGTAATGCAGGTGAGGGCCGACCGATAGGCTTTTCTGGAAAAACGGCTGATCTCCTGGTCTCCGATGGTGATCCGCCCCCTTCCGGCTCATAGAGACGGTCCAGCAGATTCAGGAGCGTCGTCTTTCCGCTTCCAGAGGGACCGATCACAGCCGTCGCCTTCCCGGCTGGAATGGTCAGGTTCAGGTGGTCAAACAGCGGCTCCTCCCCAAATCCGAAAACCAGGTCATGAAACACAATGTCCCCCGAGAGGCATTCCACCGGATCGCCTGTGGACAGATCCTCCTCCGTCTCATTCATGACCCTGGTGATGCGAAAAGCGCTTCCCTGGGTCGCCCGGAAGGTGGTCCAGTAGCCGCCATAGGCCGTCAGGCTGTTGATGATCTGATTGGCAAAGGCAAAATAAGCGACCCACTGGGCCAGGCTCAAAGAGCCGTCCCCATAAAACCGGCGGCCCACCAGCACCAAAATGATAAACTGCATGGCGCCGGCAACGGCATAGGTGGGAGACAGCAGATTCGTCACCCAGGAGTTGCGGATATAGGCCCGGTAATAGCCCCGCATCCGGCTTCCCACCGCCTTCTCCTCCTTCTCCTCGGTGCCGAAGGATTTGATCAGCATGGTCTGACCCGTCCGCTCCGCCACACTTCCCGTAAGCTCCTCACGTGTTCACCCGAGTGAAAAGAATCCCTTTTCCTGTTACTCTTCCGTCATGGCGTTGAACAACTCCAGCGCTTTCTCTTCCTTCTCAAAGCCCTCCGCAAAAGCGATGGCAAAGGCACCCTTGTGGGCCTTCGTCTCCAGAATGGCCGCACCTCCCATGTAGACCATGACTCCGGAATTGGCCTTCATGGAATCATACACTTCACAAGTCTCCGTCTGGTTCTCCGCCACGTCCTCCATGCTTCCCGTCTTTGCGCTGGGCGCCTTGGCCTCCTTCTTCCCACAGCCGGCAAAGGTCGAAACCAAAAGACAAACCGCAAGTCCCACACAAACCGCTTTCCTCAATGTTCTCATTTTCGTTTTCATTTTTATTCTCCTTCCTTACATCTGTCTGATCGGCCTCCGCCGTCATTTCTCCATCTCTAATATGCGTACTTCCGTACCACGTCCAAAAGCTCCTCCATGGGCATGACGCCCAGGTGGGAGTCCACCAGCTTTCCTTCCTTATAAAAATGCACCTTGGGAACCGCCCGGATCTTAAACCGCTCCCCCAGGCCCGGATACTCCGTGGTATTGACCTTTACGATGTCCAGAAAGGGCATGTCTATCTCCCGGTCCTCCAAAATTTTGCTGAACAATTTACATGGGATGCAGGTGGTGGAAAAGAAATCCACGATCACAAACTCTCCCTGTAACAAGGTGTCGAAATCCTGTTCCGTCGCATAATGGATCGCCATACTCACTCCTCCGTATAAATCATCTGTTTGACATATTCCTCTGCCTTCTGGTGAAAATAATTCTGATACATGAACCCTTCAAAGCATTCATAGGGACAGCACGCCTCTCCATAAGCCTCCGGGGTCATGGAAACGGCCTGCGCCCGCTCCGTCATCTGCTCCAGGATCATTCCTTCCGCTTTCGCAATACACGCCACTCTCCCGAGCTCCCAGTCCACATGGGCCTGCCAGTCTTCCTCCCGAAGCAAAAGTTCACTGTGAGAAAGCACCTGGGTAATCAGATACTCCATCGGCTCATATCCATGCTTCAGGAAATCATCCTTCTTCCATTCCGAGAATAAATATGCCCGGTAAGCCTCCACGGTGGCCGTTCCCGGAATCCCAAGGGCCTCGATCATAAAATCCGCAGGCTCCGGTACCGTTTTTTTCTGTACCGCAAGGACAGTGATTATAAATTCTCTTCCACGCAAATACAATCCAGCCTGTCTATTCTGACCGAAATCCGTACTATTCTGCCGTATTTTGAAATGCCATGTCGAAAACCGGACAGGATGAACAAAAATTCACGCCGGATAAACGGAAGTCCTTGTGTTTTCCGCAGAGTTCATCTACAATAAAAGGAATGAACGGGATGATAGGTAAGAAATCAGACTATGGAATGTTTCGTCCGGCAAAGGAGAGAATCGAATGAGAAAAAGCAGAAAACTTGACGGGAAACGGATTTTGCGGGAATACGGGAACATCACGGCCGGCTGCCTTCTGTACGCAGTCGCCTTCAACTGGCTCTTCGTGCCCAACAACATCGTCATGGGCGGCTTTACCGGACTGGCCCAGACCGTCAACCGCCTGATTCCCGTTCTGCCCGTGGGCGTGACCGTGGCCGTTTTAAACGTCCCGCTGTTTATTCTGGGGATTCGCCTGCAGGGCCTGCACCTGTGCTTCTCCTCCCTGTTCGCCATGCTGGCAAGCTCCCTCTTCATCGACCTGACCGCCGGCCTTTTCACCTTTCCTCCCATGGAGGACGCCCTGGTGGCCTGCGTCTTCGGCGGCGCCCTCATCGGCGTTTCCATGGGCATGCTCCTCTGGGTGGGGGCCACCACCGGCGGTTCCGACATGGCCGCCCGCCTCTTAAAGCACAAATTCACCCATATTTCCGTGGGAAAGCTCTGTCTCGCCATCGACGTCTTCGTGATCATTTTTTACACGGCCGCCTTCCAGCGCATCAACGACGCCTTTTACGGAATCATCGCCATGTACATCTGCAGCATCGCCATGGACGCCCTGATCTACGGCCGGAAAAACGCCAAGGTGGCCTGCGTGATCTGTGACAAAGGGGAGGAGATGAACGAACAGCTCACCGCCCTCCAGCTGGGGATCACCAAGATCCAGGCGAAAGGCGGCTTCAGCGACAAAGAAAAAACCATCCTGATCTGCGCCTTCAAGCCCAGCAAGATCGCCGCCATCAAAGCCGTCGTCCTCGCCGTCGACCCCGCCGCCTTCGTCATCATCTGCGACGCCCAGGACGTCTTCGGGGAAGGCTTCGCCGAGTGCATGCTGGACAGCCTGTAAAGAATGAAAAAGGCAGCCCCCAGGCTGCCCTCTCCATCTGAATCAATCGCAATACCGATACTCCATTTTCTGAACTCCGTCGTAAACGGTGAACCCCAAAATCCGGATCTCTGTCCCGTCATAATAATAATTTAACGACCCTGTATTTTTCTCCTCCGGCGCCATGGCATGCCAGAAAACCACCTGGTAAAGCCCCGCATGGTATTCCACCGTGCCGCCGTCCTTATATTCCCTTCGTCGTGGAACCAGAAGGACTGCCGCCAGCAGGATCACCGCCAGCCAGAGTATCCATTTCCTTCTGTTTTTACTCCTCCCAGTTATGGTATACCTCCTGCACGTCGTCGTCCTCGTCGAGAAGGTCCAGAATCCGGTTCATCATCTTGATGTCCTGCTCGTCCGTGAGGGACACGAAGGTCTGGGGGATCATGGTCACCTCGGCGCTGGCCATGGGAAGGTTTTCCTTTTCCAGGGCTTCCCTGACCTGGCTGAAGTCCTCCGGGGCCGTGGTGATCTCGAAGCTGTCCTCCTCCTCAGAGAAATCCTCTGCACCCGCATCCAGGGCCATCATCATCAGGTCGTCAGCGTCCATCTCGCACTCCTCCTTGTCAATGATGATCTGTCCCTTTTTGTCGAACATGAAGGACACGCAGCCGGTGGTCCCCACGTTGCCGCCCCCCTTGGTGAAGGCGTTGCGGACGTTGGAGGCCGTCCGGTTCTTATTGTCCGTCAGCGCATCCACGATGATGGCGATGCCGCTCGGACCGTAGCCCTCATAGGTGATGCTCTCGTAATTGACAGAGTTTGCGTCGCCTGCCGCCTTTTTGATTCCACGCTCAATGGTGTCGTTGGGCATGTTGTTGGCCTTCGCCTTGGCGATCACGTCCCTTAAGCGGCTGTTGTTGGCCGGGTCCGCCCCGCCCTCCTTCACCGCCACGGCGATCTCGCGGCCGATCACCGTGAAGATCTTGCCCTTGGCCGCATCGTTTTTCTCTTTCTTATGCTTGATATTTGCAAATTTGGAATGTCCCGACATACTGATCTCTCCTTTTCCGAATTACTGCCCTATGGCTTTTTATTCTAACATTTTTCCTTCCCCCTGACAAGCACAAATCCCACAAAATCCTGACATGCAGATGCCAACGCAGTCCGCTCGCCCAAAACCACTCCTACAAAATCCCCTCCGTCAAATTCCTGAGCCATTTTCTCTTTTTATATCTCCAGTAAGCGACGAAGAACTTGACCACCTCCTCCGTCATGGTCATGGCAAAGACCAGATGGATGGGAAGACGGAAAAACAGTGCGCCTAAGAAGGTCAGGGGCACGCCGATCAACCAGACGCTCCCCGTGTCCAGGAGCAGACAGAACCTGGTGTCGCCGCCGCTCCTCAAGATCCCGACGATGGCCACGAGGTTGAGCATCTTAAAGGGAAGGAAAATCCCATAGACCACCATGCACAGGGAAGCCTCCCGGAAGGTCTCGGCCGACACGTCGTAAATGCCCACCAGAAGATTCCTGGTCAGAATGCAGAACGCCCCGAGAGCCAGGGACAAGAACGTCTGGAGCCACAGGAGCCTGGAGGCGTCCGCCTCCGCCTCCGCCTTCCGTCCCGCCCCCAGCTCGTTGCCGAGAATCACGGAGGACGCCGCCGCAATGCCCTGGAAAAACACCATGATCATGTCCTGGACGGTCTGGGAGATGGTGATGGCCGCCACCGCCGTGTCCCCCATTCTTCCGTAAGCCAGAGAGTACATGGTCACCCCCAGCCCCCACATGAACTCGTTTCCGATCACGGGAAAGGAGGTCCTGACATACTCCTTAAGCAAGGAGCGGGAGTAGCTGAAAAACTCGGAAAACCGAGCCGCCAGCTCCGTCTTCCAGCCGTATGTATAAATAAAGACGCAGCTCATCTCCACGATGCGGGCCGTGAGAGTGGCGATGGCCGCACCGGTGACCCCCAGGGCCGGGACCCCGAAATGGCCGAAGATCAGCGTGTAATTCAACAGAATGTTGACAAAAATCGCAATCAGGCTGGTGATCACCGGCGTTTTCACCCGGCCCATGGAACGCATGACCGCCACATAAATGTTCGTAACCGCGGTAAAGGGGTAACTCAGACACACCAGCCGCAGATATTCGGCGCCGGCCCCCGAGGAAGCCGGGCTGTCCGTGAAGATCCGCATCACCGTTCTCGGAACGGACAGGCCCGGCAGCACAAAAAACAGGGAACCGAAAAGTCCCATCAACAGGGAGAGCCCCAGGACCTTCCGGATGTTCTTCACGTCATGGTTTCCCCAAAACTGGGCGCTGAGCACCGAGGTCCCGCTGGCAATGCCGAAGATTAACAGGTTGAACACGAAAAACACCTTGTTGGCAAGGCCCACGCCGGCAATCACCGTCTCCCCCAGCGTCCCGATCATCAGCGTGTCCACCATGTTCGTCACCGTATTTAAAAGTGCCTGCGCTGCCACAGGCACTGCGATCATCACCGTTTTTCTTAAAAAAATCGGATCCGAAAAAATCGATTTTATATTCTTATTCATGTCCCTCTTCCTCTGGAAGCCGTTCGACCCGCACCAGGTTTATCTTCTTGTTTTCCACCTTGAGCACCAGGAAGCGGTAATTTCCGTAAATCACGTCCGGCCGCTCCTCCTCGGAGGGAATCCGGTCCAGCCTGGAAATCAGAAACCCGTTGAGGGTGTCGTAATCCTCCTCCTCGAATTCCAGACCCAGAACCTTCTCCACGTCCGCAAGGGGCGAGACCCCCTCCATCAGCCATCCGTCTCCCTGCCTGCGGATGTAAGCTTCCTCCTCGTCGTACTCGTCCAGAATATTTCCGACGATCTCCTCCAGAATGTCCTCCATGGTGATCAGGCCTTCCACCTGGCCGTACCCGTCGATCACGATCACCATCTGGATTTTCTTTAATCGCATCACCTCGAACAGCTTCCGTATGTTCCTGGTCACCGGAATGAACGGCGCCCTCCTCAAAAGTCCGCCCAGCTCCTTGAGCTTCCTGTCCCCCAGGCCCTTCCGCTTCTGGTAAAGCACCGCATCCTTCAGATGGACGATCCCGGTAATGTCGTCCAGATTTTCCTTGTAAACCGGATACCGGGAATTGCTCCCGTCCAGCATGATCTCCAGGGCCTCGTTGAGGGTCAGCTCCTCGTTGAGCGCCGTGATATTGCTTCTGTGGGTCATGATGTCCCCGGCGTCCTTGTCGTCGAACTCAAAAATATTGGTGATCATCTCCGCCTCGCTGGCCTCGATGACCCCCTGCACATGGCCCTCGTTGACCATGGTCATGATGTCCTCCTCCGTCACGTTGTCCGCACCGGCGCCCGGCCCCGCCTTGAAAATCCCGGCGATCAGCCGGGAAGCCAGCCCCGCCAGACAGGCGAAGGGGTAATAGGGCAGCGAAAGAATCCGCACCGGCCAGTAGAGGCGGTAAGCCCAGCCCCTCGGATACCGTCTGGCGATCCGTTTTGCGGACACCGTCCCCGTGACCAGAAGAAAAATCAACAGAAACGCAGAGACGGCCAGAAGGCCCGGGCCCCTGAAACCGCCCTCCTGCCCGCTCCCGAACAAGCTATGTAAGAGGAAGAGCTGCCCCTGCCTAAGGAGCATGGCCCCGGCAAAAAGCCCGTTCAGCGCAGAGGCGATGAGAACCACGGAGGAATAAGTGAAGGAACGCCCCAGCATGCGCAGGAGCCCTTCCGCCCGCTTCTCTCCCTCTTCCTTCCGTCTCTGAAGCTCCGTGACGGACAACTCGTGAAGTGCCACCTCGAAACCGCAGAAAATCGTCTCAATGACAATGATTCCAATCAGAAATAACAAACTCCAGGGCGAATACCCTTCGTCCATGTTTCTTTTTCAACTCCTTTTTCTTTTGCCCTGGACCTATGTAAACAGGTCGAGGCTGATTAACAGCGCCGTATTCACTTTCCCCAAGAGCACCTCGTCCAGATGGCAAATCTTTTCCTTCAGTCTCTGCTTGTCAATGGTCCGAAGCTGCTCTAAGAGAATCACCGAATCCTTGACCATCTGGCACCTGTCCGCCTTGAGCTCCACGTGGGTCGGCAGCTTTGCCTTGTTCATTCTCGAGGTAATGGCCGCACAGATTACCGTGGGACTGTGCCGGTTCCCGGTGTCGTTCTGGATAATCAAAACGGGACGGACTCCCCCCTGCTCCGAGCCGATGACCGGCCGCAGGTCCGCATAATAAATATCGCCTCTCCTAATCATTTTCCTTTCACACTCCGATTCTACATTGGTGGTTCCTTTTAAGTATTTCCAATGTTTCTTCGGTTCATACCTTAATTTACCGCGTGAAGCGCATGCATTAGGGGGTGCCCTTTGGGTATACCTTAATTCTCTGCGCAAAGCGCATGCATTAGGGATCAGGGAAGCTCTATCCGGTATTCGTCCGCAAAGTAATCCTTCCGACCGACGACCCTGCCGCCGCTCTCATAGATCCTGGGGATCCGTTTCCCCAGCCCGCAGACAAATTCATAGTTGAAGGTTCCGGCAAGCCCCGCAAGCTCCTCCACGGTAATCCGCTCGCCGCAGTCCTCCCCCACGAGGACCGCCTCGTCCCCCGCCTTCACGCCTTCCACCTCCGTCACGTCCGCCATCACCTGGTCCATGCAGACCCGCCCTGCGATGGGCGCCCGTTTTCCATGGAGGAGGAGGGAGGCCCTGCCGGAAAGATTTCTGGGATAGCCGTCCCCGTAGCCGACGGCGACGGTGGCGACTCTGGTCCTCCTCGCCGCCGTGAAGGTTCCGCCGTAGCCAACACTCTCCCCGGCCTCGACATCCTTGACGAAGATGACCCTGGCCTTAAGCGCAAGGGCCGGTCGGAGTGCCGCCCGCTCCCTGTCCACCGCCTCCGAGGGATACATCCCGTAGAGGGCGATTCCCGCCCGCACCATGTCCAGATCATACTCCGGCAGGTCAAGGATCGCCGCACTGTTTCCCATGTGCTTCACCGGGATCTCGATGCCGCACCCGGCAAGCGCCTCCACAAATTCGGAAAACCTGCGGTACTGTCCCCTTGCGGACTCTTTGTCCGTCTCGTCCGCCCTTGCGAAATGGCTGAACAGCCCCTCCAGGCAGATTCCGGGAAGCCCGCCCATCCGCTCCGCCGCCTGCAGGGCCGCCTTCCCCGGCAGAAATCCCAGACGGTTCATGCCGGTCTCCAGCTTCATGTGGAGGTAAGCCGTCTCCCCCAGGGCGGCCGCCGTCCTCGACACCGTCTCCGCCGTCTCATAATCGTAGACCGTCAGACGGATCTTTTGCCGGATCGCCTGTGAAAAAGCCTCCTCCTGCGTGTATCCCAGGACCAGAATCGGCTCTGTAATCCCGTGCCGTCTCAGCTGAAAAGCCTCCTCCACGGTGGCCACCGCAAAAAAATCCGCCAGTCCGTGAACCCGTTTCGCAATGGGAACGGCACCGTGGCCGTATCCGTCTGTCTTGACCACCGCACAGATTTTCGTCCCCGGCCTGGTATTCGCCTTAAGCGCCTTTAAGTTCTCATAGATTGCGTCCAAGTCGACCAACGCCGCCACGCGGCTGTAGTATTCCATATCATTCCTCCCTCGTCTTTTCCGGAAATTCTCCTGGAAGCTCTCACTCCCAGTCACGGAAAACCCCGGCTGCCGCCTCCAGAATGTCCCCCGCCATCATCGAACGCCTTCCCAGACGCTCCGCCGCCGCATCTCCGGCCAGACCATGGAGATAGACTCCCGTCTCCGCCGCCTCGAAGGGCTCCATCCCCCCGGCCAGAAGGCCTCCAATGATTCCGCTCAGGACATCGCCGGAACCTCCCGTGGCCATGCCGTCGTTGCCGGAAAGGTTCACGTAGACGCCCCTCTCGGAGGCCACGACCGTGCGCGCGTCCTTCAGCACGCAGACGACGCCGTGGGTTTCATGGAAGGCCCTGGCCGCCCCGACGGGGTCCGCCTTCAGCTCCTCCACCGTTTTCCCCGTCAGTCTCGCCATCTCCCCCATGTGGGGAGTCAGAATCGTTTTTTCGTCCAGGTATGCCAGGAGCTCCCTCTCCCCCGCCAGAAGGTTCAGGGCGTCCGCATCCAGCACACAGGGGATGCCGCAGGCTTTCCGCTCCCGCAAAAGCATTTTTAAGAGCCTCCCTGCGGAAGCGTTCACGGAAAGCCCCGGCCCGGCCACGAGGACCGACGCCCGTCCAAGAAGACCGGAGCCTTCCCGGAAAGGCTCACGGGATTGTCCCCGGGCGTCCGTCTCCCCCGACCCCTTCCCCGGCTCCCCGTCGGCGTCCAGAACCGTGACGACCGCCTCCGGAAACAACGTCTGCAAAACCGGCACGTTCTCCCTCGCCGTGCCAATCTGCACCAGGCCGGCGCCGCTCACTCCGGCCGCCTTCCCTGAAAAATACGCCGCCCCGCACATTCCGGGGCTTCCCGCCGCCAGAAAGACCCGGCCAAAGGTCCCCTTGTTTCCGTCCGCCGCCCGCTTAGGGAGCCATCCCCTCTCACCGGGACAAAAGGTGCGGACCACCCCCGCCATGTCGGGCGGCTCCGCAAAACCGATGTCCGCCACGACTCGGTGCCCGGCATATTCCGTCCCCGGATAGAGCGCCATGCCAAGCTTCTCATAGCCGAAGGTCACGGTCACGTCCGCCCGCACCGCCACCCCCAGGACCCGGCCCGTCCCCGCCGCAAGTCCCGACGGAACGTCCACGGAAAGGATGGGGATTCCCGCCTTCCCCGCTTCGTTCATGCGGGAAACCGCCTCCGCCGCTTCCCCTTCAAGGGGCCTGGAAAGCCCGATGCCAAAGAGAGCGTCCACCACCAGAGAAGCACTCTCCCTCTTATCATATTCAAAAAAGCCGCCCGCCGTGTATACCGGGACCCCCAATTTTTGCAGAATGCCCCGCTGGACCTTGTTTTCCTCCGTCGCCCGCTCCGGTCTTCCCAGAAGGAAAACCTCCACCCTCCTGCCGTGAAGGAAGAGCATCCTGGCCGCCGCCAGCCCGTCCGCCCCGTTGTTGCCCGTGCCGCAGACCAGGCGCACAAGACCGCCCTCCGGACAGAGCCGCTCTCCCTCGGCCGCCACGAAGAGAGCCGCCCGCTCCATGAGAACCAGCGAGGGAATCCCGATTTCTTCTATATTGTAACGATCCACGGCCTTCATCTGTCTGTCATCCAGAAGATACTGCATTATCTTTTCCTTTCCTGAGCAAAACGATTCCCCCGCATGCCCACAGCCGAATGGGGAAGGCCCCCTGCCCCCACTCGCCGCACCGTCCATGCACCTCCTCTGCGACACACTTTCTCTGCACGGGTGCGTGCATAGAGAAAATCCCCCGCCAAAGTGACAGGGGAATCCGATCACAAAGTTCGGAGCAGCCATTCTCTCCGCTTCAGCCCTGCTCCCGCTTTTCTGAAATCCGATAGGAAAGCTGCATCAGACTCTCCGACAGGTGGACGTTCTCCACCACCACCGAGTCCGGTACCCGGAGGTCCAAATGAGCAAAATTCCAGATGGCTCCGATCCCGCAGGACACCAGCCGGTCCGTCACCTCCTGGGCCGCATGCTTGGGGATCGTCAGCACGGCAATGTCGATCTCGTGTTCCGAAAGGAAGGGCTCCAGTTCCTTCATGTCCAGGGTCGGTATGTTCCGGACATTTTTCCCGATGCGCTCCGGGCTGATATCGAAGATCGCCTGGATCATAAAACCTCTCCGCTCGAAATTGGAGTAATTGGTCAGCGCCTGTCCGAAATTCCCGCCGCCGATGATAATCATGTTGTTCTTCCGGTCGATTCCGAGAATCTTCGCAATCTCATTGTACAGATATTCTACATTATACCCATAACCCTGCTGCCCAAAACCGCCAAAATTATTCAGGTCCTGCCGGATCTGGGAAGCGGTCACGCTCATTTTCTCACTGAGGTCATTGGAAGAGATCCGCTCCACCCCATTTTCCAACAGCTCGCCCAAATACCTGTGATACCGGGGAAGCCTCTTGATGACCGCATTGGATATTTCTTTCCGTTCCACGTCTTTCACCTTGTCTTTTTGAAATTTACTTATCTTGTTTATTATAGACTCCCTGTACTTTCTTGTCAAATGGCTTTGACAATTTTCTTCCGTCCCGTTACAATAGTCTGAGAAAGGAGAGAAGACGACATGATATTGTCCTGCCATCAGATCAGCAAAGCCTTCGGAGACGTTTCCATCCTTGAAAACGGCTCTTTTCATATAGAAGACCGGGAAAAGGCCGCCATCGTGGGGATCAACGGCGCCGGGAAATCCACCCTGTTGAAGATCATCACGGGGGAACTTGCCGCCGACCGCGGAACCGTGGTCCTCGCAAAAGACAAGACCTTGGGCTATCTGGCCCAGCACCAGGAGCTCTCCTCCGGCCAGACCATCTACGACACCCTTCTGGAGGTGAAAAAGGACGTCATCGACCTGGAGCTCAAGCTCCGGGATCTGGAGCGGGCCATGAAGCATGCGGACGGCGGTGAGCTTGAGCGCCTGATGGACGCCTACGCCAGGGCCGGACACGAATTCGAGCAAAAGGACGGCTATGCCTGGAAAAGCGAGATCACCGGCGTCCTAAAGGGCCTGGGCTTTTCGGAGGAGGAATTTGACAAGCAGGTGGCCACCCTCTCCGGCGGGCAGAAAACCAGAGTCTACCTCGGAAGGCTCCTGCTCTCCAAACCGGACATCATCCTGCTGGACGAGCCCACCAACCATCTGGACATGGCTTCCATCGCCTGGCTGGAGACTTATCTGTTAAATTACCCCGGAAGCGTCCTCATCGTGGCCCATGACCGCTATTTCCTCGACAAGGTCGTGACCAAGATTATCGAGATCGATCAGGGGACCCTCTCCGTGTTCTCCGGCAATTACACGGATTATGCGGGGAAGCGGGCCATGCTGCGGGAAGCCAGGATGAAGGAATATCTGAATCAGCAGGCAGAGATTCGCCACCAGGAGGAGGTGATCCGAAAGCTCAAGTCCTTCAACCGGGAGAAATCCGTCCGCCGTGCCGAAAGCCGGGAGAAGATGCTCTCCAAAATGGAACGGATCGAAAAACCCACGGAGGCCGCCAGTGCCATGCACATCCGGCTGGAGCCCCAGATCATGAGCGGAAATGACGTGCTTGCCGTCCGGGAGCTCAGAAAATCCTTTGGCTCCCATCTGCTTTTCTCCGACGTGTCATTCGACATCAAACGGGGCGAGCGGGTCGCCGTCATCGGAAGCAACGGCACCGGGAAAACCACCCTCCTCAAAATCATCAACGGCCTTCTGCCCGCCGACCACGGCCAGATTCGGCTGGGCACCCGGGTGCAGATCGGCTATTACGACCAGGAACAGCAGGTTCTCCACATGGAAAAGACGCTGTTCGACGAGCTCCAGGACGCCTACCCGCACATGGACAACACCCAGGTACGAAGTGTCCTGGCCGCCTTCCTCTTCACCGGGGACGACGTCTTCAAACGAATCGGGGACTTGAGCGGCGGGGAGCGGGGACGGGTCTCCCTGGCAAAGCTGATGCTCTCCGAGAGCAACCTCTTAATCCTGGACGAACCCACCAACCATCTGGACATCGTCTCCAAGGAAATTCTGGAGGACGCCCTGAACAGCTACACGGGGACGGTCCTCTACGTTTCCCACGACAGGTATTTCATCAACCGGACCGCCACCAGGATCCTGGACCTGACCGGTCAGACCTTCGTGAACTACGTTGGAAACTATGATTATTATCTGGAAAAGCGGGACGCCATGACCGCACTCTATGCAAACGGCACAGAGCAGCGTGCGGACATGACGGACATTTCTTCCGCACCGCCGTCAAGGGAAAGCGCCGGCTCCGACACCCGTCTTGACTGGCAGGCGCAGAAGGAGGAGAAGGCCAGAGAACGGAAACGATTGAACGAACTTAGAAAAACGGAGGAGGAGATCGCCGCCCTGGAGAACCGGAACGCCGAGATCGACGAGCGCTCCGCCCTGCCGGAAATCTGCACCAACATGAGCGAGCTTCTGAAGCTCTCGAGAGAGAAGGAGGAGAACGATGCCCGTCTCCTCACGCTCTACGAGCGCTGGGAGGAACTGGCGGACTAAAGGTCCGCCATGATCTTTCCGTAATCCTCCGTCTTGTCCCGCATGACGTGAAGTCCCCGCTCCAGGGAACTCAGGGAAAGCCGGTGGGAAATCATCGCCTCCGGATGAATCCGCCCTTCCACGAGGCGTTTTAACACGTAATGCCAGTCGTCGGACGCCTCATGGACAAAGGAGGAGTTCCAGGTCCCGGTCACCACCAGCTGATTCCTCAGAATTTTCCAGTACACATCCCGTTCCAGGCCCATGCCGGATACCGGATTCCCCACCAGCACCACCCGTCCCGCCGGCGCCGTGCACCCGACCGCCGACGCAAACGTCTCGTTTTTCCCGACACACTCAAAAAACACGTCCACGCCCCGGCCATCCGTCTTTCCAAAAAGCCATGCGCCGCCATCCGTCCGCCTCACATCGCAGTAATCCTCCCCGGACACCCCGAAGGAGGCCGCCTCCTCCCGCTGAAATTCCTTGTTTCCCAGCGCCAGGACCCTCTCGCATCCGGCTTCCTTCAAAAACATCAGGAGAAACAGGCCGATAGTTCCCAGGCCGCAGACGGCAATCGTCCTCCGCTCTTTTGAACCCTTCTGTTCCGTAACGGCCCGTCCCCCAGCACGTTTCGCCGCTCCTCCTCCTAATTCCATTCCCAGTCCCCGTCTCATGGCATGGACGGCCACCGCCATGGGCTCCAGCATGGCCGCCTCCCGAAAGCTCACCTCCCCCGGGAGTAGCAGAAGGTTCCCCTCCGGCACGGCCACCAGTTCCGCAAAGCCGCCGTCCCTTCGGGACCCGAGATAGTCATAGTTCCGGCACAGTTCGTAACGCCCCTCCCGACAGGGGCCGCATTGCCGGCAGGGAATCATGGGGAACACCCCCGCCCGCTTCCCAAGCCAGCCCTTGTCCGCCGCATTCCCCACGTCCACCACCGTCCCGGCGAACTCATGCCCTGGAATCAGCGGATGCACATGGGCCCCCGTCTGATAAATTCTCGGAATGTCAGAACCGCAGACCCCCACGTTTTTGACCGCCACCAGCACCTCGCCCTCGCCCGGTGCCGGATCCGGCACCGTCTCATACCGCAGGTCGTTCACTCCATGCAACACATACGCCCTCATCTCATCCGCCCCTCTCTCCCATCAGTATAATAGGTAATTGCGAAATGTGGAATTGTCGAGTGAATTCTGACAATTGATCCATTGTCAGAATCCTTTCCATGTTTTGCGGTTTCGCAATTACTTTATCAGTATAACAGACCGGGAACGACAGTTCAACGCCCGAAAGGCCATGGATTTTACCTGGAATTCCCTCCGCCCGTCATCGGCCGTTCTATTTTCATCTGCCGGAACCGCTCCAGATCCTCCTTCGTCGTGATCTTGAAATTCCTCTCGTCCCCCGGAATCATCACCACGTCAAGGCCCGCCAGCACCGCCGGCTCCGTGGAGCCGTTTACGTTCAAAATCCGCTCCGGCAAAAGCCGCTCGTTGGCGGCCAGGTACGGCCCCAGCCGAAACACCTCCGGGGCCTGTCCGGCAAAAAGCCGCTCTCGCTTCAAAAGAGAGACCTCTTTTCCATCTTCACTATAATACACCGTATCCTTCATCGGAAGCACCGGCAGCACCCCGTCGTGCCCCTCTGCCTCCGCAAGGCAGTCCCGAATCTGCCCATGGGACAGGAGCGGGCGGGCCGCATCGTGAATAAAAACAAACGCCTCCTCGGAGGCGTAACCACGGATATCCCGCAAACCATTTAAAATCGAGAGCTGACGATTCTCCCCCGGCAGGGAAAACCCCCGAAATTTTTTTCGGATATCCGCATTTTCAGCCGCAGAAGAAGCCATGTCCTTAAGCCACTCCGCAACCCGTCCCTGCCAGGAGGTCTCCGCCACGATCTGAACCGCATCAATCTTTTCGTCAGTGGCGATCGTCTCCAGAGAATAGAGAAGGATGGGCCGCCCGTTCACCGGAACATACTGCTTTGGCAGATCCCCTCCCATTCTCCTTCCCCTCCCGCCGGATAAAATCAGGGCAATATTCATCTTTCACTCCCCTCCCCGCACCTTAAAACCGCAGTTCCCGGATATTGTGCAGCAGTTCCCCGTAAGGCTTCCCGCGCCCAAAAAGCAGGGTGGTCCCCAGCACGAACCCGCGGACCCCCTTCGGGGCAAATTCCCGGATCTTGTCGGCGCCACAGGCCCCGTCCCAGTAAATCTCAAAATCCATCTCCTCCTTGATCGCCAGCAGCCTGGTGATCTTCTTCCCCACGTAGGGCAGGTACATCTGTCCCGCATTCCCCGGATTCACCGACATGACCATGACCTTCTTCACGATGCGCAGCATTTCCATGACCGTCTCCACGGAAGTACCCGGATTGATAGCGATCCCCGGGATCATCCCGGCATCGATGACGCTCTGCAGCGTCGTGGAGGGATGATACTCCGCCTCCGGGTGGATGTACACCGTGTCCCCCGGCCTCAGGTTCCTCAAGAACAGGCCGATCCGGTTGTTGGGGTGCTCGATCATCAGATGAACGTCCAGAGGCACCTTCGCCGTCTTCGCTATGTAAACCATATCATTTAGGGACATGGCGAAATTGGGCACAAACCGCCCGTCCATGATGTCAATGTGGAACGAGTCAATCCCGCCCGCCTCCAGCTCCTTCACTTCTCTCTCCAGGTTGCCGTAATTGGCGCACATCATAGAAGCCATCAGTTCAAAATGCATCTTTCCTCTCTCTCCTTTTTATGCTACTTCAAGCAGAAGCTGCCTGTCTATCTTCTTCTCCACATATGGCAGATACATCTGTCCTGCATTTCTTGGATTCACCGACATGGCCAACGCCTTTTTACGATTCGCAACATCTCGAACACCGTCTCTATGCCTGTTCCAGGATTGATTGCAATGCCCGAAATCATTCCCGCATTGATAATTTTCTGCAGAGTGATTGACGGATGGCACTCCGCTTCTGGGTGGATATAGACTGTATCTCCCTTTCGTAGGTTAACCCTTATGTCTGTCTATCCCACCCGCCCCAAAGACAGTACCCTGGACATGAAATATGCCTGGATTGCCAGCCAGCTGACTGTCATTGTTGCGCACAACATGAATTGTCCACAATATATCCGGAGCCTGAAACCTTTAATTGCCTGAAAAAGCATTCAATTGTCATAGTTCTTAACAATTACCTATCAATGTTACACATACCTTGAATCCAATCGCCATATGATCTCACATGGCAAGAAAATTTTTATTAGCATATACCACCTTGTATTCTGTCCGGCATTTCTCAAAAAAACAGGTGATCAGGCGTTCTGAAAGAAATCCCGGATATCGATTCTGATAGGAATCTTCTTTCTTCCCGCCATGCTCTGCCACAGCGTCTACTATGGGAAAAAGCCATCTACACAGTTCAAATAATATTTCTCTTTTTGCGACCAGCATATTGCAGGGAGAATATAAATTTTGCCCGAACACTTTCTGCGCCGCCATATAATCCTCCATGTTATTTCCTCTCAAATATTCCATCATATAATCCCAGTCTTCGGCACAATGCCTTTCCCGATAATTTTCAGCAACGCTCGGTGCGACATACAGTGGAACCGGCAGAATGACATCCACTTCATTTGATATCATGCGCTGCAGCCAATCTGGCGGAAATACAAAATGTCTTCTATACTGAACGAGTCCGACGTAATCTTCCGGCGCATTTTTCCAGATCCAATACAACCCGGTAAGTTCACAATATTGCTTATTTTTTTCTGAAATATTATCTCCCGTGCAATCAACCAACGCATCTGCTGAAATTCTTTCATTCGTCAAAGCCGCACCGACCTGCAGCACTTTTTCTTCTTTCATGTAATGGTATTTTTTTCCTGTTTTTTTGTCGTATATGGAACTCGCCACATAAATTCCCACTGTTTTTTCTCTCACACTTATCATCCTTTTATGCCTAAATCGTCAATCAGCCAAAAGCTTCTACCCAAACTTTGGAAATACTTGCGGACATACGCATTGCGCAATTCGGTATCCAATTCCACCGTTACAGGAATAATTTCCTTCATTCCCATAAGGTGCAGCTCATGTATAACTTTCGGGCGATTCTCACTCCGCATTGCCACATAAACAGGAGAATCCGTATCTAATCCATCTCCAATGGTCTGCACTGGTATGCCATCTGCCGTCTCAGCATTGTCAGCCATATCATCGACCAAAAATGCCTCCACCTGGATATCCGGATATAACGTTTCTAGGTACACACGCAAGGTTCTTCCCCGTGAATGTGCTCCGGCTATGTATACTTTCATAAAAGCCTCCCCCTACTAACTCAAAAAAACCTTGTTGCAATGCGTTATTTTCCATCTTTCTCTATTATGGATAAAAAAGATTGTCATCAGGCGTTCTGCCAAAAATCCCAGAAAACGGTTCTGATACGGATCCTTTTTGGGTTCACAATTTTTTTCGCAATAATCCAAAATTGCAAACAACCACTCACAGTATTCATTCAAGATAGGCCTTCTGGATATAAACATATTATAGGCGTAATAATAAATCCCATTTTGTACCGCAATTGCCGTATTATAATAATCGGGAGACAGTTTCTTTATTGCCTCCACCATAACGTCCCAGTCCCTTTTCACATGGTCATGTTCATACGCCGCTTTCACATTCGGGAAATTTAAGATTGGGATTGTCAATATAACGTCAATATCCGATCTCATTAACCTCTCTATGCTTTCCTCCGTTAAGTCAAAGTGCCTCCGATAGTGACTTAGCCCTATATAATCCGCCATGTCATTTTTCCACATCCAATATAGTGCAGTGAGTTCGCAATACTTTGGATTTTTTACAGAAATATTATCCCCTGCATCGTCGCACACCTTCGCTATTTTTATATCTGTCAATGCCGCACCCGCCTGAATGGGAATTTCCCATTGGAAGGAATGTACATTGGCAGAAACAGGTTTATCCACATGACATCTCACATTATATAAATGAATGCACTTCTGCTGACCATTCCCGGATATTTCAGGCAGTTCATTTTCCAATGTGAGATATTCACCTCCTCTTTTTCGCAGATACGAACGGAAATAATTCCCACGCAGACCGCTCCACAAATCACTTTCGAACCCCAGCGAGATGACATTGCAAAACCCATCCCTGTCAAGATTGCTTTTTATCTCTGCAAGATACCTTTCCAATACCGCAATAATAATCAGAGAATCCTTATATAAATTTTTCCCTTCCTCTAACGCAACAACGCGCACGCCTAACAGATGATCCGGATTATCCCGCAGATCAGTGACCATAAACGCATCAATGCTGCAATAATAAGGTGCCGCCATTAAACAGCTCGCCACTTCCCGTGCGACAATCCTCGCCCCATAAATGACAATGCTTCTGCTAGATGCAATTTTTTCTGATACTTCTTTTTCATAATAAAATTCTTCTTCATCCGCCGCCTTAAATAATCCCATACTATTACCCCCTGCTACATTTTCCTGACACCCTTTCATCCCGGATACATGTTGTCATATTGTTCTGGCCGCATTTACAATAGGTAACTGCTCATTACCTTTTCTTATGTAGGTTTTATACTCTGGATGGTTAAAAAAGTGACATATTTTCACATTCACATCCCACTCTCGCAGTTTATTTTTAGCACCAGTCAAATATTCAATTTTCAACGTGGTTCCCTCGGGCGAAATACAGATGTTGCCCTCATTCCGCTTATTGAACTCTACCAACGCCCTGTTCTGTCCCACACAGTCATAACCTCCCATAATATCATCAAAATAAATATATGGCCGCGGCAAAAAACGTTCGGGATTCGTATTTTCAATCATTTTTAGTATTGGCAACGTGGAAGTATAAAGATCCACGTCCACGGATATGACTCCTATTGGCGCAGGATCATACTTCTCAATAAAGTCCACCGTCGTCTCACTGACGTCGCCTAAAATAAGTTTTGCACCCTCCAGCTTGCTATTCAGCCTGGAAAAGTCCATCTCAAACAATCCCTGCTTCCATTGGAAAGGCAAGTCCAAATAGTTTGTTTCGTTTGCAGGCAGCCCTTTTTCGAGATCAAATCCATAGACCTGAATTTCCATGTCCAAGATACGACCAATTTCCCTGGCATGAAACTGCATGGCGAGGAGCCCGTTCCCCCCTGCAACGCCAAACTCAATTGCGCTTATGGCCTTTTTCCCCAAGGCCTTGCCCATTGTGGCTGCGGCCATAATCATTCTCGCATAATGCATCTTGTCAAGCTTATAGTCTTTAAAATAGTGCATGTAGAATGCGCGTCTCCTAGTAAACAGATCCACGACATTCTTCTCTGAGTCAACCACAGGTATGTGCTCAATCTCCGTCTGCGAATAGATATAGCTGGCCTCCTCATACATATGGTCCGGAGAAATTGTCATGCAATTTCTGTTGACAATCTCAGAGATCCCATTTTTCTCCCCAACCATCGCTTTTTTCCAATCTTTTTCCCCAATCACTCCGACAAACTTGTCAGTATCCCGGTCGCACACAATCGTAATTCCGCCGTACTTGACATGGTTCCAATATGCTTCGTACATATTGTCATCTAAATACGCAACATACTCCCTGCATTCTGCGACTACCATTCTTTATGTTCCTCCTTAATAATCGCTATTTTGCAAGTAAAACCTCCTGCGTTTTACTATGATCTAACACCCTTTCATCCCGGACAGGATAAACATCATCATATGATTTAAAATCAGATGAACGTCCTCCACAATCTGCATATTATCAACATTCACATGGATATTGTACTTTGCAAGTTCTTTAAGCCTTCCCCCACCATATCCTGTCAGCGCAATCGTGTCAGCCCCAAACCCATTGGCATATTCAAATGCCCTCACCACGTTTTCCGAGTTTCCGCTTCCTGATATGCCTATGAGAATGTCCCCAACCTTCAGCTTATTCTTTAATGGCACCACAAAAATGTCCTCATAACCGATATCATTCGCAATCGCCATCATCATTGCCACATTGTCACTCAGACATTCAATATCATATTTGATTGCCTGTTCATAGCTGATACCCTTGTTAAAATCACATTCCATATGCGATGCAGTGGAAGCACTTCCGCCATTGCCGCATATAAATACACGTTTCCCCTTTAAACGTGCATTTTCCAGCACATTCATAACCTCATTGATTTCCTCCCCGCTTAAGGAATCCAGCACTGCTTTTTCCATTTCAATATATTCCTTAATCTGTTCCTTATAATTTGTCATCCTCATGTCCCCTTCAAAATCATGGTCACCGCTTCCAATAAATTTTCCGCCTCCCTGTCGGCTCTCACCTCATACTTTCCGTCTTTTCCCGCCTGCCCAGTCTTAACCAACACGGTTTTCATTCCGGCATTGATTCCCGTCTGAATGTCCACGGTGCTGTCGCCAACCATATATGAGGCTGACAAATCAGTATGAAACTTCTCCGCCATACTTTCGATCATTCCGATCTTCGGTTTCCGGCAATTACAGGGAATTTTATAAAGCGGGTTTTCTTCCGGATATCCACTGTCGGGATGATGAGGGCAGAATGCAATTGCATCCAAATAGGCGCCTTTTTCACCAAGAAGCGTCTCCAGCTTTTTATGGATGGCCTCCACGTCTTCCAGGCCACATAGTCCCCTTGCCACTACAGGCTGATTTGTCACGACTATTGCCAGATACTCCGACTGATTTATTTTTCTTATCGCCTCTGCCGCCTCTTCCTCCAATACCAGTTGTTCTTCCCTATAAATCAAGCCATCGTACCGATTGATTGTCCCATCACGGTCAAGAAAAATGCATTTTTGACGATTTCTTAAACATTTTGCTTCCCAAATGCCACGCCTCTGTTCCTCCGCAGCCTGTGCAAATCTCTCCGGCGTACCTGCATCTTTCACATATTCCGGAGTAAGATATGCAAAAATTTTTCCCTCATGTATTCTTGTCAACAGCACGTCTTTCTCCAAATCCCGCTTTTCTAATTTAGTAAATTGTCGGATAAGCTTCCGGTCTAAAACATAAATCCCCGCATTGACGCAGTTCGCATACCAATAATCCCTATGGTTTCCTTTTTCATCAATCCCGAGCACAGCCCCGTCTTTGCCAAGCAAAAGCAAATCCGAATCATACGGATGCGAGTTTGGATGTGCCAAAAGCGTTGCCTCCGCCCTCTTTTCCTCATGAAAAGAAAGCATTCTCGCCCAGTCAAGGCGGAACATGACATCTCCGAATACAAAAATAAAATTGCGGTCAGGATGCATTCTTCTCAGGTAGTACAAAGCCCCTGCCGATCCCAAGGGTTCCTGTTCTTCTATGTATCGGATGGTCACGCCATAATGCGCCCCATCTCCAAAATATTCTTTGATTTTCTCCCCGAGATGCCCGATGATAATGACAAATTCCTTTATCCCATATGCCGCAATGTCCTCGATCTGCCACGCAAGCATCGGCTTCCCATTTAGAGGGAGCATTGGCTTGGGAATCCTGTCCTGGGTGAGGGACACCATCCTCGTGCCTTTCCCCCCTCCCTGGATGACAGCCACATAATCTCCCCTCATACACATTCCCCGCCTATGTTCTGCCGTATCGTTTCCCGCACCGCCTCGTCAGATGTATGGATTGCCTTCCAGCCCGCATTGTGAATTTTGTCTATGCAATACTGGAAATGCGGAACGTCGCCTTTCCATCCTCCCTCCCCGCCGGTATATTCATACACAACCTCTGAGAGTTTCATCTCCTCGCACATAATGTCCGCAATTGCGGTAACACTTGTTGTGCCTTCCACGCCAACATTGTATATGGACACACCGCTTTCCGCTTTTCCCTGAAACCACATAATGGCATTTATCAAATCTGTCACATAAATATAGGGTTTCGTCTGTCTCCCATCGCCCAATATCCGCAAATGTGTGGAATCTTTCCGTAGTTTGCGAATGAAATCAAAGATTACGCCATGAGTAAGTCTGGGGCCTATGACATTCGGAAACCGGAATACCAACGTTTTCAAATCATTCATATAGGTAAAGGCATGAATCAACGCCTCGCTGCCCAGCTTTGCGGCTCCATAATAAGAGATTGGGGCAAGCCCCGGCGTGTCTTCCACCAGAAGCACATCCTGTTTGTCTCCGTAAACTGCAGATGTTGACGCAAAGAAAAGCCTCTTCACATTGTATTTCTTCATTGCAAGAAGAATCTGAAACGTTGTGGTATACGTGTTGCGGTATTCCACCTCCGGATTCTCCGCACTCGCCTGAATATCCGAGTTTGCCGCCAAATGAAATACATATTCGATATGCTCGTCTTCAAAAATTTTTTTCACATCTTCCGGTTGAGAAGCATCCGCTTCGTAAAAGCAGAAATTCCCGTTCTCCTCCAAATGTGCAATGTTGTCCCTTGTTCCCAGGGACAAATTATCCATACAGATAACGGCATGTCCCTCCTCCAACAAAGCATCGCACAGATGGCTTCCTATAAAACCCGCCCCGCCAACAACCAACGCTCTCATCTCATCATCCCCCTACCTCCAATATTTATCACCTATATAGACAACGGAACTCCCGTCATGTTCAAAACGGAAATCAAATGAATTCAGCCTAATCCTGTTTTTTAACTGTTCCTGCTTCGCCTTCGGGCAATAGAACAGCAGAAATCCTCCGCCTCCGGCACCCAATAGCTTACCACCCAATGCGCCGCTTTTCAGTGCCGTATCATACAGTCCGTCAATCACCGGATTGGAAATGCCACCCGCAAGCTCCTTTTTTCGTGCCCATCCCTCATTCAAAATCCTACCGAAGTCCGAGAGATTATTGCATTCAAGAGCGCACTTCATTTCCCTCGCCAAATCGCACATTTCAATTAAGTTTCTTATTTTATCTTCACTGGATATATTTTTCTTCTGCTCCGCAAGAATTTTATTCGCATCATGTGTCAAACCCGTATAAAACATCACCAAATTTTCCTGTAATTCTTTGATCGTACCGGCCCGCGCAATAATCGGCTCCACGGAAACGGTATCGTCCTTGTGGAAAGTGATGAAATTCAGCCCGCCAAATGCTGCCGCATACTGATCCTGCTTCCCAATAGGGCTTCCCAGCTTCTCGATCTCCACACTGCACGCTTCGGAAGCCAAGCGTTCTTTAGAAACATACTTTCCTTTATAACAATAGAGCGTATGCAGCAATCCTACCGTGAAAGAGCTGGACGAACCCAATCCGGTGCCGCTTGGCGCATCCGCCGTCGAAGTAATCTCGACACCGCTCACTGCCATGTCGTTTAAGACGCAGCGGAAAATGGAATGTTCAATGTCCATCAGGTCATCTACGGTTTCATTCTGAGAATACTTGAGCGCAGTTTTATGCTCATCGAAATAGGGATGAAGCATCAGATACATATAACGGTTAATTGTCGTGCTCAGCACACACCCCTCATGCTCCCTGTAAAAATCAGCCATATCAGATCCGCCGCCACAAAAACTTACCCTGAACGGCGTCTTCGTAATGATCATCAGCCTCTGCCCTCCTCAAGATTCCAATCCATAAAATGTTCTGCCATGTTCTTGGCTTCCCTCAATACCCTGTCCATGTTCCAATACTCGAAATTGCCAAAGCGCCCGTTCAAATCTATCCCTTGTCCTGAATAAAACATTCTGATTGCCGTCATATTTTCCCTATGCTTCAAATCATATATGACATAGGCATATTTATGCTTTGTGATATTGATAAAGGAAACATCCTCTATCGCCTTCGCAAAGCCTATTCGAACCACGCCATCGGCAATCCTTCTTTGCAGCTCATATTCCGGAAGCAAATCCGTATAATCATTTGCCCTAAATGTAACCTCTGCCATATATGTAGCCGAATCCGACTGATACCTGTCACCCAGAAAATCCATTTTCGAAATGCGATGGAAAATAATGTCCTTTTCCGGATTCATGAATGCAAAGTTATCACCGCTTAAATCTTCCCTTGTCTTTACAAACGCAATAATTATGGAATTATATTTCAAATCATCCACGTTCTTTTGAATGTTCTCTGGGACATCCACACATGCGGCGGTAAGTTCCTGAACTGGAATTGTGGAGATCAGCCTGTCCGAAACATACATATTGCCATCGAACGTCCTCACTTCATATTTTCCGTTTTCATTTCTATGTACCTGCTCAACGCTCTCTTTTAAGTGAATACGACATTTATTGTCTAATCTTTTTGCAAATCCTTTTACAACCGACTCGATCCCGCCATCCTTTGGAAAATGGAAATACAGCTGATGAACATATCCTTCCACTGTCTCACCTGATGCGCTGCGCATAATTTCTTCATCCGTTGGCTGCGGAATCCGCTCAACCATCTGTGTATCCATATACGCAGGGTCATACTTCCATATCTTTTCGTTATAGGGCCTTAAGTATATATTGGTGATCCCTTCGCCAAATGTTTTCAAAAAAAACTGCAGCATATTCTGCGTCTCATATCCCCGGTAAGGGTTTGCCCGAAACATGCTAACACAATAATCCAGATCATCCCCCGGAAGCTTTGACAAATCATTCTCAAAAGGATACTGCACCCATCGTCCTTTATAAATAATCTGATTCGAACGTTTCAGATCATTTTTCCCGTCAAGGACTGACAACATTAACTCCAACATTTCCTTATCCTTTGAAAAAAGGATATGCGGGCCAATATCATATACGTATCCGTCTTTTTTAATACTGCGGCATAACCCCGCAATGTCATCTTCCTTTTCTATTATGTCAATCTGTTCGATTTCCGCCCTGTCCTGCAAAAAATAGGCCAGCGAAATACCGGATAAGCCGCCTCCTAAAATTGTAAGCTTCATTTTCCTTCTCTCCCACAAAATCAAATAACCGTGCCCGTTAGTTCCGCAATCATACAAATGATAATTTGATCCGACTTGATTCCCTGATCCGTCAGTCCCTTTTTAATTTCCTCGCTTTTCAATTCATTCGCAACCAGATAGGTGGCATTTGCATACGCTTTCATGCATTTCTGTAAAGATTCGATTGGAATGCCATTGAGTGTTTTCCCATGCTTCCTTTCATCATTATCAGAAAAACAAGTGACAATCACTCCCCTTGCCTTTAGCAGGTAAGCCAGATTGCTGCCATAATTTCCCGCCCCAAAAACAATGACCGCTTTGCGTCCGGCAACTCGATTCAAAAGTCCTTGTAAGTTTCTCTCCCGTTCCTGTGTTTCCTCACATCTGTTTTTATAAAATAGATCCGGCGATTCCAACAACTCCTTTAAAAGCTTCCATTCCTTTCCTACATAGAGTTGTCCGTCAATCTGCCCCTTGCGCCAGGCGGTGCGAAGCGTTTTTGCCATTATATTTAAAAGTTCCGGTTTTAACTCATCACCAATTCTCTCATAAACCGCAAGATTGTCATGGAAAAATCCATGATAAAATGCCTTGCTGATTCTATGAAACGTAGCCGATTCTTCGCCCATACACCTTTTTATGTAGTCATATTCTGCGCAGATGTCATGAAGTTTCCCTGTGCTTTTCATAGAAGCGTATGGGTTATCCTTTCTGTAAAAATAGAAATGATTATCCATCAGATATATACTTTTTGCGTATGTAAAAGTCAGGAACCAGAATCCCGTGTCCTGAAACGAAGCCCCTTTGGATTCATTATGCAGAATATGATTCCCCATCAAAAAATCCTTCCGGTAAATCCCCAGCCATTCATACATCACCCATGTAAAATGCCGTAAGTCATCACCATCTTCCAGGTTCAGCAGTCTGTTATAATCTGTACTTCTGGAGGAGACCGATTTGGGAAATACGCTCTCACTTCCGTCCTCTTCCACAAAGGTGCTATAGTTCGCTTTTACAATGTCCGCACCAGTTTCTTCTGCCTTCTCATATAATTTTTCAAGCATGTCCAATGCGATATAATCATCCGATTCCACAATGGCTATATAAGGGGCCCTTGATTTTACAATGCCCAAATTCTTTGCAAATCCCGTGCTTTTCTGCGTATCCTCAAGCAGCGTGACACGTCGATCCATCCGGGCATATTCTTCAAGAATCTCATGAGTTCCGTCCGTCGAAGCCGCATCAACGGCAAATACCTCGATCTCTTTAAGCGTTTGGTTCAAAATGCTGTCCATGCATTTTCTGATATACGGAACAACATTCAAACTTGGCACGATCACTGATACTTTACAACAATCCATTCTGGTCTCCATTCGTAAAACAAGCCAAATCCGTCACAATAACATTAAAAATCTCCTGTGCGATTACCTGGTTTCCCTGTTCGCCAACATGGCATATGTCAATATAGACATCTTCCAATCCATCAAAAATATGAGTCAAATCCGTCATTTTCTGCTCCCCAACTCTTTGCTTAACATGAAAATAAAATTCGTGAATATAATTCATATCTTCATCCGGCAATATATTGGTATTGAGCAGGTACTCCTGCTCGTTACGGCTTAGTATATCTTTCTTCGTGACCAAGCAGGGTTGTAAAAAAGAATAATACTTGATTCCAAATGCATCGCATACACTTCGCATGATTGCAATATTATCCATAAATTCCTCATAGCGTTCCCGCTCATCCGGAACGCCAAAAGTATATTCATTTGATATATTAAATACATTCTGATCAAAAATCGGTTTCCAGTCTGAAATACCTGCAAATAACATTTCCTGATATGAATGTATAAAAGGATAATTTTTCAACTGTTTCATTCTTGGTGTCGGAAATGCATCGACAAATCCTGTATAGTGAATAACCGCATAAGGTCTCATCGGAAGTACGTCTCGCTCAAATTTTAATAATTCCTGAGAAGATTTATAGCTGATCACACCCCCATTCAACAAATGCACTTTCATGTGTTCTTTTATTAACAATTCATATAATATTTCACCCCATGATTTAACGGCATAAATGGAACCATCCGTTGTTGAATTTCCAAGCAATACGATCAGAGGAGCATCCGACTTTCCATATTCGATAAATCCCGGCCTGTGAAGATCAGCGAGAAAATTATGTCCTATATTCACATCAATCACATGTTTTCTGTCTAAATAAAGGGAACTGTATTTTCTGACCAATGCATAATCATTCCCTCTTTTCAGGCCAACTGCATCCAGTTTATATGTTTCATCTTCCTTTTCTCTTGTGACAATTATTTTTATTGTTCTTTTTTCATGAACTACATTACCTAAGGGCCTTACACGTTTCCCCATGGAACCCGAAATTTCTTCTGCTATATCGTCTATGAAATATGCTATATCTATGTCAAGCATTTTTAAAATGCTTTGAAGCTGGCGCCCATTCGGGTTATAGCCATAAATAATCAAATCCTTTTTATAGGAATCTCTAACCATCCAATATAAATACGCTGGCCGAATATCCAAATTCCCTACCGACTGGCCGATTTCTTTCCAATTGATACAATTTTTTATACCCTTGATCCTTAAATATTCAATAGTATCCAAAGTCTCCTCACTTGTATCATTCGCAACAATAATATTGGCATCCGCATGGTCTTTTAAAATATCTCCGGGACATAATATCATTTTATTATATAGTCTCAATCCCACATTTCTATTATCGCAAAATGAGTATACTATAAATGAGTAAATACCAAATATTGCACAAAATAAAGACACCCGCTGCTGAATGATGTATCATTGAAGTACCAACAAACAACATACTCAAACA
>JAAWRC010000004.1 GCA_022800815.1 Lachnospiraceae bacterium | reverse complement strand
GATCCATCCAAAGCCTGCTGCGCCAACCATTCCAACGAGCCCATAAGCGCAGAAACCGATCGGGCAGGGGCCCTCCCGTTTTCCATGGTCTCGTTTCCATGGCGCAGAGGGCTTTTCCTAGATGCAATTGTCAGAATCCTTCCCAGGTTTTGCAGTTTCGCAATTGCCTATTCATTTACATCCTCACGGTTCCCTACACGATCATTCCGCCGCCCACGTTGATGACTTCCGAAGTGATGTAAGCCGCCTCGTCCGACGCCAGGAAGGCAACCAGATTGCCCACGTCCGAGGGCTTTCCCGCATAACCCATGGGAACCCTGGCGATCATGCTGTCCCAGGCCGCCCCGCCGTTCACTTCCTTTAATTTGCTGGTCATGTCCGTCTCGATAAATCCGGGGCAGATGGCGTTGCAGGTGATCCCCTTTTTGGCATTCTCCCTGGCGGCCGTCTTCGTCAGGCCCACGACCCCCGCCTTGGAAGCCGCATAATTGGCCTGGCCGATGTTTCCCAGCCAGCTCCCGGAAGAAATATTGATCACCCTTCCGTAGTTCTTCTCCCTCATATATTTGATCGCCTCCTGCGTACAGTAGAAGGTGCCCGTCAGATTCACCGCAATCACCAGGTCCCAGTTTTCCACCGGCATCTTGTGAAGCATGCCGTCCCGGTTGAGCCCCGCATTGTTGACCATGATGTCAAGGCCGCCAAAGGTTTCAATGGCAAAGGCCACCATCGCCTTCACCTCTTCCTTTTTGGAAATGTCCGCCTGAAAAGCCGCCGCCGTCCCGCCGCATGCCATGATATCCGCCGCAGCGGCCTCGGCCCCCGCCATGTCGGCGATCACGACCCTGGCGCCTTCCTCCGCCAGCTTCACCGCAATGCCCTTTCCCAGCCCTCTGCTTGCTCCCGTGACAATTGCCGTTCTTCCCTCAAGTCTCATTCTCTTATACCTCCAAATTCATCAGTCTCATCGGTCCATCGTTGGACCGAAAACGTTTTCACTTTCTTGTATTAATTATGGGAAACGACAAATCCCTCTGCCATTTCCCATGGAAACAGATAATACTTACCCGTTTCCAAAAGCTCCCCTCACTCCCCGGCCTCCGACAGCGGGCAGGCGGACCCCCGGACAATCAACTCCGGCTTGAGCACCACGAACCGGTGCTTTTTATTCTTATCCTCCACCCGGTCCTGAAAAACCTTGACCGCCTCCGACACCATGGTATCCATGGACACGCTGATGGTCGTCAGGTTGATGCCCGGCAGGCTCATGATCGGCGGATTGTCGATGGTAACCACCGAAATCTCCTCCGGCACCCGGATTCCCAGGTCCCCGCAGGCCTTCAAAAACCCCAGCGCCATGCTGTTACCGCTGACAAAGGCGGCCGTCGGCACGGGCAGCTCCCTGTTTTTCAGCCGGTTCATGGACACCTCGTAGGCGGCGTTCATGTCCAGGGGAGACTCGATCATGTTTTCCGCTTCCAGCTCGATGCCGGAAACAGAAAGCGTCTGCTGGAACCCCTCCATGCGGAACCTGCAGGAGGGGCTCTCCCGCACCAGGCCCTGCAAAATCATAATGTTCCTGTGCCCCAGGCCGGAGAGATACTCTGCCGCAATCACCCCCGCCTGATAGTCATTCTGAATCACCTGGTCGCACATGATGTCAAAGGTCCTGTTCAAAAGCACCACCGGGCACTGGCATTCCTTTATGGATTCCTCCAGAATGTTCTCCCTGGTCTGCACGGAAACAAACAGTCCGGCAAAATCAAAGAGCCGGTTAATCTCAGACAGATAATTCCTTCCGGTTCCCTTTGCCTCCCCGGCCTCCACGCTGATCACCAGAGGAATATAGCCAATCTTGGCCAGCTCCTTCTGGAATCCCACGGCCATGGAAGCATAATAGGGATTCTCCAGATCCCGGACCACCACCCCGACCACGTTGGTCCTGCCCTTCACCAGGCTCCTGGCCACGCTGCTGGGATGATAGCCGGTGTCCTTGATCAACTGCTTGATCTCCATGCGTTTTTTCGGATTGACGCCGGGCGTGTCCGAAAGAACCCGGGACACGGTCGCCGGAGACACTCCGGCCATGTCTGCAATGTCTTTAATCGTGTATTTTCCCATATTCCCCGTACCCATGCAGATTCCCGACGACCCGCCCGAAATGCGGCTCCGCCCGATTTTCTCCCCTCACAGACCTCACACGCCCAGATAGGCCGAACGGACGGCGTCGTTGTTCATCAGCTCCTCCGAGCTTCCAGACAGGACCACCCTCCCGTTCTCCATCACATATCCCCGGTCTGCAACGGCCAGCGCCTGCGCAAGATTCTGCTCCACCAGAAGTATGGATACTCCCTGTTTCGCCACGTCCGCAATGATTTCGAACATTTCCTCCACGACAATGGGCGCCAGCCCCAAAGAAGGTTCATCCAGCATGAGAAGCTTCGGATCACTCATCAACGAACGGGCGATCGCCAGCATCTGCTGCTGTCCGCCGCTCAAAGACCCGGCAAGCTGGTTCTGCCGCTCCTTGAGAATCGGATACATGCCAAAAGCCTTTTCAATCCGTGCGTCACACTCTTTTCTGGCCGCCTTGATATAGGCGCCCATGCGCAGATTGTCAATGACGCTCAAGGTTCCGAGAATTCCCCGTCCCTGCGGAATCTGACTAATACCAAGTGATGCGCGTTCATGCGCCTTGCACTTCAGTAAATCCTTCCCCATAAATGTTACCGACCCCGACTGCACCGGTTCCAGGCCGGATAAAATCCGTAACAGGGTGGTCTTGCCGGCACCGTTGGAGCCAACCAGGGAAACCACCTCCCCGGCCTGAAGCTCCAGGCTCACGTCAAACAGGACATGAAGGTCGCCATAACCGGCATTGATGTTCTCAACCTTTAGCATTCTTCTTCACGCCTCCTCCCAGATAAGCTTCAATCACGTCCTGCCTTTTGAGAACCTCGCCCGGAACTCCCTCGCAGAGAACTTTTCCCTCATTCATGACGACCACTCTGTGACAGAGGCTCGCCACAGCCTTCATGACGTGCTCGATAAAAAGGATCGAGATGCCCTCGCTGTTGAGCTTCCGGACCATCTCCAGGCTTGACTCCATCTCGGAAGGATTCAGACCGCCCATAACTTCGTCCATCATAACAACTTTGGGATTCAAAGTCAATAGTCTCGCCATGTCCATCCATTTACGCTTTTCAATGGGCAATTTCGCACTCAGCGTGTAGGCCAGAGAGGTTAACTCCATCTTTTCGAGGATCTCCTCCGTCTTCCGTCTTGCCTCCGCATGAGAACGGTTTTGAAGGGCGATGGTAAAAATATTGTCATACACGTTCAGGTTTCCAAAGGGCTTCGGAGTCTGGAACGTGCGGGTAATCCCCATCTTCGCCCGCTCCGTGATGCCGACCTTCGGGGGGATGGCCTTTCCCTGATAGATGACCTCCCCCCTGTCCAGGCGGCAGGTATTGGTAATCAGGTTGACCGTGGTGGACTTTCCGCAGCCATTGGGACCGATCAGGCCCAGAATCTCCCCCTCGTTGATCTGGAAACTCACGTCCTGCACCGCCTTGATTCCGCCAAAGGATATCGCCAGATGCTTCACTTCGAGTATTGCGCTCATTCTCCGCCCTCCTTTGCCGTCCTCGTCCTTTTTTTCTTATCCTTATGATACCCGGGAAAGAAAGAAATCAGTCCTCCGGGCCTGAACGCCACCACAATGACAAGCGCCAGACCGTAAAGACACTGGCTCAAGCCCCCGATATCGGAAAACCAGGAATTAAGTAACTGCGTCAGGATATTTACCACGAACGCCCCCAGGACAGGCCCCCAGAGCGTCCCGATCCCGCCGATGATCGCACCGATTCCGATCTTCACCGAAAAATCCAGCGAGCATACGGACGGAGGATCAATAAAAGTAAGAAAGAAACCGTAAAAAGTTCCCACCGCCGCCGCAATTGCGGCGCTGATCTGAAAGGTGCGAAGCTTCACCTGGAAAGAATTGATTCCCAGGGAGATGGCCGCATCCTCGTCCCCCTTGATCGCCCCCAGATAATGGCCGATCTTCGACTTTTCAAACCATGCGGTGAAGGCGATCACCACCGCCAGGACGAAGAACATGATGTAATAAAAAGGAGTGTCGTTCTTAAACATCAGGTTCAAAAAGCTTTCCCCTTTAAAGGGAACGCTGTAGCCGGAAGCTCCTCCCGTCAGGCTCCCCCAAAACTGAATCACGATCCGCACGATCTCCGCAAAGGCAATGGTCGACAGAGAAAAGAACGGTCCCCTGAGCCGGAAGGTTCCGTACCCGATGATCGTCGCCAGGACCACCGCCAGGGCCATCCCCACGAAAATCGATAAAAAGGGCGTGACGCCCAGCTTTTTATACAGGATCATGCTGGAATAAGCGCCCAGCGCCACAAACACCGCATGGCACCAGGAAATCTGCGCACCGTAACCGCCGATCATGTTCCAGGCGACTCCCAGACTGGCGAACACAAAACAGTACACCAGCGTGGTGATGATGTAGTTGTTGTCCGTCAGAAAGGGGATGACCAGCAAGAGGAGCGCAGACACGGCGATGACCACGGCTCCGGGAGTAACTTTGTTTTTCTTTTTCATGCGACTCTGCTCCCCTTTCCGAATAAGCCCTGCGGACGGATGTACAAGATCAGCAGGAAGACCACGAAAATGCCCGCAGGTCCCAGGTTGGCGTCAATCAGCGTACCAACCAGCGCCTCCACGATGCCGACGATGATGCCGCCGAGCAATGCGCCTGGAATGCTCCCCATTCCGCCCAGAACCACGATCATGAGGGCCGTCGTCTTGAGAACGCTTCCCACGGAAGGATAGATCGTATAGATCGGAGTCAGCAAAAGCCCCGCGACCCCTGCCAGGACCAGGCTGAGCACGAATGCGACCGTAAAGGCGACCTTGGTGTTGATTCCCAGAATCTGCGCCACCTCCGCCTTCTCCGAAGTCGCCCTCATGGCCCGCCCCATGTAGGTCTTCTGCATGAACAGCCACACGGCAAAGATCAGGACGCAGGCCGCCAGGAAGGCGATCAGCCTGGGCAGGCTGGCAGAAAAGCTTCCAAGCTTGACGGAGGCCGTCTTAATGTCGGACGGCACGCTGACCGGTGTCGCCGAAAACAGGATCTGGGCCAGATTCATCAAAAAGTAGGACAGGCCCACAGTAATCATGATATAAGTCGTGGAATCCCTTCCGACGATCCGCTCAATCACCAGCTTGTAGACCACCCAGCCAAAGGCCGCCATGACGACTGCCACCAGGGGAATCAGGGCATAACAGGTCCAGCCGGTCACCTGATAAAGCAAATAAGTAAAATACATGCCAAACATCAGGAATTCGCCGTTGGCAAAATTAATCATTTTCATAACGCCGTACACAATGGTCAGTCCGACGGCGACGATCGCATAGACGCCCCCGTTCAGAATCCCATTAATGACGGCCTGAATTATTTTCCATGACATAGTTCACTCTCCTTAAAGCCTGCGGGAAAACCGCCCGGAAGCGGCTCCCCCGCCCGCAATCTCTTATTTCACAGAGACAAACTCATTATCCCCGGCCTGGTCCACCGGATAAACCGTGTGAGGCCGGTAGGTTCCGTCTTCGTCCTTCCCCCACTGGACGATCACCGGCAGCGCATCCTTGTTTGCGCCATTCTCGTCCAGAGCCAGAACTCCGGTCTTACCGCCCTGCACGGTCTCGATGGAAAGGCCCCGGATCGCCTCCGCAAGGGCCGCTCCGTCCGTGGTCCCACAGGCCTCCAGGCCCTGGGCGATGATGTAGACGTGATTGAAGGTTCCGGCGCTGTGCTCGGACATGAAATATCCGTATTTTTCCTCAAACTGCCTGGCGACCTCCGAAAAATCTCCGGAGAAAGAGGTGGAATCCCAGTTCAGGGACGCAACGGACAGAACGCCGTCCACGGCATCTCCCAGCTCCTCCGCAAAAGAAGGATACAAAAATCCCGCACCGCCGCCAAGGATCAGCGGATGATAGTCCATGGAGCTCATGGTATTGAAGATCAGCTTCGCATCCTGCGTAAAGGCGACGGGAAGGACCATCTCCGCACCGGACGCCTTCAGATTCGTGATCAGCGAGGAAACGTCGGAACCATTGGCCGGGAAGGACTCATTGAACACCACCTCGAGGCCTGCCGACTTTGCCAGATCCAGGTTGCCCTGAGCCGTGGAAATGCCATAATCCGTGTCCTCATAGATGATTCCCACCTTCGTCACGCCATAGTCATATTCCTCGTTCAAATACTGAATGAACTCGATCTGGGTCTGCCCGAAGATGTTGGGCACCGGCTGGAAGGTGTAGCTGTATCCCTGTTCCGGAATGCTGGCGGAAACACCGTTCTGCACATAAGGGATCTCATTTTTCTCGAACACGCTTCCCATGGCGACCGTATACCCGGAACCGCCCGCACCGACTGCGGCCACCATGTCCGGATTCTCGGAAATCACCCGCTCCGCAACCGCCTTGGCCTGAGCGGAATCAGACAACGTGTCACCGTTTACCAGCTCCAGCTTCGCCCCGCCCAGGGACTTGATGCCGCCGTTTTCATTGATCCAGTCCACCGCAAACTGTGCGCCGTCCCCGTCCAGAATGCCCGTGTCGGCATTGGCGCCGGAAAAGTTAAAGAAGGCGCCGATCTTGATGGTTTCCACCGATTCACCCGAAGCTTTGCCGGAGGTTTCCCCGTCCTTCTTTTCCTCTGCGGCCTCCGTCCCGGCCGTTTTCGTCTCGGGCTTCTTCGTCTCCTCCGGCTTATCCCCTCCGCAGCCGGCCAGGCAGACTGCCATCACCATGGCCATCGTCATCGCAGCAATTGTTCTTCGTTTCTTCATAGTACCTCTCCTTTCGTGACTTCACTTTATGACATCATCCCCAAGGGTTTTGGGTCAATCCGGAAAAACCGCCGTTCTCTTTTCATAAAACGCCTGAAGACATTCTTTCTTTTCATCCGTTTCCAGAAGCTTGCGCGTATAGGCGGTCTCCATCCTGAAAAATTCTTCGGACCGGCGATTATATTCCTTTTTCACACATTCTTTATATGATTTCACGGTTCTGGGCGGCTGGCCCGCAACCTTTCCGGCGATCTCGAGGGTCTTCTGTTCCAGTTCCTCCGCATTTGTCACCAGGTTCACCGCCCCATGGTTCCATAATTCTTTTGCGCTCACCCGATTCCCGGTCAGACACATGTAATGAACCAGTTTTTCCGGAAGGTCGTTCATGGCGAAGCTCATGCCCGCCACGATTCCCAGAGAAATTTCCGGAAGGGCAAACCACGCCTTCTCCCCTGCGACCACCAGGTCACAGGCCAGGGCGATCAGCATTCCGGAACCGATTGCATAGCCCTGAACCATTGCAATAACCGGAATTTTGCAGTTCTTCACGGCCATGACCGCAGCGCCCACCACTTCCTGATACGCAGAATGGTTTTCCCTTGTGTGGGCCGCAATTTCGTCCACGTCGTTTCCGCCGACAAAGCCCCTTCCCTTCGTTCTCAAGATCACGCACCGGACGCCTCTCTCATTGGAAATCTCCTCAAAAACCTTTGCCATCTCCCCGTATGCCTCTCCGTTCATCGCATTGACGGGAGGTCTCTCGTAAATGACCTGCGCAATCCTGTTTTCAGTTTTGCAAGTAAAAAATCTGTATTCTTTCACAGGACCCAGCCTTTCTCTTCTCCTTATGTCTGCCTCCCGTAGTCAGGCTCTCTCTTTTCCAGAAACGCATTCACGGCCTCCGCCTTTTCCGGCAGTCCGAACAGCCTTCCCGTGTAGGCGTCCTCCAGCTTGAATTTTCTCCGGTGCTCATGATTACAGTGTTGGTTGATTAACTCCTTCATATACATGACCGCATGGGGCGGCAGCCCCGCAATCCGTTCGGCCGTCTTCATGGCCTCTTCTTCCAGATCCTCTCTTTTTACCACTCTGCCGACCGCCCCGTACCGCAGCATTTCTTCCGCACGGAGAGGCAGCCCCGTCAGACAGGCATATCTGGCGGCCCCCTCCGGAAGCATCTTCAGCGCATATCCCACGCCCGAGATCACGCAGAGAGAGATTTCCGGAAGGGCAAAATAAGCGTCATCGGCGGCGATCACGATATCGCAGCAGGCGGCAAAGACAAAGCCGGCCCCCAGGGCGTATCCCTGCACCGCCCCGATCACCGGATGCCTGCACTGGGCGATGCTCTCAAAGGCGTCGATCAGCTTCTGCTGGTACGCGGCATGGCTTTCCGGTCCATGGGTCTTCAGGTCACGGATGTCATTTCCCGCCATGAATCCCTTCCCCTCCGTCTTTAACACCACCGCACGCAGGTCCTCTCTGGCATCCATGTCGTGAAACAATTCCGCAAGGGTCTCATAATCCTCGCCGGTCAGGGCGTTCACCGGAGGGTTTGAAAAGGAGACTACGGCAATCCCCCGTTCCTCGGAACAGGTGACACGTGTTTTCTTCTCTTCCCTCACGTCACACCTCCCCGCAGCACTTTCCGTCCGCTCCCGGTTCCGGCTCCCTTGCGAGTCTCGTAACCGCCTCCCCCTCAATCACCTTCAAACCATTCTGATTAAAGCAGTCCGTCTGCATCAAAACTTTCCCTTTGCCCAGCTTTTCCTTGCAGGTGACAACCGCTTTGATCGTGTCGCCCAGAAAAACAGGCGCCAGAAACTTTACACTCTGGGATATGTAAATGGATGTGGGAAACGCATTGGTGAGGGCCGTGGAAATCAGTCCTGACACAAGGGCCCCGTGTGCGATCCGCTGTCCAAACTGGCTTTTTCTCGCAAATTCGTCGCTGACATGCATGGGATTGCAGTCGCCGGAAACAGCGGAAAAAAGCAAAACGTCTGCCACGGTGATGGTCTTCTCAAACGAATTCGAATCCCCGATTTGCAGCTTGCTGTAAACAAATGACGGCATGTTACTCCCTCCTCTCAAAATCCTCAAGCGATTTTCCGTCTTCCGGGATCGCCTTTGATCCCGGTTGATCAATTGTTCTTAAAAAATTTGGAATAGAAATCGTTTTCATGCATTTATGATACAATACTCGCCTCCGTTTGTAAATAGACATTCGCCACAATATTCCCGCCTGTTTTTTGTGTAATTTGTATAACTCTAACCATTTATTAACTTTCATTTTGTGCATATTATTCCCATTATTTTCTAGTACCGGTAACAAATTCACTGTTTCCATTTTCATTACCGGAAACACGAAATCGCTTTCTTGTTTTCAAAATACAGCAAGAAACGAGGTTTCTTCCCCGTATGCAAAGATAAACATCCGCTTCCTTTCCGCCCATGTGCGCCAAAAAAGAGAGAAGACGTCGGCGCACCATCCGTCTTCTCTCTTTTTCCAAAAGGAACCTTTGACGCAAAAGGCCCCGAATTACCGAAGCATCCCTTTCAGTCCGAAAGGCCCGTCCTGTCGGTAGATCACGGGATCGATGGTTTTCAGATTCTCGCTGATCAGGGGCTTAAATTCCATCAGGTCGAGGATTTGCGTCTGAAGATCGATGCCTTTTGCGATTTCCGTCAGCAAAAGCCCGTTCTCCGTCAGCTCGAAAACAGCCCGTTCCGTGACATAATGCATGTTCTGTCCCTTTTTCCTGGCGATCAGGCCATTGTAGGAGACCTGCTGGAGCCGGTTCACGAACTTGATGAGCGCCCCCTCCTTCAAAATGGTCACCTTCCCGCCCTCGAAAGAGCATTCCAGCCCTTTCCCGGTGAAAGTGGAACAGAACACCACATGTTTCGCATTGGTCGTGATGTCGATGAAGCCGCCGGCCCCCGTCGGATTGGGGCCCAGCCTGGTGGCGTTCACGCTTCCGTCCTCGTCCACCTGCCCGGCCCCCATGAAGGTGACGTCCACACCCTGGCCGTTGTAGAAGTCGAACTGGTCGTCATGGCGGACCAGGGCAAAGTTGTTTTTGGCGATGCCAAAGTCAATCCCCCCCATGGGCACGCCCCCGTAGACACCGGACTCCACGGTGATGGTCACCTCGTCCGAGATCCCTTCCTCCGCAATGATCGGCCCCACCACGTCGTTGGGAATCCCCGTCCCCACGTTCAGGATGTCGTTCTTCCCAAGCTCCATCATCGCCCTGCGCCCAATCACCTTGCGGACCGTCAGGGGAAGGGTCTCGTCCGCCTCCTCCGGCGTCCGGATGTCGCCGCAGTATGCCGGATGGAAGGCGAAGCTGTGAGTCTGCCTGTGGTCCGCCTCCGGCTCGGGACAGATCACGGCCGCATCGATGAACACTCCCGGGATTGTCACCTGCTTGCAGTGGATGCTCCCCGCCTTCACCTTGTACTTCGCCTGGGCGATCACCTTTCCCCCGAATTTCCGGCAGGCCATGACCGCGGAGAACACCTCCAGGCTCATGGCCTCCTCCTCCGTGGACAGATTGCCGTTCTCGTCGATCCTGGTCCCCCGGATGATGCAGTAGTCCATGGGAATCGGCTGATAGCGGAGATACTCCTCCCCGCCGATCTCCACCACGTCGATCAAATCCGGCGCCTCCTTCGTCCGCTCGTTCATCTTTCCGCCCTCGTTACGGGGATCGATGAAGGTCCCAAGGCCCACCTTGGTGATTTTCCCCGGTTCCCCTCCGGCCATGCTCCGGTAGAGCTGGGCGAACTGTCCTTGGGGGAAATTATAGGCAAGAAGCTTGTTCTCCGAAATCAGCTTCATGATTTTGGGCTGCAGTCCCCAATGGCCTCCGATAATCCTCCCCAGCATCCCCTCATGGGCAAAGTGCTGGATTCCCCGGTCCCGGTCACTCTGCCCGCAAGAATGCATCAGCGTCAGGTTCCTGGGCTCCCCCGTCTCCAAAAACCGCTTTTCCAGAGCTTTCAAAATCGTCTCCGACGCCGATACCAGCGTCATTCCGATGGTTGCGATCGTCGTTCCGCTCTCAATCATTCCCGCAGCCTCTTCCCCGCTCATAAACACCGGCTTTCTCATAAATTCTCTTCCTCCTTTTGATTTCTGAACAGTTCCCTGATCCGTTTTTTATCAATCTTTCCGTTGGGCGTTTCCGGCAGGTGGTCGACAAACAGGACCCTCTTCGGTATTTTGTATTTGGCAATCCGTTCATAGAGAAGCTCCTGGATGTCCCCTTCCGTCAGGGACGCCCCCTCCCGGCATTTCACCACCGCCGCCGCCGACTCCCCGTACAGCTCGTCGGGAATCCCCACCACGGCGGCCTCCTCGATTTCCGGAAATAAATACAATTCGTTTTCCACGTCATAACTGCAGATCTTTTCTCCGCCCCGGTTGATGATGTCTTTTTTCCTGTCCACCAGGAAAATGTAGCCTTCCTCGTTGAAATATCCCAGATCTCCCGTCGCCAGCCATCCGTCTTCACTGAGGGTTTCGGTTTTCATTTCATAGTATTCCTTCAACACCACGCTTCCCTTGACCTGGATCTCCCCCGTCTCCCCGGGAGGAAGCTCCCTCCCCTCCTCGTCCGTCACCCGGAACACCGTTCCCGGGATCGGAAGCCCGGAAGAGCCGATGTAGGGACTCTCTGCGGCGTCCCCGGGAAAAATCGTGGCCGGGGACGAGGTCTCCGTCAACCCGTAAACCGTATGAAAATCCATTCCCGGAAGCCATCTGTGGAGCATCCGGATCTTTTCTTTCGGCATGTTGCTGCTTCCGCAGGCGAAGGCCCGGAGGGACGGAAGCTCGGGAAAGTTCTCCTGTTCGCCAAGCAGCATGGAAAACACCGTCGGTGCGCCGTGAAGAAAGGTGATCCGGTTCTCTCTCACACATTCCAGCACCCGGCCGGCATTGAAGATCCGGTGAAGGTAAACCGTCCCCCCGAGACACAGAAACACTCCGAGAATCGCAATCAGCCCCGTCACGTGATAAATCGGAACCGCAATGATGCTGCTGTCCTCCGGCGTAAGCCTCAAAAGCTCTATGTAAGTCTCAACCGCATGCATGATGTTGAAATTGCTAAGGACCGCCCCCTTGCTTTTAGACGTGGTCCCGGAGGTGAAGATCAAAACCGCCTCCCCGTCCGCAGACGCTCTGCACGGCACCGGGCGGGCGGGCCTTTCAAAATCCCGCAGGAGGTATGCGAACCCGTACCTCCCCGGCCCGCTTTTCACCTCCAGCACGCCGGTTCCCCTCTCCCGAACGGGTTCCATCCAGCCGGCAAACCTTTCCTCGCAGATGACCAGCCTGCAGTCCGCCTTTTCCAAAAGGGCCAGAATCTCCTTCTGTTTAAATTTGCTCGGGAGAGGCTGCACCATGGCCCCCAGCTTGTTGAGGGCCAAAAAGGCGACACAAAACTCCCGGCAGTTGAACATGAGGAGGGCCACGTGGTCGCCCGGACGCACCTGCATCCCCACGGACAGATAATCCGCCAGTTCATCCACCAACTCCATAAAGCTGCCAAAGGTCAGTCTCGTCCCGTCGTCGTCCACGATACAGGTTTTCTCCCAAAATCCGGACGCCGTCTTTTTCACGGCCCCGTACAGATGGTCTGGAAGGCCTCGGTACGTCCTGTCCCGCCTTCCGTTTCCCTCCCGCTCCTCCAAAACAAGCTTCCTCTCCCGCTTCCACAATTCTTCCCCTTGATACATGGCTTCCCTTCCTTTCTTTTCCGAATGATTCCATTCCTTTTTGATTCTTTTTTGATTCTTTCTTGTTCTTTTTTTGAATAAAAGTATTTGAAAACGATTTCGCTTTTCCTCATGGAAAACCTCTATTCTTTATCTTATTACAGTTATCACCGACTGTCAATTGTGCATTATCTTAAAAAAATTGCATGATAAACCGTCAATTTGCCCTTTTTCACTCTTGATCCTCGTTTTGTTTTCATTTTCAGTTGACAAACCCTTTTATCCTGTGGTAACATTCGAATAGAAATCGTTTTCATATCGCTAGTCCACTTACAAACCGATACTGTTTATCTGTACTGGAGGTTCTATATGGAAGGTATCTTAAAAGGAGTGCGTATTCTGGACCTTGGCCGCTTTATTTCCGCCCCTTTCTGCGGAATGCTTTTGGCGGACATGGGGGCGGAGGTCATCAAGATCGAGCGGGTCGGCGCCGGAGAGGACGGCCGGCGCCTGGGTCCCTACAAGGACGGGATCAGTGTATACGTCACTGCCTTCAATCGAAATAAAAAAGGCATCACCATCAATTTCCGCTCCGACGAGGGAAAGGCCCTCTTCCGGGAACTGATCGAACAGTCGGACGTGATCATCGAAAATTTCCGTCCCGGCACCATGGCCAAAATGGGCTTTGATTATGAAGCCTGCAAGGACATCAATCCCCGCATCATCATGTCTTCGATTTCCGGCTTCGGGCAGGAGGGCCGTTATACCCACAAGGCCGCCTTTGACGGGATTGCCGCCGCCATGAGCGGCATGTATGCCATCAACTTCACTCCCACCGGACCGAGGCCCACCGGCATCCCCCTGGGCGACCACATCTCCGGCATCTACAACGCACTGGCGATTGTGATGGCCTTATACGACCGGGAGCGTACCGGGCGGGGGCAGTGCATCGACACCGCCATGGTGGACTGCCTGTTCTCCGTATTCGAGACCCGTCTTCCCGGCTTTGCCCTAAACGGCGTCGATATCGGTGTCGTTCCGAAACATGACACGGGCGACCCGCTGGCCTGTCCGTCCAATGTCTATCGATGCAAAAACGGTTACGTGTGTCTCCACGCCGGAACAGATCCCAATTATAAACGCTTCGCCGAAATCACGCAGGATCCCCGCCTGATGCAGGAACAATATCTCCGCATCGAAAACCGCATGGAGGACTACTTCACCGTGGACAGGCTGACTGCCGAATGGTTCGCCGGACAGACCGTGGAGGACGCCGACCGGATTCTGACGGATGCAGGAGTTCCCTGCGGGATCGTCTGCAACCTTGACCGCATCCTCCACGATCCCAATTCCCTGGAGCGGGAAATGGTCGTATACACGGAGGTTCCCGGCCTGGGCAAGGTTCCCTTCGTGGGCAATCCCCTGAAGCTAAAAACCCGGCCAATCCAAAACCGGGAGCGTGCCCCCTTAATCGGAGAACACAACGAGGAAATTTTCAAGGGACTGTTACATAAAACAGAGGAAGAATTGGACAAGCTGCGAAAACAAGGGATCATCTGACTTCCTTTCATATCTTTCAAAATTTATCAAGGAAAAACGACCCTGTGTCCACAGGGTCGTTTTTCCTTGTCCTTGCGATTCTTACCGCCTGGTTTCTTACCTGGCCTGATAGGTGGCGCACTCCGTCTGTGCCGGGATCTTCGCCTGGTGTCCGGCGATGGAAATCTCCTCCGCCGTGCACTGACGTCCCTCGTTGTAAATGCAGGACGTGGCCTCGCACTCCACGGTCAGCCCCCTGCAGGGCGTCTCGTACTGGTTCCGGCAGTTGTTCTGGGTCTGCTCGTCAAAGCTGGCGCAGCAAGTGTCTCCACAGCAGTTTGCGGCAGAGCCCTCCACCAGGATCGTACCCTTACAGCAGAACCGGTCACAGTTGTGGACACAGGTCTCTGCACTGCATACCAAATCCGTCATGACAATTCCTCCTTCTCTCGTAGTCGGAATTAGTCTGCCCGGAAACAGTGAATTTTATTCTGCCTTCGCCACCGCCCGGTTTTCTTTGTTTTTAATTTCTTTCGTCACGTCCTCCACAAAGGCTTCCAGGGATTTCTGTCCCTCGTCCCCGTTCCACCGGCTGCGGACGGAAACGCATCCTTCCGCCTCCTCCTTCTCGCCCACCACCAGCATGTAGGGGAGCTTCTGAAGCTGGGCCTCCCGGATCTTATATCCGATCTTCTCGGATTTGGTATCCACCTCCGCACGGATCCCGGCCCCGGAGAGAGCGGCCGCCACCTTCCCGGCGTAATCCAGGTATTTGTCGGAGATCGGAAGCACCCGGACCTGCACGGGGGCCAGCCAGGTGGGGAAGGCCCCGGCGAAGTGCTCGATGAGGATGCCGATGAACCGCTCGATGGAGCCGAAGGCCACCCGGTGGATCATGATGGGCCTGTGGGCCGCGCCGTCCGCCCCGGTGTATTCCAGCTCAAACCGGAGAGGAAGCTGGAAATCAAGCTGGATGGTCCCGCACTGCCAGGTCCTTCCCAGGGAATCCTCCAGGTGGAAGTCGATCTTCGGGCCATAGAAAGCGCCGTCCCCCTCGTTGACCACGTAGGGAAGGCCCAGGTCGTCCAGGGCACTTCTTAAGCCGTCCGTGGCCATCTCCCAGTCCTCGTCGCTCCCCATGCTGTTTTCCGGCCTGGTGGAAAGCTCCACGTGGTACTTAAAGCCAAAGAGACTGTACACCTCGTCGATGAGCCTCGCCACGCCCTTGATCTCGTCCTTGATCTGCTCCGGCGTCATGAAAATGTGGGCGTCGTCCTGGGTGAAGCAGCGCACCCGCATGAGACCGTGGAGCTGGCCGGACTTCTCATGGCGGTGGACCAATCCCAGCTCTCCCATCCTGAGGGGCAGGTCCCGGTAGGAACGGGGCTCCGACTGATAGACCAGAATGCCGCCGGGACAGTTCATGGGCTTGATGGCATAATCCTGCTCGTCAATGACCGTCGTATACATATTTTCCTGATAATGGTCCCAGTGGCCGGAGGTCTCCCACAGGTGGCGGTTCAGGATGACGGGCGTGGAGATCTCCACGTAACCGTTCCTCTTATGGATCTCCCTCCAGTAATCCAGAAGAGTGTTCTTAAGCTCCATGCCCTTCGGCAGGAAGAAGGGGAAGCCCGGTCCCTCGTCGCTCATCATGAAGAGGCCCAGCTCCTTGCCCAGCTTCCTGTGGTCCCGCTTCTTCGCCTCCTCGATCCGCTGTAAATACTCCTCCAGCTCCGCCTTCTTCGTGAAGGCCGTGCCGTAGATCCTGGTCAGCATCTTGTTCTTCTCGCTGCCCCGCCAATAGGCCCCCGCCAGGCTGGTGAGCTTGAAGGCCTTCACCGGCTTCGTGGTCATCAGGTGGGGCCCTGCGCAGAGGTCCGTGAACTCTCCCTGCTCATAGAAACTGATCTCGGCGTCCTCCGGCAGGTCCTCGATCAGTTCCACCTTGTAGGGCTCGCCCTTCTCCTCCATGAAGGCGACGGCCTCCGCCCTGGGCTTCGTGAACCGGGCGAGGGGCAGGGCCTCCTTGACGATCTTCTTCATCTCCGCCTCGACCTTTTCCAGATCCTCGGCGGTAAAAGGCGTCTCGCTGTCAATGTCGTAATAGAAGCCGTCCGCAATGGAAGGGCCGATGGCCAGCTTCACATCGGGATAAAGCCGTTTGATGGCCTGTGCCATGATATGGGAAGCCGTGTGACGGAAGGCCGCCCGGCCACCCTCGTCCGCAAAAGTCAGGATATTCAGGGCGCAATCCCTGTCCACCATGGTCCGAAGGTCCACAACCTCGCCGTCGATCTCCCCGGCGCAGGCCACCCTCGCCAGTCCCTCGCTCAGATCCGCCGCAATCTCGATGACGGATCTCGCCTCCCCGTACTCCCTCACGGAGCCGTCCTTCAATGTGATCTTCATAATCGTTCTCCTTTTCTTTTTGAGTAAATGACAAAAAGTCCCTTACCGCATCAATTTCCATTCGGTAAGGGACGAATTCGCTGGTAATCCGTGGTTCCACCCTGCTTGATTCCTGGATCATCCGCTCCAGAAATCCTCTTAAAAGGCGGTAACGGCGCCTGCCGGGCTGTATTAGAGCCGCTCCGAGCCGGTCTTCGACCTGCGTTCCCTGCAAAGGGCTTCCACCAATCCCCTTCTCGCTGTCCAATTCCCGCAGTCTACTGGTCTCATCATCGCATTTTCCCGCTGCCGACCTTCGGCAGCGTCAAATTCTTGTATCAGTATATACTCGAAGCTTCCGTTTGTCAACGGGATTTTTTCACCTATGCTCTTTCCACGGAGCTTTCCCGGAGCCGGCGCACAAACTCCTCCGGTTTTTTTAACAACTTCGCAATCTCTTCCGGCATTTCCACGATCATATCCTTCAGGCACATCGGACCGTCCCACGGTTTTTGTATCCCATCCCGTCATACAAAAGAGTCCTGAGGGGCATTGCGTAATGGATGTTCTGCTGGGATTCGATCCCGAAGACCGCAAACTCCACGCCGAAAGCCATCTTTTTTACCACGTCCCTGGCCCGGACAAGGGATAGCAGTTTTTCTGAGATCGGTAATCACCAATTTACTCCGGTTATGAAAAAAACTCCCGCTCCAATAGTTCCGCCGCACACTTTACCAGCTCCTTGCAGGGCCGCTTTTTATAGTATTCTGCCGTCCGCTCAGAAGGAGCGGCACCCTCCGCTTTTTTCTGCCCTTCGGAAAGACCGAGAAGCTCGCCGCAGACGATGCTTCCGTTCCTCTCCCGGAAAGCCTCCGCCAGCTTCCGCATCCTTCCGTAATTTTCCGTCTTCTTCCGCCTGTCACCGGCATCCGTGTTCCCGGTCTCCAGACCACAGACCAAGGCCATGCCGGACACGGCCCCGCAGACCTGCCGCATGCGCCCCATGCCGCCGCCAAAAGAACAGGACAGCTTAAGGGCCGTCTCCCGGTCAAACCCGTAGCGGTCCGCGAAAGCCAGAAACACCGACTGACAGCAATTGAATCCCTCCTGAAAATAGTCCGCCGCCCGCTCGGAGCGTGCCACAGTGCTTTCTTTTTTCTCTTCCATATCCCGGGATCCTCCCCTTTCTCCCTCTGCAAAGTATAAAGGTAATTGCGAAACCGCAAAACTTGGGAAGGATTCTGACGACTGCTTCCAGGAAAAGCCCTCTGCGCCATGGAAACGAGACCATGGAAAACAGGAGGGTCTATACCCGAGTGTTTTCTGCGCTTATGGGCTCGTTGGAATGGTTGGCGCAGCAGGCTTTGGATGGACGCAGTCGTCAGAATCCCCCCCTCTAATTTCGAACTGCGCAATTACCTGTAATAGTTGCTCCGTCCCCTTACCGCCCGAAATAGGCGTCGATCCCGTCGGCGATGCCCTGCACGATCTTTGCCTGGCAGGAGGCCGACGCCATCTCCAAGTCCTCGTCGGGATTGCTCATGTATCCCATCTCCACGATGGTCACCGGCACCTCGCACCAGTTGATCCCGCTCATGGTGTCCGTCTCCCACACGCCGTTGCTCCCGAAGCCCGTGGACGCCGTCATGTGGTCCAGGATACAGTCAGAAAGCGCCCGGCTCTCGTCATAGATCTGGCTGCAGAAAGGATTGGAGGGCGTGGGGCAGATGGTCATGGAGCCGGTCTTCCCGGAATTGTCGGAACCGTTGGCGTGGATGCGCACAAAAGCGCCTGCGTCTGCGTCGTTGGCGATGGCCGCCCGCTCCGCATTGCTGATATTCACGTCGTTGGTCTCCCGGACCATCAACACCTGGTAGCCCCGCACAAGAAGCTCGTCCCGGAGCTGCAAAGACACCGCCAGGTTTAATTCCGACTCGTCCAGCCCGGAAGCTGCACCCGCCGTGCCGTAGGAGACCTTCTTTTTCGTCTCGGAAGCCCCGGGCCCCACCGGCTCCTGCTCGTTGTTGCCCACGGCCTGATGGCCCGGATCAATGCAGACCAGGGGGCCGTCTCCCGCATGGTAGATGCCCGTCCCCGCCTGGGCCTCGCCGGGAAGGACCACCTTGGGCTCTTCCGTCGACAGGTATTCCGTGGCAATGAAACAAGTCTCCCCCTCGTACTCCACCCGGCTCCAGGTCTCATGGTAGCCGGTCCTCGTCACCGACTGGCCGGTGCGAAGCTTTCCAAGGGCCTCGGCCCCGGTATCGGCCTCCCTCCGGATATTCACCGTCTCCGTCGCATAGACAGTCTCGTCCGTCTCTGCGAAGACGAGGGCTTCCGGCGTCTCCGCCGTCGTCTCCTCCGTTTCCGCTGCGGTCTCCAAGCTTTCCGCTGCGGTCTGCTCCGTCGTCACTTCCTCCGCAGCCCCCAAAGTCGTCACGGGGGCCTCGGTCTCCGCCTCCTGCGGTGCCTTCCCGGCCTCCCCGCCGCATCCGGCAAGGGCCAGGAACAGCATGCCCGCCGCCGCTGCGGCCATTTTGTACTTCGTCCTCTTCATCTCTTTTTTCCTCCCGGTCATTGATCTGTATCCCCTGTCCGCATCACCCGTTTTTTATCGCCCGCCGCCCTGGCTTCCGCCTTTTTGGCATTCCGTCCCCGCAGCCCTATGCCCTCAGGGAACGGCCGTTTCCGTCTTCCGCCCGGGGAGGATGGTCCCTCCCCCGGCCACATACTCCCCGTCGTAGAGCACCAGGGCCTGTCCCGGCGTCACGGCCCGGACCGGCCGCTCAAACCGGCATTCCAGCAGGTCCTCCCCGATCATCCGCACAAGACACCGCTCTCCCCGGTGGCCGTAGCGGATCTTTCCCAGGTATGCCTTCCCCGCCTCAAACTCAGGGACGGCCATAAAATTGAGCCGACCGCAAAAAACCGTGTCGGTAAAGACGTCCTCCGCCTCCCCGATGACCACCTCCCCGGTTTCCGGCCGGATCTCGGTCACAAACACCGGACGCCCCATGGAAAGGCCCAGCCCCTTCCGCTGTCCCACCGTATAGTGGACGATCCCCCTGTGGGGGCCCAGGACGGTCCCGTCCTTTGTGACAAACTTCCCCTGCCCCAGGGGGCCCGGGCGCATGCTTTCGATGAATCCTGCATAGTCGTTGTCCGACACGAAGCAGATCTCCTGGCTGTCCGGTTTTTCCGCCACCAGAAGCCCCCGTTTCTTTGCCATGGCCCGGATCTCTTCCTTCGTGTAGGCCCCCACCGGCATCAGGGTGCGGCGAAGCTGGTCCTGGGTCAGGTTATAGAGGGCGTAGGTCTGGTCCTTGGCCGCCGTCACCGAATTCCGTATGGCCGTGCGGCCATTTGGAAGCCGCTCCACCCTGGCATAATGACCGGTGGCAATATAGTCAGCCCCTATTTCCAGGCTCCGTTTTAAAAGAGCCTCCCATTTCACGTAACGGTTGCAGGCAATGCAGGGATTCGGCGTCTGCCCATTCACATAAGAATCCACAAAATAACGGATGACCTTTTCTTTGAATACCTCTTTAAAGTTCATGACATAATAAGGGATATCCAAAAGTGCGGCCACCCGCCTTGCGTCCTCAACGGCTGAAAGACCGCAACAGCCACCGTTCTCCTCGGCGGCCGTCCGGTCTTCATCCTGCCAGATCTGCATGGTCACTCCTATGACCTCATAGCCTTGTTCTTTCAGCAGTAGGGCAGCCACGGAAGAGTCCACTCCGCCGGACATGCCCACCACCACTCGTTTTCCCGTCATAGATCAATATTCTTCTTCCTCTTCGCCCTCGCTGATGTCGGACTTGGGCTTGGAAAGTCCTTCAATCTTCAGATTGTTCTTCTCGGCATAGTCCCAGAGGGCCGCATGGATGGCTTCCTCCGCCAGCAAAGAACAGTGTACCTTAACCGGGGGCAGTCCGTCAAGCGCTTCCATCACCGCCTTGTTTGTCACCTTAAGAGCTTCGTTCACCGACTTGCCCTTGACCATCTCCGTCGCCATGCTGCTGGTGGCCACCGCAGCCCCGCAGCCGAAGGTCTTGAACTTCACGTCACGGATAATCCGCTCGTCGTCGATATCCAGATAGATCCTCATGATGTCGCCGCATTTGGCGTTGCCAACGGTGCCGACGCCGCTGGCGCCGTCTATCTCTCCCACGTTTCTGGGATTCTGAAAATGATCCATTACTTTCTCGCTGTACATCGTTTCCTCCTTCTCGCCCGTGTTCTCAGGGCATGTAGGTACACCTGTCAAATTCCTCAGGCTGTCCATTTTATAGTAAAAGGCAAAAATCTCCACCTGTGCGGTTCGAATATTTTGTTCTGTCTCCGCCAGGGAGCATCCGCTTGTAGCAGACGATAGGTAGATTTTGCAGATTTTGTCAATCCGCCTTCACCACTTCGCTTCCCTTCTTGACGAAATCCTCGTAAAGGGGAGACATGGAGCGAAGGTCTGCGATAATCTTCTTTAACGTATCCACCACGTAATCGATCTGTTCCATGGTGGTGTCGTCCCCCAGGGTGAGACGCAGGGAGCCGTGGGCGATCTCGTGGGGCAGGCCGATGGCCAGCAGCACGTGGGACGGGTCCAGGGAACCCGACGTACAGGCCGAACCGCTGGAAGCGCAGATCCCGGCCATGTCCAGCTTGATAAGGACAGACTCACCCTCCACAAACTGGAAGCTGAAATTGGCGTTGTTGGGAAGCCGCTTCTCCCTGTGGCCGTTGAGCCTGACATAAGGGATCTCCGCCATGACCCGCTCGATCAAATGGTCACGGAGTTCCTTCTCCCTGGCACTCCGCTCGTTCATGGTCTCGGCGCAGAGCTTGGCAGCCGCCCCGATGCCGATGATCCCGGGAACGTTCTCCGTGCCGGCCCGGCGCTTCCTCTCCTGGCCTCCGCCATGGACGAAGGAGCGGATCTTGACGCCCTTCCTGATATATAAGAAGCCGATGCCCTTGGGGCCGTTCAACTTGTGGCCGCTGGCGCTCAGCATGTCGATCCCCATCTCGTCCACGTTGATCGGCACGTGGCCGAAGGCCTGGACGGCGTCGGTGTGGAACAGGATCCCCCTCTCCTTCGCCAGCTTCCCGATCTCGGCGATGGGCTCCATGGTCCCGATCTCGTTGTTGGCAAACATGACGGAGATCAGGATGGTGTCGGGACGGATCGCCGCCCTAAGCTCATCCATCTTCACCAGGCCGCCCTCGTCCACGTCCAGATAAGTCACCTCGTAGCCCCTGCTCTCCAGGTACTCGCAGGTGTGGAGAATGGCGTGGTGCTCGATCTTCGTGGTTATGATATGCTTTCCCTTGCTCTCGTATGCCTCGGCAGTGGCCTTGAGGGCCCAGTTATCGGATTCGGAACCGCCTGCCGTAAAGTAGATCTCCTCCGTCTTCGCACCGAGAACCTTTGCAATGCTCTCTCTCGCCTTTGTGATGTCCTCCTTGTTGGCCGCCGCAAATCCGTACACGGAGGAAGGGTTTCCAAACCGCTCCGTGAAGTAGGGAAGCATGGCCTCCACCACCTTCGGGTTCACCTTCGTCGTCGCCGCATTGTCCAGATAAATCAACTGACTGTTCTGTTCCATAATCCGTATCCTTCTTTCCTTATCTTTATACTATTCCTCTTCCCATGTCCCTGCCTGCATGGATTTCGTCTGTTCCACGAGTTCCCGCAGAGTAATTCGATTCACCGTCTCCTCCAGGCTCTCGTTGATCCTCTTCCAGACGTATTTCGTCACGCAGGATTTTGCCGCTTTGCAGGCGCCGTCCTCCTCGAAGCCCGCACAGTCCACCGGCAGCAGTTCCCCCTCCAGGGCCCGCAGGATGTCCCCCACGGAAATCTCTGCCAAATCGCCCTCAATCTGGTAGCCGCCCTGGTTTCCTCGGATGCTCTTCACCAATCCGGCTTTCTTTAGCATTCCCAAAAGCTGTTCCAGATATTTCTCCGAAAGGTCCTGGCGCTTTGCGATGGCCTGGATGGGCACAGGTGCCTCTTCTCCGGCCACCGCCACGTCCACCATCGCCCGGAGTCCGTAACGGCCCTTCGTCGAGAATTTCATCCTGCACCTCCGAATCCCCAGCAATTTACTATGAATTACAGTGTCACTATACCACCCCTCGGTATTTTTGTCAAGCACCCCTTTCTCAAAATAAAAGCTTTTAGGCGATTGCGAAACTCGAAAGTTTGTCAAATATTTTCGTAAATTTATGTTTCGCAATTGCCTGAATGAAAGCTTTTTAAGTCATTTCGGACAGGCTTTCCAGAATATACTGAAAGGTATCTTACCTTTTATCCCGTTCGAGGTCCCGCCATGAAGAAAACCAGACAGAAAAGCCCCTTGCTATTCGGCACGCTCCTTTTGACCGCCTCCGGCATCATCGCCCGGATCGCCGGCTTCTTTTACCGGATCTTCCTCTCCCACAAGATCAGCACCGAGGCCATGGGGCTCTACCAGCTTGTCTACCCGGTCTACGGCATCTGCTTCTCCCTATGCTGCGGCGCCGTCCAGACTGCCGTCTCCCGCTTCGTGGCCGCAGAATACCGGAAAAAGGACGAGGGGGACAGCCGCCGCTATCTGGTCTGCGGCCTCTCCCTGGCCCTCTCCCTGGCGGCGGCCGCCGCCTTCATCATCTACCGCTTCGCCCCTTTTCTGGCAGAGTGCGTGCTTTTGGAGCCGAGGGCGGAACATCTGCTCCGGATCCTGTCCTTTTCCGTTCCCTTAAGCGCCGTCCACGCCTGCATCTGCGGCTACTATTACGGCATCAGCAAGGCCCAGATCCCGGCGGCCGCCCAGCTCGTGGAACAGCTGGTCCGCATCCTGACCGTGGTGGCCGTCATCCATGTGGCGGAGACCTCCGGAAAGGAGATCACGGCCGTCTACGCAGTCGTCGGCCACCTGGCCGGGGAGGCGGGCGCCCTCTTCACCAGCCTTCTGGCCTTTTCCCTGCGCCCCCGCAGGAAGGACGGGGGCTCCTCCCGCCCCGCAAGGCTCCTCTGGGGAGGGCTTTTCGCCATGGCGCTCCCCCTCATGGGAAACCGCCTGATCTTAAGCGTCCTCCAGAGCCTTGAGGCCATCATGATCCCCGGGTGTCTGAAAACCTACGGCCTCTCCGCCGCCGACGCCCTCGGCACGTACGGAGTCCTGACCGGCATGGCCCTGCCTTTTATCCTGTTCCCCACGGCCATCACCGGGTCCCTCTCCGTCATGCTCCTGCCCCACATTGCGGCCGCCCAGTCGGGGGGCGCCTTTGACCGGGTCAACGCCTCCGCCGGCTTTTCCATCCGCTACAGCCTCTACATCGGCATCCTCTTCGCCGGTCTCTTCCTCCGGTTCGGGGAGCGGATCGGCCCCGTGGTCTTCGGCAATCAACTGGCCGGAAGCTTCCTCACGGTCCTGGCCTGGCTCTGCCCCTTCCTCTACGTGTCCGGCACCGCCGGGAGCGTCATCAACGGCCTGGGGGACACCAAGACCACTTTCTTCCACTCCGCCGCAAGCCTCGCCGTGCGGCTTTTGTTCGTGGTCCTCCTCATTCCCCGCATGGGCATCCGGGCCTACCTCTACGGCCTCCTCGCCAGCGAGCTGATCCTGACCTTCCTGCACCTGTTCTTTCTCAGGAAGAAAATCGAACTGCCTTTTTCACCTGTTTACGAACTGCTCCGGCCGGCCGCATCCGCCCTCCTCTCCATGGGCATCTCCAGTGCCTGGGAGTCCCTGCCCCTCCACGAGGGCCTTCCCGCCTTCCTGGACCTTGCGGTCTCCGGGATCCTCTTCGCCGTCTGCTTCCTGTTCTTCCTGTTCGTGACGAGAAGGGAAAAAAGAATCTCACAGTGACAAAAAATCATCTCCATTGACACCACATGCGTGCCGTGCTATCATTTACCCAGGCAAAATTGAACATACAAAGGGAAAGGGAATCCATGAAAAGAACAAAGATTGCGACAGTTTTAATGATTGTCCTGCTCCTTGCAGGCTGCGGCGGCGGGGAGGGAACCGCCACCGCCATGAAGCTTGTGCGGACGGAGGGAACCGTGGGCGTCTCCGACGAGAAGGGGGAAGCCGTCTCCCCGGTGGAGAACCTGAGCCTTTACGGCGGCTACGGGATGGGCACGGAGGAAAAAAGCCACGCCTGGATTGACCTGGACAGCGTGAAGCTGGCAAAAATGGACGAGGACAGCGAGATTGAGATTCAGAAGGAGGGGAAGGCCCTGGAAATCGTCATAAACTCCGGCGGGCTGTTTTTTCACGTGGAAGAACCCTTAGAGGAGGACGAGACTTTCGACATCCGCACCTCCACCATGATGACCGGCATCCGGGGGACCTGTGGCTGGGTGCGGATGTTCGACGAGACCCACATGGAAGTCTTCATTCTGGAGGGGACCGTGGAATGCACCGTCACGGACCCGGAATCCGGGGAAAGCAAGACGGAATCCGTCTCCGGCGGGGAGAAGGCGCAGCTCATGCTCTATTCCGGCGACGCCCCCCAAAGCTCCGCCCCGGGAGACGACGAGGAAAATCCGGAAGGCCTTTCCGGTGAAACCTCCGGCGACATCATCCCAGAGGGGGAAACCTGCGCCATCCTCAAGGAAACCTTCGAGCTGCACGAGATTCCCTTCTACATTCTGGAAGAACTGCTGGCAGATGAGGCTTTGACAGAAAAAATAAACGAGGGCTCTGAACTTAAGATTCCCGCAGACAACCTGCCCCAAGGCTATGTGGACATGGGAAGGCAATACCTGGAGCATGACGGTTCCGAGACGGCATTCGCCCTCTCGGAGCTGGCCCTGGAATCAGATCCAAAGCTTCCGGACGCCTGGAGCTTGCGAGGCTCCGCCCGCATTTTCGGCGGCGAGACGGAGGAAAATTTCACCCTCTCGCAGACCGACTACGAGAAGGCCCTGGAGCTCTCCGAAGCCGATGCGGAGGCCTACCTGGGACTGGCCGACTTAAGGATCAGGCAGCAGGACTACGAGGGAGCCCTCTCGCTTCTGGAAGAGGGGCTGGAAAAAGCGGGAGGCGACGCTGAGCTCACGGAGAAGATCGCCGAGCTCGAGAGCGGGACCATCACCGACGCCCAGCACAGACGGAGGCGGGCAGATGGTACGGCAGGAGAATCACTCCTCCGACGGAACCCTGTCACGCATTCAAGTCTATGAAAGAAATCAGAACGGACAGTGCGTAAGACTCAACACTTACGACGGCGACGGAACTCTGATTTCCTATTTTGTATATGAATATGACGCTGAGGGAAACCGCATCTCCTCCCAGAAATTCACCGTCGGGGAGTGACATTGTAAAAATTTTCACCCGTTCCCGGAACTTCGGCGGCGTCACATTTCCACCACCCGGGTCGCAACCGTCTCCCGGAAACGGACGTCATGCTCCACCACCAGCATGGTTGGCCGGACGACCGTCAGAAGCGTCTCGAGCTGCATCCTGGAAAACACGTCGATATAGTTTAAGGGTTCGTCCCAGAGGTACAGATGGGCCGGCGTCGCAAGGCTTGCCGCAAGCAGGACCTTCTTCTTCTGGCCCTCGGAAAACTCCTCCATCCCCTTTGCGAACTGGACCCGTTCCAGGTCAAGCTGTCTGAGCAGGGCGCAGAAAAGACTCTCGTCAAGCCTCCGCCTACGGCAAAAATCCGGAATGCTTCCCCTTAAGAAGCCGGTATCCTGATCGATATAGGAGATGACCAGCCCGGCGCCCACGAGAAGCTCTCCCGAACGGACTTCCACCTGTTCCTCCGAACGGCCGGCCCGGCCCAGAAGCGCCTTAAAAAAGGTCGATTTCCCGCAGCCGTTCTCCCCGTGCAGGAACACCCGCTCCCCCTGTTTCAGCTCAAAGGAAAAACCCTCCAGCACGCCCCTCCCGCTCCCGGCGTACCCGGCCGACAATTCCTTCGCCAGAACCAGCCGCTCCTTGTGGTAGGACAGGGGATAAAGGCGCAGGGGGACGGGGCGTTCCAGGTCCTCCAGAAGCCCCTCCTTGGCCTCGATCTCCCGCTCCATCCGCTTCTCATAGCTCTTGACCCGTTTCTGCATCTTCTTGGTCTTGGCACCGATGTAGGGCCTGGTCCCCTTACACCGGTCCGGCTCCCTCGCCGGGTCAAATCCGATCTTCGTGTTCTCGTTCTTCTGCGCCCAGCGGCCGCTCTGGTCCACCGCCCGCCTTAAGGCGGCGATCTCCCTCCGATGCTTTTCATTCTCCGCCTCCGCAAAATGATCCCTGCGGGCCTTGTTCTCCCACCAGACGGAAAAATTTCCGTTCTGCACCTCGATGGATTTCCGGTTCAGCACCAGCACATGGTCGACGCAGGCGTCCAGAAGGTCCCGGTCGTGGGACACCAGCAGAAAGCTCCTTTTCCCCTTCAGATACTGCTTGACCGTCTCCCTCGCCGCTTGGTCCAGGTGGTTGGTGGGCTCATCGACCAGCAGAAAATCATTCTCGCCGGAGAACAGGACCGCCAGGAGCACCTTGGTCCGTTCCCCGTGGCTTAAGCTCCCGAAGGGACGGTACAAAAGCTCTGCGGAGGCATTCAGCTTCGAAAGCTCACAGATGACCCGCCACTCCTCGCAGCCCCCCTTCAGTTCCTGCAAAAACTCCCAGGCACATTGCGCCATCCTCTCTTCCGGAATCTCATAGGGAAAATAATCGAACCGCACCGGGGATGAAATGTCCCCCGCATAAGCGTATTCTCCCAGAAGAAGCCTCAAAAACGTCGTCTTCCCCTTTCCGTTCCTGCCGATCAGTCCCACCCTCCAGTCGGAGTCAAAGGCAAAGGAAACCTGTTCAAAAATATCGTCAAAACTTCCCTCGTAGCAGAAGGTGAGATCCGTGACCTGAATCCGTGACATATGCATTCCTCCCATCTCAAAATGCCATGCCGCCAAAGAACATGCCCCCCATTCCGGGCTCGCAATTGCCTGCCCCCATAAAAATCCGGACGCAAAAAAGAGAGGCCATGAGAAGCACCCAAACCTTTGGCAACATGAATTACAGCGCCACTCCGGGCACTGTCCCAAAATCGTCTTCATGTCTCAAAAGTCTGTTATCTGGTGCTACTCATCCTTTCACCTCTCTCAGCAATCAAATCTGTCTATCAGCATACCACAGATTTTTTCCGATGGCAAGCCTGATTTATTCTTTCAATTTTAAAGATAACCGGCCTTGTCCCGTCCGAACAGCAAAGGATCATTTTAAACTGGACAGAAACTCCTCCGACTCTCCTCTGGAATGAAAGATGACGATCTTCTTTTCCGGATGTTCTTCCAGATGTCTTTGAATCTCCTGTCGCCTGACAGCCGGAAAACTTCGGACGTATTCCATAAATTCTTCGTCTTCTTCCATTTCGATCCAGGGCATGTCCTCCCTGGGTTTCCCCCTTCGCTCCCGGATGCCCTCCAGGCAGACCTCCGGGGGATAATCCAGCCAGAACACCGTGTCACAGGCCGCAAGCCGCAGGGGAAGCGTCCTGGCATAATTTCCGTCCAGGATCCACGCTTCTCTCTCTAAAAGCTCTCCCAGCTTCCGGTCAAATTCTTCCCTGGAATACGTGGTTTTATCCGCCCTGTGCCAGAGCAGGTCCAGATAAAAGAGGGGAAGCCCGGTAAGCTCCCGCAATCTCCGGGAAAACGTGCTTTTTCCGCTTCCCGGACTGCCGATGACCAGTACCTTCTTCATGGCATGCATTGCATGGCTCCTTCCTCACGATCCGTGTTCAAATACGTGATCGCTCCATTTCATCTCTATCATATCACGATCGGAGGAGCTTGAAAACAGGAAATCTCGTCATGGGCCGGTCATTTTACCGCAGCACCTGCTGCCCGCTGGCCGTGTAGATCTCATACCACTCATGGTGGGCCAGCTTCACGTCAAGGGCGGCAGCGGCCTTGTCCAGCCGCTCTAACTTGTTGCTGCCGGAAAGGGGCAGCGCCCCCGCCGGGTGGTACAGGATCCAGGCGTACACGATGGTCTCGGGAGCCGTCTGATGGCGCTCTGCGATCTCCTCGATCTTCGCAAGAGCCTTTTTATAGACCGGCTCGCCGGAGGTGAACAGCCGGCCTCCGGCCAGGGGGGACCAGACCATCGGATGGATCCGCCTCCGCACCAGAAGATCCATCATGCCGGAATCAAAATGTTCAAAACAGCCCGGATTCCACTCGATCTGATTGGTGGCAAGCGCTCCGTCCATGGCCTCGTTCAGGGCCTCGAACTTGAAGGGGTCAAAATTGGAGACCCCGGCTTCCCGGATGAACCCCTGCTTTTTCATGTCTTTTAGGGCCCTGGCCGTCTCATGGCAGTCAAAGCAGGGATCCTCCCTGTGGATCAGGTACAGGTCCAGATGGCCGCACTGAAGTCTCGAGAGTGCCTCCTTGCAGGACCGCATCAGCCGGTCATAGGTCGTGTCGTAATAGCCGAAGGTCTCCCCGTTGATCTCCGTCTTGTAGATCCCGGTCTTGGAGACAAGCTGGATCTTTTTGCGGAGATCCGGCCGTTTCGCAAAGGCCAGCCCCATCTGCCGCTCGCACTCCGTATCCCCGTAGACCTCCGCCGTGTCAAAGGTGGTGACGCCCCGCTCCAGGCAGCCCTCCATAAAGGCGATCAGCTCATCCGTGGTCATATTCCAGTCCGTCAGACGCCAGAAGCCCTGGACGATCCGCGAAAACTTAAGGTCTTCTGTCAGATTGATATATTCCATAAGTCCTCCCTCAATACAGGTCCTTCAGGGCAAAGGCCCTCATCTTCTCCGTAATCACCCGCTCCGCCGCCTCGCAGGCCGGCGTGAACAGGTTTGCCGTCGTATACCGAAAGTCCTCCGCTCCCTGCGTCCTTGTGTACTGCTCTCCCATGGCCACGACAATGTCCGTGCAGATGTTCACCTTATTGATCCCGTTGCGGATCGCTTCCTGGACCTGTCCCATGGGAGTCCCGGAGCCGCCGTGGAGCACCAGCGGGATGCGGACAGCCTCCCGGATCTTCTTCAGCCGTTCGATATTCAGTTTTGGTTCAAACCGGTACTGGCCGTGCTGGGTGCCGATGCTGACCGCCAGGCAGTCGATCCCCGTCTCTCTTACAAACCGTTCTGCCTCCTTTGGATCTGTCTGCGCCGCCTCCGGCCCTTTGACTGCGATGGCGCCCTCCTCCCCGACCAGGCGTCCCAGTTCCGCCTCCACGGTCACGCCCTCCGGGCGGGCCCGCTCTGCGACCCGGACGGTCTCTTCTATGTTTTCCTCCAGGGGCCTTGCGGACATATCGATCATGACGGAGGAGAAACCGGCGTCGATGGCCGCATTGCAGGCTTCATAGCTCAGGGAATGGTCCAGATGAAGCGCAATCGGCACCTTCGTATCCGCAGCCGCAATCCTCACCGTGGCTGCGGTCGCCTCGAAACCGCCCATCATGTCGATCTCCGTCTGTCCGCATTGTAGGATCACGGGGAGTCCCAGCCTGGAGCCCGCATTTATGGCCGCCCTCGCCGTCTCCACCGACCAGAACTCAAAGGCCCCGTATGCGATCCCCTTTTTCCCTGCCAGCAGCAATAAATCCTTCATTGGCACAAATCTCATGTTTTTATTCCTCGTTTCTTTCAGATTTTTTGTCTCTACATCATGATATTCCTTCCTTCTGCGGTACGTTTTTTGGTTGTCTTTCCACCTGTTTCCTATTATAATAAGAACAAAAATTTACGCACACATAAAGGAGAACAACATGATTTTCGCTAATTACCGTTTGGATCGGTCCACTCCCATTCCGCTTTATTACCAGCTGAAAGGCTTTATCCTCCAGGAGATCCAAAACGGGACCTACCCAGTCGGAAGCTGCATCCCGACAGAAATGGAGATCCGGGACAGATTTAACCTGAGCCGCACCACGATCCGCCAGGCAATCTCAGAGCTGGTCCAGGAAGGCCGACTGGAGCGCAGGACCAGCAAAGGGACCTTCGTGACGCTTCCAAAGGAAAAACTTCCCTCCAACAATATCCGTTCTTTCGAGCCTTTCTATCAGCAGGTAAACAAAGCCGGAAAAACAGCCCGCACAGAGCTTCTCGACTTAAAAGTGATCTCCGCCAATAAAACCCAGGCCGGATGGCTGGAGCTTGCTCCCGGCGACAAGATCATTTATCTGTCCAGACGCCGCTTTGCCGACGACACTCCCCTGGTCACCCTGCAGAACTACATCCCCTACTCCCTCTGCAGCTACATACTGAGCCACGACTTTGAAAAAGAATCCCTCTACGAGATCCTCTCCCAAAAATCGGAGACCGCCCCCTGCATGGTGAAAAACATCATCTCCGCCGAGGAAGCCACCGCCCGCGACGCAGAGCTTTTGGGCGTCAGTCCCGGGAAGCCGCTTTTAAATTTCTGCACGATCTCCAGGACGCGGGACAACCTTATAATCGACTATGCGTTTTCCCGTTATCACGGAGATTTCTGTAAGTACGAAGTGGAAGTCTGCCGGGAGTGAACCGGAGCAATCCCTCTTGCAGACAAAACAGGACTCCGGGCCGCTGCACGCTGCGGCGGCCCGGTAACTGCTGCTTCTCACTTGCATTTTCCGTTTACTTGTACTGATCCACGTTGTCCTTGGTGATCAGGACAAAGTCGATCATATAGGATTTTTCCACGCTCTTGCCGGCAAGGATGTCGGGAATCAGCTCAACAGCTTTACCCACTTGCCCTGCGCCGTCCTGATAGATCGTCGCCTGCATTTCGCCCTTGGAGATCATGTCAAGGGCCGCCGCCTCGCCGTTCACGCCGATGCAGACCATGTCGGTCCTGCCCTTGGAGTTCATCGTCGTCTGTACTGCCGCAGAGGAACCGTCGTCCTCACAGATGATCGCAAGCAGCTCGTCGCCCCAGCGGCCCAGCCAGTCTTCCGCAAAGCGGACGGCCTTCTCCGCCTGCCACTCGCCGGACTGCTCATCCATCATCTCCCATCCTTCGTCGGCATCCAGAACGTTGTGGATCCCCTCGCTTCTCTGAATCTGCGCAGAGTTTCCGATCACGCCCTGTACATGGGCGTACTTGCCGCCCTCCGGGAACGCAGACTGGACAAACTCGGCCATCATCTCGCCCGCCTGTACGTCGTCGGAGCCCACAAATGCGGTTGCCAGCTCCTCCGTATTGTCCGTCATGGAATTTACCACCAGGCAGGGGATCCCCTCCTCATTACAACGGTCAAGGATCGGTGCGGAACCGGCCGCCTCCGCGGGGAGCAGAACGATCAGGTCGCAGCCCATGTTCAGCGCATCCTCCAGCAGGTTGCATTGGATGATCGGATCGGACTGGCCGTCCAACATCTTCCACTCATCGATGGTCCCGGCGGATACCAGGGCGTCCAGTTTCTCCTCCGCCGTCTTGTTCAGGGTCGCATGGAAGGCATCGACCGTGTTCTTGGCAATATAGCCCACGATGATCTTGCCGTCGCCGTTCACGTCGCCGCCCGCCGCTGCGCCGGAGGGCTCCTCTGCCTCTGTCTTAGCCGGCTCCTCCGCTTTTGTCTGGGCCGGCTCCTCCGCCTTGCTCTCCTGGGCCGCCTTGGTCTCGGGAGCCGTCGTCTCCTCCTTCCCTCCGCCGCAGGCCGCCAGGCTAAGTGCCATCACCGCCGTCAGTAAAACCGCTGTCAGTTTCTTCCTGTTCCTCATTTCAATCTTTTCCTCCTTTTTTATTGTTTTCTATCCTTAACCCTTATGGGATAAGTGCTGTTTTATGGGATTTGCCCTATTTCCTCTTGTTTGTGAACATGTCCAGCATCACGGCCCCGATGATGAGAAGCCCCTTGGTGATGGTCTGCCAGTAGGAGCTGATCCCTAGAAGGTTCATGCCGTTGTAGATCAGGCCGATGATCACGATGCCGATCATGGTCCCCGGTATGGTCGCGATGCCGCCGGCAAAGGACGTGCCGCCGATGACGCAGGCCGCAATGGCGTCCGTCTCATAACCCACGCCGATGTTGGGCTGGGCCGCAGAAATGCGGCTTGTCATGATGATCCCGGCGACGCCGGTGCAGAACCCGCTGATCACGAAGGATTTCGTCCTCGTCCAGAACACGTCCACGCCGGAGGCCTCCGCGGCGTTGATATTGCCGCCGACCGCATAGATATAACGTCCGAACTTGGTCCAGTGCATAAGCAGGTAGGCCATCACCGCTACCGCCAGCCAGATGAACACCGGGTAGGGGATCCCGGCAAGCTTTCCGGCGCCGATCATCTTGAAGTCCGCATTGGCCAGGGACATGGAATAGCCGCCGGAGAGGACATATCCAAGCCCCCGGATCACCAGCTGGGTCGACAGGGTCACCACAAAGGGAAACATGTTGAATTTTGCGATCAGCGCACCGTTCACGAACCCGCAGAAGGTCGTCGCCGCAACGGAGACGATGCAGGCCAGCGGGATGCTCCCCGTCGCATTCAACACGAGGCCGATGATGACGCTGGTCAGAGCCAGCATGGAACCGATGGACAGATCGATCCCCCCTGCCGTGATCACGAACACGACCCCCAGGGCCAGGATCCCGTTTATGGACACCTGGAGGGCGATGCTCACCACGTTCCCCGCCGTGCGGAAGGTCGGTGAAACGATCGACAGGATGATGATCATGGCCACCATGACCATCGCAATCCCATAGCGTTTTCGGAACAGGCGAAATTCGTCCTGTGTCATCCCCAATATCTTTTTCTCTTTTTTCTCCACCGTGATTCCTCCTCTATTTTCCACCGAACTCTTTTGCCAAAATGACTTCCTGGGTGACGCCGCCGCTCAAGATCTCCCGCCTGGACACTTCGCCGTTGAGCCTGCCCTCGTGGTAGATCAGGATCCGGTCGCTCATCCCCATGACCTCCGGAAGCTCCGAGGAGATCATGATGATCGCCATGCCCTGGGCCGCAAACCGGCACATCAGGGTATGGATCTCCGACTTGGCGCCCACGTCCACGCCCCTGGTCGGCTCGTCCAGGATCAGCACCTTCGGCTCTGCCATGATCCACTTGGAAAGGACCACCTTCTGCTGGTTCCCTCCGGAAAGGGAGTAGGCGTCGGCCTCGATCCCCGCAGCCTTCACCGTCAGCTTTTTCGAGACCTCCAGGACTTCTTCCTTCTCCCGTCTCTGGTTCAGGATGAATCGTTTCTGCTTCCGCTTCAGGTTCGGAAGGGAAATATTTTCTCTGAGGGAGCGGAAAAGACAGAGACCGTAGGTTTTTCGGTCCTCATTGACCATGGCGATGCCCTTCGCAATGGCGTCCCCGGCACTCTTGATGACGATCTCCTTCCCCTCCAGATAGATCTTTCCCCCCGTCAGAGGGTCCAGGCCGAAGATCGCCCGCATGGTCTCGCTCCGCCCCGAACCCACCAGGCCGGAGATCCCCAGGATCTCCCCTGCGCGCACCTCAAAGGAAATGTCCTCAAAACCCTTCCCGGACAGATGCTCCACCCGGAAGACCACGTCCCCGATGGGACATTCCTGTTTGGGAAATACGTTCTCCACCGTGCGGCCCACCATCATGGAGATCAGTTCCTTTGTGGTGACGCCTTCCATCTCCCGGCTTCCCACATAGCGGCCGTCCCGGAATACGGACACCCGGTCACAGATCTCGAAAATCTCCTCCATCCGGTGGGATATGTAGATGATGGCCACGCCTTTTTCTTTTAAGCCCCGGATCGTGCCAAACAGATGCTCCGTCTCCTCGCTGTCCAGGGAGGAGGTCGGCTCATCCATGATGATGACCCTGGAATCACAGGATACCGCCTTGATGATCTCCACCATCTGCATCTGGGCCAGGGTCAGATCCTCCATCATGGTCCTGGCACCCTTTGGAAAATCAAACTCCCTCAGGATCTTTTCCGCCCGCTCGTTGGTCTTTTTTTTGTCCAGGAAATGGATCCCCTTTTTTACGTCCTCCCTGTTCAGGAAGATGCTCTCGGCAATGGTGAGATAGGGCTCCGGGTTTAATTCCTGATGGATCATGGAGATCCCCGCCGCCATGGCGTCCGCCGGGCCCCTGGCGGAATAGGGCTTCCCCTCAAAGGTAATGGAGCCCTGGTCTGCCTTGTACAGCCCGATGATGATCTTCATCAGCGTGGATTTCCCCGCACCGTTCTCTCCCAGAAGCGCATGGACCTCCCCCTTTTTTATATGGAGCTCCACGTCGGCCAGGGCCTGCGTGCCGCCGAAAGCCTTGGATATCCCCTCGCACTCTAAAATATAGCTGTTCTCCAAACTATCACCTCACTACGTTCTCTCTACCGCCTCCAGGGGACAGAAGCTCCTGTCGGCGGTTCCCTCTACCACGTCCACTTCAAACCTCATGCAGTCCCCCCGGTAGCGGAGCAGGTTGTAAGAGACGATCTCCCCTGCCGCATTCCTGTCCTGACACTCGAAGCTCAGAATGGGTTTGACGGTCTCCATATTGAAAAGCTTGACATCCTCCGACGTGGGGAACTGTGCCTCCACGCTCTGTTTGACTCCGTAGGGCTTCCTGTCCTCTTTCAGGGACAGGACCTCGTAGAGGGATTCCCATGTAAAATCGTGATCCAAAATAAAACTGCATGTCTCATAGGGAAGGAAGCTCTGGAGCGTCATGACTGCCACGTCGTCGGCGAACCGGCGCCGGAACATGGAGATCACCCTGCTCCCCGGGCTGATCTGGAGTTTCTCCGCCAGAAACTCGTCGGCCTGGATGATCTGAAGCTTCAGGACCTCGGTCCTCGGAACCTGACCGGCCCGGACGATCTGCCGGTTAAAGGGCTCCATAGAACGGATGCTGGCGCTTTTTTTCCCCGGCACCGTGACGATCGTCCCCTTTGTCCCGTTCCGTGCCAGCCGGCCCGACTCGATCAGCTTGTTGATCGCCTGGCGCACCGTCGTCCTGCTGACGCCGAACATCTCTTTCAGCCGGCTCTCCGGCGGTATGCACTGCCCTACCGGATAGGTGCCGTTTTTTATCTCTTCCAGCAGCCAGTTTTCAAGCTGGAAATACAGCGGGATCGGACTCGATTTATCCAGCCCTGGTATCGTTCCCTGTCTCATGCCCATTCCCCTTTATTGCAGCAAAAATGCCTTCATTTTTCCGGAGATCTCTTTCTTCGCCGCCTCGTATGCCGGAAGGAACAGACTGGCCGTGGAATAACGGAAGCCATCCTCCGCCTGCGTCCGGACATACTGCTGTCCCATGGCGATCACGATGTCCGTGCAGATGTTGATCTTCCGGATCCCGTTCCGGATGGATTCCTGTACCTGCTCCATGGGCGTGCCGGAGCCTCCGTGAAGGACCAGCGGGACGTCCACGGCCGCTTTGATCTTTTTTAACCTCTCCAGATTGAGCTTCGGCTCAAACCGGTACTGTCCGTGCTGGGTGCCGATGCTGACCGCCAGGCAGTCGATCCCGGTGCGGGCCACAAATTCCCTCGCCTCCTCCGGATCTGTCTGGGCCGCCTCCGGCCCTTTCACCGCAATGTCGCCCTCCTCGCCAGCCAGGCGTCCCAGCTCTCCCTCCACCGTGACGCCGGCCGCATGGGCACGTTCCACCACCTTCTTTGTCTCCCTGATATTTTCCTCAAAGGGCAGTGCGGAACGATCGATCATCACGGAGGAAAATCCGGCATTGATGGCCGCATTGCAGGCTTCAAAGCTCAGCGAGTGATCCAGATGGAGCGCCACCGGGACCGAGGCGTTTTTGCAGGCGGCCGCCGCCGTCCGTGCCGTCCCCTCAAAGCCGCCCATCATGTCGATCTCCCCCTGCCCGCACATCAGAATCAGCGGCACGTTCCGCTCGGACGCAGCCTCCGCCGCAGCCCTCGCCACCTCATAGGACCAGAACACGTAGCCGCCGTATCCCACGTTCTTTTCTTCCGCCAGTTTTAAAATTTCCTTCATCGGTACAAAGTTCATTTTGATTCCTCCCGTTTCTTCCTCTCAAATCCTTTTTTCATCTCAAATCCCTTTTTCGTCAAAAACCTCAGAACGGTATCAAAGTCCGGCACCCCCGCGGCAGCACCTTTTGCCGACACGTTGTGGGCGGCCACGGCACAGGCAAAGCGCCCGCAGCTTTCCAGGTCCCAGCCCGCGAGAAACCCCCGCAGGAAACCGCCCACGAAGGAATCCCCCGCCCCCGTGGTATCCTTCACCGGAAAATCCGAAAAGCAGGGCAGTCTGTACGCTTCCTGATAGTCCGTCAGATAACAGCCCTCGCCGCCCAGCTTGACGCCAAAGATCCGGATGCCGAAGGGCTGGAAAAACTCTGCGATCTTTTCCGGCGTCTCCTCCCCCGAGAGATGGACCGCCTCTTTGTAGCTGGGCAGAAAAACGTCCGTCTCCCCGAGGGCCGGGGCAAGCTGCTCCAAGAGGACCTCCCTGTCCGCCGTGTCGTCCGCCAGCGCCGTGTCCATGGCCGTCCATTTTCCGAAATCGTGGGCCCGTTTAAAGAGCTTTAAGATCCCGCCCCGATCCATCTGCCCCATCTGGAAGGCGCTCCCGAAATAGACGAGCCTTGACCGGGCGATCGCCTCGTCCGACACGTCCTCCGCCGTCAGCCGGTGGTAGATCTGCGTGTCGGAGAGCGCATGCTTTTCTCCCTCCTCGTCAATCAGCAGATAGGACACCGCCGTCCTTCCCTCTCCATCCCGGATCACCTGCGAGATATCGACTCCGGCCTCCTCCGTCTTCTTGAGCACGGCATCGCCGTTCGCATCCAGGCCCAGCCGCCCTGCGACCGCCGGTTTTCCTCCCAGCTTTGCCAAGGTCACGGCCACATTGAGGGCATCTCCCCCCGTTGTCGGCTCCGGTGCGGTGATCTCCGCCTTTTCCATCTCAAAGATCCCTTTCGGCACGGGCGCAATCGGAATGTCCCATACCATCATGCCTACCGTTAAAACATCCATAACTCTTTCCTTTTCTTCTGGCATTCCCCGGCCCCCTGTCTCTCGTGCCTTTTGGGGTCCGCTCCCCCTTTCAAAGTTCTCCTCTCTAGTCTTTTAATCCGTTCTTTTGTTTGTACGTACATAGCTATGTTGTTACTAATCCAATTTAGCACAGTTTTATTTTTCTGTCAATGAGATTTTAAAAGATTTTTTTTTGAAAAAAATGCAAAAAATCCCTTTGACATTTCACAGTTTATCGATTATTATAAAAATGAACGGTATTTATCTCTGTCTTTTATCTTCGTTTTTTCTCTTGTATTTTTTTGTACGTACATAGTATTCTTGGTATTCTTGCGAAAAGTCTTCTGATCGACCGGACATGGAAAAGTCTGCGTCATCAATCAATTTTTCCGGTCGGACCGGTCTTGGAAAGGTGGTTTTTATTTATGAAACAATTCAACTGGGGTATTTTGGGACTGGGCAACATCGCCCATGAATTTGCAGACAACATGGTCAGACTCCACCCCATCTATGCGGCGGCGGCAAGAAGCCTGGATTCGGCGCTGGCTTTCCAGAAGGAATACGGCGTAGAAAAGGCATACGGCTCTTATGAGGAACTGCTCTCCGACCCCAAGGTGGACATCGTGTACGTCGCCACCGTAAACAGCCAGCACTATAAGTGCATCATGGCCTGCCTGGAGCATGGCAAGCACGTGCTCTGTGAAAAGGCCATCTGGGGCAATTACAGGGAGATGAAGGCGGCATGCGCCCTGGCAAAGGAAAAGGGCCTGCTCCTCTGCGAGGGCATGACGATTTTCCACATGCCTATTTTCAAGGAGATCAAACAGATGATCGCCGACGGAAAGCTTGGCACCATCAAATTTGTGGAGGCGGAACTGGGAAGCCTCAAGGAGGACGATCCCGCCAATCGGTTCTTCAACCCGGATCTTGGCGGCGGCTCCATGCTGGATATCGGCACCTACGGACTCTCTTTCGTCACTTATTTCCTGTCCGGCGAAATCACCGACATGAACCATCTCATGAGCCCCTACCCCACCGGCGTCGACGAGACCTGGAGCATCGCCTTAAAGACCAGTACCAAAGAGGTCGGAAGCGTCAATTTGACCTTCCGGGCAAAGCTGCCCAAACGGGGCATCATCGCCGGTGACAAGGCTTATATCACCGTGATGAATTATGTGCGCGCAGAAAAAGCCACCCTGGTGTACCCGGACGGCTCCGAAGAGGTGCTGGAGGTGGGTGAAACCGCCAAAGCCCTCCAGTATGAGATCCAGGATATCGAAGCGGCCGTCGCCACCAATGACCATTCCCTTGCCTTTGTGGATTACACCATGAAGGTCGTGGAGCTGATGGACCGGCTCCTCACCGCAGAGGGCCGGCAGTAGGACGGGGTCCGGCAGAATATCGGATGGGATTCGGAGAATTTTCGGTCGCAAAAACCCGCAGAAAGCTTTTTTAAAGCAATCTGCGGGTTTTTACCGTCAAAAGAGGAGAGCATGCCGCGCTCAGGGAACCGTGGAAAGGGACCGCTTACGCCTTTTTCTCCTTTTTCTTCTTTAATACCAGGAAGAGGATCGCTGCAAGGAGGAGTCCTGCGGCCGTCACGCCGCCTGGCTTCCCGTGTTTTTCAGCACGATCTCCTGGCTTCTCTCCTCGCCGGGAAGCATGTCGGAAAACGCCGATCCGAAATTTTCCAGAGCGCTGTAATTGTACTTGATCTCGTCGCTCCCGTCGAAGGTCGCCGTCGGCAGGTCCGCCCCGTAGGCCGTCACCGACATTCCAAAGAGCAGCGACAGAACCATGCCCAAAACCAACATTCTTTTTCTCATGATGTCCTCCATTCCTCCGGTTCCATCCTACTCTTCCACCGCCGTGATGACGCCGTTTCCGTCGATGGTCGCCAGCACGCCCCATTCCGACAGGATCGCATCCTTTGCCGCCACGGTCTGGACGGCATCCGCCTCTATATCGAGTCCCACGCCCGTATTCGCATATGCGTTACCGATATCCGTGGAAATTTTTATCTGATCCATGATGCTCGCCGTGCGTTCCCCCGGCGCAAGGGGCTTCGTGTAGTATAATACCAGCTGCTCCGTATCCTCTTTCAACAAAAGCCAGTCGCTTTCCCTGTAATCCAGCTCGATTTTTTCCGCATTCAGGTCCATCGCCTTTTCCAGGCGGCCGTTTTCCCGGCGGAGCCAGTACTTGCTCACGGTCACCCTCGCATAGAGCTCCGTGTTCTCCGTATTCTCCACAAAAATCTCTTTTTTGATCTCCGCACCCGGCATCACCGTGTCAAACCGCAGATTTCCGTCCTGAAGCCTCTCCGGGCCCTCCGTGTCTCCCATCAGGGAGATTCCCAGCCTTCTTGTGCCAAGCTGCTGGCGGACCTCACGTCCGTCCGCCTGAAAATACGCCAAAGACCCGCCAATCAATGCCGTCATCACGAGAATGGCCGCCACGCCGATAAGGATTAATTTTTTCTTCACTTCGCATTCTCCTTTTTCTTCATCTTTTCCGCTGCCCACCACAGAAGGATTGCCAGTGCGAAAATCCCCGCACAGGCCAGGATTCCGGCCGTGGAATGCAGGACGGAAGAAAATTTCCCCAGCAGTGGAATGCCAAACACGACTCTTCCAATGACGCTGGAATACGACACCGGAGCCACGTCCTCCGACCTGTTGGCATCGCCCTTGGTGATAAATTGCTGCGTCTCAGTATCAATCCCCGCCACCCGGTGGGTCCCCACCAGGTCCGTACCGTTTCCCATCCGGAAGGTAATGGTATCCCCCACCCGGATGTCCTCGAATGCCGTCTCCCTCACGTAGACGACGGAGCCCGCCGGATACTCCGGTTCCATGCTCCCCGTCAGGATTCCGTAGATCCGGTATCCGAACAGCTTCGGCACCGTGAGAGGCGTTACCAGGAGGATGACGCCTGCGACCAGAATGATTCCCGTCAGATTCAAAAGCCTCGCCCGCAAACGCCCTTCCCCCTTCCGGTAAACCCGTTATGTTCCGTCTCTTTCGTTTTCGTTATGACTCGTTATCAGGGTTCCACGTAACTCTCTGCGGTGATTGCGTTTCCCTCTCCGTCAAACCGGCCGAGGACGTTTCCCTCCCCGTCCCGTTCCGGCTCAAAGTGATCCGCCTGGATCGCTTCGGCCTGGAGCACGATCTGGAAACCCTGTCCCGCCGTGTTGTTGCCCCAGGAGGGAGGAATCGTCACCGTCTCGAAAAACACGGCAACGGCGTGTTCCGAATCCAGCTTTTCCCCGTAGTAATAATACCCGCCGTCGCCCTTGTTCCAGCCGGAGCCCTCCGACAGAATCTGTCCGTCAAGGTCCGCAGCCAGCACCGCCAGATCGGCGTCGCTTATGCCGCTTCCGGCTTCCTTCACAAGGTTCATGGTCAGTCTCACGTAGGCGTCCTCAGAATCCTCTCTCAGAGCAACCGTAGGATTTTTCGGCACGGTCATGCTGGGAAGGACGTCGGTAAAGGTCAGTCCCGTCTCCGTAATGTCCTCCGTCCCGGTATTCTGAATCCATGCGCCGTCTGCGAAGGTCACCGTATTTTCCGTAAGGCTGATATCCACATGCCCCATCGTCACCACGTTGCTGTAATCCGTGCCGTTCGTGAAGTAGGCGAGCGTCGCCCCCACCCCGATCATGGCCAGCAGGACGACTGCCGCAAGTATGGCGATCAATTTCCTCTTCTTCATATTCCTGCTCCTTTAAGGTTCTGGGAAAACTCCGTTACTCGGCTGCCGCAGTGGTATCAGTCGTTGCGCTGTCTGTTCCCCATACTGCCAGCTTAAGTGCCGCATCCCAACCATCTACGTTCTCAGACTGCACGGCGCAGGCCTGGATGGTGACGTTCTCCAATGTCTTGGCAACGCCGTCAGCCCCATAAATATCTGCCTTATCCGCTACCGTCAGCGTCTCGAATACCTTATCCAGATCCTGTTTCGTTTCACTTTTCGGAACGACCGCCTTATACCGGTAAATGCCGTCAAGCCCTGTAGTCTTATCTGCTTTTGTCCAGCTCGCATTAATCTCAGTTGTAATTCCATGAGCCGCCAGGGCATCCAGACCTGTAATGTTCACGAACATATAGCAGCTCGCACTGTTTGCGGCCACGTGAACCTGAGGGTCTTTATCAAATTCATCTCCCTGCATGATATTATGATAACTATTGGTCTGAACCCTGGGCTGCGCATCATCTGCCTTGTGTGTATCCGGATCCACCTTTGCCTCGTCCAGTGTGACCGCATCCTTTGCAAAACCGTTTCCCACGGTAAAGGTGTTCGTTACCACTGCCGTTTTCTGGGTTAAAACTGCCAGGGTTGCCCCGATTCCCATTGCGAATACCAGGCAGACAGCCACTGCCAATGTTATGATCTGTTTCTTTTTTAATAAAAGAATCCTGCATTTATGCGGGTTCTGGCGTTTCGCAATCGCCTAATTGTCCCGAAGCCGCCTTCAGGTCGTCCGCCGACGTGTTTTCTCCAAAATGGAACACGTTCCGTTTCACGTCCACGCCGGTTAAAGTCGTTGAACCAGACTTTGTATTGTGGAACACTGCCTTGCCGCAGGTTCCGTATCCTCCGGTTCCCGTCCCCGTGCCGCCGATCTCGAACGTGATGCCCGCCGCATCTTTCTCGTACTTACAATCTGTTGCTCCGCCGTCCGCCGCCACGTTTTTCAGCGTGTACTTTAATGCGCCAAGCTCCGTCACCCGGTAGTTTCCCTTCGGAAGCCCCGTGAGCGCCTCCGCCGTTCTTTCCGTGGCTCCGCCCTCTGTAAACCGAACGGTCCGGTACCAGGTATCCGTTTCCCCGTTTTCGCCTTCGTAATCAATCTTGAAGGTAAACGCCGCATCGTCCGCTGCGCCGATCGTCTTGGTGAGGGCGAGGCTTCCCGTCAGCACGTGGATGGTAAAATCCGCCCTGGAAGACGGTCCCGAACAAATCCCGCAGCCCTGCCCGCCTTTCGTGATTGCGGCATACCCTGTAATGTCAGTCTTCGACACGGTTCCGGTTCCGTACTTCCATTCCTCAAAGACCTTCACCTTAAATCCGGAATCCTCCTCCGGCTTATATTCCCCGGTCGCCGGAAGCTCTGTTCCGAACCCCCACTCCGCTTCAAGGACCAGCTCCCTGTCTCCTTTAAAGAATTCGGTCGAGGCGGTTGCCGTCTTATCGCCACATTTCCACACGCCCGAATACCGCCCGCTCAGATCCCCGGCTGTCTCTCCAAGGAAAATGATCTCATCCGAGCAGGTGACCGCCGGCCGATAAACATGGATCGTCGGTTTCGTGTGCGCATCGGCAGATCCGGGAATGGTTTCCGCTTCTACCGCAGACGTACCGTTTGAGTCCGGCGTCTCGCTCGTCGGCGTCACGACCAGATCCACCGTATATTGGGTCTCGTTCTCCGGTTCCGTAAATTTCCCCTGAGCCGTGAGAGTTCCCGAGCCGTCCTTCCATTTCCAGCTTCCGCTCGTCGCCCCCGCCGGGACGGCATACTCTCCGATTACATTCCCACCCGCATCCTTTACCTGGTAGGTCAGGTTTACATAAGCGTTCGTCTTTCCATCCAGCGTGTAAGCCTTCCCTCCGGCCGAGGTCGTATAGGAAAGCTCTCCAGTCTCGTCCTGTGCGCAGAATACCTTTTCCAAGTCCCCGATTTCAAACAGATCGCCAACATGGATGTTCCGGTCCTCCAGGCTGATCCCGAAATTCAATGGCACGTTGACGTTCGGCAGCTCAAAGTTTTTCAGGGACGTTCCGTCTTTGTCATACACGCCGGATGCACTCTGGTCATTGGTCGCCACGTTGTTTCCGCCTATGAAGCCGTCCATGGGCTTTACCGCAAACTCGATGACCAGCTTGCTTCCCACGGCCTCGCCTTTTTCATTCGTCCCCACAAAGTTCTTCTTAAAATCATAGCCGGAAACGCTGACCTCTTTGGTAGCCTGGTTGACGGTAACCTTCGTCCCGGCCGCCGGAGCTTTCTCTTTCCACTGATCGTTCCCGCCCGAGTCTTTCCCATTATAGGGAACCACCGATACCGTCACGTCGCTTTCGTCCACCTGATCGTTCGCAAACGCAAAGGTGTCTGAAAGAACGTCCTTCACCTGCGTCTCGGTTCCAAGGTCCATGGTGTCCGTTTTGATCTGATCTTTGATCGCCTTGAACGCATCCTCCAGAGACGTCGAGCTTCCTACAGACTGGTAATATCTAAGCGGGCTCACGGGGGTACCGTAGCCCCATACCCGCCTTCCGATACGGCCTTCTTTAATGTCCGGCTCTTTTTGATTGCCGCATTTGCTTCAGCTTCCTCATACTGACTTGCATTATATCCTGGAGTTCCATCTGAGAAGAAGATGACGATTCTGCTCCTCTCCTCCCCTGCGGTCAAAGATTGCGCTTCAAAAATCCCCCGCGCCATCTCCAAACCATACTGCGGATATGTAGACCCACTTCCTGTTAATGCTCCAATCGATGCCAGGACATTCGTTTTTCCACCCGTACTCATATCCTGAAGGGCTTCACCGTAATGGGCCCTTGCCAAATCTCCGCATTGATACTCCTTGGCCCCCACAAATAACTCTGTGTTGCCATATCCACTCCCTTTGTCTGCAAAACCTACCACCGCAATTCGATGATTCACCTGATTCTCCGCCGCATCCGCCGCTACCGCTTCCTCAAATGAAGTCACCGAGCGTTTTAACGCTTCCAGCCTGGTCACTCTTTCTGTCGGCGGATAAATGTCTCCCCGCCCGGTAGAACGTGTTGCGGTTCCATATGTACAGATATACACCTGTCTAGAATAGGATACTGTAACTTTTTGATAGCTGTCCCCGTCTTTATAATACAAAGAGTCCGAGTTCTGTCTCGCTTCATAATTGTACGTGATCGGTGTATACGTTTCCCCAGTCACCAAAGTCACATATTCCTGAGCCATGCTTCCCGACTGGTCCAGCACCAAGATGATGTCCGCAGGAATCGACTTCTTTGAAACCGTCACCGTGCCGGTGGTATAGGCCTCCAGGGTGATAGTGTAGGTCCCGTCCCCGTTAGGGTTGGGCGTGGCGTTCTTTTTCATCACCAGCCCGTCGTCGGAACCCTCCTCGTCCGTCTGCGCCGACGCCTTTCTGGCCGCCTTCCTCGCCGTCTGCGCTACGCCTTTGACCGGAGGCATGAGCGGCCCCGCACCGATGACCTCCACGGTCTCCGGAATGATCTCCGCTTCTTTATAAGGAGTCGTCCAGACGACCGCAAAATCGGAAAAACTGCTGTCCGTCAGGGTGATGCCGCCGACGCCCTTCGCCTCCGTAAGCTCCAGGACCGCCGTCCCGGCCTCGGTCAGGTCCATGGCCCCGCCGTTTACAATCCGGTAAACCCTGATGTCCGAAAGTTCCGCCGCCTCGCTCCCCTCCAGGACCGCCGGTTCCGCATAGGAAAGCTTCACTTCCACGGATCCGTTCGGCCGCACTTCGTTCCCGTCCCCGTCCACAAAGCGAACCCTGTGAAGGAACATGCCCGCAATGCTCTGTCCCCCGTTCAAAAGCTTCGCCTGAATCAGATCGCATGCGCTCTGGAGTTCCGCACCCGCCATCTCGCCCTCCGGGTAGGAGAGCTCCAGCTTCGCCCCCTCGGGGAGGACTCCCGCATCGGCGGAGACCTCCAGCGTGACTCCGTCCTGGGTATAAGGCCCGTATGTAATCCTCCCGGCGAGAGTGGTCTGGTCCTGCGCCTGGCCGGAAATGTCCTCAAGCACCTGGTTCAGGGTTTGTTCCATATCCTCCAGGGTCTCCTCCGCCCGGGTCCCTTCCGTCCCGGTGTCGCTCCCGGAAGCAAAATTCGCAATCAAGGCCGCTCCCGTTCCGTCCGCCGCACCTGTGGTCACGGCCTGTTTTTCCGTTTCCGCTTCCCGGCTCTCGGGGAAATCCTCCGTCTGTCCCTCCGTACCGGCGGTGGCCGCCTCTTCTGCGACAGGCTCCGTCCCGGTCTCATCGACAGGCGTGGGCTCCTCCGCCGCCTCGGAGGGCAGAGCTTCCTCCTTGCTCCTTCTGATTCTCTTCCCCTTCATCTAATGCGCCGTCGATCAGCTTAAGCATCTCCAATGCGCTGCGAAATTGCTTTGTAACCTGCCTCTCCGTCCATGTCACCTGTCCCTGCCAGGTCGCATTCTGCCGGTATTTCACCTGAACGACAAAGGTTCCTTTTTTTCCGTTTGCCCTGACCGGCTCCTTCCTCTCCAAAATCCGTCCCGCCTCTCCTGCCCGACATGGGGCTTTTTTGATAAAGCTTCTGTATTCAATGGAGGCCTGTGGATACTGGATGCGTTCATAAAACTCATCCATAAGGCTGAGAAGCTCTCCCATCCCTCTGAAATAGACGGGGTCGCTGGCGTAATTGTGATAAAGCCGTCCGCTCTCTTCCCCTTCTCTCGCACAATCCACGCAGATCGTCACCGCATTCGGAGAGAAAATCTCTCTCTGGCATATACGCACCGGCCCCACCTCTTCTTTTTCTGCCCCCATTGTAACAAAATGCTTCTTTCGTTATCTCTTTCGTTGGAGGTTTTTTTGTAATTATTTTTATTTTTCATGAAATTTTTTGATTTGTTTTAATTATTTCGACAGAAATGTAAGAAATGGAAAAAAGAGACGGCATAGCCGCAAACTGCCATGCCGTCTCAAAGGATCTGTAAATATTTTTGATTTTCATCTTCTATTTCCACAAATTCCTGCCGGAGAAGGATAAGCTTCCGTCCTCCTCCCCCAGCTCTCCCATCTCGGCAATGGAGACCGCCTGGTACTCGACCCGATTCCGGCCGCCGCCCTCTTTCCGAAACCGCTTGGTGATCCTTCCGGAAAAGACAGAGCAATATTCCGCCTTCGTCCCGGGGAGCAGGATCAAAAACTGCGACACGCTGTACCTGGTATAGACGTCCCCCTTTCTCAGAGAATGCCTGGCCGCCGCATTAAAATACGCCGCCAGCCGTTTTGCCTTTTCCCGGTTGTGAATATTCTGTCCGGAAGGGTCCGAGATGGTGCAGAGCATAAGATACACGGACTGTCCGCTCCTCTCCATCATCCGGCTGAGAAGACGGTATCCGTCGATGAAGCTGGGAAACGGGCAGTAATATCCGCCTCCCGGAAGCGCCTTCTCCCGCAAAGTGCCATGGACGTCCTTCAGCGTCCCCTCCCCCTGCCAGATCTCCGTACTCATGGCCCTAAACCGTTTCAGCATCTCCTCCGACGGCGGCAGGCCAAAATCCTCGAAAAACGACTCGACGGCCTCCTGATATACCTCCATGGCCTCCTGGTAGCGGTTCATCGCCATCAGGCTGTCGATCTTCCAGAGCTGCCATTCCTCAAAGGGATAAATCGCAGCGGCCATCCCGGCATACTGAAATATCTCCTCAAAGGAGCCCTGTTCCTTCAGCAGGGCGAGCAGGGTTCTCATGGCGTGAAAATACAGCTTTTGATATTTGGCGGATGCGATTGCCGCCCACTCCTCCCCAGCCATGGACGGAAGAAACTCTCCCCTGTAAAGGTCACAGGCCCGCTCCAGATATCCGGCCACCAAAAACTGCTTGCGCAGTCTGAAAATCGTATTATTCAGGCTGCTGTTGCCGTCTGATTTCTTTCAAAGGAAATCACCCGTTCTCCATACTGCAGTAAAAATCCCCCAAACATATGTACCCGCAAAACTGTTTCCCTCGCCATCTTGTCCCCGTTTATTTTTCCGATCCTTTTTCTGCTTCCAGCGAATCCAGTCCGCAACTGATGGTGTAGCGGAGCATCTCCGCCCGCATATCATTGTAAAACCGCTCTTTTTTCAGCTGGTCAAGCAATGGTTACCATTCCGGCAACAATGTTACCATCGTTCGCTTTGGATATTTCGACACGTTTTCTCCTCCTTTCTTCACATGCCGACATTCAGACAGGCCGTCATTGCCCGCCGGCTTACTGCGTCGTGCTTCATTGTGCAATGGAAGTGTATCATTGTATCAGTTATTCACTTATGGTTGCCACTCATTATAGAGTATCAGTGGTACACTTGTCAAGATTTCCTTTTCCCACTTTTATTAGGAAACAAATTTATCTTGGGGAAGATTGGAAGGTTCTGTTCCGTCTCTGTCGGAGAACAATCGGTTTGAGGCAAACAACATGTGTTTTTTGATTCTTCGTTGCATTGTATCTTTACATCAGTGTATCACTGTGTTATGATATGCACTAAGAAACATTGTCAATTCTCATTATAACAGTATCAGACATATCAGGAGGCGATACGATGGCAACCAAAAGACCAAGATATATGATTTCCGTAGATGACGAAATGTTCAATGCAATTGAAGACTTCCGGTTTGAACGGCGATTTCCGACCCGCTCCGAGGCCACCGCAGAACTGATTCGAATCGGGCTGGAACAATTGAAAAAAGATATGGATGCAAAAAAAATCGGACGGATGCCTGATCTGCAAAAGGATGTCTAAACGTCTGGCAACTTTCTTTCCGGCACGGCTCATACCCCTCCGTTGATATCATCCATAACGTATTTATGTCCAGTGCTAAATATACTGTTGCGCTCGCATTCGCTAAGTGTTCAATGCGTCGCAGAATGTCCGCTGATAAATAGAAGGACTCTCCCTTCCGCAAGCAAGCTTGCTTCAGGGAGAGTCCTTCTATTTATCTACGTCCGCTCTGGCTCAAAGTCATCACGGTACACAAAGTTTTTGCGATCAGTCTACACCGTAGAGCTTGACCAGCTTCTGGAGATGCTCGTACTTGGCCTTGGACTGGGCCTCTGCCGCATCGAAGAGCTCGGCAGCTCTCTCCGGGTTCGCACGTACAAGAGAGTTGTAACGCACTTCACCGTTCAGGAACGCCTTGTAGTCTCCGGTCGGAGCCTTGCTGTCCAGGCTGAATGCGGCCTTGCCCTCTGCAGCCAGCTCAGGGTTGTAGCGGAAGTTGAACCAGTAGCCTGCCTCAACGGCCGCCTTCTCCTCAAGCTGAGCCTTGGCCATGCCGGCCTTGATGCCGTGGTTGATACAAGGAGCGTATGCGATGACCAGGGAAGGTCCGGGATAAGCTTCCGCCTCCGCCAGAGCCTTCACGCACTGATTCATGTCAGCGCCCATGGCAATCTGGGCAACGTACACATAGCCGTAGCTCATGGCGATGGCCGCCAGGTCTTTCTTCTTCACGTCCTTGCCACCCGCCGCAAACTTTGCGATGGCGCCGGTGGGGGTCGCCTTGGAGGACTGTCCGCCGGTGTTGGAGTAAACCTCGGTATCGAATACCATGATGTTCACGTCTCTGCCGCTGGCCAGCACGTGGTCCACGCCGCCGAAGCCGATGTCATAGGCCCAGCCGTCGCCGCCGAAGATCCACTGGGACTTCTTGGCCAGGAAATCTTTGTCCTTCAGGATGTCCTTCGCCCTGTCACAGCCGCAGGCTTCCAGAGCCGCCACCAGCTTGTCAGTGGCTACACCGTTTAATGCGCCGACACTGAAGGTATCCAGCCATTCCTTTGCCGCAGCCTTCACGTCTTCATTGTCGCCGTTGGCCAGGACGTCCTCGATCTTGGACTTTAAGGTCTCTCTCATGGCGTTCTGAGCCAGGCTCATGCCGTAACCGAACTCGGCCGCATCCTCGAACAGGGAGTTGGACCATGCCGGGCCTTTGCCCTCGGGAGTCACGGTGTAAGGCGTGCTCGGGGAGGAGTTGCCCCAGATGGAGGAGCAGCCCGTTGCATTGGCGATATACATCCTGTCGCCGAAGAGCTGGGTGATCAGCTTCGCATAAGGAGTCTCGCCGCAGCCCGCACAGGCGCCGGAGAACTCAAGGAGGGGCTGTCTGAACTGGCTGCCCTTCACGGTGCTCTCCTTGAATTTCTCAAGGACCGCTTCCTTCTTAGGCAGCGTCAGGCCGTAATCGAAGCCCTTCTGACAGTCGATATTTGCTTCCATGGGCTCCATGGTGAGAGCCTTTGCGCCCTTCTTTCCGGGGCAGACCGTCGCACAGGAACCGCAGCCCAGGCAGTCCAGAGCGTCCACCGTCACGGAGAAGAACATTCCCGGCATGCCGGTCATGGGGATCTTCTTCATCTCGGCGGGAGCCGCAGCCGCCTCTTCCTCGGTCATGGCCGCAGGACGGATGGTGGCATGAGGACATACATAGGAGCAGAAGTTACACTGGATACAATTCTCAGGATTCCAAACAGGAATGCTCACCGCAACGCCCCGCTTCTCGAAAGCAGCTGCGCCGGAAGGAGTGGAGCCGTCCACATAATCCACGAAAGCGGATACGGGCAGCTTGTTGCCTTCCTGTGCGGAAACGCTCTGCTGGACCGTCTTGACAAACTTCACGACGTCTTCTCTGTCGCCGGAAGGAACTGCCGCAGACAGATCCTCGTACTCGGCGTTCTTCCAGCTCTCGGGAACCTCGATCTGGTGGACCTGTTTTGCGCCTTCCTCGATGGCAGCCCAGTTCTTCTGGACCACGTCGTCACCCTTGCGCCCGTAGGTCGCCTTTGCGGCAGCCTTCATCAGGTCGATGGCCTCCGCCTCGGGAATGATGGCAGCCAGCTTGAAGAATGCGGACTGGAGGATGGTGTTGATACGTGTTGCGCCCATACCGGTCTCGATACCGATCTTCACGCCGTCGATGACGTACATCTTGATGTTGTGGTCGGCAATGTATTTCTTCGCCTGTCCGGGAAGGTGCTCTTCCAGACCGGCCATATCCCATGCACAGTTGAGCAAGAAGGTGCCGCCGTCCTTCAGATCCTGTACCATGTTGTACTTTCTCAGGTATGCAGGATTGTGGCAGGCAACGAAATCGGCCTTGCTGATCAGGTAGGTGGAACGGATCGGATCCTTACCAAATCTCAGGTGGGAGATGGTCACGCCGCCGGACTTCTTGGAATCATAGTCAAAGTAAGCCTGTGCGTACATATCCGTGTTGTCGCCGATGATCTTGATGGAGTTCTTGTTTGCGCCGACCGTGCCGTCCGCACCAAGGCCCCAGAACTTACAGCTGATGGTCCCCTCCGGTGTGGCGGAGAATTCCTCGCCCACGGGCAGGGACAGGTTGGTCACGTCGTCCACGATACCGATGGTGAACACCTTCTTCTCGGTGTTGTTGTAGACGGCAACGATCTGTGCGGGGGTCGTATCCTTGGAGCCAAGGCCGTAGCGTCCGCTGTAGATCGGAACATTGTGGAACTTGGTGTCACGGAGAGCCGCAACCACATCCAGGTAGAGAGGCTCGCCCTGAGCGCCGGGCTCCTTGGTCCTGTCAAGGACGGAAATCTTCTTGACCGTATCCGGGATCGCCGCAATCAGCTTGTCCGCCACGAAAGGACGGTACAGACGGACGATCACCAGACCGACCTTCTTACCCTGGGCGTTCATAAAGTCAACGGTCTCCTCGATGGTCTCACAGACAGAGCCCATGGCGATGATCACCTGCTCTGCGTCGGGAGCGCCGTAGTAGTTGAATAGCTGGTAATCCGTACCTAACTTCTGGTTTACCATGGCCATCTTCTCTTCTACGATGGCGGGAAGCGCATTGTAGTAGGAGTTGCAGGCCTCTCTTGCCTGGAAGAAGATGTCGGGGTTCTGAGCGGAACCTCTCTGGCAGGGATGCTCCGGATTCAGGGCATGGCGTCTGAATGCGTCGATGGCATCCATATCCACCATATCTTTCAGATCCTCGTCGTCCCACACCTCGATCTTCTGGTACTCATGAGAGGTACGGAAGCCGTCGAAGAAATTGATGAAGGGAACACGGCCCTTGATGGCTGCGCAGTGGGCAACGGGAGTCAGGTCCATGACCTCCTGCACGCTGCCTTCACAGAGCATGGCGACGCCGGTCTGGCGGCATGCGTAAACGTCAGAATGATCTCCGAAGATCGAAAGGGCATGGCTTGCCAGCGCACGTGCGGAGACGTTGAATACGCCGGGAAGCAGTTCGCCCGCCACCTTGTAAAGGTTCGGGATCATGAGTAACAGACCCTGAGACGCCGTGTAGGTGGTCGTCAGTGCGCCTGCGGACAGAGAGCCGTGCACAGCGCCGGCTGCACCGGCCTCGGACTGCATCTCCGCCATCTTGACCGTCTGGCCGAAGATGTTCTTCTTTCCCTGAGTCGCCCACTCGTCCGTGGCTTCCGCCATGGGGGACGAAGGGGTGATCGGGTAGATGGCAGCCACGTCGGTGTACGCATAAGAAGCATATGCGGCCGCATGGTTACCATCCATGGTTTTCATTTTTCTTCCCATAGGTTTGATCCTCCTCTAAAATATATCGATGAGAGATGAATAATTTTAAACAAATCATCGTTCTTATTATACAATCGGCCTGACCGGATTGTCAAATGAGTATCATAAAAAATACATCGTTTCTACTTATTTTACAAAAGCCTTCACCTTCTCGGCAATGCTGCCCGCATCCAGGCCGTATTTCTTGATCAGATCCTTGGCCGGGCCGGACTCGCCGTAGGTGTCGTTGATGCCGATCTTCATGACCTTCGTGGGAGCCTTGGCCGAGAGCACGTCGCAGACAGCGCTTCCCAGACCGCCGATGATCGAATGCTCCTCCACGGTCACCACCTTGCCGGTCTCTGTGGCCGCCTTCACCACCAGCTCCTCGTCGATGGGCTTGATGGTATGGATGTTGACTACCTTTGCCTCAATGCCCTCCGCCGCCAGCTTCTCTGCCGCCTCTAAGCATTCGCTCACGCAAAGTCCTGTCGCAAAAATGGTGACATCCTTGCCCTCTCTCTCCACGACGCCTTTGCCGATCTCAAACTTGTAGGAAGACTCGTCATGGATCACCGGAACGGCCAGACGCCCGAACCGCAGGTACACGGGACCGTCATGCTCGATGGCCGCACGCACGGCCGCCTTCGCCTCCACGTCATCGGCCGGGTTAAGCACCACCATGCCGGGAATGGTCCGCATCAGGGCGATGTCCTCGTTGCACTGATGGGTGGCACCGTCCTCACCCACGGAGATGCCCGCATGGGTGGCGCCGATCTTCACGTTGAGATGGGGATAGCCCACGGAGTTTCTCACCTGCTCGAAGGCCCTGCCCGCCGCAAACATGGCAAAGGAGCTGGCAAAGGGAATCTTCCCCGCCGCCGCCAGGCCTGCCGCCACGCCGATCATGTTTCCCTCTGCGATGCCGCAGTCGATATGACGGTCCGGAAATGCCTTCTTGAAGGTTGCCGTCTTGGTGGCGCCCGCCAGGTCGGCATCCAAAACCACCAGATTCTCATATTTCGCACCGCATTCTGCCAGTGCGTTCCCGTAGCTCTCTCTCGTCGCAATCTTCTTTACTTCTGACATAATGCTTCACCTACTTTCTCCAAATCTGCCATTGCAACCGCAAACTGCTCGTCGTTGGGCGCAGTTCCGTGCCAGGACGCCTGGTTCTCCATAAAGGAAACGCCTTTGCCCTTGACGGTCTTCGCAATGATGGCCGTGGGTCTGCCCTTCACGGTCTTCGCCTCCGCAAAGGCCGCCCGGATCTGGTCAAAATCATGTCCGTCGATGTTGATCACGTGGAAATTGAATGCTTCGAATTTTTTGTCGATCGGGTAAGGAGAATTGACATCTGCCACGTTGCCGTCGATCTGAAGGCCGTTGTTGTCCACGATCACCACCAAGTTGTCTAACTTCCTGTGGGCCGCCAGCATGGAAGCCTCCCAGACCTGTCCCTCCTGGAGCTCACCGTCCCCGAGGAGCGTGTAGACCCGGTAGTCGGCACCATCAAACTTGCCGGCAATGGCCATGCCCACCGCTGCGGAAATGCCCTGTCCCAGAGAACCGCTGGACATGTCCACGCCGGGCGTGTGCTGTTTGCAGGGATGTCCCTGTAAATGGGAGCCAATGTGGCGCAGGGTCACCAGATCCTCCACCGGGAAAAATCCTCTTCTGGCCAGCGCCGCATAGTAACCGGGCGCCGTATGTCCCTTGGAAAGGACGAACCGGTCTCTGTCCGGCGCATCCGGATTCTTCGGATCCACCTTCATCTCTTCAAAATACAGATACGTGAAGATATCTGCTGCGGAAAGAGATCCGCCCGGATGGCCCGCCTTGGCGCTGTGGACGGAACGGATGATGTCCTCACGCACTACATTGGCCATTTTTTTGAGTTCCAACGTATTCATTGCACTTCCTCCTTGTAAAAATATCATACCTGCTAAAAGTATACCATTTACCGGATTTTATGTCCACCGGATTTTACCTCCTGGCTCCTGGATTTTTCTGTTTCTTTCATTTTACAGATTCTGACAAAAGAATCAGAACTTGCCAGTGTATTATTTTTCTGCATGCACATAATAAGCGTGTACCAAATAACAACCGAAAAGGAGGTGCTTCAGATGTCTACAAAAAATTCTGGAAGCAGCAATCAGGTAAACGTACCCGAGGCAAAAGAGGCTATGGACCGCTTCAAGATGGAGGTGGCCAACGAGCTTGGCGTGCCGCTTAAGAATGGTTACAACGGTGACCTCACTTCTTACCAGAACGGCTCCGTTGGCGGCTATATGGTCAAGAAGATGATCGAGGAACAGGAAAGACAGATGGCAGGTAAGTAAGCCTTCTTCTTTCCAAATCGGGAACTGAAACAAACTTTCCCGAAGAAAATGGCTGTCCCTGAAAAAAGGACAGCCATTTTTTTGTTTTCGATGATCTTCTTTGATCGGATCAGATTTTTCCGTCGGAGCCGAGCACTTCCGTGATCTTATGCTTCACAACGTCCTTCACGTAAGCCCTTGCAGGAGACAGGTACTGTCTGGGATCGAAGTGATCCGGGTGAGCCATCATGTGCTCTCTGATGCCTGCGGTGAGAGCCAGACGAAGGTCGGAGTCGATGTTGATCTTGCAGACCGCCATGCTGGCCGCCTTGCGAAGCTGGTCCTCGGGAACGCCGATGGCATCCTTGAGGGCACCGCCGTTGCTGTTGATGATCTTCACATACTCCTGCGGAACGGAGGAAGAACCGTGGAGAACGATGGGGAAGCCGGGCAGTCTCTTCGCTACCTCCTCGAGGATGTCAAAGCGAAGCTTGGGATCGGTGCCGGGTTTGAACTTGTAAGCGCCGTGGCTGGTCCCGATGGCGATGGCCAGGGAATCCACGCCGGTCTTGTCCACAAACTCTTCCACCTCTTCGGGCCTTGTGTAGGAGGAATCCTCCGCACTGACCTTCACGTCGTCCTCGATGCCGGCCAGGGTGCCAAGTTCTGCCTCAACCACCACGCCCTTGTCATGGGCATACTCGGCGACTTTCTTCGCCAGGGCGATGTTCTCCTCGAAGGGCTTGGAAGAGCCGTCGATCATGACGGAGGTGAATCCGCCGTCGATGCAGGATTTGCAGATCTCAAAATCTGCACCGTGGTCCAGATGCAGGGCAACGGGAAGCTCCGGATAAATGTCGAGAGCCGCCTCGACCAGGCGCTTTAAGTATGCGCCGTTGGCGTACTTCCTGGCACCTGCGGAAGCCTGCAGGATGATGGGCGACTTGGCCTCTGCAGCCGCCTCGGTGATGGCCTGAACGATCTCCATGTTGTTCACGTTGAACGCACCGATCGCATAGCCGCCGTCATATGCTTTCTTAAACATTTCAGTAGTTGTAACTAAAGGCATTGTTATCTCTTCCTTTCTCGTGGATTCTTTGCGTTTTCACGCCTTGTCCCTATTATACCATAAACTCCATTTTTTAACAGTTCTTTTTTTACTAATTTTTGCGGAATACACGGAAGAAAAATTTCTGCATATGATAAAGCAACAGCATTTTCTGAAAGGATGGTTCTCTTGAACGAAGCCTCCTGTTACATTCGTTTTTTCCATGCCGCCGCCGACACGGAAGCCCTTCAGGTCTCCGTGGACGACACGCTGCTCCTCACGGAGCTCCCTTACCGCACCGTCACCGGCTATGCGGAATTAAAGACCGGATTTTTGACCATCACCCTGGCCGGCACCCGCACCAGAAGGGTCTATCTGCAAAAGACTCTTCCCTTCTTCCTTCCTATTAAATACACTCTGGCCATCATCCAGACGGACAACGGGCTGGACCTCAGACAGATCTTTGACTACATGTGCCCGCTGTTTCCCGCCGGCTTCGGCTGCCTCCGGGCCGCCAACCTGGCCTACAAAAGCGGCCCGCTGGATTTCTTCCTCTACGGAAACAAGCTGGTCTTCGCCGACGTGACCTTCAAGGAAGTGACACCCTTCAAGCCTTTCCGGCCCGGTGAATACGGCTTCTACCTGACTCCCGGCCAGGAGGAAGAAAACCCGCTGCTCTCCATCTTAACCGACGTGGAAGCCGGAACCATGTACACCATGTGCGTCATCAACGGCACCTGGGGCCCCGAGGCCCTGGACGTGGTAGTTCTCGATTATGACGATTCCGTTCCGAAGATCGAACCCCGATGAACCGGTCGGCGCTTCCGTATTTTACGGCTGTCAGGAGGGAAAGCGGTTTTTCTAAACCGATATTCTGTCAGGAGGCCCCGGCAGTGTTCCCCGGGAGACGGTAGGAAGACATGTGAAAAACCGCTTTTCCTCCGTCCCTTTCTCAAATATAACATGTGGAAGTACCGACAGCAGACTCCCTATGCGGTCCTCTCAAACTGGCTGTTGTAGAGCTCCGCATAGAAGCCCTGCTTTTTAAGCAGCTCCTCGTGGGTGCCCTGTTCGATGATGTCGCCGTCCTTCATGACCAAAATCAGGTCGGCGTCCCGGATGGTGGAGAGCCGGTGGGCGATCACGAAGCTGGTCCTGCCCCTCATCAGGTTGTCCATGGCCTTCTGAATCCGTTCCTCGGTCCTGGTATCCACGGAGCTGGTGGCCTCGTCCAGGATTAGGATTTTATTGTCCGCCAAAATGGCCCTGGCGATGGTGAGGAGCTGTTTCTGGCCCTGGGATACGTTCCCCGCCTCCTCGTTGAGCTCCAGGCCGTAGCCGTCCGGCAGGGTGGAAATGAAATGATGGGCGTGGGCCGCCTTCGCCGCCGCAATGACCTCCTCGTCGGTGGCATCAAGCTTCCCGTAGCGGATGTTTTCCATAATGGAGCCTTTGAACAGCCAGGTGTCCTGAAGAACCATACCGAACAGTTCTCTGAGTTCACTCCGATTGAAGGAGCGGACGTCCTTCCCGTCAATGCGGATGGCTCCGCCATTCACGTCATAAAACCGCATCAGAAGCTTCACCAGCGTGGTCTTTCCGGCACCGGTGGGACCGACGATGGCGATCTTCTTTCCGGCCGAAATCTCGGCGGAAAAATCGCCTATGATGATCTTGTCCGGCCGGTATCCAAACTTCACGTGGTCGAAGGACACATTCCCCTCAATCCCCGCAAGGGAAGCCGGATGTTCCGCCATCTGATCCTCCTCCGGCTCTTCCAGAAATTCAAAGACCCGCTCTGCGGCCGCCGCCGTGGACTGAAGCAGGTTGGACACCTGGGCCATCTGAGTGATGGGCTGGGTAAAATTGCGCACGTACTGGATAAAGGACTGAATGTCCCCCACCTGGATCCGGCCACGAATCGTCAGAAAGCCGCCCACGATGGCCACGGCCACATATCCTAGATTTCCCACGAACTGCATCACCGGCTGCATCATGCCGGAGAAAAATTGGGACTTCCAGGCAGACTGGTACAGGATCCGGTTGGTCTCGTTAAATTCCCTGAGAACCTCGTCCTCCCGGTTGAATACCTTGATCACCGTATGGCCGCCGTAATTTTCCTCCACCTGGCCGTTGACTTTCCCCAGATATTCCTGCTGCTGTCTAAAAAACCGCTGGGAACGTTTGATGATGAAGGAGATCATGCCCATGGAGATCGGAAGGATCAGGAGGGCGATCACCGTCATCAGAGGGCTGATGGAAAGCATCATGATAAACACGCCGACGATGGTCGTCACCGAGGTGATCATCTGGGTAATGCTCTGGTTCAGGCTCTGCCCCAGGGTGTCCACGTCGTTGGTGATCCGGGAAAGCACCTCGCCGTGGGTCTTGGCGTCGTAATAGTTCATGGGAAGCCGGTTGATCTTCTCCGACATTTCCTTTCTCATGCGGAAGCTGACCTTCTGGGAGATGGTCGTCATGGTAAGCCCTTGAACAAAACTGCATAAGGCGCTCACGCCGTAGAGCACCAAAAGCGTCAGGAGAATCCTTCCGATGGCGATGAAATCGATACCGGGGCCCCCGGAAAGTTTACCGGTCAGGCCGTTGAAGATCTCCGTGGTCGCCCTTCCGAGAATCTTGGGCCCCACCACGTTGAACACGGTGCTGGCCACCGCAAAGACCAGGACCGTCAGGATTCCCCATTTGTACCGACCCATGTAGGCAATCAGCTTCCTCATGGTCTTTCCAAAGTTCTTGGCCTTTTCCCCGCCGCCGGCGGGACCGCCGTGACCTCCCATTCCACCCCGCCGCATCCTGGGGGCAGGAGGATTCTGTCTCCCCTGATTGTTTGTCTGTTGTGTCTCTTTACGCATGTCCAAGTGCCTCCTTTCCCCCGTTCCCGACAGAGCCGTTGTCCCCCGCACTCGCCGCAGGGTTTCCGTCTGCCGGTCCGTCATAAGGCTTCTCCCCCAGGTTTCCGGCAAGCTCCTCCTCCGAGAGCTGGGAGCCCGCAATCTGTCGGTAGACCTCGCAGCTTTCGAGAAGCTCCTGGTGGGTTCCCTTTCCTGCGATCCTCCCCTCGTCCAGCACGATGATCTGCTCCGCATGGAGGATGGTGCTGACCCGCTGGGCCACCAAAAGCTTCGTGCTGTCCGCCGCATATTCATTTAACGCCCGCCTGAGCGCCGCATCCGTCTTAAAGTCCAGGGCGGAAAAACTGTCGTCAAACACGTAGATGTTGGGCTTTTTCGCCACGGCCCTGGCAATGGAGAGCCGCTGCTTCTGTCCGCCGGACACGTTGGCGCCGCCCTGGGCAATGTGGCTTTCATACTGCTCCGGCTTTTCCTCCACGAAGTCCGCTGCCTGGGCCACGGCCGCCGCCGCCCGGATCTCTTCCTCGCCTGCATCCCGTCTGCCAAACCGCAGATTGGAGGCGATGGTTCCGGAAAAGAGCACGCCCTTTTGCGGCACAAACCCGATCTGTTCTCTAAGCTCTGTGAGGGACAGTTCCCGCACGTCCACGCCATCCACTTTGACGGAACCCTCCGTCACATCATACAGCCTTGGAAGAAGATTCACCAGGGTGGACTTTCCGCTCCCCGTACTGCCGATGAAGGCCGTCGTCTCCCCCGGCCTCGCCGTAAAGGTAATGTCATGGAGCACGTCGTTTCCGGCCCCCGGATACCGGAAGGAAACGTGATCAAATTCTACCACGCCCTTCGCACCATCCGGAAGTGCGGCCGGGGATGCCGGCTCCCCGATGGAAACCTCCGTCGTCAGCACCTCGTCGATACGCCCTGCCGCCACGGCGGCCCGGGGAAGCATGATGGAGACCATGGTGATCATCAGGAACGCCATGACGATCTGCATGGTGTAGGTGATAAAGGCCATCATGTCCCCCACCTGGAGATTCCCCCCATCGATTCCGTGGGCCCCGGTCCAGATGATGAGCACCGTGATCCCGTTCATAATGAACATCATGGCGGGCATCATGAAGGACATGCACCGGTTGGTAAAGAGCATGGTTTTTGTCAGATCCCGGTTGGCCGTATCAAACCGCTTCTCCTCATGCCGCTCCCGGCTGAAGGCCCGGATCACGGGAAGTCCGGTCAAAATTTCCCTGGCCACCAGGTTGACCCGGTCCACCAGCTTCTGCATCAGTTTAAATTTGGGCATGGCCACCACCATGAGGATGACCACCAGCAGACTGACCGCCAGCACGGCCACGCCGATGATCCAGGCCATGGAAACTCCGGAGCGGATTACCTTGACCAGGCCGCCGACACCGATGATGGGGGCGTACAGCACCATCCGCAGCAGAAGCACCGTCACAAGCTGAACCTGCTGGATGTCATTGGTGCTTCTGGTGATCAGGGACGAGGTGGAAAACCGGTCCATCTCCCCGCCGGAGAAGGAGATCACCTTCCGGAACACCTGCCCCCTCAGCCGCATGCCCACGGAGGCCGCCACCCGGGAGGCGATCAGACAGACAAGCACGCTGGCCGCCATGGCAAGGAGGGCGATCCCCAGCATCTTAAGGCCGGATAGGAACAGATAGTCCGTCTGAATTTTTTTTACATTTGCGCCCATGGCCTCATATTCTGTTTTCACATAGGCTGTCCCCAACTGGCTCAACATGGAGTCGGAGAGGGCCTCCGCCTGCTGGTCCAATTCGTTCCGAAGCCCCGCCGCCGTCTCCGGGGAAAGCTCCGAAACCTCCAGGCCCATCTGTCCCGCCATGACGGCCCCGTTTTCCGCCCGGCTTAAGATCCCGTCCAGCTCTTCAAGGGCCTCCTCGGACAACTCTTTCCTTATTAATAAAGATTCTTCTGCGGATGCCGGATACTTCTTCCCATAGCGGGCGTATTCCTCTGCAGAAAAATTCTCCGTGGTAAGCAGCAGGTAAGCATTCTCCACGGTCTGTCTCTCCCCGTCCGAGAGAAACAGGAACAGCTTCTCCATCTGGACCCGCCGGATGGCCTCCGGCGCAGAATGGTCGATCCCGCCCTGCTGGATCCCCACGTCCACAATGTCCGACGTGTACTGGGGAAGAGACAGGTCACACCATGCCTGCAGTCCCAAAAGTGCCAGCACGAGAAGCGCCCAGCCCGCCGATTCTCTGAGAAATTTTAAAATCTTGATCATCCTTGTCGTTCTCCTTTAAGTCTCTCCGTTCCGTCTCGTTTTCCATCTTTTTCCCATTCTCAGCGTTTCCGGAATACTTCCTCCGCACAGTGAATGAATTGTTCCGTCAACTCCAAAAGATGTTCCATATTCTCACCTCCCATGCGCTCTTCAATCTGACGCACCGCCCGGTCCCGATAGCTCCGCTCCGCTTCCAGGTTCCGCCTCCCGTCCTCCGTCAAATTCACGTAGACCACCCGCCGGTCCTGCCTGGACGCCCTTCGGAAAAGATACCCTTTTTCCTCCAGCGTCCCGATCATCTTCGACACCGCCGGCTTGCTGATATAACCATCCATGGTCAGCTCCGAAGGCTTGACGCCGGGACATTCCGGATGCTTCTCCAGGAAGCATTCCACCTGCATGAGCATCATCATCTCCCCCGGATTTAGTTTCAGAACCAGATCCTGCATACAGATCAGTCGATGAATCCTGCTGATCTGTTCAAAAAAACGGCCGCCTGCAAAATCCTCTTTCATTGCCTCATCCCCCAATGATTAACCAAGTAAATCATTAACACGAGAAACTATTATAATAGGATTTTGTGGAAAGTCAATGGATTTTATACTTTGTTTAGAAAAAAATTCCTTTTAGAAAACACCTTAGAAAATACTCCCCGCCGCAGTCACCGTGGATGCCAGATCCCTTCGGTAATTGGGTGCCGTATGGTTCAGGCTGTTTACCACGACGCCGTCCTGCCCCATCCGCCCCGTGGCGTGAACATACTGAAAATACCCAATATAGAGGGCCATATGGCCGGGAAAGTAGAGAAGGTCTCCCGGCTTCGCCTCACAGACAGGGATTTCCTTCACCGGATATCCCTCTTTGATGGAGGCGTCCCGATAAATATAGATTCCATGGAGCAGGTACACCATGGAGCAAAGACCGGAGCAGTCGATGCCCCAGGGCGTTTTCCCGCCCCACCGGTAAGGCGTGTGCAGATACGAAAGAGCCGTCCGCACCAGACTCTCCCTGAGAGTCTCTTCCTCGTTCCGAATGGAATAATGAGTCTCGGCGAGAGGCCGAAGCTGCGCCTTCCTCATATAAACGCCCCTGCCGTCAATGAGCCTGGCCTGCTGCCATCCCGCCTGCCCCTCCTCCGGCACGGCCGACACCAGGCTTCCCCTCGGCAAGGTGAGCACATAGGGATTCTGATAACCGGGAACCTCATAGACGTCTGCAGACGGCGAAGTCACCACATACTTGGGGAGCTTCTGCCATTTCCTGGTATTCCATTCCCGGCATTCCAGCCCGTCCATCTTCACATATCCTTGATACCCGTAGGCTGTCTCCACCGATGCCCATCCGCCCTTCGCCGTTTTCTCCCGAATCAGCACTTCCATGCCGTAAAGCACCTCGTCCACTGTCTGGGACGCCTCCGACGGATGTTCCTTCAACTGCAAAAAAGGTTCCTTCACAATTCCGTTATTTTTCCACATGCTCATTCCTCCCATGGCCTTGTCCAGATTTTTCATCAGAACATCCTATGAAAAGAGCCGGAAGGATATGACGGGTACTAAAAAAATCCCAGAAACACTGGCATTTTTACCCATGCCAGTGTTTCCGGGATTTTCTTAATTCTGCGGATGGTGGGACTTGAACCCACACGAGGTCGCCCCCGTCAGATTTTGAGTCTGATGCGTCTGCCATTCCGCCACATCCGCCAATCGCCTGGCCGGTCATACGACCCGCCGAACCGAGAGTTATTGTACCACATCTTTCCTCAATATGCAAGCGGTTTTCTCCTTGAGTTTCCGTATTTTGTATGGTCGCAAGAAACACGGAAGAAAAACGGTTCTTTTCACGCCGAAACACGTTTCCGCTCTTGAAAGCTCGTAGCGGTACTTAGAGCCTTCCTTCGCTTAGGCTCGGAATGCTCTAAGTACCGACGGCTTTCAAATGGTTTCGGCTTAGAAAAAAACGCTTTTCTTCCTGGCTTTCCAAACAAAATGCAAAATACGGAAACTCAAGGTTTTCTCAAATATAATGACAGGCGACCCTGTGTCCCGCCTCCCTCCCGAAAAGCCCCGGTCTCTCGGAAAAACAGAGCCCGTCCGCTTTTGCGCACCGGCCGGCATAGACGCAGGCCCTCCCCGCCTCCCCCGGCAGAGGGTTTCCCTCCGTCCGCTCCACTCCCGCCTTTCCGTCGTGGACAGACAAAAGCCGCCTGGCATAGGGATGCCGCAGACGGTCCAGGGCCGTGATGTCAGAAAGGGTTTCCACCAGGACACCGCCGTACATGACGGCCAGCTCGTCGGCCAGATAATAGACTGCCTCCAGGTCATGGGAAACCAAAAGGCAAGTCAGCCCAAATTCCCGTTTCAGGTCCGCCAGCAGGTTCAAAAGCTGGGCCTGAACCGACACGTCCAGACTGCTTAAAGGCTCGTCCAGAAGCAGCAGCTCCGGTTTCGCCGCCAAAGCCCTGGCGATGCAGACCCGCTGGAGCTGTCCTCCGGAAAACTGTCTCGGAAATTTGCCCGCATCCTCTCCGGAAAGCCCCACCAGCTCCAGAAGCCTCCCCGTCTCCCTCCTCCTCTGCTCCCGGCCCATGGAGAAAAAATTCTCCAGCGGTTCCGAAAGAATCCGCCCGGCATTCAGATGAAGATTGACCGCATCCAGGCTGTTCTGAAAGACCATCTGAATCTTCTGCCGGTTCTTTTTCTCCCGGACAGAAGAGCCCTCCAGCCAAATCCCCCCGGAATCCGGTTTTTCGATCCCGGCAATCATCCGGCAGAGGGTGCTTTTCCCACAGCCGCTCTCCCCCACCACGCCGAGACACCGTCCCCGTTCCAGGGAAAGACTCACCCCCTGCACGGCCTCCGTCCGACTCCCCTTCCGCCGGCTCCGGTAACATTTACAGACCTCCTGAAGCTCCAAAAAAGACACATCCATCCGCCCCCTCTCCTCAGAAGCCTCCTCCGCCCCCGCATGCTCCCCAGGCCTCCTTCCGCCCACACCTGACCAGATGGCCTCCGCCCGCCGACTCAAAGGGCGGGACCTCCAGCCGGCACACCTCCCCGGCCCCGGGACATCTGGGGGCAAAGGCACAGCCGGGCCCGGAAAACTCCCCCAAAACAGGGGGCCGGCCCTCCATGACAGAGAGTCTTTCCTTGGAAAAAGCCGGCCTCGAGGCAAATAAGCCGACCGTGTAAGGGTGAAGCGGAAACCTTCGCACCTCCTCCATGGGACCGCACTCCACGATCCGCCCGGCATACATCACATAGACCGTGTCCGCCATTCTGGAGATCACGCTCAAATCGTGGGAAATCAGCAGCAGAGACAGCCCGTCATCCCCCCGCAGCTCCGAAAGCAGCCGCAGAATCTCCTCCTGAACCGTACAGTCGAGGGCCGTGGTCGGCTCGTCGGCGATCAAAAACTCCGGGCGTCCAAGAAGACTTAAACCAATCAGGGCCCGCTGCAGCATGCCGCCGGAAAGCTCAAAGGCATACCTTCGCATCACGTCCTCCGGGTCCCCGAGCGCCATCCGTGAGAGAACGGAAACCGCCTCCCGATACCGTTCCTTCCGCCCCTTCCTCCCGATTCCTTCCAGAAAATGGGCGCCGATGGTCATTCTCGGGTCAAAAGCAGACAGCGGGTCCTGGACGATCATGGACATCCGCCTTCCCCGAAACCCGTCCATCCCCCTGTCATTCTCGAGGGGAATCCGTTCCCCTCCCAGAAAAGCCTCCCCCTCCACCTGCCACCTGCCCCCCGCCAAAAGGCCCAGGACGGCCCTGCAGAGCACAGACTTGCCACAGCCACTTTCCCCGATCATCCCCGTGCAGCCGCCGGCTTTTACGGCAAAGTCCGCAGGAAAGACCACGGGAAGCAGCCGTCCCCTTTCCCGCAGAGAGACAGAAAGCCCTTTTGCAGCAAACAGAGGTTCCATTCCACTCATGACCGTCTCTCCTCCAGACCGTCCCGGAGCTTGTCCCCCAGGAAATTCACACTGACCACGATCAACACCACACAGAGCCCCGGCCAGAACATCATTCCCGGATGCTCCATATAATTCCGCCCGTCACTGATCATCATGCCCCATTCCGCCTCCGGCGGCAAAATCCCCAAACCCAGAAACGAATAGCCGGAAATGGCAAGGAGCGTGCTTCCGAAATCAATGGAAAACACCGGCAGAAGCTCCGGCAGAATCGCCGTGAAAACATGGCGTCTCAGGATTTTAAGCCAGCCGCTCCCACAAATGCGGCTGGCCAGAATGGAAGTCCGCCCCATTTCCGCCCTGGTCAGGTTCCTGGCCATCCTGGCATACCAGATCCAGCGGGTGAGAAGCATGGCCACGCAGATACTTCCAATGCCCACGCCCCGGACACTGACCACGATGAGCACGACGACGACCCCCGGAAAAGACCGGAGAACGTCACTCCCCTTCATCAGACACTCGTCAAACAGGCCGCCCGCAAATCCGGACAGCATCCCGAGACAGACTCCGAGAAAAGCCGAAGCCGCCGCCACGAGGGCCGCATAGCCCATGGTGTTCCGCCCGCCCCAGAGCACCCTGGAAAACAGGTCCCGGCCCAGGTAATCCGTGCCCAAAAGATGTTCCCTGGAAATCTCCGCAAACTTGGCGGTCGGCTCCGCCAGGTTGGGATCACAGGGGGCGAGAACCGGCGCAAAAAGACAGGCCAGCACAAGAATCGACAACAGCAGCAAATACATTCGGAATTTCATATCAGCCCCCCAGCCGAAGCTTCGGATTCAGGAGCGCACAGGCCACGTCCGAAACCAAGTTGGCGATCACGAACACCGCCGCCATCAGAAGGATATACCCCTGGATCATGGGATAATTTCTGGCCGCCACCGCACTGACACACATTCTGCCGAGCCCCGGCCAGGAAAACACGTTTTCCACGATCACCGCCCCCGAAAGAATCCCCCCGAAATGAAGCCCCAGCGTCGTAAACACCGGCAGCAGGGCATTGGGGAGCACATGGCGGAACATGGCCTGACGCCTGGAAAACCCCCGGACCCTGGCATAAGACACAAAAGGCTGATTCCGAATTTCCAGAATACTGTTGCGCAGAAGCTTCGTGTAAGTGGCAATAAAAGAACAGGCCAGAGTAAAAGAAGGGAGGATCAGGCATTTTAGTTCCCCGGCCCCCTGGACCGGCAGAAGCCTCCATTTCAGCGAAAACAGAAGCACCAGGAGAAACCCCAGCCAGAATTTCGGCATGGCCGCCCCCAGGAACGTAACCCCCCGGATCAGCCGGTCAGGAAGTCTGCCGGCAAAAAGCGCCGACAGAATCCCCAACAAGGCACTGAGGACAAACACCCAGCCAAGGGCCGCCAGGGCCAGGACCGCCGTATATTTCAAATCCATCCGAAGCTCCTCCGTCACCGGCCGCTTCGTCTGGTAAGAATATCCCAGATCCCCCTTCAAAACCTGCCTCAACCATCTCCCGTACTGAACCGGCACGGGAAGGTCCAGGCCCAGCTCCTCCCGGACCTCCGCAAGGCTCTCCTGGGTGAGAGGCGCATTGACCGAATTCAGATAGGCCTCCGCCGGATCACCCGGAAGCAGCCGGATCAGAAAAAACGCCGCCGCCGATACCAGGATCAGCAAAGGGAAAAGTCCCAAAAACTGTTTACAAATATAGCGAACCATAGTCTCCGTATCTCTATTCCGCCCAGGTGACACTTCCCACGTCGATGCTGTCCTGTCCGGCAGAGAGGTCCAGCCCGGTCATGTCGCCCCGGCAAATCCCAAGCTTCGTGGTCACCGTCAGCGGCACATAGACCGCCTCCTCGTGGAAACTCTTGACAATATAGGCAAAATTCTCCTGCAGTTTCTCTTCGTCCGTCTGGCTCAAGCAGTCCAGCATCACCTCGTCAAGCTCCGCCTTGTTGCTCATGCCCTTCTGAACCGTGTGGAACTTGTCACCCTCCGTCGCCATGGCCGCCAGCGTGGCATAGGGCTCATAGGAGCCGCCCCAGGAGCTGTAAATCAGGACGCCGAACTCCCCGGCCGCCCAGTTCTGGCGGTACACCTGGCTGTCCTGGGGGACGATGTTCAACTGAATCCCCACCTTGGCATACTGAGACTGGAGGATCAGCCCCAGATCCATGTCCTTGGTGACAGAAGAATCATAGATCAGGTCGATCTCCAGCTTCCTTCCGTCCCTGGAGCGGACAGTGTCATTCCCCTCGTAGACCCAGCCACTCTCCTCCAACAGCCGATTGGCCATTTCCAGGTCATAGACATACGGTTCAAGTCCCACGTCCGTGTAAGGCACCTCCGTCGAGAAATAAGCCGTGGCCGCAGGCTGGAGGCCGCCGTATATCCCCTCGGAAATGGCTTCCTTGTCCGTGGCGTACTCCATGGCCAGCCGGACATTCAAATCCCCGGTGATCTCCCCCGCCGTGTTGATATTCAGGTTGGAAATGCTGGTGGTGGGAGCCGAGTCCGTAGAAAAGCCCGCCGCCTCCATCTCCTTGAACATCTCCGCCGTGATCTGAGTGGAGTCCACCATCAGGTCGATCTCCCCCGCCTTCAAGGCGGAAGCCGCCGTGTTCACGTCCGGGATCACCACCGCCTTCAAATACCGGAATGAAGGCTTCTCTCCCCAGTAATTTTCGTTCCGCTCAAACAGGGCGTACTGGTCCGCCACATATTCCTTCAACACCCACATGCCAGTCCCGATTGGGCTTGCGGTCCCATTGTCATAAGGGTCCCCCTCCGCCGGAAACCCCGCCTCCCCCAGCATGACCAGCGGGCGGCTGAAAGTAAAATCATTGAGCAGGGAATTGCAGGGAGCACTCAGCTTAAGAACCAGCGTCCCCCCGTCCGGCGTCTCGATGCTTTCAATGGAAGAAAGAGACTGGAGGAAGGAATAGCCGTCCCCGTGGCGCATGACCGCCTCAATGTTCTTTTTAGCGATCTCAGAATTAAACTCGCTTCCGTCACTGAACTTCACACCCTCCCTGAGGTGGAAGGTATAAGTCTTTCCCCCGTCAGAAACCTCCCAGCTCTCGGCCAGCTCCGGAACAATCTCTCCATTCTTCATGGCCACCAGGCTCTCATAGACCCAGTCCTGGGCGAACATCTGACTCTTCATGGTGTGGGGATTCAGATCTCCCACGTCCTTGGCTGCCCGCACCACCAGCGTGTCCTTCCCCTCGTGGGCGGCCGCCGTCTCCTCCTGCCCTGCGTCTTCTGTCTCCTGGTTGTTCGTCGCCTCCGCCTGACCTGCCTCCGACGCCTGGGTCTTCGGAGCCGTTTCCTCCGCCTTCGTCCCCCCACAGGCCGTCAGGGATAACAGCAGCGTAAAAATAAGTGCCGCACACAAACCCTTCTTTTTCATCTTCATCGTGTCCTCCTCATGATTTTTCCACTGAATTCTCTAAATGAAAAAAGGAAACAGGCAATCCCCGCTTCCTGACACCATAAAAAGAAGGATAAAAAGCTGCGCACACTTTTCATCTCCATTTGACCGCTTAGTACAGGAAGCGCCAATGCCTTAAGATCAAGCAGGTTTCCTGACTTTGGTTCATCGCCCTCCCGCACCTTCTCATGCTCTCGCACAATGGCATCTGCAGAAACGCTCCCCTTCACAGTGACCAGTTCGTCTGAGAATCTCACTCAGTTCTCTTTTACCCGGAAAATCCGGCACTTGATCCGATTCATTTCGACTCCAATTATAAACGATGATCCGCCGGCTGTCAACTATTCTTGCTTCCATTTCCGCATTTTTATTTTACGGGAAATACGGAAGAAAATCGGTTCTTTTCACGCCAGAACACGCTCTCGCTCATAAAAGCTCGTAGCGGTACATAAGAGCCTTTCTTCGCTTAGGCTCGAAACGCTCTAAGTACCGACGGCTTTCATACGGTTCTGGCTTAGAAAAAACCGATTTTCTTCCTGGGTTTTCGTTCAAAATAAAAATGCGGAGAATGCGTGTGCTTCGCAGGGGAAATTAAGGTATACCCGGCGGGCCGTCCTCATAAAATAAACCAAACATCCCCGGAAGAAAAAGGAGAGCCCCATGGACCGGTTTCTCATGCTCAAGGCATTTCTCATCGGAGGCTCCATGCTGGTCCCCGGCGTCAGCGGCGGCACCATGGCCATGATCTTCGGCGTCTACGGCCGCCTGATCTCTGCGGTGAATACCCACAAAAAGGAGGACCTGCTCCTACTGTTCCGCTTTGTCTGCGGAGCCGGAGCCGCCTTCCTCCTTCTCTCTGCCCCCATGGCCGCTTTAAACCGGCATTTTCCACGGGAAATGGCATTTTTCGTCCTGGGCGTCATGGTGGGAGGCGTCCCCGTGATCTACCGGGCGGCCAGGTGTCCCGGCCTTTCCGGACGCACGGTCTGTTTCCTCGCCCTCGGCATCGCCTCCGTCTTCCTCCTCCGAATCCTGCCGTCGGGCCTCTTTCAGGGCGGAAACCATTCCCTCTCCGGCATCCTCGTCCAGTTTGTGGCCGGGATTCTGGGCGCTCTGGCCCTGGTGCTGCCCGGGATCTCCTTCTCCTCCATGCTCTATCTCATGGGCATCTACGACTTTCTCCTGACGGCCATGGGAACGGGGCAGATCTTCTTCCTGATCCCCTTTCTTGCCGGAGGGCTTTTCGGCATCCTGCTTTTGACCCGCTTTCTGGACCGTGCCATGAAAAAACATCCGGAAGCGTCTTACATGGTCATCCTGGGCTTCGTCATGGCCTCCCTCTGGGACATCTTCGCCGCCCTGCCGTCCATGCCCACAGGAGCGGGACTTCTGTTCTGCCTTTTCTTATCCGCCGCCGGCTTTCTGATCACCTGGCTCATGGCCGGGGCCGGTTCTTCTCAGGCGGAGGACCGTCCGTCCCAGGCCGAAACCGCCGCCTCTCACCTCCGTCTTCCTGGTAGAGATACTTCCAGGGGGCCGTCGCCGGCAGGGAGCCGAAGGCGCTTCTGTCGATTTCCTCTGCCACGCCAGAGGCGTTGATCCGCAAAAGCCGCTCCGCCAGAGACAAAGAATCCGCCAGGTTCACCGCCAGGATCACCACGGCGATCTTCCTGTCCAAAAGCATCTTCAACATCTTCCAGATGAACATCCGGTGGGGCAGGTCGGCTCCCTTGAAAGGCTGGATGCAGAATACGGCCCTGGGCCGCTGTAAGAGAATCCGTGTATAGACCAGCCGGCACTTCTGCCGTTCCGAAAGCTGGTCCGGATAAAGAGAGAAAAAATCCTCCCCAAACACCTCCCCGTACTCCTGCCGGACACTGGCCCGAATGCTCCTGCCAAGCCATACATGGGCCACCCTCCTGGAAAGACCGAGACACAGGTTGTCCATGTTGTTCAGTTCCGGAAACAACATGGTCGAGGTGGACTGCTCCTTCAAAACGGCAATGCTCCTGCTCCTTCTCGGACTCGCCGCCCTCCCGTCCACGAGGATCCTGCCCCCGGTCAGATACACCTCTTCCTCCAGAATCCCCACCAGTCTCTGAAACACCCCCTCGCTCAAGCTCTGGATGGTCAGGCATTCCCCCTCCCGAATCTCAAAGGTAAGACCCTCAAGCCCGTCACAGGAGACATTCCGAATAGAAACCACGGTCTTTCGATTCGCCGGCGTCGGCCCCAGCGTTTCCAGACGTCCCCTCACCATCCGGTCATACTCTCCACGATAAAAGCGGACGGCGTCCCGCTCCATCTCCGCCCGGCCCGTCACCTTCTGAATCCTGCCGTGGGCAAAGAGGGCGGACCTGTCGCCGATCTGAAAAATCTCTTCATAATGAAGACTGATATAAATAAACGAAATCCCCTGCGCCGCATAATAGCGGATGATCTCGTGAAGCTTTTCCAGCTCCGTCCCGCTCACGATGGTGCCGACCTCATGGAGGACGATGAGCCGGTGCCCTAAAATCACGGCCCGCAAAATCTCCACCACGATCCGCTCAAAGGCACTTAAACGCTCCACGTACATGTCTGCGGAGAGCTCCATGCCAATCTCCTTAAAATACGGCTCCAACTGCTTTTGCAAAAGCGCCGGTCGGATGATGCGCTGCTTAAACCCCCGCCGCATGACAAACACGTTGTCCGCCACCGTAAGTCCCTCCGCCAAACTGCTCTGGGTCCGGACAATGCTGATCCGGTTGTAGCACTTCCCAAAACTCCTCCAGGAATTGATCATCTTTTTTCCATAATAAATATACCCGTCATAAAGGGGCTGGCTGACCTCCAAAAGATTCAGGAACGTCTGCAGGCCATAGGCATTGATGAGAAGAAGCCCCATCACCTCCCCCTCGTAGATCTGCAGATTAAAATCCTCAAGCTGGGTGATCCCCTGTTCGATGCAGGTGACCCGCTCCATCCGAAACACTTCCCTCCGCATCACACAATCCCCCTCCGCCCGATCTCCTCCTCCACGTCCGTGGGCACCGTGATCTCCACGTCCGTCCCCACGCCTGCCATGGAATAGACATGCATGCCATACTCCTCCCCGAAAATCAGATGAATCCGGTTATTCACATTCACCAGGGCGATCCCGCCCTTTTCCGGCTCCCGGTGATATTCCAGGCTTTTCCCGTCCCTGCCGAGACGGCGGTTCAGCCTGGCAAGCGCCTCCTCATCCATGCCCACGCCGTCGTCCGAAATCCGGATGATCAGACGACAGTCCGTCCGTTCAAACTGAATCTTCAGGTTCCCCGTTCCCACCTTCGGTTCCGTCCCGTGGATGATGCTGTTCTCCAGAATGGGCTGGAGCGTCAACTTCGGAATGCGGCAGCTCATGATCTCCTCAAACTCCGCCGGCTCATACTCCACGTGGAGCTCCAGCCTGTCGCCGAACCGGTACTTCTGAATGCAAAAATACGTCTCACAATTGTCAAGCTCCTCCTCCACGGAGACCAGATTCTCCACCTTGGTGATGGTATAGCGGAAAAATTTCGCCAGCGCCTCCGTCATGTCGGCCACGCCGCCAAGCCCCGCAATCAAGGCCTCCCCACGGATACTCTCCAGCGTGTTGTAGAGAAAATGGGGATTGATCTGATTCTGGAGGGCCAGGTACTGGGCCTGCCTTTTATTGAGCTCCATCAACTGCGGAGAGTGAAGCACCCGTTCCACCTCCTCCCACTGCCTCTTAGAAGAAGGAGTCAGAAGCGCCATCTGCAGGTTTTGCTTGCTGTCCAGGGCATAGCCGTCCAGAAACCGTCTAGCAAGCATCTCCGAGCGCAGATAGGGACGGACGATCCAGAACAGAAAAACAAAAATCCCTCCCACAAACAGTCCCAGGTAGAGAAGGAACATCCAAAATTCCGTTTCCCCGTGAAAAAAGAGAAACAGGGAACCGGCCGCCTGAAGAAAAAGAAATCCAAAGACGGCTCCCCCCATGAAAAGCACCCGATTGGAAAGATAATGCAGCCTGGATGGTTTTTTCAAAGTCCCCTCCTTTACCCATACAGCTTCCGATAGGTAGCCGGTTTCACCCCCGTATCCTTTTCAAAGGTACGGGTAAAATGCTTGACGTCGTGATAGCCAACCCTCTGGCAGATGGCCGATACCGGCTCATTGGTGTCCCGCAGGAGAATCTTGGCCTGCTCCATTCTCAAGTGAATCAGGTACTTCGCAAAGCCCTCCCCCTCCGTCTTCTTAAACAGGACGCTGAAATAAGCCGGATTCAGGCTCACGTGGCCGCTGACCTCCTCCAGGGTAATGGGCTCGCTGTAATGATTCTGAATATATTCCTTCGCCAGGCGGACGGGCCGGTCCGCATCGTTTTCATGCCTGCTCCGGAGGGCTCCCAGGTGGGTCTCCAAAAGCCGGCCGAGAAGGCCGAAGAGCTCCTCCATGGTTCCGCACCACTCACACCGCTCGTCAAATTCCTGCAAAGCCTCCGCACGTCCACTAAGCTCCAGGCGGCTGAAAAAAAGACTGGCGCAGGAATGGATGAGCTCCCGAATCTCAAAGCCCCGCACCTCCCGCACCTCCCGTGCGGCACTGGAAAGCTCCGAGACGGCCCCGGCAGCCTCCTCCAGGCTCATCACCTCCACCGCATGGGTGATATTCCTCAGATACTTGTCCAAAAGCTTTCGCTCGTGGAGCGCAGAAGGCTCCGGCATCCGGTCCAAAATCCGGCCGTTCCCCCTCACCAGACGCTCCTTGATGATCACCGATGCCTCATACATGGAACGCTTGAGCTCCTCCGGGTTTTCCGCCGCCCGTCCCACCGCAAGAGAAAACTGAACCGGCCCGTAAAGAACCTGCTGGGATTTTAGCTGGTTCAGGCAGTCCTTGAGCCCCCGCCTGACCTCCTCCTTCCTTCCGCTCCCGTAATTCAAAAACCCCACGTAGGAGGAGCCGACACGGCGAAAGACCATCTCAATGCATTTGGAGCGCAGAGCACTCTCCAAAATACTGTCCGCCTTCTCCATGATGGCGGCGAGGCCCGCCTCCGTGAACGCCTCCGGGGGCCCGTCAAATTTCAGCCAGACCGCCTGAAAGAACCCGGATTCCACCGGGAGATAATAGGCCTCCTGGATAACGGCGACAGACAAACGTTCTCCCCGCCCGGAAATCAACTGATCCACCAGCCCCGTCCGAAGACGTTTCAGGTCCCTCTCGCTCTTCTGAAACAGCCTCCCGCCCCGTCTCGCCATCGCCTGTCTGGCGAGAATCCGTTCCTTGAACTTTTGGAGCGTGGTGTTCAACTCCTCCTGGTCCACCGGCTTGAGCAGATAGTCCCCCACCCCGAACTTGATGGCCGTCTGTGCATATTCAAAATGCGCATAGCCGCTGATGATCACGATCTCCACCTCCGGCCGCAGCTTCTTGACCTGCTCGATCAAGTCCAGGCCGCTTAGACCCGGCATCCGAATGTCCGTGATCAAAATGTCCGGTTCCAGCTCCTTCGCCAGCGCAATGGCTTCTGGCCCGTTCCTGGCAGTGCCCGCAACCTCCATCTCCAGGGCCTCCCAGTCCACCAGGGCCGTGATCAGCTTGCAGATCCGCTCCTCGTCGTCCGCAATCATGACACGAAGCACCCCGATCCCCCCTTTCTCCCCCATCTTCTTTTTCAGGCAATTTCGAAACTCGAAAATTTGTCAAATATTCTGGCAATATTTCCACAATTCCACGTTTCGCAATCGCCTGCAATCTTCTGCATTCATTGTAACCGAAACGTCCCCCCTTTGGCAAGGCTTCTTTCCCCAAAACCAACCGCCTCCGGACCCGGCCGTTTCCGGCGCACGCCCCCATAACAAGGCCGCCGGGGACATGCCCGGCGGCCCTTTTTCGATCCGTTCCCGCAGGAAATCCGAATCCTTGTCTATTTGGTGAGAACGGAAACGCCCGTATCCGTCACGGCACCGCCCAGGTCCTCGCCCTCGAGAGCCCTCACGCAGGCTTCCACACCCATGGTGCCCATCACGTCAGGATTCTGAGCCATGGTGCAGAGCAGATGTCCGTCCTCGATCAGGTTTAGGATGGCGTCAGACTTGTCAAAGCCCACGCCGATGATCCCGGAGCCATTGGCTTTGATGGCATTACCGACACCAGTGGTAGCGCCCTCATTCGCACCGAAAATGCCGACCACGCCCTGGGTAATGTAATTCTCGGCAATGGTCTGGGACTTGGCCGCATCACCCTCGCCATACTGAGTCTCCAGAAGGGTGTAGCCCTTGCCCTCAAAAGCCTCCCTGAAGCCGGCTTCCCGGTTCACCGTGGAATCAGTGGAAGCGTTGATGTTGACGATGCCGATGTTGCCAGAAGTCACGTTGGCCGCTTCCAGAGCCTTGAGAAGCTCCTCGCCGGCCGTCTTGCCCGCCGCCTTGTTGTCAGTGGAGAAGGTGGCTTCCGCCTCCAGGTTCGCGGGAGAGTCCACATAGACGATCTTGATGCCCGCCGCCTGCGCTTCCTTCAGTGCGGAAGTGATGGAGTCCGGGCCGTTGGCCGCCACCATGATGGCGTCATACTTGCCGGCCACCGCATTGTTCACACACTCGATCTGCTGTGCGTCGTCCTTGCTGTTGGGAGCCATGAAAGTCACTTCCACGCCCAGCTCCTTGGCCTTCGCCTGGGCGCCCTCATTTAAGCTGACCCAGTGCTGGTCCACGGAGTCCATGGTGATCAGGGCGATCTTCCAGGCCTTGCTGGCCGTGACGTCAGAGCTGCCGCCCTCACTGCTGCCCCCGCCAAGAGTGTCCTTCGTCAGGACAGACACGCCGGTGTCCGTCACCTTGCCGCCCAGGCTCTCGCCGTTCACGGCGGCAACAGCGGCCTTCACGCCCTCATAACCCATCACGTCGGGATTCTGAGCCATGGTGCAGAGCAGATAACCGTCGGCGATCAGGTTCTGGATGGCATCGGACTTGTCAAAGCCCACGCCGATCACGTCAGAGTTTGAAGCCTTGATGGCGTTTCCGGTTCCGGTGGTGGAACCCTCATTGGTTCCGAAGATGCCGACCACGCCCTGGGTGATGTAATTCTCGGCAATGGTCTGGGACTTGGCCGCATCCCCCTCGCCGTACTGCGTCTCCAGAAGGGTGTAGCCCTTGCCCTCGAAAGCCGAGCGGAAGCCCTCCTCACGGGCCACGGCCGTCTCGGTGGAAGCGTTGACATTGACGATACCGATGTTGCCGGAGGTGATGTTCGCCGCCTCCAGGGCCTTAATCATCTCCTCGCCGGCGATCTTGCCCGCCGCCTTGTTGTCGGTGGAGAAGGTCGCCTCGGCGTCCACGTTGGCCGGAGAGTCCACATAGACGATCTTGATGCCCGCCTGCTGCGCTTCCTTCAGTGCGGAAGAGATGGCGTCAGGACCGTTGGCCGCCACCATGATGGCGTCATACTTGCCGGCCACCGCATTGTTCACGCACTCGATCTGCTGTGCGTCGTCCTTCATGTTGGGGGCAAGCAGCGTCACCTCCACGCCAAGCTCCGAGGCAGCCTTCTGAGCGCCCTCATTCAGGTTCACCCAGTGCTGGTCCACCGAATCCATGGTGATCAGGGCAATCCTCACGTCGCCGGAAGCGCCCTGGGTTTCCGGAGCCTTGCTCTCCTCCTTCTGTTCTGCGCCCTCCGTGGGGGCCTCCGTCTCCTTCTTGTCACCGCCACAGCCGGCAAGAGCCGCCGTCACCATGACGAGAACACAGAGCATAGCCAATACCTTTCTTTTCATGTTGTTCCTCCTTTTTTTATATTGCTTATCCGCCTTAAGCGGTTCAGCTCCATTTAAGCTTTCTTCCTTCTCCCGAACTGGCCGTTACGCACCACCACGTCCAGAAGCACGGCACAGACCACGATGATGCCGATGACCAGCCGCTGGATGCCCACCTGGGCGCCGATCATGTTGAGACCGTTCTCAAGAGTCTGCCACACGGCCGAGCCCGCCAGGGTGCCGAGAAGAAGTCCGGTGCCCCCCAGGGGAGAGACGCCGCCGATGACGCCTGCGGCCACGCCGTACATCTCATAGCTGATTCCTGCCTCCATGTTTCCCATGCCGGCCTGGGCACAGAGGATCAGGCCCACCAGCCAGGAACAGACGGCGCTGACCAGATACACCTTGGTGGTGGTCGCCACGATGTTGACGCCGGATAACTTCGCCGCATCAATGTTGGAACCGATGGCGTAAATATGCCGGCCCGTCCTGGTCTTGGACAGGATAAAGAACATGATGACAAAAACGATGAGCGCAATCCAGAACGCATTGTAAATCTTTAACACCGAGCCATAGTAGAAAAAATTCTGGAAGGCGTCCCCCGCCTCCTTGCCGATCCCCGTGGTGATGGCGTCAGTGTTGCGGTTCCCGTTCACCATGTAGGCGATGCCCCTCGCCACAAACATGGTGCCAAGAGTGGCGATGAAGGGGGGCAGACGGAACTTTCCGACCAAGAACCCGTTGATCAGGCCCACGGCCAGGCAGCTCAAGAGGGCGACCAGAAGCGCCACCGCCGGGTGGAACGCCTTCGCCATCATGGTGGCGCTGATCATGGCGCTCATGCCGACCATGGAACCGATGGAGAGGTCAATGTTCCCCGTGATCAGGATAAAGCTCTGGGCGATTCCGATCAGCAGGTACTTGGACATGGACCGCAGCAGGTTCATGATGTTCTGCCCGGAAAAAACCGTCGGCTCAATGAGGCCGAAGGCCACGTAGAGAATGATAAACCCCGCAAAAGCCGTCAGTGCGGCTCCCATCCCACGGATCCCGAGCAGCCGCTTCCAGGGATTTTGTTTTTTCGTATTCATATCGTTTCTCCCTCCTTAATGACTGGCAATCTTTTTATTTTCAAACGAAGTGGCCAAGGTCAAAATCTCGTTCTGCGTGGTCTCCTTCGCCATCACCTCGCCGGTAATCCGGCCATCGCACATGACGATGATCCGGTCCGCAACCCCCATGACCTCCGGCATCTCCGAGGAGACGATGACCACGGCGATCCCCTGCTTCTTGAGCTCGTTGATCAGGTTGTAAATTTCCACCTTGGCTCCCACGTCGATGCCCCTGGTGGGTTCGTCAAAGATCACCACCCGGGAATTTCTCGCCAGCCATTTGCCGACGACCACCTTCTGCTGGTTTCCGCCGGACAGATTTCCGGCGTCAATGTCCACGCCGGGCGTCTTGATCCTTAAATTCTCCACCGCCTCGTCGCAGAGCTTCTGCTCCTTCCCACGGCTCACCACCCCCAGGCCCGTGCAGACCAGATCCAGGTTGGGAAGGGCCAGATTCTGCCGGATACTTAATTTCGTGCAGAGCCCGTCCTTCTTCCGGTCCTCCGGCGCCAGCACCACGCCGTTTTTGATGGCGTCCATGGGACAGCGGATCTTCACTTCCTTCCCGTCCACGAAAATCTCCCCGCTCTCCTTGGGATCCGCCCCGAAGATCGCCCTGGTGGTCTCGGTCCTCCCAGCACCCATCAGCCCGGCAAAGCCGACGATCTCCCCTTCATATACCGAAAAACTGATGTCCCGAACCATCTTTCCGGCGTTTAAATTCTTTACCTCAAAAATCTTCTTGCCCTTCTCACACTCCACATGGGGGAACTTCTCCTTGATCTCCCGGCCCACCATGTTTGCGATAATCTCGTCCATGGTCATGTCCGCAAAATCCCGGCAGGTGATATACTGGCCGTCCCGCATGATGGTGACCCGGTCCACGATATGCTGGAGCTCCTCCAGCCGGTGAGATATGTAGACGATCCCGTGTCCCTCCTCCTTGAGCTGGTGGATGATGCGGAACAAATCGTCGATCTCCCTGGCAGTCAGGGCCGAGGTGGGTTCGTCCATGATCAGGACCTTGGCATTGATGGAGAGGGCCTTGGCGATCTCCACCATCTGCTGCTTGGACACGGGAAGGTCGCCGACGATCTGCCTGGGGCTGATGTCGATCTTCAGCTCGCTTAAGATCCTGCCCGCCTCCTCCTCCATCTTCGCATTGTTGAGGGCAAAAGTCCCCTTGACCTCCCGGCCGAGGAACATGTTCTCCGCCACCGACAGGTGCCTGCACATATTCAATTCCTGGTGGATGATGGCCACCCCGGCCGCCTGGGCCTGCTTGGGCGTCATGTCCCCGTACTCCTGTCCGAAAATGCGCACGGTCCCACCGTCCCTCGTATAGACGCCGCTGAGGATTTTCATCAAGGTCGATTTTCCGGCGCCGTTTTCCCCCAGAAGAGCCATGACCTCCCCGGCCCGAAGCTCAAACTGCACGTTGTCAAGCGCCTTCACTCCCGGAAAACTCTTGCTGACGTTTTCCATGGAAACAATTACATCCTGCATTCTCTCACCCCTTCATACCGACTTTCCACTTTTTGTCGTGCAGGGAACGAAGCTTCCCATATGACAAGTATAACAAATATAATCGAATACAAAAGAGGGGAGGAATTTTGTTTTGAGGGGGGATTTTATATATCTTTTACATTTGGATGGGTAAAAACAAGATAATTTCCGTTATTATGACGGCAGATTTCGATAACTGCCAGAGAATGAGAACACAGAAAATGAAAAAAGTCAATCAAAACCCCATGGTTCGTTTTCTAAAATTGTCAGCATCTCCCTCGGCGTGACGATATAAGGCTCCGATGGAAAATGCCTCGTATTCCCAGTTACCAAAAAAGCTTCCTCATATTTCCGCTTTTCCATGACAATTTCATAAAATATGACATCGTTCCTGTCTGGCAGATTTACATCCACAGGTTCTGCATCCACAAAAATTCCTCTTCGGATCAGTCCGTCCACGACAACGTTGATTTTTTCTTGATCAAAATGAAATTTCGGGCGTCCAAGGACCTCTATATATTCCTTCAACACCTGTTCATTCAATAAAGGAATGATGTCTCCCGTAAATGCATGTTCCAAAACACGCCCCGGTATGGAATCCCATTTCAGGATTGCCGATACCAGGACATTCGTATCTATCACTGCATAATATTTCACGTCACACCTCTTTTCTGACAGCAGAGATTTCTGCATTGATCTCGTCCAGCGTCATATCTGCAATGCCCTCCGTCTCCGCTGCCTTACTCATCTCCCGCATTGCCTTTACGGCTGCTTCCGCCTTATAGTTATCTGATTTTAATTTCATGCTAAAAGGTATCCCCCTTTCCTCAACCGAACGTGTCAGAAAAATCCGAATTGCAGTCGGCAAATCCAAACCCAGCCTTTCATAAATATCCGTTGCCTCCGCTTTAAGCCTTTCATCAATCCGTAACTGAATCAAAGCATTCGCCATGGCTTACATCTCCCTTCATTTGCATTTCTCCATATTTCAATTGTATTTGAATTCACATAAAAAGTCAAATGCTTTTATTTTCCCGCCACGTCCCGCTTCCCGGCTGCGGCCACGCTCCCCGCCGCAAGCAGGAAGGCGAGGAAGGCCAGCCCCAGGAAAAACACCGAATTACCCGCCAGGCTCAGATCCCCCACACTCCCCTGGGTCAGAAACACCAGGACAAACGAAGCGACCACCGTCGCCTTCGAGGACTTTGCGAGGAGCCCCGCAAACAGAGACAAAAAACCCACCGTCACCACCAGCGCCGCCCCAAGAAACAGGGAGCCGTAAAAGGCTCCGCCCCCCAGGTCAAAATCCAGCGGGAACGAGGAACCCCCGTAAACCCTTCCCCCAAGGGCCAGACAGCCATAGACAGACAGCTTCATGAACGCCAGCGCCCCAAATTGAAACAGCCACACGGCCGCCAGCTTGGAAAAAAGAATCCTCCTCCTGCTTATGGGATAGGTGAACATGAGGGCCATGGTCCCGTTCCGGTAAGCCCCCACCACGACAGTCGCCAGCAAGACCCCCGTAAACACAAAAGAAACACAGTTGGTCAGAAATTCCACCGCCGCCGAAATGCCGAGCATCCCGGGAGCCGCATCCGGCACCCCCGTCGCCGGGTCGTCGGCAATGCCAAAAAACGCCATGCCAAAGACGAACAGAGCCAGAAAAGACGCCAAGACAACGGCAGCCCCCACATACCGTCCCACCCGGTACTTCCTCCACTCCAGCCAAATCAATTTTCTCATTGCAGCCCCTCCCCCACAAGCTTCAAAAAATACTCTTCCAGCGTCTCCCTCCTCCGGCCGATGGAAAGAACCCCCGCCCCGGCCTCAGAGAGCGCCCCGGCCAGCCCTTCCACCGAGACCCCCTCCTCATAAATGCGAATCCGCCCGTCCTCCAGGACCCGAAAACCGGAAAGCCCCAGCTTCTCCGCCAGCACGAAGGCCGCCCGCTTCCCGTCCTTTGCCAGCACCTCGACAAAAGAAGCGCTCCTCTCCCTAAGCTCCTTCATGGAAAGCTCCTCCACCAGCCTTCCCCCAGCAAGAACGCCCACCGTGTCCGCAACACTCTCCACCTCCGACAAAATGTGGCTGGAGACAAGCACCGTCACCCCGTAATCCACGGACAGCCCCTTAAGAAGCCCCCTGACCTGGTGGATCCCCTCCGGGTCCAGCCCGTTTAAAGGCTCGTCCAGAATCAAAAACTCCGGCCGGTGGAGCAGCGCCCTGGCGATGCCCAGCCGCTCCCTCATGCCCAGAGAATAACATTTCACCGGACGGTCCGCCGCCTCCGCAAGCCCCAGAAGCCCCAGGGCCTCCTCCACGCTCCCGTGGCGGTAATACCCCATGTACTCCCGGTGAAGCTCCAGATTTTCCCGCCCCGTGAGCCGCTCATAAAACACGGGGAACTCCAAAACAGTCCCCATCCGCTTGAGGGCGTGGAAAAATCCCCCCTCCCCAAACAAAACAACCTCCCCCGCCGTCGGCAGGAGCAGCCCGGTCACAAGCTTAAGAACCGTGGTCTTGCCCGCCCCGTTGGGCCCCAGGAATCCGTAAACCTCCCCCTTCCTCACGTGGAGCGACACGTCCTCCACGATCCGCCGCCCCCCGAGCACCTTCGTAAGTCCATGGGTTTCCAAAAGATAAGCCATCGCCCTTCCCTCCTTCTGAAACCATTCTAGCAGACAAACCTTGCAAAGCGCTGAACCAAACCTTACGAAATCCTTTCATCGGCCCGAGGGCCCTCCGCCCCCAGGGGAAGCCGCAGAGAAAAACAAGTTTCCACAAAAGGCTCGCTGGAGACAGAGAGCGTCCCGCCCATCTCCTCCGCCAGCCGCTTAGCGATCGAAAGTCCCAGCCCGGTCCCGGGAACCTCCCGCCCGCTCCCCCCTTCCGCCCGGAACAGCCGGTCAAACACATGGGAGACCTCCTCCGGCGAAAGCCCCGCCCCCCTGTCCCTCACCCGGACACAGGCGAAGGACGCCTCCCTGTGCAGGGAAAAACCCAGGTACTTCCCGTCCCCTCCATACCGCACCCCGTTGGAAATCAGGTTGAACAAAATCCGCCGGACGGCCGTCTCGTCCCCGAAGGCCGGCACCTCCCCCTCCGGAATCGAAACCTCCACCTCAAACTGCCTGAGCGTCAAAGACTCATAAAAATCCAGCACGCACTCCCGGCAGACCTCCCCCAGCTCAAACCTTTTCAGGGAGAGCCGCTCCTCCCCGGCCCTGAGCCTGGACAAAGTGAAAAACTGCTCCATCAGCTCCATGACCTGAACCGCCTTCCCCTCCGCCTTCCCGGCCATCTCCCACACCGACTCCGGCAGGGCCCCGTCCTCCCCGGTCCGCTCCCTCTGCAGACGGAGCATTTCCAGATAACCCAGGAGGACCGTCATGGGCGTCCGGATATCGTGGGACACATTGGAAAGCATCCGGGAAATGGCCGTCTCCCGCTCCCGAAACTCCGCCGCCAGCCGTTGCCTGTCCTCCAAAAGCCGGTTGATCTGGGCACAGAGCTCCTTCGTCTCCCCCCGCCCCGTAAAGACCATCAGCTTCTCATCACTCCCCTCGTCCAAAATCCTGGCGAGCTCCCGGGCCAAAAAGGCCGTCTCCTCCCGCCCTCTCATGACCGGCCCTCCGAATGCGGTCCATTCCCCATGCGGCCCTCCCCCGTGCGCCCTTCTTCCATGTACCTTTCTTCCCTGTGCCGGCCTTCCCCGGCCGGCTCCTCCCCCAGCCGGTAGCCGATCCCCCAGACCGTGACGATGCACCTGGGATTTTTCGGGTCGTCCTCGATCTTGTTCCGGAGCCTGCTGACGTGGACCTGGATCGCATTCTCGTCGGCCAGAAATTCATCCTCCCAGACCTTGGCATAGAGGGCGGCCTTCGTATAGACCCGTTTCGGATTCCGGAGAAACAGCCTGAGGATCTCGAACTCCTTCACCGTCAGGCTGACCGGTTTCCCATCCTTCTCCACCGAAAACGTCACCGGGTCCAGCACAAGCTTCCCCCAGCGAAGCGCCGTTCCCGGGACCGGCTCCCCCTCCCCGGCAGGCCGCTGCCCTCCGCCGGGAATGCCTCCGCCGGGAACACCTTCTCCAAACAAGCCCCCCGCATACTCCGTACTCCGCCGGATGTTCGCCTTGATCCTTGCCAACACCTCCGTCACGGAAAAAGGCTTCGTCACATAGTCGTCCGCTCCCAGAGAAAGCCCCAGGGCCTTGTCCGAATCCGTGTCCTTCGCCGAGAGGATCAACACCGGCACCGTGCTTTTCTTCCTGATTTCCCCCAGAACCTCCAGGCCGCTGCGCCCGGGAAGCCGGAGATCGAGGAGCACCAGGCTGTAGCTTCCTTCCGAAAACCGTTTTAGCGCCTCCTCCCCGTCGGCCGCAAAAACCACCTCAAAACACTCCGCCCCCAGAAAGCCGCCAAGCATCTGCCGAATCTCCCCGTCGTCCTCCACCAAAAGCAGCCTCCCGTTTCCATGTCCGTCCATATTCCGCCCACCACTCCTTCCATCTCATGCTTCCAGTATATTCCACAAAGCCCCCTTCGTACAGCCCCAAAAGAAAAACGGCAGAAGCAAGCCTGCGCTCACCCCTGCCGTCCTTCCCCTGCGGGCCTCCCCGCAAAGTCGTGGAATGTACGAAAACGAAAATCTTTTGGCGTCGTTATTTCCGGTCACTTCTGCTCTTTCAGGCTCTGAACCTCCCAGGCGCTGGCATTGCCATAGTCAATATAGACCACCTGGCCGCTCACGTAGCTGCAGAGCTTGCTTCCCAGAGCCACCAGGGGATGCCCCATCTCCTCCGGCATGGCGGCCCTTCCGTTCCAGGAACCCAGATACAGATTCTCCAGGATGTTTTTCCCGAACTGAGCGTCCCCGTTGATGGACTTGTTAAAATCGTCACTGAGCCCCGTGATGGTAAAGCCCGGGGCAATGGCGTTGAGACGGAGCCTCCGCTCTGTGAACTCCGGCGTGTAGGCCTTGGACATCACGTAAAAATTCTGACACTCCTTGGCAAACACATAGCCCCGCCCCGTGCTCTCCGGGTGGGCCCCGTACCAGGAGACCGCCTCCTCCCAGGACGTACAGGCAAGCACCGCCTCGCACTCCGGAATGTGCGCCCTCCACTCCTTGCCGCCGTTGGAAGAAATGAAGGTCACAGAACCGTTGTCGGCGATCCTGGGCTTCAGCGCCTCCGTCAGACATTGAAAACTGAAATTCTCAAACCCAAACAGCCCCTTTACATCCATGCCCCTTCTCCTTTTTCTTTCTCCTTTTCCTGCGCATCGTCGACAAGCATCAAACCCCTGTCTTAATCTTAACGCATTTCCCGGAAGAGAAACAACCCGCATTTTGCCTGTAATATCCCCGCAAAAACCATACAGATTGTACAGACTCCCCTATACCGGCAAAACCGGAACTTGAACCACAACAAAACGTCTGCCGCCGACCCTTCCGCCGACAGCAGACGTTTTTACATGTTTCCAATGCGAAAGACCTTCTATTCCAACGAATCCAGAAGCCTCCCCATCTCCAGCGTGTTGTCCGTGATGGGCACCCAGTGGTGGGACAGCTTCAACAGACACCTCTCGTCCGGAGTCTGCCCTTCCTTCTCCAGAAACTCAATGGACAGCTTGAAAAGCTCCCGCTCGCTCAAAGCCACATTACCCAGTACCACCCGCCCCTTCTCCAGCATGTAGGAGGTGTCGGTGTCCTTCCTTGCGATCATCTCCTCCACCGTGTCCTTCAAAAATTGGTAATGCTCCTGATCCCAGGCCGAAAGAAACAGGCACTTACAGAGTCCCTTCGTGCAGAAAGGCTGTCTTTTCAGCACCTTCCAGGTCTCCTTGAACCGGTCCATGTGGGCCGTCGATAAAAACAGTTTTGCGTCCGTCAGCGAACGCAGACATTGATCCTGCCATGCCATAGCAGCTCCCCCTTTACTTCACGGAAGGCCGATCCGACCCTCCGGCGTCCTTTGGCTCTATTTTACTTCATTTCGGGGGCGGATTCAAGTGTTTTCAGAGCGCCCGGCGACATTCCCCGGCGAACACGTCAGTTTGGCCGATTTTACTGCACCGTCCATGGCAGGCAATTTCACCTCCATCAAACCAGGTTAGCTGGCGGGCGCCGCCTACCGGTTGGCCAGCTCCCTGGTGACGTCCTCCCAGGCGACGCCCTTCTGGACCATCAGCACCATGGCGTGGTAGAGGAAATCCGACAGCTCGTAGATGATCTCCTCCGGGTCGGGATTCTTGGCCGCAATGACGATCTCCGTGGCCTCCTCCCCCACCTTCTTCAAAATCTTGTCGATCCCCTTGTCAAAAAGATAATTGGTGTAAGACCCCTCCTTCGGGTGAAGCTTCCGGTCCCGGATCACCCCATAGACCTTCTCAAACACCAGAAGCGGGTTGACATCGTCATACTCCTTCTTCGCCAGCGTCTGGAAAAAACAGGACCTGGAGCCGGTATGACAGGCCGGCCCCACCTGAAAGACCTTAGCCAGGAGCGTGTCGTTGTCACAGTCCAGGTGCAAAGACTTCACATACTGGAAATGGCCCGAAGATTCCCCCTTCATCCACTGGCTCCTCCGGCTTCGGCTGAAATAGCACATCCTCCCGGTCCGAAGCGTGTCCAAAAACGCCTGCTCATTCATGTAAGCCATCATGAGCACCTCGCCTGTCCGGTAATCCTGGACAATGACCGGCAAAAGGCCGTCCGGCCCCAGCTTAAACTCCTGCCAGGAAACCGGCGACCGGAAAATTTCCATGGAAAAGCCCGCCTCGGAAAGCCCCGCCTTAAGCTCCATGAACGAGCCCTCCACAAGACCCTCCCCCGGAGAAGCCCCTTCCCCGGCCGCAAGAATCACCCCGGCCACGCCGGGAATGGACAGAAGCGCCGAAATCCCCGTCTCCGTGCCATCCTCCGAGAGCAGATACACCGGGAAGGAGACTCCCTCCCCCGGACAGTCTTTCGCCGAGATTAAGAAGCTCCCCGCCCCCAAGCTCCCATACTCCTCCACACGGGAAAGCGCATCCGGCGTATCCAGCCAGACGGCAATCTTCTCCCTCCCGAACCGGTCCGAGACCTCCCTCAAAAGCCCCACAGTCTGCGGCTCCGAGGCCTTCAAATACACCATCCTCGCCCCGGCATAGAGATACTTCTTCACATCCTCCACCCGCTCGATGCGTCCCCCGGCAAACACCGGGGCATCCAGGCCCCGGACCATCCGCTTCAGCCGCCCGATGCTCTCCTCATGCTCTGCATCCCCCTCCGAGACGTCCACCGCCATCAAAACATCCGCCCCGTCATTGTCCAACATCCGGGAACGCTCCCCGGCCCCCTCCGAGAGAACCAGACAGGCCCCAAGCTTCTTCTTTTCCGTCATCATATCCATCCTCATCATCTCTCTGTCAAACTTGTCTAAAGCGCCCCTTTCGTGGAGAGCAGGCCCTGAATCCGCTCATCCTTCCCCGTCGCCATATCGAGGGCCCTCGCAAAAGCCTTGAACATGGCCTCGATCACGTGATGGGTATTCTCCCCGTGGAGCTCCTTGATATGAAGGTTCATAGCTGCTGCGTAGGAAATCGCATAGAAAAATTCCTGAACCATCTCCGTCTCCAGGGCCCCCGCCCGCTCCGCTTTAAGCTCTGCGTCAAAAACCAGATAGGGACGGCCCGAGAGATCCAGGGCGCAGACCATGAGCACCTCATCCATGGGAAGGATGCAGGAGCCATAACGGCAGATCCCCCGCTTGTCCCCCACCGCCTGGGCGATCGCCTGCCCCAGCACGATGCCCGCATCCTCGACAGAATGGTGGGTGTCCACCTCCAAATCCCCCTTCACCGTCACCTCCAGGTCAAAAAACCCGTGCTTCGCAAACAGCGTCAGCATGTGGTCCAGGAACCCGATTCCCGTGTCCACCCGGCTCTCCCCCGTCCCGTCCAAATTTAGAGAGAGAACAATCTCCGTCTCCTTCGTCTTCCGTTCAATCGTCGCCGTCCTTGCCATAATATCCTCCTTATTCAAACCTCACCTTAATTGCATTCTCATGGGCCGTCAGCCCTTCCTTCCTGGCAAACCTCATGATATCCTCATGGACCGGCATAAGCGCCTCCCTGGAATAGGAAATGATACTGGACTTCTTCACAAAGTCGTCCACGCCCAAGGGCGAGAAAAACTTCGCCGTCCCGTTGGTGGGCAGCACGTGGTTGGGCCCCGCAAAATAATCCCCCAAAGGTTCACAGCTATGCTCCCCGATAAAGATAGCCCCCGCATTGCGGATCTTCGTCATGACCGTGAAGGCGTCCCTCGTCATGATCTCCAGATGCTCCGAGGCAATATCGTTGACCGCCCGGACGGCTTCCTCCATATTCTCCGCCAGAAGGATACGGCCATAGGCGTCCAGGGATTTCTCCATGATCTCCCGGCGGGAAAGCTCCTTCAAGAACCCGTCGATCTCCCGGTTCACCTCCAGGGCCAGCTTCTCCGAGGTGGTCACCAGAATGGCCGAGGCCATCTCGTCGTGCTCCGCCTGGGAGAGAAGGTCCGCCGCCACGTAGCGGGGATTGGCCGTCTCGTCGGCCAGCACCAGAATCTCGCTGGGGCCCGCAATGGAATCAATGCTCACAAAACCAAAGACCGCCTTCTTGGCCAGGGCCACGAAAATATTCCCCGGCCCCACGATCTTGTCCACCTTGGGGATGGATTCCGTCCCGAAAGCCAGGGCCGCCACCGCCTGGGCCCCGCCGGCTTTGAAAATCCGGTCCGCCCCGGCCTCCTTCGCCGCCACCAGGACCGCCGCATTCAGGCTCCCGTCCCTTGCCGGCGGCGTCGTCATGACAATCTCCCCCACGCCGGCCACCTTCGCCGGCACGATGTTCATGAGGACCGACGAGGGATACACCGCCTTTCCCCCCGGCACATAGACGCCGACCCGATTTAAAGGCGTGAGCTTCTGCCCCAGAAGGATGCCCTCCTCCGAAGAGTCAAACCAGCTATAGCGGCGCTGTTTCTCATGAAAAGTCCGGATGTTCACGAGGGCCTTCCGGATCACCGACAGAAGCTCCCCGTCCACCTTCCTGTAGGCCTCTGCGATCTCATCCTCCGTCACCAGCACATTGTCCTTCTCCACCTTGCAGCCGTCAAACCGCTCCGTGTAGGCAAAGAGGGCGGCATCCCCGTTCTTCCTCACATTCTCCACGATCTCATTCACCGTGCCTAAGTAAGCCCCGTACTGGGAAGGACTCCGTTTCGCAAGAAGTTCTTTAAGGGCCCTCCTGGAATCCTCCCCAAGCCTGATCATCTTCATATGGTTGTTCCTCCCTGTTCTCTTGTCGTTTCCTATAAAAGCGCCCTCATGGCGTCCAGAATCCGGCTGATCCGCTCATGCTCGATTTTCATGCTCACCTGGTTGACCACCATCCTGGCCGAAAGAGGCACGATCTCCTCCAGCACGTCCAGCCCGTTCTCCCGGAGAGTGGACCCGGTCTCCACGATGTCCACGATCACCTCCGCAAGACCCACGATGGGGGCCAGCTCAATGGAACCGTTCAGCTTGATGATCTCCACCGTCTGATGCTTCTTATTATAAAAATAATCCTTCGCAATGCCCGGATACTTGGTGGCCACCCGGATGAGCTCATGGTGCTTTAGCTTATCCGCCGCCTCCCTCGGCCCGCAGACACACATCCGGCACCGGCCGATCCCCAGGTCCAGCACCTCGTAGAGCCGCCTGCCCTCCTCCAGAAGAGTGTCCTTCCCCACGACCCCCAGGTCGGCGGCCCCGTACTCCACATAGGTGGGCACGTCGTTGGCCTTGGCCAGGAAAAACCGCACCTTGAGGTCCTCGTTGACGAAAATTAACTTTCTCGTCCCCTCCTCCTTCATCTCCTCACAGGGAATCCCGATGGCCTCGAAAAGCTCCATGGACTTTTTCGCCATCCGCCCCTTCGCCAGGGCGATCGTCAAATACCTCACCGTGCGTCCTCCTCCCGCTCCGAACCGTTCCCATCTGGCTCTTCTCCTAACTCCGCTTCTCCAGACTCCGCTTCTGCGGATTCAGTCCCATCGCCCCCCGAGGGCCCGGTCCCCGGAAGCTCCGTCCTCACCGCTTCCGGCGCATCCTTCCCCCAGACAAAGAACCCGTCCCCGGAAAGATAATACAGCACATCCATGCGGTTTCTCTCCCCGAAGCGCTTATACTCCTCCAGAGAAATCCTGTCCATCCTCCGAACGAGCTGGAGCTTCCGCCCCTCTCTCCGCCACCCGGCCGCCAGGGGAATGGCCGTCTCCTGCCGCTCTCTGTCATAGACAAACAAAAAAGCCGGCTCCGGGACCTCCACCGAAATCCCCTGTCTGGAAAGAGCCGCCAAAAGGCCGTCCACCGAGATCGAAAAGCCCACCGCCGGGGCCTCCTTCCCGAACTGGCGCATCAGGCCGTCATAGCGCCCCCCCGACAAGATGGGCTCCCCCATGCCAAAGGTCACGCCCCGGAAAATGATGCCCGTATAATACCGGTACTTTCCAAGCATGCCGAGGTCAAAGGACACATAATCCGACAGGCCGTAGAGCTTCAAAATCCGCCAGAGGTTTTCGAGCCGTTCCACCGCCGCCTCCATGCGGGCGTTGACCGCCAGCCCCGCCGCCGTCCGAAGAAGGTCCGCCGAGCCAAAGAGTTCCGGAAGTCTCCGAAACACCTCCGAAATCCTCCCGTCAAGCTTCTGCCCGGACACCAGCTCCTCCACGCCGAAAAAATTCTTCTCCTCAATCAGCTCCCGGAGCCTGGCCTCGGTCTCCGGAAGAAGGCCCGCCTCCTCCACCAGCCCGTTGAAAAACTCCACCTGGCCCACGTCCACCTGAAAGTCCGTAAGGCCCGCCGCTAAAAGCGCATTCACCGAGAGGGCGATCATCTCCCCGTCGGCGTCGCTGGAAGCGTCGCCGATGAACTCCGCCCCCTGCACCGTCGACTCCTTCAGCCTCCCCTGATAACTGGAATGGTTGATAAAGGTGTTGGCCAGATAAGAAAGACGGATCGGCAGCGTTTCTTCCATATAATACTTGGCGGCGCAGCGGGCCACCGGCGGCGTCATGTCCGGCCGGAGCACCAGCGTGTTCCCCTCCCGGTCAAAAAACTTGTACATCTCCCTGGAGGCCACGCTCCCCCGCTCCTTGTTGAAAATGTCAAAAAACTCAAAGGAGGGCGTCTGCAGCTCACTGTAACCGTAGGACCGAAGAACCTCCCGCAGCCGGCCCTCCACCGCCAGCTTCCTCTCATATTCCGAATTATAAATATCCCGGACTCCCTCCGGCGTGTGAAGCAATTGTTTCATAACCTCTCTCCCTGTCACTCTCTGATCCCGCATCGCTTTACCATAGTAACGTGATAGCAAATTATCACACGAAATTCATTATAACCACTTCCGGCTGATCTGTCAATTTCTTTCCGACAAAACACCTGCGTCCGTCCCCGCCGCAGGCCCCTCAACAAAGGTATTGTACTACCGCAGGAGAGAATGAGCAAGGAAAATTTTATTGACAAACCATCCCTCCATGATACAATGATCTAAACATCACTATACTTTTATTTTACGAAAAGGGATGAATATGAACATTTCACAGATTACAGGTCAGAATATTAAGAAGGTCCGAATTGCAGAGGGCATGACACTGGATCGTCTGGCAAAGCGGATTCACAAAAGCAAATCCACTCTTTCCAAATATGAACAAGGTACCGTAAAAATTGATCTGGAAACCTTGAAAGACATTTCAGATGCTCTTGCCGTGTCCATCCACCATCTTCTGCCTTCCTTTTCTTCAGATTCTTTGCCGGAAATCGCCTCTGTCCTTCCCCCTTTTCAGCATCATAATGGAGACCCTGCTTCTCTTATAACGCTGTACCTCTATTTTATCGGAGGAGCAAAAAACAAAGTGCGGATTGTCTGCTTTCAGATATAGATTTAACTCCGGATGAAACCATGCTCGCCGCTCTGCAGTTTTCCAGACAGGAACTCAGCGGCATCCGCAAACGAAATGCGATCTATTCTTCTGCAAGTCCCCAGGAATATGATCGATACTGGAATTTCTAACATTCATTTTTTCACATCGGCAGCAATCTCAGGCTTTTCTTTTTTCAGAAAAAATTCGCCTCAAACAATCCTTTATTTGAAACTCGCCCCTTTTCGAGGTCAAGCCAAATCAAATCCCCTTCCCTTGACACCGGGAACTCCCCGTGCTACTATGAGAACGGAATTTCCATCGGACAGTTCCGACAGCATCATCCAAAAATAACAGGAGGAAACATCGGCTATGAAACGATTATCAAAAATCACCGCCCTCTTACTTGCGGCGGCGCTCCTTCTCGCCGGCTGCGGCGGCAAGTCGGGAGACGGCGGGGAGAGCGGGGAAACCGGCAGAGAAGCCGGGACAGAAGCCAGCGTCGACGCAACCACCATGCGGCTGGAAAAGACAGTGGGAGACGTGACCGTGTGGGATGAGAAAGAAGAGATCCAGGAACTCCAGGAAAAGCTCCCCCTCTACAGCGGCTACCAGCTCTTCACCCAGGCAGAAAGCTACGGCTGGATCAACCTGGACGACACGAAACTTGCCAAAATGGACAAGGAGAGTGCCGCCTCCGTCCAGAAAGAAGACAAACACCTGACGCTCACGGCCAAACAGGGGAGCCTGTTTTTCAATGTGACGGAGCCCCTGGCCGAGGATGAGACCATGGAGATCGAATTCGGCGACATGATCGTGGGCATCCGCGGAACCTGCGGCTGGGTCAGCGCCGCCGCTCCCCGTGCGGTCTACATCCTGGAGGGAACCGTGACCTGTGAGATTCCCAGTGAGGGCTTGAGCGCCCAGGTCTCCGCCGGGGAGATGGCTTATCTGGTCAAAAGCACGGAAAACCGCATCGAAGTCCAGCCCTTCACCCGGATGGACATCCCCCGGTTCGTGCTGGACGAGCTGGACAGCGACCTGGTACAGAGCATCCCCGAGTCGGAACCGGAGACCGAATCCCTGACGCCGGAGACGGAAGCGGCGGATACCGGTGTCTACACCCTGCCTATGTCCTCGGCAGACTTTGAAGAACTCATGCGGAGCAGCCAGGCCGACCAGCCGATCACCATCCAGGCCGGCGCCGGGGACAACACCCTGACCATCGACGGCTTCACCAGCGTGTTCGGACACCTGATCCTGGACGAGGGCGTCACCCTGTCCATCTCCGAAAACGCCCAGTTAAACATTTACGGGACCCTGGAAGTGCGCTCCGACCTCTCCAACGACGGGTTCCTCTGGGTTCTGGAGGACGCTTCCCTGCTGGTAGACGGCACCTTCACCAACTCCGGAATGCTCTCCAACGGGGAGGTCGAGAAAGGGATGGATGAGACACCCGTGGAGACCCAGAACTGCCGGATCGTCGCCGCCCAGGGAATCGACAACACCGGATATCTGGAAAACGCCGGCTCCATCGAAGGGAGCATCACCGTCAACGGCGGAAACATCTCCCTCATGGCCGGAACCGTCGATCACCTCATTTTAAACGACGGACTCTACATCGATGACGGCGGAGCCGTGGGCGAATTCACCCAGAACGGCGGAAAAATCACGTCCGCAGAACAGGGCTATCGGTACTGAGCCCTTTCCAAGCCACAAACCATTCCACAGAAAATAGGGGGACTGCCTGCGCAGTCCCCCTATTTTCTCCGAACATCCATTCACCTCTTGTCGGTCTCCCCCGCCAGCATCACCCGGCAGCTCTTCCTCCTGCAGGCGATCCCGTACCTTAAGACGGTCTCCATCCCGTCCTCCCGGAGTTTTTCCTCATACTCCTTCTCCTCAATCTGCGCCAGCGCCTCCTTGCAGCCGACCTCCAGATCGCCCCCGTCCGGGTACTTGACCTCGATCACAATTCCCCTGTTCTCCTCCTCAATCTCCACCAGGATGTCGCTGAACCCCACGCCGGACTCCTGGTTGGAGCGGACGACCCAGTCCTCCCTGTGGCTCAAAAGCCCCAGCAAAAGCCCGTGGAAGAAATTTTCTTTTTTATTCTTCCGCACACTGGTGTCCCGGATACTGATGGTCCTCCTGAGATAGGCCGCAAACTGCCGCTCGACCGCCGCTGCATCCCCCGCCGCAAAGGCCAGGCAGAGGGCGTCCAGCTTCGGCGCATCCCGCCCCGCTTCTTCCTTAAACCACTCCATAATCTGGTCGATATAGATTTTTCTGAGCTCCAGATTGGGGATCTTCAGGTCATACACGTCCCCGTCCGGCTTTCCCTGCCAGGTCAGATAGCCCGTGGTGAAAAGGACGCTCCAGAGATTGTCGATATTCTGATACAGCTCCCGGTAGGTCAGCTCATGGTTCAGCTTTTTCCCCACTGTCCCGCCGTCCACCAGGACCTCCATCTCCCGCCTGGTGCTGGCCCCCGCCCGCTCCAGAAAGGTCCGGACAATCTCGTTGCCGCTGGTGTTGGCCCAAAAAGCCCTCGGCTCCGCCTCCGGGTCGGAGCGCAGAAGCTTTACATAACTGATCACGTCCCAGGGACAGTAAACCGATCCATTCCCGAACCGATAGCCGTCATACCACTCCTTCATCACCCCGTACCTGTCGCCGAGACCGTAATAAGCCAGCATGTCCCGCACTTCCCCGTCGGAAAAGCCAAAATACTCCGCAAAAGGAACGTCAATGATCGAAAAGACATTCAGATTGTTAAGCCCTGTGAAAATACTCTCCTTCGCAATCCGCAGACACCCGGTCATGACCGCAAAATACAGGTTCGGATTTGTCTTGAGCGCCTGGCCGAACAGGATTCGGAGCAGATCCGCCATCTCCTCATAATACCCGGCTCTCTGCGCCCGGTCCAGGGGAACGTCGTATTCATCGATCAACAGGATCACCTTCTGCCCGTAATGCTTGTGGAGAAGCTGGGACAACAGTTTCAGACTGCCCCCAAGCGCCTCCGACGACATGGCAAACTCCCGACGGCCGTCTGAAGAAATCCGAATCAACTGCCGATACCGGTCCTTCTCCCCGTCCGAAAGCCGTCCGCTCTCCAAAAGAAAGTCAAACCGCATGGCCTCACTCCCGATAATGGAGCGGAGCATGGCCAGCGCCTCCCCGTAGCTTCTGGCCGCCGCCCCCTTCAAAGTAATGGAGATCACCGGGAACCGCCCCAGGTAGCGCTCACAAAGCTCCCTCTCCCCTGCGATCTCCAGGCCGTCAAAGAGCTCCCGGTCCGCACCATATTCAAAAAACGATTTGAGCATGTCCATGTTCAGGGACTTCCCGAACCGCCTGGGACGGGTAAACAGATTCACTTTCCCCCAGTTGTTCAAAAGCTCCCGAATCAGCCCCGTCTTATCCACATAATAAAAATCCTCCGTCCGTAATTCCTGAAAGCCTTCAATCCCCACGGGTAATTTCTTCATGGCATCCATTCACGCCCACCTCCATCTCCGATGATCAAACCGTCCGCTCCCCCAAATCCTTTTGCAGCATTTCCAGATAATGGACATAGGCCCCGTGCCGGAATGGAATCCGGAAACTCTTGTCAAGCTCCCCATAGGTGAAGCTCTTCCTTCCTCCCTCCTTCCCCCGTCTCCAATACACGAGCAGGTCCCGAAAGGGCACGTAATAAAACTCATCCAGCCCGGTAAAATACAAAATGATAAAGGAAATCCCTCCCTGCCTCTCAAAAGCCTCCATGAAGGCCATCTGGTGCTCATGGACATTCTGGAGGGGAAAGGTGGTGCTCACGCACTCCTTGGCGTCAAAGCAGACCGGAATCCCCTGGACCGCCCCGATATAATCCACCGTACTCTTCTGGTCAAAATAGGCCAGGGTAATGTGGCGGCTCTCCTTGTCGATCTTGACCGGCTTGATGGGCGTGGGAATCTTCTGGATCAGGGCCAGCCCGCCGTCCCGGTATTTCTCATTGGTACGATTGATCAACTCCTCCAGAGTCGAACCTCTAAGTCCCCTGGACCCCCAGGTCGCCATGCCTTCCCCTCCCTTTCGTCTGCCTCAAACGGCCGTTTCCCGCCAGAGACAACATCCCATATTCCAGCCCCGCAGGTAGAAAATTTTCAAAGCCCCGCACAGGTAAACGGTCTCAGGGCCGCAGGCGGATTCCCTCCCCCGCAAGGACTCTCCCAAACACCTCCGGCAAAGGAGCCTCCACCGTTTTCCCGGAAAGCCCCGAGAGGGCCCCGGAAAACTCCGGGAACTCCATCCGCCAGGCGTGGAGAAGCTGAGACGAGACTCCGTACCGCTCCCGGTATCTGCGGTTCACCGTCCCGTCCCCGTACTTCCCGTCCCCGACGACCGGATGGCCTAAGTCCGCCAGGTGGGCCCGAATCTGATGAGTCTTGCCGGTGATCAGCTCCACCTTTAAGAGCGTCACCTCCGACCCGTGGGCCAGAGGCGCAAAAACCGTGCGGATCTCGGACGCCCCCTCCCGGTACTGCCGGGACACCGTCACCTGATTGACGCCTCTGTCCTTGAGAAGCCATCCACAAAGCTGCCCTTCCCGTTCCACCCGTCCCTTCACCAGGCAAAGATAATACTTCCTCACCGACCGTTCCCGGAACAAAAAGGAAAGCTCCCGGAGAGCCGCTTGAGACTTCCCGGCCGTGACAAGGCCGCTGGTATTGCGGTCCAACCGGTTGCAGACAGAGGGCCGGAAGCTGCGCAGGGCCTCCATGGAAGTCTGCCCCGACTGGACCAGATAGCCCAGCAGATACTCCACCAGGGAAGGCTCCCCCTCCTCCGCCCGCTGAGAAAGCATCCCGGCCGGCTTGTTGATCAAAAGCACCTCCCCGTCCTCATAGAGAATGTCCAGCTTCGACACGGGAAACTGCTCCTTTGCCGCCGTCTCTCGCCGAAACCCCTCAATGGTTTCCTCCGAGAGAAAGAGCTGGATCCGGTCCCCCTTCTCCAGCCGCTCACTGCCGTCGCATTTTTTCCGGTTACAGGTGATGTTTTTCTTCCGCAGCATCTTGTAAAAAAAGCTTTTGGGTGCCTTCGCCATGTACTTCTGCAGATACTTGTCCAACCGCTGCCCGGCGCCCTCAGCCCCGACCAAAATTTCCCTCATGAATCCTTCTCCCGCCTCCACGATTCACATCGAATACACCAGCAAGTCCGTCCGCTTCTTCTCGAGCTCCGCCCTCTCCTCCTCCGAGGCCGGGGGCCGGATGCCCCCGACCCGCTTGAGAAAGGCCTCATAGTCCGTGAAAATCTGGATCCTGGAATAGATTCCCACGCTCTTCAACAGACCGTTCACGTCCCGCTCCGTCTCCTTCACGTCCAGCTTCTTTGAGGTCGTGTAGGCGGCGATCCCCGTCCCATGGAGGACGGAGACCTGGACGGGCACCAGCTTGTCGTTAGCCGTGAGAATCATGTCACAGGCCGTCACCTGCCCCCCGCTCACGGCCGCAAACCGTTCATATTCCCGCCTCCCGAGGGGCAGGCCCTTGCTCCTGGCAATGATGTTCACCAGGAACATGGCGGCCGGGATCATCGGGAACACCGCCCCGATGGTCCAGATATTGGTCCGCTTACCGGTGGCCAGGTATCCCGCAAGCACCGCCCCTAGGGACAACACCAGGCAGATCCCGCAAAAAAGACACTGCCTGAGAAGCTTTTTCTTTCCGTAACCGTAAATTCCTTTTTCCATCGCCGTTCCTATCTCTCCCATTTGTCGCAGAGCATGTGAATCTGATCGGCCATCCTCGCCAGATCCTTGTTGGCCCCGCCCTCGCTCCGGCGGATGATGGCCAAAAGGCGCTCCCCGGCCGCCAGCAGGCGCTCGAACACCTGGCTGGCCTTCCTCGCCGCCGCCTTCTCCTTGCGGACCAGCACCGGCGCATCCTCCTTGACCCACATGTCCGCCTTCATGTCATAGACAGAGCCGCTGAAAGGCGCCGCCGTCTCAAAACCGTGCTCCTTCCGAAGACATTCCGCAAACTCGTCACACACGTTGTCCTCGCCGTGGACCACGAACACCTTGAGAGGCTTGGGCCAGAAGGCGTTGATCCAGGCCAGAAGGCCGAACTTGTCCGCATGGCCGCTGATCCCGTCCAGCTTCTTGATCTCCGCCCGCACCTCGATGGTCTCGCCGAAGAGCCGCACCGACTTCGCCCCCTCCATCAGAGACCGCCCCAGGGTCCCCTTGGACTGATAGCCCACGAAGAGCACCGTGGACTCCGGCCGCCAGAGGTTGTGCTTCAGATGATGGCGGATCCGGCCCGCCTCACACATGCCGGAGGCCGAGAGGATCACCTTCGGCTCCTCGTCAAAATTGATCATCTTGGAATCGTCGCTGGTGATGGACAGGGTCAGCCCGTCAAACTTGATCGGGTCGATGCCCCGGTTCAAAAGCTCCATGGCCTCCTTGCCGAAGCAATTGTACTTGTACTTGTTAAAGATGTTGGTCGCCTCCACGGCCAGCGGGCTGTCCACGAAAACCTTGAAATTCCCGTGGCCCTTCACCAGGCCGTCCTCCTTGATCTTCCGCAGATAGTAGAGAAGCTCCTGGGTCCGGCCCACGGCAAAGGCAGGGATCACCACGTTGCCGCCCCGGTCAAAGGTCCGCTGGATCACCGCCGAGAGCTCTTTCACATAGTCCACTGGCACCTCGCTGTGGAATCGGTTCCCATAAGTGGATTCCATGACCACGTAATCGGCCATCTCCAGATAATGAGGACGCTTGATCAGCGGCTGGAACCGGTTTCCCACGTCCCCGGAAAACACCAGCTTCCTCGTCTCTTCATCCTCCGTCATCCAAATTTCGATACTGGCGGAGCCGAGAAGGTGGCCCACGTCCGTGAACCGCAGACGGATCCCCTCACAAACGGAAACCTCCTCGTCATACTCACAGGGAACCAGATGTTTCAGAAGCCCTTCCGCATCCTCCATGGTATAGAGAGGCACGTACTCCGGTCCGCCGGACCGCTTCGCCTTCCGGTTCCGCCACTCCGCCTCAAACTCCTGGATGTGGGCGCTGTCACGGAGCATGATCTGGCACAGGTCACAGGTGGGCCTGGTGGCATAGACCTCCCCCCGGAATCCCTTCGCATAGATCAAGGGCAGCAGCCCCGAATGGTCAATGTGGGCATGAGTCAGGAACACGGCGTCGATCTCCGAGGCAGAGACCGGAATCTCCTGATTCTCGTAAATGTCCTCCCCCTGCTCCATGCCACAGTCAATCAAAAAATTCTTTCCCGCCGCCCTCACCATGTGGCAGCTTCCCGTCACCTCGTGGTCCGCCCCCAAAAAAATCAGTTCCATAAATACCCTCCTTACATTTTTTCTTATGCCGATTCCTTATGGTTACTTTTTTCTTTCCTTCTCCTTCTCTGCACCGGCCCTTTCCCTCCCAGCCCCGCTCCGTCTGCCCTGCCGCCTTCTTCGGGGGAGCGCCTTTTGGCCGCTCCGGGCGGAGCAGACATTTCGGCCCAAAGCCGATCAGATCCCTCCGCCCCGCAAGGGTAAGCGCCTCCTCCACCAGCTTTCGGTTTCTCGGAAGCTTATACTGGATCAACGCCCTCTGCATAGCCTTCTCATGGGGATTTTTCGGCACGTAGACCGGCTCCATGGTCCTCGGGTCCAGGCCGGTGTGGTACATACAGGTGGAGAGGGTCGAGGGCGTCGGGTAAAAATCCTGCACCTGCTCCGGCATATGCCCCGTATCCCGCAGATACTCCGCCAGGAGCACCGCATCCTTCATGGTACACCCAGGATGGGAGGACATGAGATAGGGGACCAGATATTGTCTCTTCCCAAGCCGCTCGTTCATCCTCCCGTAGACATCCGCAAAAGCCAGATACACCCCCGCCTCCGGCTTCCCCATCCGCCTTAAAACCTCCGGAGCAACATGCTCCGGTGCCACCTTGAGCTGGCCGCTCACATGATGGAGGCAGAGCTCCCGCAAAAACGAGTCGTCCCGGTCCGCCATGACATAGTCAAAACGAATGCCCGACCGGATAAACACCCGCTTCACCCCCGGGACGGCCCGGAGCCTTCTGAGAAGGGCCACGTAATCCCTGTGGCTCACCTTCAAGTTCGGGCAGGGAGACGGAAACAGACATTGCCGGTCCGGGCAGGCCCCCGACTGTTCCTGCTTCTCACAGGCCGGCCCCCTGAAATCCGCCGTGGGCCCGCCCACGTCGTGGATATACCCCTTGAAATCCGGAAGCGTGGTCAGAAGCCTGGCCTCCGCCTCCAGGGAATCATGGCTTCTCGCCTGGACGATCCGCCCCTGGTGGAAAGTGAGGGCGCAGAAACTGCAGCCGCCGAAGCACCCTCTGCTGCTGACCAGGCTGAACTTCACCTCCGAAAAGGCCGGAATTCCTCCCGCCCCGTCATACATGGGATGCCAGGCCCGCATATAGGGGAGAGCGTACACGTCGTCCATCTCCGTCTGCGAAAGAGGGCGGGCCGACGGATTGACCACCACGTATCCCTGGCTCCCATAAGACTCCGCCAGCCGCTTTCCCCGGAAAGGATCCGTGTTCCGGTACTGGGTCCGAAAGCTCTCCGCATAGGCCCCCTTGTCCGTCCTCACCGTCTCAAAATCCGGCAGGATCTCCATGGGCAGATCCTCCGGCAGAACCTTCGTCCGGTAAGCCGTCCCCGCCACATAAGAAATCTCCGACACCGGAATCCCCGCCTCCAGAGCCTCCGCAATCTCCACAATCGAATGCTCCCCCATCCCATAGCTTAAAATATCCGCCTGGGAATCCATCAGGATCGACCGCTTCACCTGATCCGACCAGTAGTCATAATGGGCCAGCCGTCTCAGACTCGCCTCGATGCCGCCGATCACCACGGGAATCTGCTTATAGACCTTTCGGATCAGATTGCAATAGACTGTCACCGCATAATCTGGCCGCCGCCCCATGACGCCACCCGGCGTATAGGCGTCCGACTCTCGCCGCCGCCCCGAAACCGAATAATGGTTGACCATGGAGTCCATGTTTCCCCCGCAGACCAAAAACGCCAGCCTCGGCGGCCCGAAAACCTGAATGCTCCTCTCGTCCCGCCAGTCCGGCTGGGCGATGATCCCCACCCGGTAGCCCCTGGACTCCAAAAGGCGGCTGATGATGGCCGGCCCGAAGGAAGGATGGTCCACATAGGCATCCCCGATGATATAGACAAAATCCGTCTGAGCCCAGCCTCGCCGCTCCATGTCCGCCGGACAAACAGGAAGAAAATCCCTCATAAGCCCTCAGTCCCCCATGTCAATTTCCTCATACGACTCGATAAACGCATCCGCCAGGGCCTCCTTTTTTGCCCGCACTCCAGAAGAGTAGGCGTCCTCCACGGCCCACACCGTCATGCCCGCCCCCTTTCCGGCCAGGATCCCCGCCGGCACGTCCTCAAAGACCAGGCATTCCCCCGGTTCAGCCCCCAAAAGCCCGGCGGCAAACAGGTACACATCCGGCGCCGGCTTTCCCCGCTCCACCTGGCATCCCACCACCACGGCGGAAAAGTAACCGGCAATGTCCAGGGCCCTCGTCACCGCCGTCACAAGCTCCCTCGAATTGCTGGTGGCTATCCCCATGGAGATCCCCCTGCGTCTCAAATATTCCAGAAATTCCCGGACCCCCGGCTTTAGCGGTACTTCATGGCTGTACTGGTACATGGCCATCTCGTTCCAGCAGTCCTTGAACTCAGAAAGACTCATGGGCAGGTCGAACCGCTCCTTGAAATAGACGGCCGTCTCCGAAAAACTTTTCCCCTCGATTTCCTCCTGGAGACTGTCCGGAAGCGGAATCCCGAAGCGGCCCAAAAACTCTATATCAATCTTCTTCCACATTCCCATGGAATCCACCAGCGTTCCGTCCAGGTCGAAAATCACCGTTTTTATCTTCTCAGGTATTCGAATCATGTCCATCTCCATCCGGGATCGTATTTATTCTTAAGCGTCTCCCCGCTCCTCCTGGCAAAGCCCAGGGGCCAGCCGTCCACGCAGACCAGGCACCAGCCGTCTCCCCCCTCGCAAGAAACGCCCTCCGCCGTCACCGTCTCTCCCTTTAAGTATTTCACGGTACGAATGTCCTCCGCCGGAAAGTCCGCCGTGTCGGAAAACTCTTCCTTCTTCAAACACATGGCAAGGGCCTGGGAAGGAGCGAACCGCCCCCGCTTCATCGTCCCCAGAAAAAGCCCCGTCCGAAGATACCGGAGGGAGGGAAGCTCCTCCGGAGGAAGGGGCAGCAGATAAAGCGCACCGTCCCGCTCCCAGTAATATCCCCGGCTCTCCGGCCTGAAGGGCGTCCGGATCCGCTCCCGGAATGCTGCAAAATCCGGCTGCTTTTTGAGGAACAGCCCGTTCCGCCTCCGACGTCTCTCATCCGCCTCGTTTTCCGCCTCCCGGCCGCCTCCGTCCGTCTCCTCCGGTTTTCCTCCTTCCGCCCCTCTCCCGGACATGCCGCCCTTCTTCCGGAACAGGGCCGCAAAATGCCCCTCTCCCTTCAGCCTCCAGGGATACAGTCGCAGGGAGGCCCCGTCCGTCCCCTGCGAAAACCCGTGGGCCGCAGGAAGCGCAAGCTGCTCAAGCTCCGGCTCCGCCCCGAGAAGCCAGGCCGCCGCCCCCTCGTCCTCTGTCTCGGAAAAGGTGCAGGTGGAGTAGAGCAGAAGCCCTCCCGGCCGCAGCATCCGGCAGGCCAGGCGAAGAATCTCCCTCTGAACGGGCACATAGTGCGCCGGCCCCCTCTTCTCCCAATCCGAGACCATGGAGGGCTCCCTGCGGAACATCCCCTCCCCGGAACAGGGCGCATCCACCAGGATCTTGTCAAAAAATCCCGGGAAGCACTCCGCCAGCCGCCCCGGCTCCTCCGCCGTCACCAGACAGTTCCAGATGCCGAAACGCTCCAGATTCCTTAAAAGCGCCCTGGCCCTGGAAACGCTCCGGTCATTGGCCACCAGAAGGCCCGTCCCCGAAAGCCTCGCACCGAGGGCCGTGCTCTTGCCCCCCGGTGCCGCACAAAGGTCCAGGACCCTCTCCCCCGGCCAAACGGGCAGAAGCGCAGCCGGGGCCATGGCGCTTGGCTCCTGCAGATAATAAAGCCCCGCACCGTGATAGGGGTGCTTCCCCGGCGTCCCTCCCTCCCCGAGAGGACCAAAATCTCCGTAATATCCGTCCCCCAGGGACCAGGGCACCGCCTCCGGCGTCCCTCCCCCGAAGATTTTATGTAACACCGCCTCCCGCCTCCGGGCCGGTATCTTCAAAGGATTGAGGCGCAGCCCGGAAACGCTCTCCGCCTCCATGCTGCTTTTATATTTTTCATATTCCGTCCGCCCCAGGAGAAGCAGCATCTCCTCCAAATAGGCCACAGGCAGTTCCATGCTCTTCTCCAATCTGCTCAGACGCCCAAGTCCGTAAAGGTATGAAGTCCCTGAACCTTCCTGAGGGCGGCCAGCTTATCCAGCCGCCGCCCGAAATCCTCCAGCTCCTCCAGGGAGCCATTGTGATAGACCTCGTAAAATTCGTTCTGTATATTCAGGACCGCATCCTCGTAGCCCTCTCCGCTGTAAAGATTCTGGATGTTGTTCAGGATGTCCGCCACCACGGCCGCCTTCTCCTGGAACAAGTGCTGAGCGTCCACGATCTCGTCCCGGATCGCCGACATCTCACAGTCCAGGGCCAGCACCGCCTCCGCCGCCGTGGAGAGCCGCTTCGCCAGAAGCTCCGGCAGTTCCTCCTTATATTTATATCGAAGCGAATGCTCGATGGTGGCCCAGAAATTCATGGCCATGGTCCGAATCTGGATCTCCACCTGTATCTTATGACTCCCGCTCATGGTAAAGACTTCGTACAGCACATTGACATGATAGCTGCGGTAGCCGCTCTCCTTCGTGTGATTGATATAATCCTGCTCGCTGACCACCTCCATGTCCCGGCGGCTCCGGATCAGCTTCACCACCGTGTCAATGTCCTCCACGAACTGGCAGATGATGCGGATCCCGGCGATGTCGTCCATCTCCTCCGTAAACCGGTCCAGGGGAATGTTCTTCCTCTGAGCCTTCTCCACAATGCTGGAGATCCGCTTCACCCGGCCGTTGACCGCCTCGATGGGGGAATACATCCCCGCCTCCCGGTACTCCTTGATGATGTGGTTGAATTTGACCATCAACTCCTGGACTGCCAGATGGTAGGGGGCGAGAGTTTCCCGCCAAAGTTCAATTCTCATAAATCCCACTCCCGTACTGCAAAATTACTTCTAAAGAATGCATTTCATTAAAAAGCATTTCATTAAGACAAGTATAACACATTTCTCTCCCAAATAGGAAACTAATACGCATATTTTACCTTTTTCTCTTCCAGAAAGCGGAGGATCCAGTAGGGATTCACCGCCAGTTCCTCAAAATGGTCCGTCCGCAGATAGATTCCAAAATGAAGGTGAACCGCAAAATTTCCCACGGTCCCCGGCACCTTGCCGTAGCCGGAATCCCCCATGAAGCCGAGAAGCTGCCCGGCCCGCACCTCCTCCCCCACCGCAAACTCGTGGTCGTAGGAATCCAGATGGGCATAATAAAAATAGGTCCCGCCTGGAGCCCGGATCCCGATCCGCCAGCCGCCCAGTTCCAGCCATCCCACATGCTCCACCACGCCGTCGCTCACGCTGACCACCGGGAAGAATCCCCGGCCGTTCCCGCCGTCCATCAAATCCGTGCCCTCGTGCCGCCGTTCCCCGCCGTAGGTCCGCTCCGCCCCCCAGGAATCCCCGTAGCCGTAATTCCCCGCCCCCTCACTGTCCCCGGCCGGAAGAGGGAAATAGACGGCGTCGGAGAGAATGGCCTCATAGGCCCTCGAAAGCTTGGCAAACTCCACCGGCTTTTTCTCCGTCATGGACTCCCTCAGGTCCCGCAGACGGCGAAGGGTCAGCCGCCCCGGCCTTTCCCCCGTCAGGTCGTACTCGTCCTCCACCATGAAGGCACCGCACACCTCCCCGAGACTCAGGCCGCTCTCATCCGCCAGCGCCCGCATGGCCTCCAGATTTCCCTCCCCGAAGGCCATGGCCCGAAAGCCCTCCTCCTCCGTGGTGTATTCCCCAAGCTGGTAATAAAAAGGATTCTCCAGAAGATGGTGCAGCATGACGGTCAGCAGAATCCCCAGAAGAAGGACGCTCCCGCCCAGGGCTGCCAGGCTGTGCTTTTTCCCCATGGCACGCTCCGGTTCCATTTTTATAAACCATTATGCCATCTTCCCCGGTTTTAGTACCGGACGGAAAAAAAGAACCTCCTGCGCCCCGCCGGAAAACTGTCGGTCATAGCCTCCGCCCGTCCCTCATAAACTGTAAAAAAACCGGGACGGAGCACTCCCATGAAAAAGCTTTGGTTTCCCCTGACGGTTCTCTCCCTGTTTCTGCTCTGCATCCTCCGGCCGGCGCAGGCCGTGGCCGGCGCCGCCGCCGGACTGTCCCTGTGGTACTGCACCGTCCTCCCCACCCTGCTCCCCTGCATGGTCCTCTCCGGGTATCTGATTTCCAGCAGCCTGATCTGCCGTCTGCCCTCAGGCCCCCTCGCCCTCGTGACCGGCTGGTTCTGCGGCTATCCCATGGGCGCAAAGACCGTCGCCGATCTCTGGAAAAGCGGAAGAGTCTCCGGACAGGAGGGGAGACGGCTCCTCCGGCTCTGCTGCATGCCGAGCCCCATGTTCCTGACCGGCTTCCTCTGCACGGGCATGCTCCGGCTCTCCCTCCCGGAAAGCCTCCCGTACCTGGCGGCCCTCTACCTGCCCCCCGTCCTCTGCTTCCTTCCGGGAAGGAGACGGGGCGGGAGCGGGCGGCAAGGCGAAGACAGCCTCAATGCGGCGTCGGTCGACATGAGTTCCGTAGCCGGAGAGCGGAGGGACGGCGCCTCCGCCGCCGCCCCGCCTTCCTCCGAGGCAGGTCCTCTGCAGACCTTCCTGAACTTTGAGAAGGCCATGATGGACGGCTTCCTCATCATGGCAAAAATCGGCGGATACCTGATGTTCTTCACCATGCTGTCCTATTTTTTCCGCTCCTGGATCAGGAACCCCTTCCTTTCCTCCCTGGTCCCCGGACTCCTGGAAATGACCTCCGGCATCGCCTTCACCGTCCAGACCGGCCTCCCCGGGGCGGTGACCACCGCCCTCTGCTTCGCCTTCGCCGCCTTCGGCGGCCTCTCCGGCCTGACCCAGACCATGAGCGTCTTAAAATCCACGCCCTTCTCCGGCCGGAGCTACGTTTTCTGGAAGCTCCTCCAGGCGGTCCTCACCTTCGCCGCAGTGTGGATGCTCTGTCCGAAATGATTTCTCCGGAAGACTTCCGTAGGGGGGCGAGATTTCCCATACGGATTCGGATGTCAAAAGCTGCTGTCAAAGTTGGCTGCTGTCAAATGACACAAGGAGTCGTTCCCTGCTCCGGTTCCGGGGACCTTGAATTTCTAAGGTCCCCGTCAAGTCACAGAGTCACGAATCCTTGTGCCATTTGACGACGACCGACGACCCAGAAGGCTTTTGACACCCGAATCCTGTACAACGAAAAAGCGGAGATGTCCCGGCATCTCCGCCCGTTTTTATCGCAAAGGAATATTCCGTCGTACCGCTTATCCCAGCATGTCCGCATTCAGACCGCCGCTCTTTTTCTCCTGCCTTTTCTCCGGTTCCGCCGTCTTCTGAACCGGCGTCTGCTCCCCTGTCTCCGGAACCTGGAGCTCGTTGCGGTTCCCGCTGACGGTCTCGTAAGCGGAGCGGAGCGTATCCAGCATCCCCGTGTATTTCCCTTCCGTCTGCTCCAGCATGTAGCCGATGATGGACTGCAGATTCTTTAACATGTCGTCCGCATAGCGGATGGCGCCCTCCTTGATGTGGTCGGAGGTGTCGGCCGCCTCGTTGACCAGCCTCTGGGCCTCTGCGTTGGCCTGCTCCACCAGCTCTCTGGCCTGGGTGCCGGCCTGCTCCGCCAGCTCCTGGGCCTGGGTGTTGGTCTGCTCCATCAGCTCGCTCGCCTGGGCGTTGGTCTGCTCCATCAGCTCGTTCGCCTGGGTACTGGTCTGGTCCATGATCTCCTGGGCCTGGGCGTTGGTCCGCTCCATCAGTTCCCCTGCCTGGGCGTTGGTCTGCTCCATCAGCTCATTGGCCTGTCGATAGGCTTCCTGGAGGATCTCATGCTCATTGAGCATCTCCTCGGAAAGCTTCTTGGCGTCCGTCACGGTCTGCTCCGCCTTCTCCTTCGCATCAGAGAGAAGCTGGTCGGCTTCCGCCCTCGCCCTTCCGAGAATCCCGTCGGCCTCCGCCTGGGCGGAACTTAAGATGGCCTCCTTGTTGCTGATGATCTTCTGGTATTTCTTAATCTCATCGGGGGTCCGGAGTCTGAGCTCCACCAAAAGCTCCTCCATCTCGTCCTTGTCCACGATGATCTTTTTATTATTGGTAAAGGCCTGAGGCTTGCAGCCGTCTATATACCCCTCAATTTCACTGATCAACTGTTCAATCCTGCTCATGTTCAGGTCCTCCAAACGAGTTTTCTCCCACAAATTTCCCAAGCACCCGCTCTGCGATGGCCTCCGGCACAAAAGAGGAAATGTCCCCGCCGTACTGGGCCACCTCACGGACGATGCTGGAACTCAAATAAGCATATTCCAAATCCGTCGTTAAAAATATGGTGTCCAGGCCCGGCCGCATAATCCGGTTGGTCTGGGAGATCTGCAGCTCGTACTCAAAATCCGTGATCGCCCGTAGACCCCGAACCACCACGCCCGCATGGCACCGGGCAGCAAAGTCCACCAGGAGGCCGCCGAAAGACTCAATCCGCACGTTGGGAAGATGCGAGGTCACTTCCTCTAACATATTAACACGTTCTTTCACAGAAAACAACGGATTTTTTGAGCTGTTGTTCAGCACCCCCACCACCAGCTCGTCCACAAGCCTGGCAGAGCGCTCGATAATGTCCAAATGTCCGAAGGTCACAGGATCAAAACTTCCTGGATAAACGGCTGTTCTCATGCTGCGGCTCCTCTCTAAAGTTCCTTCATGGCAATGAACACATGCTTGTTTGTCTTGTAGGTTTTTTCACGGGTTATGGCAAAAATGGTGTCCTCCAGCCAGGAAAAATCCGTATCCAGGGCCGCCTCCACCACGATGGTCGTCATCTCGTCAACCAGCCGGGAATGAATCAGCCGGAGAATGAGTTCCTTCTCCAGCCCCTTCCGGTAGGGCGGGTCCATAAAGATCAGATCGAACACCTCGCACCCCGAAGCTTCCAGCCGACCAACGGCCGCAAAGGCGTCACAGCCCAAAAGCTCGGCCCCGTCCTCCAGATGCGTGAAAACCAGGTTCTCCCGGATACACTCCGCCGCCCTCTTATTCTTTTCCACGAAGACGCACTCCCTGGCGCCACGGCTAAGGGCCTCAATGCCGATCGCCCCGCTCCCCGCAAACAGGTCTAAAAAACGGCAGCCATTCACATCTGCCTGAAGCATGTTGAAAAGAGTTTCCTTGATCCTGTCCGTCGTCGGCCGGGTCTCCGGCCCCTCCAAAGTTTTTAGCGGCAGCCTTCTGGCCGTCCCTGCGATCACTCTCATGTCCCGCTTCCTCTTTTTGACTCCAAAATTTTCCCATCGTCTGCCATACGACAAGAAGTCCAAAGTTTATTATAGTATGGATTGTCCCCGCAATCAAGGTTTTTGCCGGAGTTTCCGCATTTTTTCTTTTCGGGACAGGACGGAAGACGGCCGGCCGTCTT
>JAAWRC010000038.1 GCA_022800815.1 Lachnospiraceae bacterium | reverse complement strand
CTTGTCATAAACTTTCTTCTGTGCCATTTCCTAACCTCCATTATCACTTTTTTTATAAATCTGTGAAGTGGAAGTGTCAAGTATTATGATACAACATCAAAAGCGAAGGAATCAAAAGTGACGCACACTTTCCTTGCGGAAAGCGCCGAAGTCTGGTATAATGACAACGGTGCTTTTTTGCTTTGACAAAGAAGGTTCCGCAATTGTTTGATTTAAGAAGTCCTACGGACGAAAAGGAGCGGTTACATGAAAGAAGTTTTGTTTGAGATTGGTCCCTTTACCATCTACGGGTATGGGTTTATGGTCGCCCTGGGAGTGTTGGCGGCATTTTTGGTGGGCATGTACCGGGAGAAGAAGTATGCGGTCGGTGACGACCAGATTTTTTCTCTGGGAATCTGGTGCCTGGTGTGCGGCTGGGGGGCGGCGAAGGTTCTGTTCGTCATCACGGAGCTTCCAACTCTGTTTGAAGATCCGAAGTATTTTCTGGAGACGCTGGCAAGCGGCTTTGTGGTCTACGGGGGCTTAATCGGAGGGGTTCTCACCGGCTATGTGTTCTGCCGGGTGAAGAAGCTTTCCTTCCTCAAGTATTTTGACCTGGTTATGCCTTCCGTCGCCCTGGCGCAGGCCATCGGCCGGTTCGGCTGTCTCATGGCCGGCTGCTGCTACGGAAAGGTGACACAGAGCGCTTTCCACATTATTTTTCCGGCGGCCTGTAATTATGCGCCGGGGGGCGTCCCGCTGATCCCGACCCAGCTCATTTCCGCAGCGGCGGATTTTCTGAACTTTTTCGTACTCCTGTTTTTCGCAAAGCGGGCGAAGAGCGACGGCCAGGTGGGTGGGCTGTACCTGATTTTTTACAGCATCGGCCGTTTCCTGATCGAATATCTGCGGGACGATCCCAGGGGAAGCGTCGGCCCCCTGTCCACCTCCCAGTTTATCGCCATCTTTATGCTGGTGGCCGGAATCGCCATCTTTGTGTATTGCGGAAAGAAGTACCTGAAGAGTGCGGGTATAGAAAAGACGGAGGAAGAGACAGAGAAGGAGCCTGGGGAGGAAGAAGAGACGGCAGAGGAAGAAGAGACGAGGGAGGAAGAAAAGAAAGCGGAGGCTGTGGAAGAAAAGAGCGAGACAGAAGAAGAGACGACGGAGGATGCCTAGTACTAGAAGGGAGGCACCATGAAAAAAAGAGGGTTTGCATTTCTTCTGGGACTGCTCATGCTTACTTTTATAGGCGGATGTGGAAACAAAGAAGAGCCGCTTCGATTCGGGAAAGTGGTATCGTCTGTCTGGACGGGGAACCTATGGAGAAGGCGGTGAGGGGCTGCCTCCGGACGCTTTGCGGCAGAAACCCGGATTTGACAGGCGGAAAGGTGCCCGATAACGATTCCTGAGAAAAGAATAGGGGAATCCGAAATCATAGAGGGAGAGAGCAGTAAGAAAAGGAGAACGAGCGATGAAAAGAACATGTGCGGTGATTCTGGCGGCGGCGATGGTATTTGGAGCCATGGCCGGCTGCGGAAAGAAAGCGGAGGAGACAGAGGCCGTAGAGACAGACGCCTTGGAGGAGACGATGAGGCCGGCGGAGACGAAGGCGGCAGAGACCACGCAGGCGGCAGAAACGGCAGTAGAAACGACGACAGAGGCGACGCAGGAGACGGACGGGGCGGGGGAATCCGTGAAGATTCGCCTGGGCGGCCTGAAGGGACCGACCTCCATGGGCATGGTCAAGCTTTTGGATGATGCAGAGAAGGGACAGGCAAAGAGCGAGATCGAATTTACCATGGCGATTTCGGGAGACGAACTGGCACCCAAGCTTCTCAAGGGGGAGCTTGACGTGGCGGCGGTGCCGGCCAACCTTGCCGGTGTTCTCTACAATAACTCGGAGGGCGCCGTGCAGTTTGCGGCTGTCAATACTCTGGGGGTTCTTTACGTTGTAGAAACAGGCGGCGAGGATGTGCAGAGTGTCGCCGATTTGAAGGGACAGACCATCTATGCCACGGGCAAGGGCACCACGCCGGAGTATGCACTCCGCTACCTGCTCTCGGAGAATGGCGTGGACCCGGACGGGGACGTGACCATCGAGTGGATGAGTGAGCCGACGGAGACGGTGGCGAAGATGGCCCAGGCGGACCACGCCGTCGCCATGCTGCCCCAGCCTTTCGTGACGGTGGCCGGGGGACAACTGGAAAATTTCCGGATTGCTTTAAACCTCACCGAGGAGTGGGACAAGCTGGAGAACGGGAGCCGGCTGATTACGGCCGGATTGGTGGTCCGAAAGGAATTTGCCGAGGCGCATCCCGAGGAACTCAAGACCTTCCTGGAGGAATATAAGGCTTCCACCGATTATCTGAATGAAAATCTTACAGAGGGAGCGGCTCTGGTGGAGAAATATGATATCGTGAAGGCGGCTGTGGCCGAGAAGGCCATCCCCGGCTGCAATGTGACCTATCTGGACGGAGAGGAGATGAAGGGAGCCGTGGAGGGGTATCTCCAGGTGCTCTATGACGCCAATCCGAAATCCGTGGGCGGAAAACTGCCTGACGATGACTTTTTCCTGAATCTGAACTGATGAGAGAACGAAGAGAAGGACAAAAAAAGGGGCAAAAGAGAGAACGGCTGCTTTCCATAGCGGCCGCTCTTGTCCTGTGGCAGATTCTTTCCATGGCCGTGGGGCAGAAATTTATCTTGGTTTCCCCCATTACGGCGGCCGCCCGCCTGGGGAAGATTGCCTTGAAGGGAGATTTCTGGCTGACGGTAGGTTTTAGTTTTCTTCGGATCGAGGCAGGTTTTTTCCTGGGCCTGATTCTGGGCTCGGTCCTTGCCGTGGCTGCCGCCGGGGTTCCTTTGTTAGAGACCATGTTGTGGCCCTATATGACGGCGGTGAAGTCGGTGCCGGTGGCCTCGTTTATTATTTTGTGCCTGATTTGGCTGGACCGGTCCGGACTTTCCGTGTTTATCTCCTTCCTGATGGTGCTGCCCATCTTTTATTTTAACGTGCTGTCGGGGATGAAGTCGGCGGACCGGAAGCTTTTGGAGATGGCGGAGGTGTTTCGGATTTCCAGGTTTAAGCGGTTCTGTTATCTCTACCTGCCCCAGGTGCGGCCGTTCTTGTTCTCGGCCTGCAGTGCGGCCCTGGGCATTTCCTGGAAGGCGGGAGTGGCTGCGGAGGTGATCGGGATCCCGGACGGTTCCATCGGGGAGCGGCTCTACGAGGCGAAGGTTTATCTGGACACGGCGGAGCTTTTTGCCTGGACGGCCGTGGTGGTGTTTACCAGTGTTTTGTTTGAGAAGGCTTTTATGGGGCTTTTGAAGCGGGCTTTTGAGCGATTGGAGAGACTTTGAAGATTATCGTGGAGGATTTGTGGAAAAGCTATGGAAAGGAGTCGGTATTTCAGGGGTTTTCTGCGGAGCTTCCCCTGGGGGAAATTACGGTCCTCATGGGGAAATCCGGCTGTGGGAAGACGACCCTGACGAGGATTCTCCTGGGCCTTGAAAGGGCTGACGGCGGAAGAGTGTCGGGGGTGCCGGAGAAAAAAAGCGCCGTGTTTCAGGAGGACCGGCTCTTTGAGCCCTTTGGCGCCGTGTCCAATATCAGGGCGGCCCTGGGCAAGAAGCGAACGGACGAGGAAATCCGGGAAAATCTGGAGGCGGTGGGGCTTTTGGGGGAGGTTCTCTCAAAACCGGTTTCGGCCCTCTCCGGCGGAATGAGAAGGAGATGTGCCATTGTCCGGGCCGTGATGGCGGACAGTGCGTTCGTGGTGCTGGATGAGCCCTTTGAAGGTCTGGATTCGGAGACGAAAAAAAGAACCATGGCTTATGTCCGGGAGAGGCGGCGGGGCAGAACCCTGCTTTTGGTGACCCATAACCGGGAGGAGGGAGAAGCCATGGGCGGACGATTTCTGATTTTAGGCAATTGCGAAACCGCAAAACCTGAAAAGGATTCTGACGACTGCATCCAGGAAAAGCCCTCTGCGCCGTGGAAGCAAGACCAGAGAAAGCGGAAAGAGTTCTTTCTCGAGTAACTTCCTCGCTCTGGGCTTGCTGGAACGCTTGGCGCAGCAGGCTTTGGATGGACGTAAGCGTCAGAATCTGTTCTACAATTTCACGTTTCGCAATTATCTGGATTGTGTTTGGAAAGAAAGGAGAAAAAGATGGACGAGAGGATTAAGCGGCTGGCTTACAATCTGGTCAACGTTTCCTGCCGGGTGCAGCCGGGGGAAAAGGTGTACGTGCATTACACGGGAATGGACACGCAGGATCTGGCAAGGTGTGTGGTCAAGGAGGTCTACCGGGCCGGAGGCCTGCCCTTTCCCCATTTTACGGACATGAGGATGCAGCGGGAAATGCTTCTCTCCTGCACCGACGAACAGCTTAAATTGATGGCGGAGGCGGACGGCCTGAAAATGTCAAGGATGGATTGTTATGTTGGGATCCGGGGCGGGGACAACATCAACGAGCTTGCCGACGTGCCGCAGGAGGGCCTGCGGCGCTACAACGCTCTCTATATGACGCCGGTCCACCACGAGATCCGGGTGCCGAAGACGAAGTGGGTGGTCCTTCGCTATCCGTCGCCCTCCATGGCCCAGAGTGCGGGCACCAGCCTGGAAGCCTTTGAGGATTTTTATTTTGACGTGTGCTGTCTGGATTATGAGAAGATGGGGGAGGCCATGAAGCCGCTCATTTCCCTGATGGAGCGGACGAGCAAGGTGCGGATCACGGGACCCGGCACCGACCTGTCCTTCTCCATAGAGGGCATTCCCGTCGTCCCCTGCTCCGGCGACCGCAACATTCCCGACGGGGAGGTCTACACGGCGCCGGTGAGAGATTCCGTGAACGGTGTTCTTTCCTATAATACGCCGTCGGTGTTCCAGGGCTTCACCTATGAAAATATTCGCCTGACCTTTGAGCGGGGGAAGATCGTGAAGGCCGAGGCCAATGACACGGGGAAGATCAATCGTGTGTTTGACATCGACGAGGGGGCCCGCTACATCGGCGAGTTCGCCATCGGCGTCAATCCTTACGTGACGAAGCCCATGAAGGACATTCTCTTTGACGAGAAGATCGGAGGTTCCTTCCACTTCACGCCGGGCAACTGCTACGAGGAGGCCCCCAATGGAAACAGTTCCTCCATCCACTGGGATCTGGTCTGCATTCAGACGCCGGAGTACGGTGGCGGGGAGATCTATTTTGACGGGAAACTTATAAGAAAGGACGGACGGTTCGTGCTGCCGGAGCTTTCCTGTCTGAATCCGGAAAATCTCAAGTGATTGTAAGGCTTTTCGCACCGACCTCGTGTAATATTGCCGGATATTTTCGCCGGAAATGGCGATAATTGTAGAATATGAATAAAAGCGGCAGTACGACTTAAAAAAGGAAAAAAATAGCTTGATATTTTTTAACAAATTATGTAAAATAAATAACGAGTCAATGATAGTACCACTTATAAATACTTCAATCATTTAGGAGGAATTCAAAATGGCAGTAAAAGTAGCGATTAATGGTTTCGGACGTATCGGTCGTCTGGCATTCAGACAGATGTTTGGCGCTCCCGGATATGACGTCGTGGCGATCAACGATTTAACCAGCCCTAAGATGCTGGCTCATCTGCTGAAATATGACTCTTCTCAGGGTAAATATGCGCTGGCTGACACTGTTTCCTACAAAGAGGGTGAGGGCGAGACAGAAGGCGCCGTCATCGTGGATGGCAAAGAGATCACCATTTACAAGAAGGCAAATGCGGCTGAGCTTCCCTGGGGCGAGCTTGGTGTTGATGTTGTGTTAGAGTGCACCGGCTTCTATACCTCCAAGGAGAAGGCTTCCGCACATATCACTGCAGGCGCAAAGAAGGTTGTGATCTCCGCACCCGCAGGAAATGATCTTCCTACTATCGTATACAATGTAAACCATGAGACCTTAAAGAAAGAGGATACGGTGATTTCCGCAGCTTCCTGCACCACCAACTGCCTGGCTCCCATGGCGAAGGCCCTCAACGACCTTGCCCCCGTGGAATCCGGCATTATGTGCACGATCCACGCTTACACCGGCGATCAGATGATCCTCGACGGACCCCAGAGAAAGGGCGATCTGAGAAGAAGCCGTGCGGCGGCCATCAACATCGTTCCCAACTCTACCGGTGCCGCCAAGGCCATCGGTCTGGTCATTCCCGAACTGAACGGCAAGCTGATCGGCGCCGCTCAGCGCGTACCTACGCCCACTGGTTCCACGACTCTGCTTTTTGCGGTGGTGGACAAGGCTGTGACCAAGGAAGAGATCAACGCCGCCATGAAGGCTGCCGCTACCGAGTCCTTCGGCTACACCGAGGATGAGATCGTCTCCAGCGACGTTGTGGGCATGACCTACGGTTCCCTGTTTGATGCGACTCAGACCATGGTTTCCCCTCTGGCCGACGGCAAGACCCAGGTTGAGGTTGTTTCCTGGTATGACAATGAGAATTCTTATGTGAGCCAGATGGTAAGGACCATCAAGTACTTCGCTGAGCTGGCATAAGCGTTATCGGACAGACAGCAGTATCAGAGAGAACTTTCGGCGGGTCCGGTTCTTAAATAGGACCGGATCCGCCGTTTACGTTTATGAAGGAGAACGACATGCTTAACAAAAAATCAGTTGACGATATCAATGTGAAGGGGAGGAAAGTCCTGGTGCGCTGTGACTTCAACGTTCCCCTGAAAGACGGGAAGATCACCGACGAGAATCGTCTGGTGGCGGCGCTCCCCACCATTAAGAAGCTGATCGCAGACGGCGGGAAGGTCATCCTCTGCTCCCACCTTGGAAAGCCCAAGGGAGAGCCCAAGCCGGAGCTTTCCTTGGCTCCCGTGGCGGCAAGGCTTTCCGAGCTTCTCGGACAGGATGTGAAGTTTGCGGCGGATCCGGAGGTGGTCGGCCCCAACGCAAAGGCGGCGGTGGAGGCCATGAAGGACGGCGAGGTGGTCCTTCTGGAGAACACCCGCTACCGTGTGGAAGAGACCAAGAACGGCGAAGCCTTCAGCAAGGAGCTGGCTTCCCTGTGCGAGGTGTTTGTGAACGACGCCTTCGGCACGGCCCACAGGGCCCACTGCTCCAACGTGGGCGTGACCCAGTACGTGGATATGGCGGCTGTCGGCTATCTGATGCAGAAGGAGATTGACTTCCTGGGCAATGCGGTGAACAATCCCACCAGACCCTTCGTCGCCATTTTAGGCGGAGCCAAGGTTGCGGACAAGCTGAACGTGATCGCAAACCTTCTGGAGAAGTGCGACACCCTGATCATCGGCGGCGGCATGGCCTACACCTTCCTGAAAGCCAAGGGCTACGAGGTCGGCACCTCCCTGGTGGACGACGAGAAGGTCGGCTACTGCAAGGATATGATGGAGAAGGCCGAGAAGCTTGGCAAGAAGCTGCTCCTGCCTGTGGACACCACCGTTGCGGCGGCGTTCCCGAGTCCCATTGACGCCGAGATCGAGGTTTCCGTGGTTGCGGCGGACGCCATTCCCGCCGACAAGATGGGCCTGGATATCGGAACGAAGACGGCAGAGCTCTACGCAGAGGCCGTGAAGAGTGCGAAGACGGTTGTCTGGAACGGCCCCATGGGCGTGTTCGAGAATCCGATTCTTGCCAAGGGCACCATTGCCGTGGCGAAATCCCTGGCGGAGACCGATGCGACCACCATCATCGGCGGCGGCGATTCGGCGGCGGCCGTGAATCAGCTTGGCTTTGGCGATAAGATGTCCCACATTTCCACCGGCGGCGGTGCTTCTTTAGAGTTCCTGGAGGGCAAAGACCTGCCCGGCGTAGTCGCAGCAAATAATCGATAAAGAGAGGATAAAAAGATGGCAAGAAAGAAAATCATTGCTGGAAACTGGAAGATGAATATGACTCCCAGTGAGGCGTTAAAATTAATCGAGACCCTGAAACCCCTGGTGAAGACCGACGATGCGGACGTAGTGTTCTGCGTTCCCGCCATCGACATCATTCCGGCCCTGGAGGCGGTGAAGGGAACCAACATTGAGATCGGCGCAGAGAACATGTATTTCGAGGAGAAGGGTGCTTACACCGGTGAGATTTCTCCCGCCATGCTGACGGACGTGGGCGTGAAATACGTGATCATCGGCCATTCCGAGAGAAGAGAGTATTTTGCGGAGACCAACGAGACCGTCAACAAGAAGGTCCTCAAGGCCTTCGAGCATGGCATCACTCCCATCGTGTGCTGCGGCGAGACCCTGACTCAGAGAGAGCAGGGCGTGACCATGGACTTCATCCGCCAGCAGGTGAAGATCGCATTCCTGGGCGTGACGGCGGAGCAGGCCAAGACGGCGGTTATCGCTTACGAGCCCATCTGGGCCATCGGGACCGGCAAGACTGCCACCACCGAGCAGGCGCAGGAGGTCTGCGGCGGCATCCGCAAGTGCATCGCCGAGATCTACGACGAGGCGACGGCGGAGGCCATCCGCATCCAGTACGGCGGAAGCGTCAATGCGAAGACGGCTCCGGAGCTGTTCGTACAGCCCGACATCGACGGCGGCCTGGTAGGCGGTGCAGCCCTTAAGCCCGACTTCGGCCAGATCGTCAATTGGAAGTAATTTGTTAGAAACTCTGTGAAAACAGGGCGGATCGGATGTCCTCTTCCTCTCTTTTTCTCCCTTTGTGATACGAACGTATGGTGAGGGAAAGAGAGAGAGGAGGACATTTTTTATTTGGGGGAAAATATGAAGCTTAAGCCAATCAAGAGGAATATGGAAGAATATCCCGAGGCAGTGATAGACTACATGAGGGATTCCGTACTTTACGACAGCAGTTCTTCGCCTCAGGCCAGAGTGATTTTTATCGACAAGAACGACGGCTATTTCCTGAAAGAGGCCGCAGAAGGGACGTTGAGGACAGAAGCACTGATGACCGCTTATCTGCATTCTTTGAAATTATCGGAGGAAGTACTGTATTATGGTTCATTCCACGGAAAGGATTATCTCTTGAGCAGAAAAATCCGGGGAGAAGACTGCACGCATCCGGATTATCTGGCAGAACCCAAGAGACTGTGCGATACCACAGCCTTGCTGCTGCGGGAATTGCACGAGACGGACGGGAGAGGTTGCCCGGTGCAGGATCGGATCCGGACCTATACGGAGGTGGTGATGCATGGACTGGATCAGAGCAGTTATGAGCCTGACCTGTTTCGGGGGATCTGGGAATTTGGATCCTTTTCAGAGGCAAAACGAGCAGCGCAGGAGGGGATGGCACTGTTAAAAAAAGATGTCCTCCTTCATGGGGATTATTGCCTGCCCAACGTCATTCTGGATCACTGGAAGTTTTCGGGCTATATCGACCTTGGCTGCGGCGGGCTCGGAGACCGGCACATCGACCTGGTCTGGGGGCTCTGGACGCTCAAATTTAATCTTGGAACCGCAGAGTACACGGACCGTTTTATGGATGCCTATGGGAGAGACAGGATCGAACCGGAAAAGCTGCGGATGGTTGCGGCCATGGAGATGATTGGCGGAGAATGAGATTGCCCTTAATGAGCGGCAAAAGAACAGATTGTTTGCTATCGTCGACAAGTTGGAATTATTTCTTATGCATATGCAAAGGATATGGAACTGGATTAATGAGATTATGAAAAGATATAAATCGTCTATTTTGACAATTTGCAAACGGACACATAATGAAGGCAAAGCCACTGCAAAGAAAGGATTATAATTGAAAGACCTGTCTGGTTATCGTCTGGAACAGGCAAAACGCTGTATAAAATCTGCCGAAGTGTTGGCCTTTTGACGGTGATTTCAAAGGGGCTGCAAATCGCTCACATTATGCGATTTTTCATTGTATGAGAAGCGTGCCTGCACTGGAAGGAGTAGACTTTTCAAAGCATTCGGGGGTCTCGGCGTATTTTTGTAAGCAATATATTAAAACAGAATTGATTCGTATGTAATGAGGGCGATTGATTTGTGGCGGCTTTCGAAGCTAAATCGAAGGCCGCTCTTTTGATAGTGGTCATTGCTGAAATTATCAAAATATAAATGAAATAAACAGATTATTCAGACAAAAATAAAATAATTTATTATCTATTATTGGGATAATTCGGATAAGAAAGTTTTTTTGTCGAAAATCCCGTTAAACATTTAACTAAATCCTGCCGTTTTTGTTTTTTTGCAAATACTTTGTAAAATTTCATTGTATAAAATGCCTGAAAATGCTATAATGATATCACTTGGGTATACGGAATGCACAAAAACGAAAAGGAGGAAAAACGAATGCTGGAACAGTCTTATTTTCGTAAGACGGACGAGATCATTGAGCATTATGGGCGCAAGGCCAGCTCATTGATTCCGATCATGCAGGACATCCAGGCGGAGTACCGCTATCTTCCCGGGGAGCTTTTGACCTACGTGGCGAAAGAGATTGGGATCACCGAGGCAAAAGCGTACAGTGTGGCAACCTTCTATGAGAATTTTTCCTTTGAGGCAAAGGGAAAATACGTCATCAAGGTCTGCGACGGCACTGCCTGTCATGTTCGGAAGTCCACACCGGTGCTGGAAGCGCTCTGGAAGGAGCTGGGACTCAGCAAGAAGAAGCACACGACGGACGACATGCTGTTTACGGTGGAGACCGTGTCCTGTCTCGGTGCCTGCGGACTGGCGCCGACCATGATGGTGAACGAAGAGGTTTATCCGTCCATGACACCCGAAAAGGCACTTGCAGTAATTGAAGAATTGAGAGGTAGAGGCTGATGATCAAAAATAAAGATGATTTATCGCAGGTACGCGAAGCGGCCAAAAATCAGATGGATGCCTATGACTGCAGGATACTTGTCTGTTCCGGAACCGGATGTATTGCCACGGGTTCGGCAAAGATTTATGAAGAGTTCAAAGAACTGACCAAGAACACGCCTGGAGTCGTTTTGGATTTTGCGCCCCACGATGAGGGAGAGCACAGCCATGTGGGAGTGAAGAAGACCGGATGTCAGGGCTTCTGCGAGCTGGGACCGCTGGTTCGGATCCAGAAGGGCGGCGAGGTCATCCAGTATGTGAAGGTCCAGAGAGAGGACTGCAAGGAGATTTTCGAGCAGACCATTCTCGGAGGGGAAGTGGTGGAGCGGCTGCTCTACACCAAAAAGGATGTCCATTACCGCCATCCGGAGGACATTCCCTTCATGGCAAAGCAGACCAGGATCGTCCTGGAAAACTGCGGCCGGGTGGATGCGGAATCCCTGGACGAGTACATTGCGGCGGGCGGTTTTAGGGCCTTGGAAAAATCCATGTTTGAGATGACCAGAGACCAGGTGATCGACGAAGTAGACCGGTCTGGCCTTAGGGGCCGGGGCGGCGGCGGATTCCCCTGCGGAAGAAAATGGAAACAGGTGGCAAGGCAGAAGGAGACCACCAGATACGTGGTCTGTAACGGCGACGAGGGCGATCCCGGCGCTTTCATGGACGGCTCCGTCATGGAGGGCGATCCCTTCAAGCTGATCGAGGGCATGATGATCGCCGCCTATGCGGTGCAGTCCAGTGACGGCTATATTTACGTCCGTGCGGAGTATCCCATGTCCGTGGCCAGGCTGCGCCATGCCATCGGCCAGATGGAAGAGCGGGGTCTGCTGGGCGATAACATTCTGGGAACGGATTTCTCCTTCCGCTTACATATCAACCGGGGCGCCGGCGCATTTGTCTGCGGCGAGGGCTCCGCACTGACGGCCTCCATCGAGGGCAACCGGGGCATGCCCAGGGTGAAGCCTCCGAGAACCGTGGAAAAGGGACTCTGGGAGAAGCCCACCGTATTAAATAATGTAGAAACCTATGCCAACGTGCCCAAGATCATTCTTCAGGGCGCAGACTGGTATCGGACCATCGGCACAGAGGGAAGCCCGGGAACGAAGACCTTCTCCCTGACCGGTTCCATTGAAAACACCGGTCTCATCGAGGTTCCCATGGGAAGCACCCTCCGGGAGATCATCTTCGACATCGGCGGCGGACTGAAGAACGGTGCCGAGTTCAAGGCCGTTCAGATCGGCGGCCCTTCCGGCGGATGTCTGACGGAAAAGCACTTGGATGAGCCCCTGGATTTTGATTCCGTGAAGAAATTCAACGCCATCGTCGGTTCCGGCGGCATGGTGGTCATGGACACCAACACCTGCATGGTCGAGGTGGCCCGCTTCTTCATGAGCTTTACCCAGAGGGAGTCCTGCGGAAAATGCGTTCCCTGCAGGGAGGGTACCAAGCGCATGCTGGAGATTTTGGAGAAGATCGTGGCCGGCAAGGGAGAGATGGAGGATTTGGACCGCCTGGAAGAGCTGGCAAACATGATCCGCAGCATGGCTCTCTGCGGCCTCGGCAAGAGTGCGCCCCTTCCGGTCATCAGCACCTTGAATACCTTCCGGGACGAGTACGTGGAGCACATCCGGGACAAGAAGTGCCGTGCGAAGGTCTGTCAGGCGATGCGCCGCTTCGTGATCAATCCGGAATACTGCAAGGGCTGCGGAAAGTGTGCGAAGAACTGCCCGGCAGGAGCCATTACCGGTGTCCGCAAGGAATGCTATCACATCAATCCGGAGCTTTGTATCAAATGTTCCGCATGTAAAGATAACTGTGCGTTTGATGCCATTTATATTGAGGAATAGGGGGGACAGATATGGGTACAATCACAATCGATGGCAGAAAAGTAGAATTTACCGATGAAAAAAATGTCCTTTCCATTATCCGGAAGGCAGGCATCGACATTCCGACACTCTGTTATCACTCCGAGCTTTCCACCTTCGGCGCCTGCCGTCTGTGTACGGTGGAGGACGACAGGGGAAGAACCTTTGCATCCTGTTCGGAGGAGCCCAGGGACGGGATGGTCATTTACACCAACACGGGGAAGCTGAAAAAATACAGGAAGATGATCATTGAGCTTCTTCTGGCGGCCCATTGCAGGGATTGCACCACCTGCGTAAAGAACGACAACTGCAACCTTCTGGAGCTGGCACGCCGGTTTGGCGTCAATGAAGTCCGGTTCCAGAATTACAGGGAGGAGCGTCCTCTGGATTTCAGTTCTCCTTCCATCGTCCGGGATCCCAACAAATGCATCCTCTGCGGCAACTGCGTCCGGGTCTGCAGCGAGCTGCAGGGTGTCGGCGCCCTGGGCTTTGCCCACCGTGGCTCCGAAGCCATGGTCATGCCGGCCTTTGACCGGGAGATCGCAACCACGGACTGCGTCAACTGCGGTCAGTGCCGGGTGTTCTGTCCCACCGGTGCCATCAGCATCCGGGACAATCAGGAAGAGGTATGGGCGGCGCTGGCAGATCCCACGGTGCGGGTAGTGGCCCAGGTGGCGCCCGCCGTTCGGGTGGCAGTGGGAGATGCCTTCGGACTTACAAAAGGCAAGAGCGTCATGGGCAAGATCGTCAACGTCCTTCACCGGATGGGCTTTGACGAGGTCTACGACACCACCTTCAGTGCGGACCTCACCATCATGGAAGAGTCGGCGGAGTTTTTGGATCGGGTGAAAAACGGCGGAACGCTGCCGCTTCTCACATCCTGCTGTCCGGCGTGGGTGAAGTTCGTGGGCGAGCAGTTCCCCGACTTCAAGGATAATGTCTCCACCTGCCGTTCCCCTCAGGGAATGCTGTCGGCGGTGGTGAAGGAATATTTCAGAGATCCGGAAAAGGCAGAGGGAAAGAAGACGGTCATGGTCTCCTTCATGCCCTGTACGGCAAAGAAGATGGAAGCGAAGCGGGCCAACAGCTACACGGAAGGCGAGATCGACACGGATTACGTGATCACGACCACGGAGCTCATCAAGATGATCCGCACCACCGGTATCGATTTTGCGGCTCTTGAGTCGGAGGCCTCCGACATTCCCTTCGGATTCGGCTCCGGCGGCGGCGTGATCTTCGGCGTGACCGGCGGCGTGACCGAGGCCGTGATCAGACGTCTGGCCCCCGACCACAGCAAAGAGACCATGGACAGCATCGCCGAGTGCGGCGTCCGCCAGGAGGGCTTTATCAAGGAGTTCTCCATCCCTTATGACGGGATGGATGTGAAGATCTGCGTCGTCAGCGGATTGGCCAACGCCAGGACCGTCATGGAGCAGGTGAAGAGCGGCGAGAAGGAATATCACCTGATCGAAGTCATGGCCTGCCGGAGAGGCTGCGTCATGGGCGGCGGACAGCCCAGGTTGTCTGGTCTCAAGGACAAGGGCGCCAGGGCGGAAGGCATCTATAAGGCGGATAATGTCTCCGTGGTGAAGAAGTGCGACGAGAACCCGATGATCGTATCTCTCTATGAGGGATTCTTAAAAGGCAAGGAGCATAAGCTGCTCCACAATGAAACCTTCTGTTCCTCATAGGCAGAAAAAGAGGAGGGGGGCAGGCCCCCAAAATTTCCGTGAGCAAACAGTTGACGTGTTTTCAGTCATGTTTGCGATGGAAAGTTTTGGGGGCCTGCCCCCCTTACCTCGAAATATTTTAAATACTGATGATGTCCGCTTTCAGAAGACTGACGGCCAGTTCCGGATTGTCCTGTCGGATGGCTTCCAAAATGGAGCCATGGAAGGCCGGCACCTCGTGGAACTGCCTGGAATGATATTCCGCCCACCGAGTCTGTGCGTAGGCCCTGGTCTGGAGAGTCATGGCGGACCGGAGAAGCTGGTAGGCATATTGGTTGCCATATAACTCGAAGAAAGCTAAATGGAACCGAATGTTGTCGTTCCAGTGGGTGATGGCATCCGTCTTTTCCTTTCCCTCCAAATCTTTTTGGTTGGCGGCTTCCAGGTCCTTCATGGCTTCCGGGGTGAACATCCCCCAGTTTTCCCTCATGAAACCACACTCCAGAATGCAGCGGTAGGATTTGGTGTTTGCCACGTCCTCCTCGGTGAGAGGCGTGATCTTGTAACCGTAGTAAGGGATACTGTAAAGAATCTTTTCTCCGCACAGCTCCACCAGCGCCTCACGGATGGGAGCGCGGCTGACATTGAATTTCTCCATCAGCCCTTTTTCGTTGAACACGTGGTCCGGGGGATAAATGCCGAGCAAAATGTCGTTGTAGATAGAGTCGTAAATCTGGTCTTTTAAGCTGGTATTGTTTGTGCTCATCGCCGTCTCCCCTGTGAAAAGCCGATTTTAAGTTTCCCAAAAAGTCAAAGCCACTTTAGTATAAACGAAAGCGGTGGGTTTGTCAATGAAAGTCTGAAAGATGGCGGCGGAAGACAAGAATTGTATGGAAAAGAAGGCAGTCAGAAAGGCAGGCCGTCCCGTATCTGCTTCGTCGGCAAGGCTTTCGATTCCGGGGATGAAAAATTTTTCGATTCCTGTAAATTTGCCAGAAATTGCCCTTGTCAGAACCGGGCTTCTGGTATATAATAGCTAGTAGAAAAAACGCTTTGTACTTCTACCTGGAATGTTCGATAATTCCTGTATGTTTTGAACCTACAGATTGTAATACGGGATTCCTATATTAATAAGTGGATGTCGGGCCTCCATAGAGTGGATGGCAGAAATTTATTTGCGGTTGCCCATCCTGGCGAGGGCTAGGAATCAAAAGTGCAGGAACCGGCATTTCGGGGGAATACGAAAGATAGGGACAGCATATTATATTAATAATATGCTGTCTTTTCTATGTGTAAAAGGATTTTCCATGCATAAAAGGAGGAACCCGATGAACGGCGAACACAGAACGAAGATTTTTCAGGCGGTTTTTGTCCTTGTGCTTCTTGGCACGGGGCTTACGGTCTGGGTTTTTCTGGGAGGAAGAACGAGAATGGCAGGTGTCTCCAGGGCGCTGGCGGCCAGACAGACGGCACTGGTACTGGCGGGGCGGGAGGAGATCGAAGCTGTGGCCGCAGACCGATTTTCTCCGGAGGAGGCGGGAGGGTGGTACGTTCCCTATGCAGAATATTTGTATGGGAGAGGAGTGTGGGATGTGGAACGGATTCCGGCGGACCGGGAGACCATGGGCGGAATGCTCACCTATGAGGACTTGGAGGCCATGGCCGGAGAGCTGGGACTTGCGGGAGACCTGGAGACCCTGCTTCAGGATGGCGGCAGAAAGGGAGCGGTGACGGAAGAGGACTGGAGGGCATTTTACGACGTTTTTTTGGGGAAACAAGACACGGGGGGACAGGTTGCGACGGAGGAGCTGATTCTGGTCGGTACGCCCAATCAGCTTTCCGGGATCGGCGCCTGGGAGGTCCATACGGACAAGGGTGCATTTTCCTTTGAGGGGCTGTCGCTGGACAAGTTGGTGGACAGGAAAGTGACGGCCAGGGTCAAGGGAGGGGATCTCCTCATGGTTCTGGAGACGGTCTCCGACGAGCTTACATATGAAAACGTGTGGGTGGAAAGCTATGAGGAGGGAAGCGTCCGGGTTTTCCTGTACGGCGTGTGGCGGAATTTTTCGGTGGGAGCGGAAGGAGAATCCTGCGGTCAGAACCTGGCGGACATAACGGTGAAGGAGGGAAAGGTGACGGTCATTTCCCTGAAAAAAGAACGGATTCACGGAAGGCTTCTGGCACTGGGCGATTCGGAAGCGGAGATTGAGGGATATGGGAAGGTTCCCCTGGCGGAGCAGTTCCAGGTGATCAGCCGGCAGGGCGGATTCCAGACGCTTCCCAGGGAAGCGCTCACCGTGGGATACGAGCAGGCGGAGTACGTGGTGGGCGGCGGGAAGATCTGTGCGGCTCTGATGGGGGAACACGTGGAGGCGGTGAATATCCGGGTGCTTCTCACGGACGCCGCCGTCGGTTCCCTGTATCATGAGAGAGCGGCCTTTACCTCGGACAGGGCCTTTTCCCTGTTTTACGGGAAGGAGGGCACGGAGCGCCATGAGGCGGGAGAGACGGTGGAACTGCTCCCTGCGGATACGAGACTTTCCGAGGGAAGGGTACGGATCGTGCCGGACGAAGGGGGAAAGATCGGTTTTACCTCCTTTTCCAGAAAGCAGGGCCCTCCCTGGTATGAGGGGACGGCGGAGGTGGCCCTCACGGAATCGGGACTTGTGATCGTCAACGAGGTGGATATCGAGACATATCTTTGCTACGTGGTACCCAGCGAAATGCCGGAAAGTTATGGCCTGGAGGCCCTGAAGGCCCAGGCAGTCTGCGCCAGAAGCTATGCCTACAGACAGATCATGGGGAATTCTTACAGCGAATATGGAGCCCATGTGGACGACACGACAAATTTTCAGGTTTACAACAATACGGAGACGGATGAGCTGACCATGCAGGCGGTGAGGGAGACGGAGGGACAGGTGTTGAGCTATGAGGGGAAGCTGGTGACAGCCTATTATTACGCCACCTCTTCTGGATATGGGAACGACATGTCCGTGTGGGGCGGAACGGAGGGGGAGGCCCCGTATCTGAGACGCCTCTACATGTCGGAGGGAGAAGCGCCGGATCTGTCTTCAGAGACAGCTTTCCGGGAATACCTGGGGAGGGCGGATTCCGGAAATTTGGAATACGGCATGCCCTGGTATCGGTGGGAGACCACGGTGACCCTGGGACGGCTGACGGAACGAATGAACAGCTTTCTTGCCGGCTATGCGAAAACCCACGGGGAGCTGGTACGTTTTCAGGCGGCTGACGGGAGCTTTCAGGCGGCTGCGGGCCAGACCACGATCGGGGCCGTCCGTTCCGTCACCGTACAGGCCAGGACGCCAAGCGGCATGGCGGAGCTCCTTTTGGTGGAAGGGACGGAGGGAACGGTGCAGATCGTGCGCTCAGGCCCCATCCGGGCGTTTCTGGGGGACGTGGATTACGTTTATACCAAACAGGACGGGACTACCTCCGACGGGCGCTCCATCCTGCCCAGCGCCAGCGTCTGGCTGGAGGAATTGAAGGACGGAGAGACCTTGACCGGTTACATCCTCCACGGGGGCGGCTACGGCCACGGTGTCGGCATGAGCCAGACCGGGGCCAGCGCCCTGGCGGGGCAGGGGAAGAGCTACACGGAGATCCTGCAGTATTTTTATCCGGGAACGGAGCTTGGCAACCGGGAGATTTTGCTTTAGAAGTGGGACTCGGGCGGCTTTTGCCGACCGAATCCTGTTGTTTTGCAATCGTCTGTTTTAAAAGGATTGAAAAGAACGGGCAGGGGAGAATTCCCCTGCCCGTTGGAATGGCAATTGTTTTTTCTATTTCAGGGCCGTCGCCAGGTCCAGGAAGGCCGGCAGACCGTTCACCAGTTTCACGGGGGAAACACCCTGAATCAGAGGAAGGGCATACTTCACATAGCCGTCGCCGATGTTGGTGCCGTGATCCGTGATCCACTCGGAGGGGAACGGCTTTTCCTTGTTGCAGACCTCGTTCACGTCGGTGAGCTGGTAGGTGATCCGGTACTCGTCGCCGGGTTCCCGGATGAAGGCCACCATCATGCCGCTCTTACCTTCCAGGGCGGCCTTTGCAGCCACGGAACCGGCCATGGCAGCCTCCTCGATGTCAGTTGCGGAGGCGAGGGAGGCACCGCATCTCTGAATGATGCTGAATTCCAGGGCGCGAACCTTGACCCCGAGTTTCTCGCCGATGACCTCGGACAGGTATTTGCCGCTGCCGGTCAGTTTCTTGTGGCCGAAGCTGTCCACGGCGCCGTCCGCACCGCCTGCATACTCGCAGATGAATTTGCCGTCCTTGTCCGCAATGCCCTCGGAAATGCAGACCACCACGCTGTTTGTCTTCTCCAGGCACTTCTTCACGTCGGCCAGGCACTGGTCCAGGTCGAAAGCGATCTCCGGCAGATAGATCAGATGAGGGGCGTCTCCCTCGAACTTCCTTGCCAGTACGGAAGCGGCAGTCAGCCAGCCGGCGTGACGGCCCATGATCTCCACGACGGTCACGCAGGGAGCGGCGTATACGCCTGCGTCCAGAGCGCACTCGCGGACGGTGGTGGCCACGTATTTGGCGGCGCTGCCATAGCCGGGCGTGTGGTCGGTGACGATCAGGTCGTTGTCAATGGTCTTGGGAACGCCCATGAAAATGATGTCGGTGCCCACCTTTTCGCCATAGCGGGAAAGCTTGGAGACCGTGTCCATGGAATCATTTCCGCCGATATAGAAGAAATAGCCGATGTTCATCTCCTCGAACTTCTTGAGCAGGGTGGGGTATACCGGATCGTTTAAATCCTCCGGAAGCTTGAACCTGCAGGACTTTAAATAAGAAGCGGGCGTGGTCTGCAAGATCTCCAGCTCTTCCCTGGTAAGATCTGAAAGAACCGTGGTCTTTCCGGCCAGGAAGCCCTCGATCCCGTTTACCATCCCGTAGATCTTGTCAATCTTCTCAGAACCCAGGAAACCGGTCACAACGCCGTAGAGACTGGAGTTGATGACGGAGGTAGGGCCGCCGGACTGTCCGACAATGACATTTTTCTTGCTCATGTGAAATCTCTCCTTTACCTGAATGTGAAATGTCAAAATGCATTTATACATATATTCTATAGAATTTTATACCAAAAACCATGTTTTGGCAAGGGTTTTCTTTTGTTGACACCGGGGGCAAATATGCCTATAATGAAAAGGCGGAGCGTTCGGCGGACGAGGATATGGCAGGGAGCGTCCGGCAGGCCGGGGCTCCATGTCAGGAGGATAAGACATTATGGAGAAAATCAAAATGCAAAACCCCATCGTGGAGATGGACGGAGACGAGATGACCCGCATTTTGTGGAAGATGATCAAGGAGGAGCTTCTGCATCCCTTTGTGGAGCTGAACACGGAATATTATGACCTGGGCCTTAAGCATCGGGACGAGACGGAGGACCATGTGACGGAGGCGGCGGCAAAGGCCGTGAAGAGGCATAAGGTGGCGGTCAAGTGCGCCACGATCACGCCCAATGCGGACCGGGTAAAGGAATACGGCCTGAGAGGCATGTGGAAGAGCCCCAACGGAACCATCCGGGCGATTTTGGACGGCACGGTGTTCCGGGCGCCGATCATCGTGAAGGGGATCGAGCCTTACGTGAAGACCTGGAAGAAGCCCATCACCATCGCCAGGCACGCTTACGGTGACGTCTACAAGGCGGCGGAGATGAGGATTCCCGGCCCCGGTACCTGTGAACTGGTCTATACCGACGAAACCGGGAAAGAGACCCGGGAACTCATCCACAAGTTTCAGGGGGCGGGCGTCCTTCAGGGCATGCACAATCTGAACCGGTCCATTGAGAGCTTCGCCCGCTGCTGTTTTAACTATGCGCTGGATACGAAGCAGGACCTGTGGTTCGCCTCCAAGGACACCATTTCCAAAACGTACGACCACACCTTCAAGGACATGTTCCAGGAGATCTACGAGGGGGAGTACGAGAGCCGGTTCCGGGAAGCCGGGATCACTTATTTTTATACGCTGATCGACGATGCGGTGGCCAGAGTTGTCAAATCCGAGGGCGGCTACATCTGGGCCTGCAAGAATTATGACGGGGACGTGATGAGTGACATGGTGGCCACGGCCTTCGGCTCCCTGGCCATGATGACCTCGGTGCTTGTTTCCCCCGACGGAAATTATGAGTACGAGGCGGCCCACGGCACCGTGCAGCGCCATTACTATAAGTATTTAAAGGGGGAGCCCACCTCCACCAATTCGGTGGCGACGATTTTCGCCTGGAGCGGTGCCCTCAGGAAGCGGGGGGAGCTGGACGGGAATGCGGCCCTCGTGGAATTTGCCGACAGGCTGGAGCGGGCCACCGTCGCCGTCATCGAGGAGGGCACCATGACGAAGGATCTGGCCATGATGACCACCATCCCGGATCCCCACGTGGCGGAGAGCGGTGAGTTTATCCGGGCCATCCGAAAGAAATTATAGCAGACGACATAAATCTTTTAGAAAAGGGCAGATACTTTCGGCGTTTTCTATGGAGACATAAGTCAACTGAGACTCGTTTCCGGAATATGATATCATCAGGAGGGGGCGGCATCTGGTCCGCCCCCGGTGGATACAGAGTGCGGAAACGGGAGGCGGAAGGTGAACCGGGTACGGCAGTTGATCGGCATGGAGGAACGAGACGTGTGGAAGTATACCGGACGGGGCGTCGGGATTGCGGTTCTGGATACGGGAACTTATCCCCATCCGGATTTCGGGAGACGCCTTGCGGTATTTAAGGATATTCTGAACGGAAGAAGGGCCCCTTACGACGACAATTCCCACGGAACCCACGTCATGGGGGTCCTGGGGGGAAGCGGGGAGTCCTCCGACGGGCTTTATGCCGGCGTGGCGCCGGAATGCAGCCTCATCGGCATCAAGGTGCTCGACAGCCGGGGGAACGGCTCCGTATCCAATTTGCTTAAGGGCCTCAGATGGCTTCGGGAGAACAAGGAACGGTACGGAATCCGGATCGTGAACATTTCCGTGGGGTCTGTTCCAAGGCGGGAGACGGGCGAGGAGTCGGCCCTGGTCCGGGGCGTGGAGGAGGCCTGGGCGGACGGTTTGGTGGTTGTGGTCGCTGCGGGAAACGAGGGCCCCTCGGCCCACTCGGTGACGACGCCCGGCATCAGCCGCAAGGTGATCACCGTCGGTTCCTCCGACGATCATCATGCGGTGGAGGTCTGCGGTTCCTCCATGATTCATTATTCCGGAAGGGGGCCCACGGCCTATTGCGTCTGCAAGCCGGACATCGTGGCGCCGGGGGCGTCGGTGGTCTCCTGCAATGCCATGAGCCGTCGGGACAAACGGACCTACGGGGTCAAAAGCGGCACTTCCATGGCCACGCCCGTGGTTTCCGGGGCCCTGGCCCTGCTTTTGGAAAAGGAGCCGGACATGACGCCCAAGGAGGTCAAGCTGCGTTTAATGAAGCGGGCCGTGGACCTGGGGCTTCCGAGGAACCAGCAGGGCTGGGGCATGCTCCACGTGGGACGGCTGCTGGAGTCCTAGAGGCATAAAAACGACCGGAGAGCATAGGATAACGAAGCATTTTTGGAAGAAAACTTCCAAATTCATTAAAAAAGCGTGGCAAGCGCATCAGAAAGAGGAAAATATGAAGAGAAGAAAACAGATTGCGATATGGCTGGCCGTGGCGGCCCTGGCGGCGGGAGCGATTTCCGGCTGCGGGAAAAAGGCGAAGGAGACGGAGCCGGAACCGGAGCACAGTGAGGAGGCGGCGGAGACCCCGGCCACGGCGGAGGGGCTGCTTGGCCAGGCGGGGGAAAATTTTGCGGAGGCTTCCTCGGTGAAGGGGAATTTATCCATGGAAATGGTCATGGATTACAAGGCGCAGGGGGTGGAGGCCACCCTGGAGTGCAGGATGGAACAGAAGGTCGAGCAGACCAGGGAGCCGGAGGCGGTCCACATGGTTGGCACCGTGGACATCAATCTGGCGGGAATCACCGTGGACACGGAGACTTATACCGTGGAGGAGAACGGCAAATACGTGACCTACACCGGCTCCGGCGGCCAGTGGATGAAGGAATCTGAGGAAAAGGCGGGCGGCCGGGGAAACGTGACCGAGACGATCGCCCTGCTTCTTGAAAATCCCAGTGCGCTGACCATGGAGCAGGTGAATGCGGAGGACGGAACCCCCCTTTACCGGGTGAGCGGAACCATTACCGGGGAAAACCTGTCCGGCATCATGTCCACGGTCGGAACGCTTCTGGAAGAAAATGCGGACGTGTATGACGGGCTGGAGGCGAAGGCAGAGCTCCTCGTGGACGCCTCCGGGACGCTCCGGGAGCTCTCCATGGATTTCACCGACAGCTACAATACTCTGATGCAGGCAAACAGGGAGGCCCAGGGGTTTGACGAGGTGGCGGTCACCTCCTTTGTCATCACCATATCCGGATACGAGTTCGACACGGTGCCGGAGATCACGGTGCCGGACGAGGTGAGGCAGAATGCCGTGGACATGGACGCCCTGGAGACCATGCCGGGCGGCGAATCGCCGGAGGAGACAGGGAATCCGGAGGAACCGGAGAGCAGGGATTACACAATCCACCAGAACGAGAAGGGCGAGTACGTCCTGGGGACAAACTGGGATGACAATACGGCGGGCATCGCCTGTCCGGAGGGGTTTGTCTACGACGAGGATTCTGACAAGACCTGGCTCCACTTCAACAGACGGGAGCACGACGACGTCCACGACCTGACCCTGACCTACACCCTCTACACCATGGACGAGAATTACGGGGAGGCGGACCTGGCCCAGTCCCAGGAGTCCTCCTACGCCTACATGCTGACTTCCGGCGATTATGCGGAGGTTTCCTTTGACGGCGTCCAGACCGTGACCGCAGCCGGCCGCACCGTCTCCTACACGAAGCTTTCCTATATCTATATGGGAACCTATTACACCGAGGAGTACAATTCCTGGACCGTTCTTCCCGACGGCCGCATGATCCAGTGCACCGTGAAGGAGGAGAGTCGCGAGGAGCCCTGCAGCCTGATCGACCCGTCAGAGATCTTTGACACGGCCTTTGCGGCCCTTGCGGAATGAAAGATTGGAGAGAATGCTTATCTTATCCGCCAAATGGAGCGATATATAATATGGGGAGTATGCGACACTCCCCTTTCATAAGATCAGATTGAAATCAGTGACGGCCGGAGGTAATCCATGAGAAAGCACCTGAAAAACATGCTTGACGATCTCTTTCAGGCATTGGACGGGACCCATGACGAAATCAGAAAAGAGATGGAAAAGGGGAATACCTCCGCCGCATTGAATCTGCTGGAGCAGTCCCAGCAGGGGGCCATCCAGGCGGGCACGGTCATTGAGAACGAGGAGGGCGAGGGCTTTCCGACGGTCGGTCTGCTTGAGCAGTACTGCGAGACGCTCTACCAGATTTACGACGGACTCAGAGAAAGCCGTCCGGTGAATCCCCACAAGTCCTGCAAGAATCTGCAAAGACAGCTGATTCGGATCCAAAACAGTGCGAATGCGGACATTCCGGTTCGGACGGAGGTCGTGTTTCTTCCCTATAAAGCGTCCATGTGGGATTCCCTGGAGAGCGTGTGGAGGGCGGCGGACGCCGACCCGGCCTGCGATGCCTACGTGATTCCGATTCCTTATTATGACAAGAATCCGGACGGCAGCTTCCGGGAGATGCACTACGAGGGGAATGATTACCCGGATTACGTGCCGGTGACGGATTACAGGGCTTATGATTTCGAAAAGCGGCATCCGGACGTCCTGTTTATCCATAATCCGTACGATGACGCAAATTACGTGACCAGCGTGCCGCCGTACTTTTATTCGAAGAACCTGAAAGAGTATACGGATTTATTAGTATATATACCTTATTTTATATTGGGAGAGATTTCTCCAGACAACGACAAGGCGATCGAGGGCATGAAACACTTCTGCACCACGCCCGGCGTGCTGTACGCAAACAAGGTCATCGTGCAGTCCGAGGACATGCGGAAGATCTACATCAAGGTGCTGACGGAGGAGCTTGGGGAGCAGAGCAGGAGTTACTGGGAAGAAAAGATTTTGGGACTCGGCTCTCCAAAGGTAGACAAGGTCATGGCGACCGGGCGGGACCAGGTGGAGATCCCGGAGGAATGGCGGTCGGTCGTGGAGAAACCCGACGGAAGCCGGAAAAAGATTATTTTCTATAACACAACCGTGGGAGCACTTTTACATAACAATGAACAGATGTTAAATAAAATAAAACATGTGCTGCAGGTTTTCAGAGAGAATCAGGGAGAGGTGGCATTGCTCTGGCGTCCGCATCCTCTGATGAAAGCAACCATAGAATCCATGCGCCCACATCTTTGGAGAGGATATCAGGAAATTTTGGATCAGTATCAGGCGGAGGGCTATGGTATTTATGATGATTCTCCGGATCTTGACCGTGCGATCATCTTGAGCGATGCCTATTATGGAGATTGGAGCAGTGTCGTTCAGTTATATGAGAAAACAGGAAAACCGATTATGATTGAAAATTTTGATATTGGACAGGGGTCATAATACCTGCCTAGAGGATCCGAATAAAGAAATTAAATGGATAGCCATGGTGAAAATAAGATTGTCAGGTGCAGTGAAGTGGCGAAAGCAGATATGCTAGAGGTGACTGTTTTCGACTTTCTATAATCCACAGGGATGGATGCTGTGCAGGGATAGAGAGCATTTTTGATCAGAGTTATAACAATTTGAAATATTTAATTATTGATAATGGTTTGACAAATGATTTAGAAAATATTATCAGACGATATGCTTCCTCTGATAACCGGATTCAATATGTTCGATTAAAACATAAGTTTGCAAAATGATGGGATGACCGAGGTAAATAATTCGATGTTGTTTAAAGAAAAAGAGATTAAACCATTGCATTTAAAAATGGAGAATATGTGTGAAAAAGGAGATACGTTGTGGTTTACTTCATTTTACTTTAATGCGCTATATAAAATGAAAAAAATTGATGTGAGGACAACTTTTGTTTGTTCATTTCCAGAGGAAAAAGCGAGCTTGAGAATGTATTCCAAAATAGTTGCGCATGGTGATGTATTTTATTGCATTCCTTATTCTGCGGATTCAATAGGTGTGTATGACGCAGAGAGAGCGGAATGTAAAAGCTTGAAAATAGATATGCCAACAATGTCAGGTGGTGTAAATTATCGACCGGATGCAAAATTTTTTGATGCATATTGTGACGATAAATATCTGTATATGTTTCCTCATACCTATCCGGCTGTGGTACGTTTAAATCTCGCAAATCATGAAATAGATTATTTTTATCATACCTTGACGGAAATGGAAAAGGATATTGTTAATGACAATTTCTATTTTTCCAAGATCTGTGATTTCGGGGATAAAAAGATAATGTTTTGTAATGCTTCCAAAAAGATTTATTTTTTTGACAGTTCAAAAATGATGTTTCAGGAATGGTTTTCTATGAAACAGGAAGAAGGAGCAATAACATTGGCCGTAGCCGGTCAGTATGCCTGGTTGTTTTCAAATTATAACCGAGAAATCAGAAAGATTAATCTGGTCGATAAAGAGGTAAAAACGATAAGGGATTTACCGAAAGAATTATCATATGGCAGTTTTCCGGTCACAAGAACGGCAATATATAACGGATTTGTGTATTTTGTTCCGGGAACGGCCAATAAACCAATTAAAGTAAATATGGATACGGATGATGTTTCTATTGCGACGGAGATTTTGCCGGAAGAGTTTATGCCGGAAGCAAATCGTGAGGTATGGAAATTTAGTCTTTTGGAAGTTTTGGGAAATCAATTGTTTGCATATGATGATGTTGCGAGACAGTTGATCAAGTATGATGCTCCAAATAACAAGGTAACAAAAGACTATATCTTGAGTGACGTCAATAGTCGGTCAGGGAAAAACGTTATCAGGGAGCAGCTTCTGCTTGATGGAAAGATAACAGATTTGAAATCATATTTGGAATATATGAAACGATAGATGGAGGGTAAAGACATGGTACAAAAAAAAGTGAGTATGATAATGCCGGTATTTAATTCGGCACCATATCTGGATCATATGCTGGAATCTGTTTATAGTCAGACATATGACAATGTAGAATTGATCATTGCGTATGATGATTCGACTGATGGGACATTAAATATCCTGATGAATTGGAAGAAAAAATTTGATAAGCGAGGATATGGCTATATGATTGTCAAAAACTCTTCCAGAGCAGGAATTGTAAACGGAATCAATGCTGCAATGCCATATTATACAGGAGAATATATAACATTTCCGGATTCGGATGACTATATGTTGCCGGAATTTGTTGAGGAGATGGTGCGTGCGCTGGAGGAACATCCGGAATACAATTGGGCTCGTTGTGATAATTACAAGGTAATAGGGAGAGATCTCTCGTTTGATGTCGATAATATAGGAGATTTTGATTCTGAAATAGAATATGGAAGGGAATATGACCGTGGATTTGACGAGCGATATGAAGATTTGGGGAGTGTGCTGAATTTGCTGTTATATACGATCCCCAGGGCGCCTTGGCGGATGATGTGTAAAACGAAGTTCTTGGAAAAAGCACTGCATGGAAAGCGGTTCTATCCGCACCCCAGTTCCCATGAACTGCCAATCGCTTTACCATTGGCGGCAGCCGAGGAGTTTCTTTATGTCCCTAAACCCTTATACAAATATACCATTCATAAGGATGGATACTATAATTCCAGAACAAAGAATTTACATCAGATGATACCGTATCTGGACAGTATGGAACAACTTGCCAGAGACTGTATTAATTTGCTTGAAATTGACGACAGAACGAGAGAGAAATATCAGCTGGCAAGCAGATTGTATTATTGCGGGACAAAGGCGTACTATGCGAAAATCCACGGAGCGAATGAGCTTTCTGAAATTTATGCCAGGTGGCTGGACGATTGCATGCTTGCATTTACCCAAAATGACGAGATTACAAACGCATTTCCTTATATGCTCTATTGGAAATATTATTTTAGGCTGTCTCCCAAAATTGCGGCGGGAGCGAAACTGGTTGAATCAAGAGAGCAATTCAGTGAGAAATTGTGGAATGCTGTAGAAAAAGCGGCAAACGTTGTGTTATATGGGGCGGGAAATAACTGTCGGGATGTAATGGATTTGCTGATAGATCAGGGAATCACAGTCAGTGAGATTTGGGATGCCAAGGCCGAAAAAATTGTGGAAAAATATGGATACAAAATTAGGAAAGCACAATCAGGAAAAAATGATACGGTTGTGATCGTTACTATTTTGAATGGCAATATTGCCGACCAGGTAAAGGAAATGCTGTTGGAAATGGGATATCACTCCAGTTTTGTATTGACGAAAGATGATATGGACATGGCGTTCCGATATGCCATGCTTAAAAAATATTTTCCAGAATTAATTTAGGGAGAAATGTGAAAATGAAGGAACCTTTGGTATCGTGGCTTATGCCAGTATATAATGCGGGAAATAGTTTGTCTGTTGCCATGGAGTCCATGCTGAATCAAACCTATGGGAATACTGAGATTGTTATAATAAATGATTGTAGCTCTGATGATTCCGGGAACATATTAAAGCGGTATGCGAAACAGAATCCGCAGATTAGAGTTTATGAAAATGAAAAGAATATGGGAGTAGCGCTTTCGCTGAACAGAGGGTTAAAACTGTGTAGGGGAAAGTATATTGCCCGTATGGATGCGGATGATTTTAGCTATCCGGAAAGAATCAAAAAGCAAGTGGAATTTATGGAAACGAATGAAGATGTGGGGATTTTGGGTTCCGGTATATGCGAGATAAATTCGGAAAAGAATCTGCGTATAAAGCGATTCTACCCTACTGATTCTGAAGAATTGCGGTGCAGATTGCTTTTTAACATACAGGCTGTGCATCCTACGATTATGTTTCGAGCAAGTGTGATAAAGGATTTCAACATAGAATATCCAAATTCGCCGGCGGAGGATTATGCCCTGTTTGCGTCATTGATTTTTAAAGTGAAAATGGCAAATTTGAAAGCTATTTTACTCGACTATTATGTTGAAAACGATAATCAAGTGACCACTTTGTCAAAACAGAAAATTTTGGCTGATAATAAGGAGATTTCCAAAAGGACCATCCGGGATACGCTTGGCATTGACGTATCAAAATATTCCTTCTTTTTGTTCGGGACAAGAAACAGGGATTTAGTTCCATACGGCGCAGGGAAAACGCTTGCTGAGGCAGAAGAATTTTTTAATGAATTAATAAAGGAAAATGGCAGGAGAAATGTTTTTAATCCTGTAATTCTGGAAAAACAGCTCAATGATGAATTGAACGGGATCAAGTCCAAAATCCATGTAAAGAGTTTTAAGGAGGTTGTCCAAAAACATATTCTTGAAGTATTAGACGATGAAGGTGCCGATTCAGAAAGCTTTGTTCCTTATCCCGAGGGGAAAGTGATTATCTATGGAACGGGAGATTATGCATCCGAATATGTTCCGTATATAGAAAGTAAAGCCGCTTATGAAATCGTTGCGTTTTGCGATTCCAAAAAAGAAAAACAGGGAAGAATGTTCCTTGGAAAAAAGGTAATTGGTCCGAACGAATTAAGTAAAATTGGATATGATTTCATTCTGATTGCAACGCCAGTCTATTATACGGAAATTTTAGATATGCTGGTAAACGAGTATGGCGTATCAGAGTCGCGAATTATTGATTTCAGACATATCTGCGATATTAAGGCGATAAATGATCGAAAAGAGTGGAAAAAAGAGTATAGGCATGACGGGAGCAAAAGAAAGCTCTTTATGTTTTGCGCACCTGATTATGCCAATCTTGGCGACCATGCAATCGCATATGCAGAGAAAAAGTTTATAAGAGAAAAGCTGGGCATGGATGTTGTGGAAGTGCCGACGAGAAGATACGAGGAAGCGGCGAATATAGCGAGACACAATATCAATAGTGATGATCTGCTCTTAATCACCGGCGGAGGGTTTTTGGGATCATTGTGGATGAATCCGGAGAGCATGACACGTCGGATTATTGATGAATATCCTGAAAATAGAATCATTGTTATGCCGCAAACGTTATATTGGGGAGGAAGCGCTACCCAGCAAAGAGAGGCGCAATATACAAGAAGTATTTATCAAAAGCATAAAAGACTGACATTGTTTGCAAGAGATGGCGTATCCTTCGAACTAATGAAACAGTATTATCCGGAATGTGACATCCATCAGGCACCGGACATGGTCCTTTCGGTAGACTGGGATGAGTTTATCCGGGAAGATGCAAAAAAGCAGGGACTCCTTCTTTGTTTGAAGAGTGATAAGGAATCGATCCTGTCAGCTGCCCAAAAGCAGGAACTTGTCGAGATAGGCGAAAGACGGGTGGGCAGTGTGACGTGTAACAATAATATGCATTCGCACGTAATTTTGGAGCCCTTTGCGAGGTATGGCGCATTGTCTGAACATTTATTGAAATTTCAGCAAGCCAGGATTTGCGTCACGGACAGGCTTCACGGGATGCTGTTCTGTGTAATTACGGGGACTCCCTGTGTGGTTCTTAATAGCTGTAACCATAAGCTGACAGAGGGATATCGTTGGGTAAAGGAATTGCAATACATAAAATTTGCGAAGGATGTCAGTGAAGTGGACGAATGCATACAAGGCTTGTCAGAAATAAAAGCCCCAAAATACGATGCGTCTATGTTCCGGTCACGCTATGAGGAACTTGCAGCTATTTTGAAAGAAAATTTATGTGATTCAATGTAAGTGCATCATATTATACCGGCGGTCAGTCCTTTCGACCGCCCGTATAATTGTCTTTTTAAGATAGTATAGGAGACTTCAAATGGAAAATTTTGTTCGTTTTTTTAATTGTCCCATTCCGGTTACTGGCTGTAACTTGCGCTGTGATTACTGCTATTTGGTACAGCAGGGAAATGAGAAATTGTTGGATTTTAAGGAGTCAAATGAGGGATTTATGTATTCTGTTCCACATATGCTTAAAGCGCTTACGCCGGAACGTATGGGGGGAATTTGCGCATTTCATATTTGTGGTGAAGGCGAGACCATGTTGTGGTCAGAAATTTGTGATTTAGCACTTGGGTTGTATGAAATGGGGCATTATGTTTCCTTTACGACGAATTGTACTATTACCAAAATGATGAAACGGTTTACGGAATTTCCGAGGGAATATCGGGAAAAGATGTTTTTTAAATGTTCATTTCATTATCGGGAATTTAAAAAAAGGGGGTTGTTGGAAACGTTTGCGGCAAACGTCAGTGCTTTGGCCGATGCGGGAATTTCCTATACGGTTGAACTTGTCACCAGTGATTATGTTTTGGATAATCTGGAAGAAATAAAGAAATTCAGTATGGAGAATTTTGGCGCAATGCCGCACGTTTTGACACAGCGGAGTGAATTGGTCAGGGGAAAGTATCCCAGAATGAAATCTTTGTTGGAAAAAGAACAGTATGACAAAACGTGGGGACAATTTGATTCTGCGCTTTTTAAATTCCATCAGGCCGAATTTGATAAGAAACACGGTGAATTTTGCTATGCGGGAGTATATAGCCTGCAATTCCATTTAAAGACCGGGAATGTATTTCCTTGCCCCGGAAATAATAAGTTAATCGTAAATCTTTTTGAAAATATTGAGCAGAAACCGACTTTTGTTCCGGTCGGGCATAACTGCCCGTTCGATAATTGTTGGTTTGGATACGTGACACATATTCTGGGCGGGGTTGATCGGGACTTAAATTCGGAGATTTATTTTAAGGAGTTTAGGGACAGGGTACGAAAGGATAACGGGCGACATTGGTTGAGCAATACAATGCGTTTTGCATATGGACACAGGTGTTCGGAGTTCCACAAGCCGCTTTCATGGGAGAGGGAACTATTTTTCGATTGTCTTATGCGGGTTGTTTATAAGGGAGTTTGGCCCGGTGAGCTGGAAATGGACCAAATAACCGGCATCTTAAATAGGAATATGGAAAAAGAGGGAATAAAAAATGTCGCAATTTATGGCATGGCAGCGGTAGGAAAGTGGATCAGGGAGTTGTGTGCCAGAAGTAAAATCAATGTTTTGTTTGGCATTGACAGGAAATATGACTCGATTGTTTCTGATATAAATGTAATTTCACCAGAGGAAAAGTTTCCGAATATTGATTGCGTAATTGTAACCGTATATTCCCAATATGACTCGATTTGTAAAAAAATAAAGCCGATGACGGATGCCCGGCTCCTTTCGGTGCTGGAATTGGTATGATGCAAAAACACATAACTGACAACAGGAGGTATCTGAAAAGAAAAATATGGATCAATGTAGTCGAGCTGTACACTTGTCAATTGATGACATCGGGAAATCTTTGAGATGGCTTTCTTATAACAAGCCAAACAGTATATTTGATATGCGATTATACGGACAGTTAAAACAATGGCATGATACATATAACGCAAGGTTTTCTCTGTATTGTTTTGCAATGCTGGATGATTATCTGATTACGGAAATGCCGGATACCTATGCGGACGAGCTTGGAAAGAGTGGCGATTGGCTTAAGTTTGGGTTCCATGGGAAAAATAATTCTAGGTTTTTTGATGAAAAGGGATATAAGGCGGGATATGCACTATTTGTGAAGGCTGCTGAAAATGCAGGTATGCCAGTGACAGATACCATACGGCTTCATAATTGGCTGGCGTCGGACGAGCAGAAAACATTTTTGCACACACAGGGGATTCATACCTTGCTTTATCCCGATGATGAAAGATTTCCATATTCCGATCAAGATGGCTTTATGGAACATGAAATGGAGCATTGGAAAACGCACATTCGATTTGAACATCTTGATGAAGTCACACAGGACACACTGTTCATTGGAAGGAACAGAATTGTTGCCTTCACGCACGAAAAATATGTAGAGACAGAGAGGGACAAAATAGAAAACGCTTTGAAAATATTTTGCAGTCATGGATATCGTTTTATTTGAAGAAACATTTTTGAATCCGCTTGCTTAAGTCATAAGAGAGGGAAGGTTCATGGACAATAAAACGGGTACGGCTTTATTCAATAAAAACAAAAATATAATATATGGAACAGGCGAAAGAGCCGTCAAAACTTTTTTTTCATTACTGACTTTGGGAGTGTATATATACTATAAATGAGCAAATATAGAAATTTGCACAAAACTACCCTACCAATTTCAAAACAGCTTCAAGTGACGCACCATTTTTTATGAACTGGTGCAGAT
>JAAWRC010000037.1 GCA_022800815.1 Lachnospiraceae bacterium | reverse complement strand
GAAACAGTCTCCACACTCTCCCTCCCTCCAAGTTTCGCAAACACGGCTCAAAACTCGCCTATCGTTTGCTCACGGAAACAGTCTCCACACTCTCCCTCCTCCCAAGTCTCGCAAACACGGCTTAAAACACGCCTATCGTTTGCTCACGGAAACAGTCTCCACACTCTCCCTCCTCCCAAGTCTCGCAAACACGGCTTAAAACATGCCTATCGTTTGCTCACGGAAACAGTCTCCACACCCTCCCTCCTCCCAAGTCTCGGGCGAAACGCCTCCCGGGTCCCTCTCCTGCCTGGGTAATCTCTGCCGGGCCCTGAGATTCCGTCTCTCAGTACAACACAGGAAGAAAAATGGTTCTTTCTAAGCCGAAGCTTGTTTAGAAAGCCCCCGTCCGTGTTCCTCGGCAGACGATAGGAAGGTTTTGGGGATTTCACGAGTATAGCGCAGGCAATTTCAGCCGACCCGGTTTGATGGAGGTGAAATTGCCTGTCATGGGCGGCGCAGTGAAATCCCTGAAACCGAACGTGTCTGAAGAGGAACACGGGCGGGGGCTTTCCTGGACAATCCTGTAAAAAGAACCATTTTTCTTCCGTCAGTTCACCAAAAGTCCGAATCTCAGGACCGGTAGTCGGCGTTTATTTTCACGTAATCGTAGGTGAGATCGCAGCCCCAGGCGGTGGCGGTTTCCTCTCCGGCCTTCATGTCGGCGATGGCGGTCACTTCCTCCTCGGAGAGGATCTTCGTGGCTTGCTCCTCGCTGTAGCCGGTGGAGACGCCGTTTTCCACGATCTTAAGCTTCCCGGCCCCGCTCTCGAACCAGATGTCCACCCGCTCCGGGTCGAAGGACACGCCGGAATAGCCCAGGGCGCAGAGGATCCTTCCCCAGTTGGCGTCGTGACCGTAAATGGCCGCCTTGGTGAGGCTGGATGTGACCACGGATTTCGCCAGCGTCCTGGCCGCCTCCTTCGTGGGCGCACCGAGAACCTTCACCTCAAAGAGACAGGTGGCCCCCTCGCCGTCCCCGGCGATCTTTTTGGAGAGCGCCTCCATGACTGCGTGCAGCGCCTCACAGAAGGCATGGTAATCCTCATTCTCCTCCGTGATCTCGGCATTGCCCGCCAGGCCGTTGGCCAGCAGGAGGACGCTGTCGTTGGTGGAGGTGTCCCCGTCCACGGAGATCATGTTGAAGGTATCCACCACGTCGTCGCTGAGAGCCTTCTGCAGAAGCCCATGGGAAATGCTGACATCGCTCACCACGAAGCAGAGCATGGTGGCCATGTTGGGATGGATCATGCCGGAGCCCTTGCACATTCCGGCCACGGTCACCGTCTTCCCGCCGATCACCGTCTCCACGGCCGCCTCCTTGGGCTTTGTGTCCGTCGTCATAATGGCCTCTGCCGCCAGAGCTCCCGCCTTCCTGTCGGCTCCCAGGGCCCCCTTTAAGATCCCGACTCCCGCCTTTATCTTATCCATGGGGAGCTTTGCACCGATCACGCCGGTGGAGGCCACAAGCACCGCATCCGCCGGGATCCCCAGGGCCCCCCCCGCCGTTTCGGCGGTCTCCCTGCAGTGGCCGAAGCCCTCCGCCCCGGTACAGGCGTTGGCGATGCCGCTGTTGACCACCATCGCCTGGGCAAATGCACTCTCATGGACTACCTGGTGATCCCATTTGACCGGGGCCGCTTTTACCACGTTTGTGGTAAAGACCCCCGCTGCCCGACAAGGCACCTCACTGTAAACCATGGCCATGTCCTTGATCCCGGCCTTTTTGATCCCGGCGCTCACTCCCGCCGCCGAAAATCCCTTCGGCGCCGTCACGCCGCCGTCTATCCACTTCATATTCCATTTCCTCCTCATTCACTTTTAAAACTTCATATTCCATATACCGACAGGAAGAAAATCGGTCCTCTTCCGTCCTACGCCGCCATTCCTTTTATGGAAACATGGGAACCCTTCCAAGCCCCATGGTCTCCGGAAGCCCGAACATCAGGTTCATATTCTGAACCGCCTGCCCTGCCGCGCCTTTCACCAGATTGTCCAGGGCGCCGATGGCGATGATCCTCCCTGTCCGCTCGTCAACCTTGAAATTGATGTCCACGAAGTTGCTGCCCTCCACCCAGCGGGTCTCCGGGTAGACCCCCTCCGGCAGAAGACGGATGAAATATTCGTTCCCATAATATTTCTCGTAAGCCGCCCTTACCTCCCCGCTGGAAACCGGCTTCGTGAGGGAGGCGTAGGCCGTGGCTAGGATCCCCCGGTTCATGGGCACCAGGTGGGGGGTGAAGTTCAGGAGCACTTTCTTCCCGCAGGCGTAACCCAGCTGTTCCTCGATCTCCGGCGTGTGGCGGTGGCTTGCGACGCCGTATGCCTTGATGCTCTCGTTGACCTCGCAGAAGAGGTTCGGCACCTTGGCCCCCCTCCCGGCCCCGGAGGTTCCCGACTTGGCGTCAATTATAATGGTAGAAACATCCACCAGCCCTTCCTTCACCAGCGGATACAGCGTCAAAATGGAGCAGGTGGTGTAGCAGCCCGGATTGGCCACCAGCCTGGCCTTCCTCACGTCCTCCCGGTTGATCTCGCAGAGGCCGTAAACGGCCTCCCCGATATACTGGGGGCTTTTATGCTCCAGCCCGTACCATTTCTCGTATATTTTTACATCTTTAATACGGAAATCCGCACTTAAATCCACAACCTTCGCCTTCTCCAGGATCCCGTCGTTTATCAGTGAAGCGCAGAGGCCCTGGGGCGTTGCCGTAAAGATCACGTCCGCTTGTGCCGCCAGCTCCTCCATGTTGTCGTCCATACATTTGGCGTCCACCATCCGGAACATGTTCCTGTATATGGAAGAATACTCCTCTCCCACGTAGCTCCTGGAGCCGTACCAGACCACCTCTGCCTCCGGGTGACCCAGAAGAAGCCCCGCCAGTTCCGCCCCCGCATATCCGGTGGAGCCGATAATCCCTGCCTTGATCATGATATCCTTCTGTCCTTTCTTCAATATTCAAAATTCGGGTGTCAAAAGCCGCATCCAGGCCTATTTTACACATCCGCTCCCCGTTTGTCCAGCCTCTTTCCCATAAAGATCTCTGTCCTCCTCGGAACGTTTCATAATTATACATTATCATTGCATAATATGCAACCTTTTTTTAAAATTTTTATTTAGGGGTTGCATTTCCCTTCGTTTTGTTGTATATTTATTCCCGTGGCAGACAGCCACCTTTTCCACATGGCATTTTATTTTTACGAGGAGGAATACATATTATGAAAGAGAAAGTAGTTCTTGCGTACTCCGGCGGCCTGGACACCTCGGTGCTGATCCCCTGGCTCAAGGAAAACTATGATTACGAAGTGATCTGCGTCTGCATCGACGTGGGACAGGGAAGCGAGCTGGACGGCCTGGAGGAGCGGGCCCTCTCCACCGGCGCTTCCAAGCTCTACATCGAGCACGTGGTCGATGAATTCTGCGACGAATACATTCTCCCCTGCATCAAGGCGGGTGCCGTGTACGAACACAAATATCTGCTGGGTACGGCCATGGCCCGTCCGCTGATCGCCAAGATCCTGGTGGATATCGCTGAGAAAGAGGGCGCCGTGGCCATCTGCCATGGGGCCACCGGCAAGGGCAACGACCAGGTGCGGTTCGAGCTGGGCATCAAGGCCCTGGCTCCCCACCTGAAGATCATCGCCCCCTGGCGGATCTGGGACATGAAGTCCCGCGAGGACGAGCTGCGCTACTGCGAGAGCCGCGGAATCAAGCTTCCCTTCAAGGCGGACAGCAGCTACAGCCGCGACCGGAACCTGTGGCACATCAGCCACGAAGGACTGGAGCTCGAGGACCCCGGCAACGCCCCTAACTACGACCACATGCTGGTCCTGGGACAGACCCCGGAGAAAGCTCCCGACGAGGGCGAGACCCTTTCCCTCACTTTTAAGGAAGGCGTTCCCGTCGCCTTAAACGGCAGGGAGATGAAGCTGTCCGAGATCATCGCCGAGTTAAATGCCCTGGGCGGCAAACACGGCATCGGCATCGTGGACATCGTGGAAAACCGGATGGTGGGAATGAAGTCCCGGGGCGTTTACGAGACTCCCGGCGGCACCATCCTCATGGAAGCCCATGACCAGCTGGAGGAGCTGATCCTCGACAAGGAGACCCTGGCCATGAAGAAGGACGTGGGCAACAAGTTCGCCGACCTGGTCTACTCCGCCAAGTGGTTCTCCCCCCTGCGGGAAGCCTGCCAGGCGTTCGTGGAGTCCACCCAGAAATTCGTGACCGGCGAGTGTAAGATGAAGCTCTACAAGGGCAACATCATCAAGCAGGGGACCACGTCCCCCTACTCCATGTACAACGAGAGCATCGCCTCCTTCACCACCGGCGACCTCTATGACCATCACGATGCGGAGGGTTTCATCAACCTTTACGGCCTCTCCACCATGGTGCGGGCCATGAAGATGGAAGAAATCGCAAAGAACGCAAAATAATGCACCTATAAAAAATAAAAGGGCTGTGAAAAGTCTCTGAAAGAAACAGGCCGCAGGTACGGGATTGATTCCCGGCCTGCGGCCTGTTTAAGGCAGAGCGCCCTTTTGGTATAAAAAAAATCCACACTGCGCAGACTACTCTCAGGAATTTCATTCAGAAAGGTCGTGCGACAATATGGATTATTTAAAAGCGTTTCTGGTGGGCGGGCTCATCTGCGCCCTGGTCCAGATCCTCATGGACAAGACGAAGCTGATGCCGGGCCGCATCATGGTGCTCTTAGTCTGCTCCGGCGTGGCCCTGGGCTTTCTCGGCGTCTACGAGCCTTTTATCGAGTGGGCCGGCTCCGGGGCCTCCGTCCCACTTCTCGGCTTCGGAAACACCCTCTTTAAGGGAGTGAAGGAGAGCATCGGCGAGGAGGGCATCCTCGGCCTGTTCCTGGGAGGCTTAAAGGCCTCCGCCGCCGGAATCAGCGCCGCCCTGGTCTTCGGCTACGTCGGCTCCCTGGTCTTTGACCCGAAGATGAAGGACTAATAAAACACGTGGCCGCCGATGATGATCCCGTCATAGCCCGGACGGATCGTCCGGAAATGAAGAAGATCGCCGATGTAATTTTCACTTCCGCTCATGGCTGCCTCCGCCGCCCTCCTGCACTCCGCATTGACTCCGTTTTTCAGGGCGTTCTGATATTTGGGACCGTCCCAGGGAGTGAACTGATAGGGCTGGGAGAGAACGCCGATCATGGTATTGGGGTAGCGGCTGCTTGCAAGCCGGTTCATGACCACGTTACCGACGGCCACCTTTCCCTTCCAGGGCTCCATGTTGGCCTCCCGGTAGATCATGGCCGCCAGAAGCTCCACGTCGCTGTAGGCGGAGTAATCAAAGCCTGCCGGTTCCTCCGGCTCCGTGGGCTGAGGATCGGGGGAGGAACCTCCGGGCGTCTGATCTGCCGCAGGCGGGTCCGAAACGTCGGAGTCTCCGCCGTTTCCAGGCTCTTCCGAACTGCTTCCACCTGAAGACGGCGGCTGTGCGGCCCCTCCGGGCGTGCCGGCGTTGCTGCCCACTCCGGCCGCCACCTGCTGCTCCTTCCTCCGTTCCTCCTCCTCTCTCCTCCTGGCCTCCTCGGCCAACCTGGCCATCCGCTCCTCCGCTTCCAGCTCCTTTTTCTGAAGCTCGGTCCGGTACCAGGCCAGCTCGTCTTTGGCATCCTCCAGTTCCCCGGCACATTCCTCCATCTTGATGTTGGTTTCCGCCACCGCAGAGAGAACCTGATTCTGTTTCTCCTGCGTCTCCGCCACCACCTGGTCCAGTTCCGCCTGCGATGTCCTCAGATCCTGTTCCTTTTTCGCCACCAGCGCCCTGGTCTCCTGATACTCGGTCAGCATGTTTCGGTCATACTCGGCTAACTCCATGGCGTACTCCGCCCTGTTTAGTATGGAGGAAAGGCTCTCCGCCGAAAAAACGAGCTCGATAAAACCGGTATCCCCGTTCTCATACATATACTGGATCCGTTTCTTCATGGCCTCGTACTGTTCGGCCTCCGTCTCCTTGGCCGCAAGAAGCTCTTTCGCCGTCACTTCCAGACTGTTCCGGAGTTCCTCCTGCCTTTCCGACAAATCTGAAAGCTCCGCCGTCAATCCGTCCAGCTGTCCGTTTAATTCGTCCAGGTAACCGGCAAACCGCTCCTTGGCCTCCTCCAGGTCTTTGGCCTTCTCCTCCGCCTCCGCCACCTGTTCCCTGGCCTCCTCCACCTCCTCGTCCGTCGCAAGGACGGGCAGGGCCCCGGCTCCAAATAGCTCGCCCAACGCCAATGCGACCACCAGAAACAGGCACGTGCCAAAAGAAGGAGACCTGCGGAATCTTTTCTTTACATCCTTTTTCGCACCCTGTCTTTTCATATAGTTTTTTCTGTATGGGCCATGTGCCCCGTTTTCAAAGTCATTTTTATATAGGAACATTGCCATTATACTACAAAATGCGACAGGGTTCAACAGGGGAAAGCCAAAAAGGCTGCTGCAGGAGGTAACTTGAACTCCTCTCCTGCAGCAGCCTTTTTGTTTCCGGGGATGCTCAGATCTCCACGCTCCCCGTCTCCGCACCGTTAATCACGTAGTACACTCTGTTCTCTTCCGTCTTCACGTAAAGGTCCATGGTCTCGATGTCGCCAACCTTGTGCCCCGCATCCGCCCAGTCGTTCTTGACCAGGGCGATCATGTCCTTGTCGGAAACGTCCTTCCCCATGTACTGAACGGAAATCGAAGTTTTGACCTCCGGTTCCTTCACGGACTTTTTCTCTTCTGCCGGCTTTTCCGCCGCCTTCTTCTCGGCCACGGCCTTCGCTTTCCTCGTGGTCGTCTTCTTCTCTTCAGTCGTTTTCTTCGCCGCTTTCAGCGCCGTATCCTTCGGTGCATCCGCCGGCTTCTCCGTCTCCGTTTTCTCCGCCGCCTTCTTCTCGGCGGTCTTCTCCGTCTTCTTTGTGGACTCGGGAGCGGGCACTTCCTTCTTCTCCGCCACTACCTTTGCCAGTTCCTCTGCCGCCCGCTTCATCTGCTCCGTCTGCAAGATCTCCTTCTTCTCCACTGCCTTGCCCGCTGCCTCCGGCGCCACGGCTTTCACGGCCGTCTGTTTCTTTCCTCTTGCCATCATAATTCTCCTCGTCTTTTTTTGCCCTCCAAATGCGCAGTTCTATCCGGGCACGATGCCGTTACTTATCATACTGCTATCTGGAATTTTTTTCAAGCCTTTCGCAAAAAACCGTCAAAAAAGCTATATTTCACCATTGACAGAGGGTGCGGAATGTAATATGCTACAACATATGTGCTTTATTTTGTGTTTCAAACTATTCTATTTGATGATACCCCGCATTGCGGCAGGTCACCATAACGATTAACTGGAGTGTCGCTCTCATGATACGTATCCTTGTAGACTCTGCTTCCGATTATAAAATGGAAGAGATCCGTGAAAAGGGACTGGAGCTGGTCCCCATCACCATAACCATCGGCGAGACCGATTATGTCGACGGGCTGAACCTGGACCGGGACGAATTTTACGAAATCCTGGAAAGAACCGGAAGCTTCCCCAAGACCGCCCAGCCCTCCCCCCAGGCCTTCCTGGAGGTGTTTCTTGACGCAAAGAAAAAGGGCGACGAGCTGATCTGCATCCTGCTCTCCTCCGCCCTCAGCGGCACCTGTCAGAGCGCCTTCCTGGCCAAATCCATGGCCGCTTACGACAAGGTCTATATCATTGATTCCCTCTCCGCCTCCTACACCATCAAGATCCTGGCGGACCATGCGCTCGCCCTGGTCTCCCAGGGGATCGGCGCCGGGGAAATCGCCGCCCTTTTGGAGGGCCTGCGCTCCCGTGTCAGGGTTCTGGCCGCCCCCAATACCCTGGATTACCTGGAGCGGGGTGGACGGATCTCCAAAACGGCCGCCGCCATCGGAAACCTGGCCGGCATCAAACCCATCATCACCATCTCGCAGGAGGGGCAGGTGGACGTCATCGGCAAATGCGTCGGCAGAAACAAGGCCATCGGCCAGATCCTGAAGCAGCTGACCGCCATCGGCCGGGACGAGGCCTTCCCCCTGTATCCCATCTACAGCTACGGCACGGAAAACTGCACGAAGCTCTGCGAAAAGCTCTCTGCCGCCAGGTATCGGACGGATGAAATGCTCCAGATCGGACCCACCATCGGAGCCCACATCGGACCGGAGGCATTTGGGATCGTGTTTGCGGCAAAATGAATGCCGCCCCCTACCCCGCCAGCTCCTCGATGAGGGCCCAGATCTCCTCCCGTCCCTGCTTCGTCTCGGCGGAGAAGGGGATCACCGTGACGTCCGGCCCGATTCCGAGGCCCGTACGCACCAGCTTCACCTGTTTTGCGACCTGGCTCCGCTTGATCTTGTCCAGCTTGGTGGCGACGACCACCGGCCGGTAGCCGTTTCCCGTCACCCACTCGTACATCTGCCTGTCATTGGCTGACGGTTCATGACGAATGTCCACCAAAAGGAACACACAGCGAAGCTGGGCGGATTTCTTCAGGTAATTTTCCACCATCCGCCCCCATTTCTCTTTTTCCCTCTGGGAAATCTTCGCATATCCGTAACCGGGAAGATCCACGTAATAGAGCGCATCGTTGACATTGTAAAAGTTGATGGTCTGGGTCTTCCCCGGCTGAGAGGATGTGCGCGCATAAGCCTTCCGGTTCATGAGCGCATTGATCAGGGAGGATTTCCCCACGTTGGACTTGCCCGCAAAAGCGATCTCCGGTTTGTCGTTTTCCGGCAGGCGGCTGGTCACGCCGCAGACCGTCTCCAGATTCACTGTCTTTATGATCAACGAAGCGCCTCCTTCAATACCTCGTCCATGGTTCCCACGTATTTGATGTCCATGCCGTCCACAATCTCCCTGGACAATTCCTGCACGTTGGACTCGTTGGTTCCCGGCACCAGGACCGTGTGGATGTCCGCCATCCTGGCCGCCAGAAGTTTTTCCTTCAGACCGCCGATGGGCAGCACCCTTCCCCGCAGGGTCACCTCGCCGGTCATGGCCAGGTCCGCCCGGACCTTCTTCCCCGTCACGGCGGACATCATGGCCGTCGCCATGGTAATTCCCGCCGAGGGGCCGTCCTTGGGCACCGCGCCCTCCGGAATATGGATATGAATGTCATTCTTCTCGTAAACGGCGCTGTCCACCTCGTAGGCCGGACTGACGGAGCGGACGTAGGACAGGGCCGCCTTTGCCGATTCCTTCATCACGTCGCCCATCTGTCCGGTGAGCTGCAGCTTTCCGTGGCCAGGGAGGAGGTTGACCTCGATCTCCAGGGTGTCGCCGCCCACGCTGGTCCAGGCAAGGCCGCGGACGATGCCCACCGCATCCTGCCCCACGGACTTGTCGCTCCTGACAGGCTCCTTCCCCAGATACTTCTCCAGATTTCCCTCCGTGACCCGGACCTTCTTCTTTTTGCCGTCCAAAAGCTCCCTGGCCACCTTTCTGCAGAGCTGTCCGATCTTCCTCTCCAGACTGCGGACGCCGGCCTCTCTCGTATAGCCGTGGATGATCCGCCGGAGGGCCTTCCCGGAAACGGTGAACTGCGCCTCCAGAAGCCCGTTCTTCTCCCGCTGCTTCGGCACCAGGTATTTTTCCGCAATGTGATACTTCTCGTTTTCCGTATAACTGCTGACCTCGATGATCTCCATCCGGTCCAGAAGCGGTTTCGGGATGGTGTCCGTCGTGTTGGCCGTCGCCACGAACAGCACGTTGGAAAGGTCCAGGGGCAGCTCGATGAAATGATCCCGGAACTTGTCATTCTGGGCGCCGTCCAGAATCTCCAAAAGCGCCGAGGATGGATCGCCCTTGTAATCGCTCCCCAGCTTATCCACCTCGTCAAGGAGGATGAGCGGATTGGAGGTTCCGGCCTGCTTAAGGGCCGCTGCGATCCGCCCCGGCATGGCTCCCACGTAAGTCCTCCTGTGGCCCCGGATCTCCGCCTCGTCCCGGACTCCGCCCAGACAGATGCGCACATATTTCTTTCCGAGGCACCTGGCAATGGACTTGGCGACGGAGGTCTTCCCGGTGCCCGGAGGGCCCACCAGACAGACGATGGGACTCTCGCCCTTTCCCGTCAGGGAGCGGACCGCCAGAAACTCCATAATCCTCTCCTTGACCTTTTCCAGCCCGTAATGGTCCTCCTCCAGGATCTCCTCCGCCCGGACCAGGTCCTTATTGTCCTTGGACATCTTGTTCCAGGGGAGCTCCAGAAGCTGCTCGATATAATTGCGGCTCACGTAGGCCTCCTGGCTTCCCATGGGCATCATCCGGTAACGGCCGATCTCCTTTGCGATCCTCTCCTTCACCTCCCTGCCCGCCTTCAGCCTCTTAAGCTGCGCTTCAAACCGGTCGGCATCCGACTGAACCGTGTCCTCCCCCAGCTCCTCCCGGATTAACTTCATCTGCTCCCGCAAAATGTATTCCTTCTGGTTCTGGTCCACCCGTTCCCGCACCTTCTCCTGAAAATCCCTTTTCAACTGGCCGATCTCGACCTCGGTGGCCAGAATCTTTTCCACCAGCACGTACCGCTCCGGCAGGGAAACCGTCTCCACCAGCTGCTGCCTGTTCTCCAGGCTGAAGGGAATGTTGATTGCGATCTCGTCCAAAAGCTCCTCCAAGCTCTCCGTCTCCAGAAGCTCGGCGATAATGTCCCGGCTCAGGGCGGGATTGACCGTGCCGTACTGTTCCACGTGCTCTTTGAGGACCCGGCTCATGGCTTCCCTGGTCACGCCGTCCGCCTCCAGAAACGGCTCCGTGGGACAGGGCTCAATCTCCGCCTGAAGATAGCCGTCCTCGTCCTCCAGTTCACGGAGCCTGGCGCGCAGAAGCCCCTCCGTCAGAACCCGCACCATGCCGCCGGGCAGCCTGAGGATCTGCCGGATGCTCCCAATGGTTCCCATTTCATACAGGTCGTCCTGTCCCGGCTCCTCCTCCTGCACGGATTTCTGTGCCACGAGAAAAACCTTCTGATCCTTCACCATGGCCTTTTCCAGTGCCGTAATTGACTTCTTCCTGCTGACATCAAAATGCACCACCATCTTCGGCAGCACACACAAACCTCTCAATGCAATTGCAGGTATCGTCATGTCGTCTCCTCCTTCTGCATCCAGTTCTTCATCCCCGCCTGTCTCCCTGCACAGGCACGGGGCGCCGCAATGGATGACAAACGTCAAACTGCCGTTCATCACACCTGCGGCCCCCCGAAATTTCAGGCTGTCTCGCCTTTTCGTTTCTTCACTTCCGTACTTCGATAAGTCAGCTTCGGCAGATCCAGCCCCTCGATCACGTCCTTGGTGATCAGGCAGCGCCCAATGTTGTCATCGGACGGGATCTCATACATAATGTCCGTCATCACCTTTTCCAGAATCGCCCGCAGGCCCCTGGCTCCGATTTTGCGTTCCACGGCCCGCTCCGCAATGGCGTCCAGGGCGTCGTCCGTAAACTCCAGTTCCACGCCGTCCAGGTCGAAGAGCCGCTTATACTGCTTCACAATAGCGTTTTTCGGCTCCGTCAGGATGCGGACCAGGGCGTCCTTGTCTAAAAGCTCCAGCGATTCCACCATGGGAACGCGGCCGATAAATTCCGGAATCAGGCCAAACTTGATCAGATCCTGCGGCAGCACCTGGGCCAAAAGTTGGCTGACCTCCCGCTTGCTCTCATCCTTCAGGTTATTCTCGAAACCGATGGAACCGGCCCCCAGCCTACTCTCGATGATCTGCTCCAACCCGTCGAAGGCTCCCCCGCAGACAAACAAAATGTTGGTGGTGTCGATCTGGTACATCTCCTGGTGGGGGTGCTTCCTGCCGCCCTGGGGCGGAACGCTGGCCACCGTTCCCTCCAGAATCTTGAGGAGTGCCTGCTGCACGCCCTCGCCGGACACGTCCCTGGTAATGGACACGTTCTCCGATTTCTTGGTGATCTTGTCGATCTCGTCGATATAGATAATTCCGTATTCCGCCCGGCCGATATCGTAATCCGCCGCCTGAATGATCTTTAAGAGGATGTTCTCCACGTCCTCGCCCACGTAGCCGGCCTCCGTCAGCGCCGTCGCATCCGCAATGGCGAAGGGCACGTTCAGGATCCTGGCCATGGTCTGGGCAAGGAAGGTCTTGCCGGAACCGGTGGGGCCCAGGAGCAGGATATTGCTCTTCTGAACCTCCACGTCGGAATCATCCGGCGCCGTTATCCGTTTGTAATGATTATACACAGCCACGGAAAGCACCTTTTTGGCCTGATCCTGTCCGATCACGTACTGGTCCAGGTACGCCTTGATCTCTCTCGGCTTCAAAAGGTTGATTCCCTCGATTCGGCTCTCCTCCTCGGGCGGGTCCTCCGAAATCAGCTCCGCACAAAGCTCCACGCACTCGTCGCAGATATAAATGTCTTTTCCGCCCGCAATCAGCTTTCTCACCTGTTCCTGGCTCTTTCCGCAGAAAGAGCAGCGAACATCAAATTTTCCTGCCATCCGCCTTACCTCTGACGACTTTCGATTACCTGGTCAATGATACCGTACTCCACGGCCTCCGCCGCACTCATGTAGTGGTCCCGCTCCGTGTCCACCTCGATGACGTCCAGCGGCTGTCCCGTGTTCGCCGCCAGGATCTGGTTCATCTTCTTCCTGGTGGCAATGATCTTGTCGGCAACGATCTTGATGTCGGTCGCCTGCCCCTTGGCTCCGCCGGAGGGCTGATGAATCATGATCTCCGCATTGGGAAGGGCCATCCGCTTGCCCTTCGTCCCGCCGGCCAGAAGGAACGCCCCCATGCTGGCCGCCATGCCGATGCAGATCGTGGACACGTCGCATTTGATATAATGCATGGTGTCGTAAATGGCCATGCCGGCGGTGATGACCCCGCCGGGGCTGTTGATATAAAGCTGAATATCCTTTCCCGGATCCTCCGACTCCAAAAAGAGAAGCTGCGCCACCACCAGGCTGGCGGTCACGTCATTGACCTCCTCGCCGAGAAAAATAATCCTGTCCTTCAAAAGCCTGGAATAGATGTCATAGGAACGCTCTCCCCTGCTCGTGGATTCCAGTACGTAGGGAACTAAACTCATGGTAATGCCTCCTGTCTTATACTCAGACTTCCTTTGCCTCCGCCGCAATCAGGTCGACCGCCTTCTGAACCGCAATGTCCGTCTTCATCCGGTCGATCTCCTCTTCGCCCATCAGCTCTTTAAACTTGTCTGCTTCCATCTTATAGGTTTCCGCCATCTCGGCGATCTCTTTGGCAAGCTCCTCGTCAGACACCTGGATGTCCTCCGCCTTCACGACGGCCTCCAGGGTCAGGCGAACTTCAATCCTCTTCTTCGCCTGCTCCTCCATCTGCTTTTCCATCTGCTCCCTGGTGGTCCCGGTATACTGCATGTACTGGTCCATGGTCAGGCCCTGCATCTGCATCCTCTGGGCGAACTCGTTTACCAAGTTGGAGGCCTGGGTCCTTATCATCGCCTCGGGAATCTCCATGTCGGCGTTCTCCACGGCCTTCTGCACCGCTTCGTCCTCCTTCGCCCTCTTTGCGTCGGCCTCCTTCCGCTCCTTTAACTTATCAGCAACCTCTTTCTTATATTCCTCCAGGGTCTCGAACTCGGACACCTCGCTGGCGAACTCGTCGTCAATCTCCGGCAGCTCTCTGGCCTTGATCTCCTTGACCGTCACCTTGAACATGGCGTCCTTGCCCTCCAGCTCCTTGGCCTGGTAAGGGGTCGGGAAGGTCACGTTGACTTCCACCTCCTCGCCGACGCTCTTGCCGACCAGCTGCTCCTCGAATCCGGGGATGAACTGTCCGGAGCCGATCACCAGCGGGAAATCCTCTCCCTTGCCGCCCTCGAAGGCCTCGCCGTCGCAAAAGCCCTCAAAATCGATCACGGCGGTATCCTCCTCCCGCACGGGACGATCCTCCACGGTCACGACCGTGGCGTTCTTCTCCTGCTCCTTCCTGATCTCCTCCATCACGTCGTCGTCGGTCACGAAGACATCCTGCCTCGCCACCTCCAGTCCCTTATATTCTCCAAGGGTCACCTCCGGCTTCACCGCCACCTCGGCGGTAAAGATCATGGGCTTCCCGGCCTCGATCTGAGTCACATCGATTTCCGGGCGGGAGACGATCTCGAGCCCGCTCTCCGTCACCGCCTTCTCGTAGGCGTCCGGAATCATCGCATTGACCGCATCCTCATAAAAGACGCCGACACCGTACATCTTCTCAATCATCTTCTGCGGCACCTTGCCCCGACGAAAGCCCGGGACGTTGAATCTGTTTTTATTCTTCTGGTATGCTCCCTGAATCGCCTTCGTGACCTCCGCGGCCGGCACCTCGATCGTCAGCTTCGCCATGTTCCTCTCTAAATTCTCCACCTGTACACTCATTGTCCGTGTATTCCTCCTGTATATAATGTAAACGCCGCCTCCAGTCGACAGTTACTCGCACATCGTCAAAGCACTGCGAAAAGCCTCCGCAACTGGTACTTTGTAACTATAATCCGGCAAATTACAATTATAGCATAAACATTCGGCAATTGCCAGTGTTTTTTTTACATTTCTCCGCCTCCGACTCACTGCCCTCCCGCACGGAAAAAGGAACCGCCATATCTCTATGCGACGGTTCCTTCCCCTGGGCTTCCCGGGATCTCGCTTTCCATGATTTTATTTTCACAAAACGCCATCCATCCGCAATGCCCGCACCACCCCCGCTTCCCGCCACAGCTCTGCCAGCCTCTCCAGGGAGCAGGCGGCATTGGCCGGGCTGGTGGAGGGAAGCCTCACCGCCTCCCGCCCGTTCCTCCCTCTCAGGTATTTTTCGTACAGTCTGTATGAAGTTCCCCCGTTGCAGAAAATCCGCCGGATGTCCGCCGTTTCCAAAATCGGCGACAGGTCGTTGGGAATGACGTTTCGGATGCTCTGGTCGCTGGAGCCTTTGATCTCACAGCTGGCAATCACGTCCCACACCGCAATCCCGTTCTCCAGAAGAAACCCTTTCTTTTCCGCAATGGTTTCCGGCACGGGCGGGGTTCCTCCCCCGGCTTCCTGTGCGGCGGGATCTCTCTCCCCGCCGCACAGCATTGCCAGCACCTTCCAGAAACGATTCCGGGGATGACCGTAAAAGAACCGAACCTCCCTGGATTTTACCGAGGGAAAGCTCCCCAGAATCAGAATTTTGGAACATGCATCATAAATCGGCGAAATCTCGTGCCGGGCCAGCGTCAGGCGCTCCTCCTCACGCTTCATCCCAGATGACATACCCTTCCTTTCTGGCCTTCGCCTCCGGGTAGGCACCCTCGCCGTAGCCGATCACGCAGTGGCCGATCCCCTCGTAGTTTTCGTCAAGCCCCCACTTTTCCAGCAGCTTTTTCCCCTCCTGCGAGGAAAACACCTCCTTTGCCCGATGGACCCAGCAGGCCCCAAGCCCCAGGGCGTGGGCTGCGTTCAGCAGGTTCCCCATGACCAGGCTCCCGTCATACTGATACGTGGGGACCCTCCTGTCCGCCAGCACCACGATCACCGTGGGCGCCCCGTAGAAGGGGTCCGAGGAGACACCCATGACGGCGGCGTTCATGGCCGAGAGCTTTTTCACCGTCTCCGGCTCCTGCACCGCCACCATCACCGCCGCCTGCCGGTTCATGCCGCTGGGGGCGTTCATGCCCGCCTCCAGCACCTGGACCAGTTCGTTCTTCGTAATCTGCTCCGGCTTATAGCTTTTTACGCTTCTCCTGGTTTTCAAGTCCTGTATGGTTTCTTTCATAATCTCCGAGACCTCCTGCTTTTCTTTTATGGCGAACGGCAAATTGTTCTGCCGCTTCCTATAGTATAACATATCCCGCAAACATTTTCATTGAGTTTTATCCCGCTCTGCCTTATAATGGTAAAGACGGTGTTTTTACTCTTTTTGAAGAAAGGCGGTTTTTTATGTATTGTACAACCTGCGGCAAAGAGCTTCCGAACGGCACCCCCGTCTGCGACGAATGCGGTACGGCGCTCTCCCCGGACGGGCTTCCCTTTTCCCCTGACAAGGATGCAGAATCGGAGACGCCGGACGAGGAGACAACAGACGGCGTACAGGCTGCAGAATCAAAGGACGGTCGTCGGCCCTACATGGATTATAAGCCGCATTCCCGCGAGCAGGCCTCTTACGGGCAAAACCCTTATGAGCAGAACGCTTACTGGCAAACGCCCTACGGGGAAGAAACGCCTGCGGACCCCGGACGGGCGGGCCTTGCCATCGCCTCCCTGGTCCTTGGCATCCTCGCCATGTGCTGCTGCTGCCTTCCCGTCGTCACCGTCCCCCTTGGAATCCTGGCCGTGATTTTCGCCGTTCTCGGCATGCGGTCCGTAAACCGCAGTCTCGCCATCGCCGGCCTGGTGCTCGGCATCATCGCCCTGGTGCTTGGCACCATGATGCTTGTCATTTTCCTTTTATCCACCGGGGGCGCATACGCCGCTTTTTGGAGTTTTTGATGATCTCATAAGCAATGATTCATAAGTAATAATTAGAAAGAACGGAGGCACATTTTTGAACAAAGAACTGAAATACGCCATACTGATCGACGCAGACAACATTTCCGAAAAATACATCAATATTATCCTGGACGAAGCCGCCAAAAACGGCATTGCCACCTACAAACGAATCTACGGGGACTGGACCAACCCTCAGCTCACCACCTGGAAACGGGTTCTCCTGGACAATTCCATCATCCCCATCCAGCAGTACGGATACACCACCGGGAAGAGTTCCACCGACTCGGCCATGATCATCGACGCCATGGACATTCTCTATTCGGGAGCCGTCGACGGCTTCTGCCTGGCCTCCTCGGACAGCGATTTCACCCGGCTGGCGGCAAGGCTTCGGGAATCCGGCATGCAGGTCATCGGCATGGGGGAGAGCAAGACGCCAAAGCCATTCATCTCCGCCTGCAACCAGTTCAAATATCTGGACATCCTCCTCTCCAACGAGTCCGACTCTGACCCGGAAAAGGAGATCGAGCCGCCCGCCGACCAGGAAAAGGCGGCCCCTGCAAAGAAGGAGAAAACGGCCCCCGCAAAGAAAGCCAGACAGAAGCCCAAGGAACCGGAGCCCCAGACCAACCTCAAGATGATCAAAAAGGCCATCTTGACCCTCGCCAAGGAATGCTCCGACGACGACGGCTGGATCTTCTCCGCAGAGCTTGGCAACCAGCTGGCCAAGCGGTTTCCGGATTTCGACGTGCGGAATTTCGGCTTTTCCAAATTTACGCCCTTCATCAATTCCCTGGGGCTTTTCGACGTAAAGCGCAATCAAGCCAGCGGAAACAGCAACGTGCAGCTCGTGTACTTCAAGATCAAGGACCGGAAGCAAAAATAAATTCCTGTCTCGTCGTTGTTTTTGGCGGAATCCTCTTGCTCTTTGCTTTAAAATCTGGTATCTATATGGTATTGCAGGCCCGGCGTCTGCATCGACATTCAATTCAAACATAGCGAGGTATAAGACATGAAACCTGTGAAAGAAGGCAAGGTCCGAGAAATTTACGATAACGGCGACAGCCTGATCATGGTCGCCACGGACCGGATCAGTTGTTTTGACGTGATTCTGAAAAACACGGTGACAAAGAAGGGGACGGTCCTCACCCAGATGTCCAAATTCTGGTTTGACATGACGGCGGACATCCTCCCCAACCACATGATCTCCACCGACGTGAAAGACATGCCTAAATTTTTCCGGCAGCCCGCCTTTGACGGAAACAGCATGATGTGCAAAAAGCTCCGGATGCTGCCGTTGGAGTGCATCGTCCGCGGCTACATTACCGGAAGCGGCTGGGCCAGCTATCAGAAGGAGGGCACGGTCTGCGGCATCCGCCTGCCGAAGGGCCTGAAAGAGTCGGACAAGCTTCCCGAACCCATCTACACTCCTTCCACCAAGGCGGAGATCGGCGACCACGACGAGAACATCTCCTACGAGCAGAGCATCGTCCACCTGGAAAAGCACTTCCCCGGAAAGGGAGAAGAATACGCAAAGAAGCTCCGGGACTGCACCCTGGCCCTCTATAAAAAATGTGCAGACTACGCATTGACCCACGGCATCATCATTGCCGACACCAAGTTCGAGTTCGGCCTCGACGAGAACGGCGACATCGTCCTGGGCGACGAAATGCTGACGCCGGACAGCTCCCGCTTTTGGCCCGCCGACGGTTACGAGCCCGGCCACGGACAGCCCTCCTTCGACAAGCAGTTCGCCCGCGACTGGCTGAAGGCCCATCCCGAAAGTGGCTGGACGCTTCCGGAGGATATTGTGGAGAAGACCATCGGGAAGTATCTCCAGGCTTATGAGATGCTGACAGGGACAGCGCTGTAAGCACAACTATGACGCCTGCAATCAAAAAAAGTTTCTTTTTATCATGAAAAAGCAGCCATGGCTCATTTGTCCATGGCTGCCTTTTGTATTCAATCCGTCCGATCCTCGGCGCTGTAGCCGGTCAGGTCCTCGATTTTGTTGCTGATCTTCTGCACCGTTTCCGACGGCACGTACTTGTCATCCCCGAACAGGTCCAGATGCAGCTGCGTCACGTCGTCCGCCAGTCCGAGAGGCACCTTCACCGAGCCGCTGCTTCCCACCAGTGCGTCGATCTGATGGTAGGGGAAGGGGAATTGGCTGACAATCTTGTAGCCTCCGATGTCGGGTGCCAGCGCCAGCACGTCCGCCAGCGTCAGGTTGGTTCTGACCTCCGGGAACACCGCCTCGCAAATCTGCAGAAGCTTTGCCGGGCTGGCCTTCTTGGCTTTTTCCAAAATCTGAGTCACCACTTCCCGCTGTCTCTGCGCACGGCCGTCGTCGCCGCCGTTCCCATGACGGATCCGGCAGTAGGCCACCGTCTGCAGACCGTCCAGGGTCTGAAGGCCCGGCCCGTCAATCTGCGTCGTGCCCTTCACTCCCTTGCCGGGGCCGCCCGGAGCCCAGCTCCTGGCCTCCTGCTGGGTGTTGGTGATGTATCCGTTGATCTCCCCCATCATGGTCTCCGGCACGTCGATTTCCATGCCGTCCAGAAGATCCACCACCTGGGACACCGCATACCAGTTGACGGTCACGTACTCCGTAATATTCAGATCCAGATTCTTGTTGAGGGCGTTGAGGGCTCCCAGGTCGCCTCCCGTATGGTAGGCGTTGTTGGCTTTCGCATATTTGTCCTCGATTCCGTTGCTTATGTCCGGAACGTTCCAGTAGGTGTCCCGGAGCACCGACGTCAGCGTGACTTCCTTTGTCTTATTGTCGATATTGGCAATCATGATCACGTCGCTGTGGCTGCCCTCTTCGTCGGCCCCGAATATGGCGATGGTCCGATAGCCCTCCATGCTCTGGATCGTGTTCTCCGAAAGCTCGTTGACATGGACGTCCTTCTTCCCAAAGGTCGCCTTCTGGATCTTATCCCACTTGGAGATCACGAACAGGCCGCCCAGAACCACCAGAAGCAGAATTCCCTCCACCGCAAACAGGATTCTCCTGATACGTCTCTTTTTCTTCGCCTTTGCGGACAGAGGCCTCTTCCCTCTTCTCTCCGCATCCTGCGGCGCCCCCTGGCGCTTTCTCTGCCCGGTCTCTCCGTAATGGCCCGCCTGATAACTTCTGTCGTAGGGATCGACTCCGGCGCGTCCCCTGGACGTCTGGGTCCTGGGAGCAGATGCATTCCTCGCCCCGGACGCACTCCTTCCCGCCGAAGAGGCTCTTGCGCCAGACGTGCTCCCCGCCGCCCTTCTGGTTCCATAAGGGTCGGCCCCGCCTCTGGTTCCGGACGCCCGCCCCGCACTCGCCGTACTTCTTGTACCGGAGGACGCCGTCCTGCCGCCTGCCGGACTGTTTCTCCGCTGTGAAGTCATCTCCGCATCCGGACGTACCCGCCTGCGCTGTTCCATGTTGCGCCTACGGCTCTCGTATTCATACTCGTCGTCTCTGTACTTCATCGCCTGTTCCTTTCTGTATTTTCTATCTTCTAATAGGCATTTTTATTGATAAAGCCCTTAAAAAACGTCAGAAAAATAATCTTGAAGTCCAGGCCAAGACTCCAGTTTTCTATATAATACAGGTCATACTCAATACGCTTCGTGATGGAGGTATCTCCCCGATAACCGTTGACCTGGGCCCAGCCGGTCAGTCCCGGACGCACCTGGTGCTTCACCATGTATCTCGGGATCTCCTCCCGAAACTTTTCCACGAAATGAGGCCGCTCCGGCCTGGGGCCCACCAGGCTCATGTCGCCCTTGATAATATTGAAAAGCTGGGGAAGCTCGTCGATGCTGGTCTTGCGGATAAATTTCCCCACCGCCGTGACCCTGGGGTCATTCTTCGTGGTCCAGGCGCTCTTCTCCTCCGAGGGCATCTGCACCTCCATGGAGCGGAACTTGTACATCTTAAAGGGACGATTGTGAAGTCCCACCCGCTCCTGGCTGAAAATCACGGGGCCCCTGGAGGTAATCTTCACGGCAAGAGCCACGACCACCATGACCGGTGAAAAAAGCGTGGCCGCAAACAGGCCTCCGAGAATGTCAATCAGACGCTTTACCGCCGCATTGAAGGAATCCGTCAGGGGAACGTTCCGGATGTTGATCACCGGAAGTCCCAAAAGATCCTCCGTGTAGGGCTTGGTCGGTATAACTTTATTATAATCCGGAATGAACTTTGTATGTACGCCGGATTTCTCACAGGCGTTCACGATTCGTTCCAGTTTATCATATTCATTGATGCTCAGGGTTATGGCTATTTCATCCAGACGGTTCATGGGAAGAATCTCTTCCAGGTTGGCGATGGGGCCCATGACCCGAACCCCCTTGTACTCCGTCCCCCGCTCCGCATGGTCGTCCAGAATCCCCCGGATCAGGTACCCCCAGTCCGGATTGGCCGACACCCGGTCAATGTAGCTCTGCGCCGCCCGGCTGTAACCGATGAGCAGCACGTGCTTCTGATTGTACCCCTTCCGGCGAAAGGAGCGCAGCACGCTCCGCAGCGTCAGGCGGAAGCCCGATTCCAGGATGAAGTTAAACAGAATGAACAGGAAGGTCATCTGGCGGGAGAAATGAATCAGCCGGTCCTTCCCCAGGTACAGCACCAGGGTGATGAGCATGGCCCCCACCACGTTGGCCCGCATGACGTTGAAAAGCTCCAGCCGCCGTCCCATGACCCGCATGGGCTCGTACAGATGGAAAAACCAGTATAAAATCAATCCGCCCGGCACAATGTAAAGCAGGGCGCTGAAATAAATGCCCCTCGGAAGTCCGGCGTTGTTCCCTGAGAATCCGAAGATGATCCCGTATGCGACCAAATATGCGATTACGATAATAACAGCATCGATCACCACGTGAATCCGGTTCAGATGCTTCTGATTGTCTTTAATCAAGAGAACTCACCTTGCAACAGCCTTTCTCTGTCTCCATGGAACTTATCGTTTTATATCATACATTATCCTTCCGCAAAGGACAATAGAAAAAAACATGACTATTCTTAAACTTTTCTTAAGAAATGAAGGCGAGAATCCCCACAAACGCCGTATTTTCACAAACTTTCGCTGCCAACCGGGGCTGTCTCTTACGCAAAAAAGACTGCATTCCCCATAATGCCGTGCCGTGACAGACATGGAAAAAGGGAAAGCCTTAGAAACGACCTTCCCTCAGATCCCGTCACCCGTCCCGCCAGAAATGCGCCGGGCCGTTCCCCCAAAATATCATTTACGTGATTTTTCCCCGGTCGATCTCCACCACCGTATCACAGAGCACAGAAATGTCCTCCCTGTTGTGGCTGGCCAGGAGAATGGTCTTTCCCTCCTCCTTCAATTTCAGCAGAAGCTCCCGGATATCTTCCACCCCCTGATTGTCCAGCCCGTTCATGGGCTCGTCCAGGATCAACAGAGGCGGATTCTCCATGATCGCCTGGGCAATGCCCAGCCTCTGGCGCATTCCCATGGAGTACTTGGAAACCGGCTTTCGATCTGCCGGATTTAATCCCACCAATTTTAACAGCCTCCTGATCTCGTCTTTTGTCATGCCTCCCGATAACCGAGCCAAAAACATCAAATTCCGAAATCCGCTATAACCGGGCAGAAAACCCGGGGCCTCTATGATAATTCCGGCCCCTTCCACCATGTCCGCATCTTTCCCGATCCGCCTTCCCCCGACCAGGATTTCTCCTTCTTCCGGATGCATAAACCCGCATATGCATTTGAACAATACCGTTTTTCCGCTGCCATTTCTTCCGATAATCCCGTGAATTTTTCCCTGTTCAAAGGAAATGGAAACCTTGTCCAGCGCCACGAACTTCTGAAACCGTTTCGTCACATTTTTTACTTCTACGTAATCCATATGCCTCTCCTCTCCGTCAGCCTTCCGTCGACATGACCTCGATCACCTGTCTCCTGAATTTCCAGTGGGCGCAGCAAATAAACAAAAAGATTCCCCCGGCCAAAAATAAAACCGCATATTGAACCGTCGGATAAGGGGACAGAGAGTTCTTTCCCAGCATGGTAATCTCCATCCAGGCAGGTGGAGCCACATAATATCCCGCATACATATCTGAGAAGATATCTGCCAGATAGGGCGTGAAGGCGACTGCCGCCCCCGCTACCGGCCCAAGGTAAATATGGCCGAACAGGTTGACGCACATCATCAGCAGGCCGATAAACGTACACACGGCTACTCCCATCGCCATGGAAAGGAACATCGCCTGCCACGGTTCAAAACCAACGATCAGCTGATAGTCCATCCGGATCGTCCCGATCTGATAAAAAGCGTTTGTCTGTGCCAAAGTGCCGATCACCTTTCCCCAGCCGCCGTCAATTGTCAGGTAGGGCAGAACCAGAAGCAAACTGACCATGTAAAGCGCTGCGCAATAAAGGAACGAATTGACGACGATGTATCCGATCTGGGACCAGAGCCATTTCCTCCGCCCCGTGCGCAATATGACGTAAGGAGTATTATTTTTGATAAACGGGGCGTCACAAAAAATCAACACAATCCCCAGAGAAAAAATATTCTGAATATAATGCTCTCCCATAAAGTGCGGGAACAGCCATGGAGTGACGGAGTAGCCCGTCTGCGCACAGAACGTCCGGATCGGCCCCGTCATTTGCTGAAACAAGATCGCCACCAGTATCACCGCAATATAAAATCTCGGTGTCCGAAAGCACACGGACAGGTTTCCGCATATGATCGCCCATATTTTTTTAACACTCACCCTGAATCTTCCTCCTTGCCCGTCCGGCAAACAAAATCCCCATGAAAACAATCCAAATGGCATAATATCCTGCCGTGTACAATAAATTCTGCCGCCACGGCAAATCCGGAAACACTCCCGTTCTGTGTAACTGCCACGCAAGGATATCCGGCAGCCGGAGCGTTCCCGACAAATGATTGTAGATATAATAGAAAATAACCGGTGCGCTGAGTATCACGAAACGGTTTGTGGAACAGCTCGAGATATACAGTGAAAAGCAGGCCAGAAACGCATACAGGAATGCTTCCGGCAATATGGTAACCAGATAATAGATCTGCGGCACGGCGGTAAAAGCGGCATCCGGAAAGGCCGTCGGTGCCAGTCCCATATAATACCGCAGATCCTCCGCCGTCTCCGGAAACAGGGGATAAAACATCCTGAGCGTCAGGACAAATAGCAGATACCCAAGAACCGTAGCCAACAGTGTCCCCGCCGCCACCGTCACTATTTTGACAAAAGATAGTATCGTCTCTTTCCCCGGATCAGCGCCTGTTTATAATACCCATAATCCCAATCCACGGCAAAGCTCATGCAATAGGGCAGAACCGCAAAAAAGATCAAAAGCATTTCAAAAGCGCCCACGACGGCCCGTCCGTTAAACAAATAAAGAACCGTGGTCTCCCTTACCACCCGCATCTCGTCCAAAACGTTTAAAAGATTGATTCCCCAGATTCCCCCGGCGGCGACATAAAACGGATATCCGGTAAACAGCCTTTTAAAGTCCACGGTCAAATAACACCTTTGTTTTCTTTTTACAGCTTTTCCCATCACGGCAGCAAGAGCTCCTCCCCCGATTTCGCATGATAATAAATATAGCCGACCTCCACCGGACGATCCTTCACGTCCTCCTCAAGGGATTTCCTCACTTCCTCCTGTTCCTCCTCGGGCAGCTCATTATAACCATACAGTTCCATAATCCCGTCAACCGTCCGCTCCTGCTCTGTTTTTACCCTCCAGATTGGAATCAATTGCAGGCCTCCCTGTTCATCAAGCGCCGTCAGATACATTAACTGAAACTCTGAAATTTTCAAATCCCCCGTCATAATCAACAGCTCAAATTTGTCTTCCAGGCGGTCGGCAATGTCTTCCGCACCCAAAATGTCCCATTGGTCCGATTCTTTTTGAATCTCCGGACAGCCGTCCACATGCAGGGCAATGATTCCATCTTTCGTATATCTGGCTTCTGCCCCATATCCCCCGATCTCATTTCCATTTGTATCCGTATAAAATTTATCATAGACCGGCACCTGATCCTGCAGGATTTCCAGAGAGATCGTGTACATTCCGTCCTCAGGTTCCCACGTCCCTTTATAGGGATAGTTTTTTTCCTCGACTCTCTCTACAAAGTCCGGATCGTCCTTCCAGGTGTCCTCCTTTTCCTGCATGGCTTTGTAATCAATCGTACAGGCCTTTTCCAGACGAACCTGTTCCACCCCCAGTGCTTTCACCGTCTCCTCAACGTTCCGGCACGCCTCCTCCAGGGTGCAAAATGGCAGGTCTTCCTGTTCCCCCGGTTTTTCCAGGGTCGTGAACTGGCCGTAAAGAACGCTCTCCCTGACAACAGAGTAAGAAAGTCCCGTTCCCACCTGCAATGTTTCTTCCTCTGTTTCTTGGTAGAGTCATTTTGGTGTTTCTTAATTTTTTCACTAAAATTTTTTCGCAGAAACTGGCAAGAGAGCAGCCATGTAATCACAAAAAATGCCGCTTTAGCAGACAACCATCTGCAAAAGCGACATCCTTCCATAAGCAAAGCAGTTTCCTGGCAGAACCTCTCACAAATGATTCTGGCCATTCCCCGTTCGCTCCATGTCCCGCCTTCATCCCCACTCCACCAGCATCCGAAGCTCGTCGACCACCTGTCCGCCGGACTTTCCGGCCTCCTCGATGGTGACGTCCGCATATTTCTCATAGAGCGGGATCCGCTCCTCATACAAATCCAGAAGGCTCATCCCGTCCTTCAGGGCCACGCCCCGGTCCACCAGGTTTCCCAGACGCTTCTCCAGCTCCTCATAGCTGATCTTCAGATAGACGACCGTGCCGATCTCCCTGAAATGCTCTATGGCCGACGGCCCGTAGATCACGCTACCCCCCGGTGCGATCACCGTCCGTCTCGCATCAATCTCCCGGTTGATCCGTTCCTCGATGGCCAGGAACCCCTCCAGGCCCTCGGCGGCAATGATCTCCTTCAAAAGGCGCTCCTCCTTCTCCTGAATCAGAAGGTCCGAGTCCAGGAACCGATAGCCCAGCCGTTTCGCCAGAAGCACGCCCACCGTGCTCTTTCCGGCCGCAGGCATGCCGATCAGGGTAATGTTGTTCCAGTTATACCTCATATCAAATATCCTTTCTCTTTCGACGGGGAAGAGCGGAACATCTCCAACGCAACCACGTTCGGTTTGGCAGATTTTGCTCCACCGCCTGTTTGCGGGCAATTTTACCGCTAACAAACCGGGCGGCGAAAATTGCCCGCAGCTATGCTCGCAAAATCCACCAAACCTCCTATCGTCTGCTTATGGAGATGTTCCGCTCTTCCCCTTCCAAGTGTATCTCCACGACCACAGACGCAGGCTCAGCCCGGCATCCTCAATCCCTGTCTCGCTAAACAATTACTTTGACGATGTTCCGCTCACCCCTGCATCACCAGCACCAGCGCCGGCACGAACTGCTTCTTCCGTGACACCACGCCGGGCAGCGTCACGGAAAACTCGCTAACGGCACAGCCGGGAAAAGCCTGCTCCAAAAGCTGGACTCCGCCCGTCCCGTCGCAGAGCACCTCCGTGGACTCGTCCAGGATGCTCGTCAGCATGAAGAACAGCATGTCCACCTTGTGCTTGTTCTTCATCTTCTCGATGTAGGGCGTCATCCGCTCCTTCAACTCCACGAATTCCGTCACGTCCATGGAGCTGATCTGTGAGATTCCCACCGTGGTGCCGTCGATGTCGAAGACCTTGTAATCCTGATAAAAAATATCCTTCTCCGACTTCTTTTTTAAGTTGCTCCCGGCGGCGAACATCTCCCTGGCAAGCTGCTTCGTGTCGATACCAGCGATCTTCGCCAGCGCCTCCGCCGCCTCCCTGTCCGCTCCGGTGCAGGTGGGGGAGCGGTAGAGGAGCGTGTCCGAGACGATGGCGCTGCAGAGAAGCCCCGCCACCTCCGGCCCGATCTCCACCCCGGCCTCCCGGTACATCTGGCAGACAATCGTCCCCGTGCAGCCCAGGGGCTGATTGCGGAAGAACACGGGCCCGATGGTCTCCAGGCTTCCCAGCCGGTGGTGGTCGATGATCTCCAGAATCTCCGCACTCTCAATGCCGGACACCGCCTGGGAGCGCTCGTTGTGATCCACCAGGATCACCTCCTTGCGCTTCATGCCCAGCAGGTTCCGCCTGGAAATCATCCCCTGATAACGGCCGTCCCGGTCCAGGATCGGGAAATCCCGATGTCTCTTGCTGGCCATGATGTCCTTGATGTCGTCCGTGTAATCCTCCAGGTCGAAGCTTATGATCTGCTTCGTCGTCATAAAGTACCCGATGGGCATGCTCTGGTTGATCAGCCTGGAGGCCGTGAAAGTGTCGAAGGGCGTGGAGATCACCGTGCACCCATGGTCCTCCGCCAGCTTCTTAATGGTCATGGACACGGGGGCGCCGTCGCAGACCACGATACATCCCGCATTCATCTCGATGGCGCAGAGCTGGGACTCGTAGCGGTTTCCCAGGATCACCAGGTCATGCTCCTCGATGTAGGACTCCATCAGGTCCGGGTTGGCCGCCGCCACCAAAACCTTCCCCCTGTCAAAATAATTTCTCTCGTCGCCGACCACCACGGCCCCCTCCAGCGTCTCCCTGATGTTGACGAACTGGGTGCGGGCCGCCGACAAAATGGCGCTGTCATAGACGTTCATGTAGGAGTTTGCAATGTCCCCGATGGTGATCAGCCCCTCCAACCGGTTGTCCCTGGTGATGGGAAGAGTCACCACCCCCAGCTCCTTCATGAGAGTCCACGCCTTTTTCAGAGAAATGCTGGAGCGAACCCCCTTGGTCTTTCGAATCTCAATGTCCTTCACCTGGGTGCGGACGTCCTCGATGAGCTCCGGCGCAGGAACGTGAAATTTATCCAGCACGTACTGGGTTTCCGGATTGACCGCCCCCGCCCGGCAGGGCTTGTGCTCCCTCCCCGACCGGGACTGTTTCAGCCTCGCATAGGCGATGGCCGAACAGATGGAATCCGTATCCGGATTCCTGTGTCCCACCACGATGACCGCCCTCCTCGCTTCCTCCATGTTTACCTCCTCCTGTTTCTGCATCAGCCGCAATATTTACAATTTATTCATATTGCATTCATATTTTATTCAAAAATGATTGCTATCCTATTTATACAAAAAAGTTGTTTTTATTCTAGGTTTTTCGTCAAAATGTATATAGATTTTCATAATTATCCCGGAGCACATGCTCCGGGAACTCCTCGTTTTGGGAGTCTTTTTTTATTTTTTCATCAATCTGCACAGAAAGGTCCTCATCACCAGCCCTCTCCGGCCTTTCGACAAGTTACCAAAAAAGGCGCTCAAGTTCTATTTCGAGCGCCTTTTTACGGAGTAAACTTCTCTTCTCTATATGATCATCGCCCTTCCGTCCTGGAAGCGGCGTCTGGTTCTTTTTAAAATGCGGGATATTGGTACAGCTCCCGCTGCTGCTCTTACACTTCGCCGTCGTACATGAACATCACAAGCTTCTGCACATCCTCGGGTTCGTGAGCGATCAGTTCCATCTCACCGATGGTCTTATCGGCAAACACATTGGCCAGAGCAACATACTGCGTCAGCTTGGATTTCAGGTTCAGCCTGTCACCTTCATTGGTTACCAGCTCGACCTTGCCTTTGCACTCGTCGATCACCTTGAAAAGCTTCTCAACATCTTTGACATTCTTGACCTTCATAACTGATATCTCCTTTCTTGGTCTAACATAACTTTCTTATGTTGGCTACATCATAGCACTCCTTCTTCCATTTGTAAATAGGTCTTTCTATTTTCTGCCATTCGCCAGAAATCTTCCAGAAGGGCAGGCAATTTTTCATAATTTATCACATGACAGTCCTCCCATTCCCCGGGAAACAATCGTCGATATTCACCAGAAAGGAACCTGTCATCCAGCAATAAAATAATCCCTTCGTCAGTATTTGTGCGGATCACCCGGCCTGCCGCCTGCAAAACTTTATTCATCCCGGGGTAGCGATAGGCGTAGGAAAAGCCGTCTTTTCCCCGTTTTTCATACCATCCCTTTAAAATTTCCCGCTCCGTGCAGATTCCCGGAAGTCCCGTCCCCACCACCAGAACGCCGATGAGCCTCTCCCCCCTGAGGTCGATTCCCTCCGAAAAAATACCGCCCATGACGCAGAATGCCGCCAGGGAGCCCTCCCGCTCTTTTTCAAACCGGGCCAGAAATTCCTCCCGGTCCGCCTCCGTCATCCGGGGGGACTGGACGAGAAATTCCGGACCGTCCGCAAGCCCCCGGAGAAGGGCCGCCTGATAAACCGCCTCCATATAAGAATAGGAAGGAAAGTACACCAGGTAATTCCCCTTCTTCCCCGAAACGGCCGTCAGGACATAGTCGAGGATGCGTTCATACTCCCGGCGGTTCCTCCGTTTGTAGCGGCTGCTCACGTCCCCTGCCGCAGCCAGAAACCGCTTTGATGGATCAAAGGGGGAAGGCGCATACACCGCATATTCCTCCGCATTTCCGCAGAGCAATTCCTTATAGTAGCGGATAGGGAGAAGCGTCGCCGAAAAAAACACGGTGCTGTTTCCCCTGCTCAGGCATTCGGAAAGTTTTTTTGCCGGGCTCACGCAGTAAAGTCTGAGCAAAAAGGAGCGCTCGTTCACCGGCTCCGTGTAAACGCAGTAGGAGTCGTCCAGTTGCTCGTACATGTTTAAAAAGTGGCGGACCTCCAGATAAAAATTGCCGAAGTCCTCGTCTCCGTCCAGCACCCGGAATTCCTCCTGAAACTTCTCCATTTCCCCGTAGGCTCCCGCAAGGGCCATGGCAAAGGCGTCCACCGAATCCCGCACCATGGGACCGTCGCCCTCCCGCTTCATCTCCAGAAGCATTTTGTTGCAGGAGGAAAGGCGTCTTGCCAGCTTGGAGCTGTAGGGTTTCACCAGGGTCCGGACCGTCAGAAAATCCTCTTTGTAAAGTCCGGCGCTGTACATCTCCCTGGCCCGCTCCACCAGATTGTGGGCCTCGTCCACCAGAAACAGGTATTCCCCGTCATTCCCTTCCGCAAAATACCGCTTGAGCTGTACGTTGGGGTCGAACACGTAATTGTAATCGCAGATGACCACGTCCAGCCAGTCACTCAAATCCAATGAAAATTCGTGGGGGCAGACCCGATATCGTTCGCACCAGGCGAGCACACTCTCCCGGCCGGCTTTTTCCTCCCGGTGAATATAATCGAACACCGCCTCGTTCACCCGGTCAAAATGCCCCTTCGCCCGTGGACAGGCCTCCGGATTGCATTCCGGTCGTTTTCCCTCCTCCGTCAGGGGACAGAGCTTCTCCTTCGCCGTCAGGGTGATGGAAGACATGTGCAAGCCCTTCCTGCGCAGGATCTCCAGCGCTTCCTCCGCCGCCGTCCTGGTGATGGTCTTTGCCGTCAGATAAAAAATTTTGTCCCCCAGGCCCTCCCCCACGGCCATGACCGCCGGGAACAGGACGGACATGGTCTTTCCAATCCCCGTGGGGGCCTGGATGAACAGGTTTCTTTTCTGCTCCATGGCCCGATATGCCGCTACTGCCAGCCTCCGCTGTCCGGGCCGATAGGAAAAAGGGAAGGGGAGTCCCTTGATGGAAGCGTTCCTCTGTCTCCTGTGGTGATAGAGGAAGGTTCCCCAGGCCGCATATTCTTCCAGAAGACGGGCCGCAAAGCGGCGGACCTCCGCCGGGGAGAGCCGCTCCTCGAAACGGCGTATCTCCTCGCTCTCCAGATGGCAGTAGGTGATCTGGACGCCGACCAGGGGCGGCTCCGACCCGGCCGGCGTCCCTCCTCCCGGCTCCCGGTTCCAGCGTCCGCCGTCCAGCGCCATGCAGGCGTAGCACATGGCCTGGGCCCTGTGGACGGGAAGGGGCTCCTCCAGGGCTCCGATATCCCAGTAGACTCCTTTGATCTCGTCCACCGTGGGGACCCCGTCCCGGACAAACAGCCCGTCGGCCCGCCCCTCCAGCGAGATCACCAGCTCCTCCACCTCGTAGTCGGCCTTCAGGGGGACCTCCGCCTCATACCCGGCGCCCATGCGGCTCTGAATTTTCCGATGCATCCTCGCCCCGGCCGCCATGGCCTCCACCTCTTTTTTCCCTTTTCTGCGGTTGTCGATGTCGCCGCTGCGAAGAAGAAATTCCACCAGATTCCGCACGGAGATTCGAATCCTGTTTTCCGTAAGCCTTGCCACAGCGTCTCCCCTCTTTGCCGATTTGTTTTACGGGACCACTTTTCCGGTTGCCTGATAAAGTCCGTACCATTCCTCTCGGGTCAGGGGCAGCTCCGACCCCTGGCAGGCACCCCTGATCCTCTGCAGATTCATGGAGCCTAAAACCACCTTCATAGCCTTAACACTTCTCCCTGAATTTCCTCTGCATCGGCGTTTGCACAAAAGAGCGATATCCGCCGAAAAGACCGGATACCGCCCGTTTTTGTACTTCCCTCAAGTTTTTGAATCAATAGATTGCGAAGCGATCCAGCACGTGTTCCAGTCCCGTATCCGCCCCGCTATATTGGACGGTCCATGGCTGGCTCAGATCCAAGCTCATGACGCCCAAGATGGATTTGGCATCCACCACCATCCTGTTATAATACACATCAACGTCAAAGCTACATTTGCTCGCCTTCGAAACCAGTTCCTTTGCATCTTCAACTCTTGATACTTTAATTTGTCTCTTCTTCATTTTCAACACCCTCTCTGAATAAGAATTAAATTAAACTGTCACTTGATGTTGGAAAATGTTATATCATTCCTTTCTGAAATTGTCAAGGAGGTTTATGCATTTTCGTGCATATTACCAAAAGGGCTACCCTTTCCCCCCCACAAGAAAACGAGGTTTTTCAGGCAAAATGCCGATATCGCTCCTCCTCACACGGCGCCGGCTCCCGGAAGAAAGGTCTCCATCCCCGGATGATGCGGAATAATCAAGGAAGATGGGCATCGAAGTGCAGCCCCGCAAGCTCCAACAGGGATTCCCTCGTATTCTTCTCCGGGTGCTCCAGCACCTCCTCCAGACACCGTTCCAGGACGTTTCCCAGCTCCTTCCCCGGCTTCATGCCGGCTGCGATCAGGTCGCGGCCGTTGATGGCCAGGTCTTTCAGGGAAACGCAGTCCCCCGCCTCTTTGATCTCCCGGTAATATCTTTGGATCATAAGAAGCTTCGGCAGGTACGTCTCCTGGGCATACTGGTTTTTTCCCCGGCTGTCCGCCTCGCAGACCTCCAATAACAGCGGAAATAACTCCTCCCCCAGGCGGTTCAGGGCCTTCCTCACTCCCGCCTTTGAGACCGGAAAAGGGAAATCATGGTAATACACCAGCTTTGTCACTGCCTCCAGGGTGGCATTGTCAAATTTGAGACCCTTGAGGATCTCCCTTGCAAGCTCCGCACTGATCCTGGCATGGCCGTGGAAGTGGATCGTCCCGTCCGAGTCCATGAGGCTGGCCTTCGGTTTTCCGAAATCATGGAGCAGCATGGTCCAACGGAGCAGATGGTCCGCCCTCACATACCTGAGGGCCTTGAGGGTATGCTCCCCCACGGACAGGTCATGGTAGCGGTTTCTCTGGGGTGTCTCCATGATGCGGTCAAACTCCGGCATGAGGACCGCCGTGATCCCAAGCTCATAAGCCCGCTTGATAGATTCCGGATGATCCGAGCGAAGAAGCTTGTCAAGCTCCACCTGGATCCGCTCCCTGCTGATAAGGGAAAGTCTCCCCGCCATCTTTCGGATGGCGGCCGCGGTCTCCTCCTCAATCGCAAAGCCAAGCTGGGCCGAGAACCGGACCGCCCGAAGAATCCGAAGCGCATCCTCCGTAAACCGCTCTCCCGCATCCCCCACCGCACGGATGATTCCCCTGCGCAAATCCTCCATACCCTCAAACTCATCAATAAGTCCCGCTTTCGGACTGTAGGCCATGGCATTGATGGTGAAATCCCGCCTCTTTAAATCCTCCGTGAGGCTGGCCGTGAAGGCCACCTCCTTCGGATGCCTCGCATCTTCGTATTCCCCGTCTATCCGATAGGTGGTCACCTCGTAGCCGCAGGTTTTCAGAAGCACCGTGACCGTGCCGTGCTTGATACCCGTATCCACCGTCCGCCTGAACAGCCGCTTCACCTGCCCCGGCCTGGCCGACGTGGTGATGTCCCAATCCTCCGGCTCCCGCCCCAGGATCGCATCCCGCACGCAGCCTCCCACGGCATACGCCTCAAAGCCCGCCCTCTCCAGTGTATCAATGATAAACGCCACGTGGGCCGGAATTTCCATTCGCATAAGAGTGCCTCCTGCTTCCTCTTTTCTCATACCTTTTTATCGCCCGTTTACATTCATTCTACAGCACTCAAAAGTGAAATGCAATGAAAAAAGCCCCGCACAGACGCAAGGAGGGGAGCCGTGACGGCTCCCCCCTTAAATTTACGTTTCTTAATCTGGTTTAAAACAGTCCGGTGATCTTTCCGGTCTCATCCACGTCGATCTTCTCGGCCGCCGGCACCTTGGGAAGTCCGGGCATGGTCATGATCTCCCCGGTCAGAGCCACGATGAAGCCCGCACCTGCGGAGATC
>JAAWRC010000036.1 GCA_022800815.1 Lachnospiraceae bacterium | reverse complement strand
ACTGTGGGTGATGCGCCATATATTTTTGCACATCTTCACGAGTCACTACAAAAGTTCCAAAATAGACTGGCTTATATTCTATTTTCCTACATTGTTTATCGCCGCCTGGGCCGCAGCCAGTCTTGCGATCGGCACCCGGAACGGGGAGCAGGACACGTAGTTTAAGCCGATCTTGTGGCAGAATTCCACGGAGCTGGGATCGCCGCCGTGCTCGCCGCAGATACCGATCTTAAGGTTCGGATTGGTGGAACGGCCTTTCTCGGAAGCCATGGCGACCAACTGGCCCACGCCCTCCTGATCCAGCTTCGCAAAGGGATCGGACTCGTAGATCTTGTTCTCATAGTAGGACGGCAGGAACTTCCCGGCGTCGTCGCGGGAGAAGCCGAAGGTCATCTGGGTCAGATCGTTGGTACCGAAGGAGAAGAACTCCGCCTCCTCGGCGATCTGGTCGGCCGTCAGGGCGGCACGAGGGATCTCTATCATGGTGCCCACATGGTAATTGATGTAAGCGCCTTTCTCCTTCATGACTTCCTCGGCGGTGGCGATGACCACGCTCTTCACGTATTTCAGCTCTTTCTTCTCGCCCACGAGAGGGATCATCATCTCGGGAACGATGTCGTAGCCCATCTCGTCCTTGACTTCGATGGCGGCCTCGATGATGGCCCTGGTCTGCATCTTGGCGATCTCCGGATAGGTCACGGCCAGACGGCACCCACGGTGGCCCATCATCGGGTTGAACTCATGAAGCTCGTCGCACTTGGCCTGTACCTGCTCCGGCGTAAGTCCCATGTCCTCCGCCAGTGCCCGGATATCCTCGGGATCGGTGGGGATGAACTCATGGAGCGGCGGATCCAGATAACGCACGGTCATGGGGCGGCCCTTGAGCGCCTTGTACATGGCCTTGAAATCCTCCTTCTGGAAGGGGATCAGCTCATTAAGCGCCGCCTCTCTCGCTTCCACCGTGTCGGAAAGGATCATCTTGCGGATCTTCGGGATCCGGTCAGGATCAAAGAACATGTGCTCCGTCCGGCACAGGCCGATGCCCTCGGCGCCAAGCTTCACGGCGTTCTCCGTATCGGCGGGCGTGTCGGCATTGGTGCGCACCTGGAGCTTCCGGTACTGGTCCGCCCAGCGCATGATCCGTCCGAAGTTTCCGCCCACGGAAGCCTCCACGGTCTGAATGTCGCCCTTGTAGATCTTGCCGGTGGTGCCGTCCAGGGAAATGTAGTCTCCCTCCGTGAAGGTGTAGCCGCCCAGCTCGAATCTCTTCTCTTCTTCGTTGATCTTGATGTCGCCGCATCCGGATACGCAGCAGGTTCCCATGCCTCTGGCAACAACGGCCGCATGGGAGGTCATGCCGCCCCGGACCGTCAGGATGCCTTCTGCCGCATGCATGCCCTCGATATCCTCCGGGGAAGTCTCCAGACGGACAAGGATGACTCTCTCGCCCTTCTCATGGGCGTTCTTCGCATCCTCGGCGGTAAAGTACACCTTGCCGGCGGCAGCGCCGGGAGATGCGGGAAGGGCACTTCCGATCACCTCGCCCGCCTTCAGTGCCGTAGCGTCGAAGGTGGGATGAAGGAGCTGATCCAGGGACTTGGCCTCGATCCTGCACACAGCCTCCTCCGGCGTGATCTTGCCTTCGTCCACCAGGTCGCAGGCGATCTGAATGGCCGCAGGAGCCGTCCTCTTGCCGTTTCTGGTCTGAAGGAAGAAAAGCTGTCCTTCCTGAATGGTAAATTCCATATCCTGCATGTCGCAGTAATGGTCTTCCAGCTTGTTTGCGATCTCCATGAACTGGCGGTAGCACTTGGGCAGATCCTGCTCCAGCTTCGTGATCGGCTGGGGCGTCCGGACACCTGCCACCACGTCCTCGCCCTGGGCGTTGATCAGGTACTCGCCGTAGATGCCCTTCTCACCGGTGGAGGGATTTCTGGTAAAGGCAACGCCCGTGCCGGAGGTATTGCTCATGTTTCCGAATACCATGGTCTGGACATTGACCGCAGTGCCCCAGTCGCCGGGGATGTCGTTCATCCTTCTGTAAACAATGGCACGGGGGTTGTCCCAGGAACGGAACACGGCCTTCACGGCCTCCATCAGCTGAACCCTGGGATCCTGAGGGAAATCCTCGCCCATCTTTTCTTTATAAATAGCCTTAAACCTGGAAACCAATACCTTCATGTCTTCGTCCGTGAGTTCCGTGTCATAATGGACGCCCTTGGCCGTCTTCACTTCGTCAATGATCTTCTCAAAGTAGGACTTGGGAACCTCCATGACCACGTCGGAGAACATCTGGATGAATCTCCGGTAGGAATCATAGGCGAATCTGGGATTTCCGGTCTTCTTCGCAAAGCCTTCCACGGAAACGTCATTCAGTCCCAGGTTCAGGATGGTATCCATCATGCCGGGCATGGAAGCCCTGGCACCGGAACGGACGGACACCAAAAGCGGATTGTCCGTGTCGCCGAACTGCTTGCCGTTCTCCCTCTCCAGCCATTTTAATGCGTCGAAGATCTGTCCCTGGATCTCCTCGGTGATCTTCTTGCCGCTGTTGTAATAATCCGTACACGCCTCTGTCGTCACGGTGAATCCCTGGGGAATCGGAAGACCCAGATTGGTCATCTCTGCCAGGTTTGCGCCCTTGCCGCCGAGAAGGTTGCGCATGTCCGCATTGCCTTCTTTAAACAAATATACCCATTTTGCCATGTTTCTAACTCCCTCCTGTGTTTTTAGACGTTAACCAGCAGGTTGGCACGCCTGCTGGTTTTAGTATAGCACAGAATTGCCTGTCCGCAAACCATTTTTTTGCCATTTTTTATAATTTTTGTATATTTTTCGGTACAATATTTGGTAATTATTTATCAGACGTCTGATTTTCCAGAATCTCTAAGATTTCCTCAAGCTCCGGAACCTCAAACCGGTAGCGCTCGTTGCAGAAATGGCAGGAAACCTCCGCCTCCTCCCCGGAGGCGATCATGTCCTCAAGCTCCTTCTTTCCCACGCTGATCAGGGCCTTTTTCACCCGCACCTTAGAACAATCGCAGAAAAACCGGGTGGGAATCCTGTCCAATATCTCCAGACCAAAGTTCCCCAGTACGTGGGAGAGAAGCTCCTCCGGGTCCTCCCCCGCATCCAGTAGTGCCGTGACGGACCTTATCTCTCCCAGACGTTTCTCAAGCCCCGCAATCACGTCCTCCTCCGCCTCTGGCATCAGCTGGATGATAAACCCGCCCGCCTGCCGCACCGTATTCTCCCGGTTCATGAGCACGCCCAGGGCCACCGAGGAGGGCGTCTGCTCCGACAGAGCATAATAATAGGTAAGATCCTCGGCGATCTCCCCGCTCACCAGGTCGATCTGTCCCGAGTATGGCTCCTTTAGTCCGATGTCCCGGATCACCGTGAGAGTCCCTTTTCCCACAGCCCCTGCCACGTCCAGCTTCCCGTCCGCCCTGGCATGGAGGAGCACCTGCGGATTTATAACCGTGCCCTTCACATCCGCACGGGAATTGGCCGTGACCGTGATCCCGCCGATGGGTCCGTCCCCCTTCACCCGCAGAGTCAGCACATCTTTTTCCCCCTTCATCATGGCCCCCATCATGGCCCCCGCCGTAAGAAGCCGCCCCAGGGCCGCCGTCGCCGCCGGACTGGTATCATGCCGCCTTCTCGCCTCCTCCACGAGGTTTTTCGAAGTCACCGCGAAGGCCCGGACACTCCCGCCCGCCGCCGTCGCCCGGACAATGTAATCTCCGTTCATCCTTCTGTTCTCCTTTCTTTCCCATGTTCTCTCAATCAATTGCGAAACGTGGAATTTCCGGGTGGATTCTGACAATTGATCCATCCAAAACCTACTGCACCAACCATTCCAACGAGCCCATAAGCGCAGAAACCGATCGGGCAAAGGCCCTCCCGTTTTCCATGGTCTCGTTTCCATGGCGCAGAGGGCCTTTCCTGGATGCAATTGTCAGAATCCTTCCCAGGTTTTGGAGTTGCGCAATTGCTTGCCATGTTCTCTCGCAATCACATGGATCCGCCCGCTGGTCTCCTTCGGCGGCTCCTTCGTAAAGGCGTCATAGACGTCCACGAACTCCATTCCCGCCTCCGAAAGGGCCTCCCTGACCTCCTCCAGGGAATAGGCCCGCTGGTAATGAAATTCCTCCTGTTTCCGGTAAAGGCCGCTCTCTTCCTTTATAAAAAGAGTCAGCCCGTATTCGTTGATCCTCTGCTCTTCGTCGTAATAATTGTCCCAGATAAAGCTCTGATCCTCCCGGTTCTCCGCAATGGTCCGCTCCCCTAAGAGTTCCCGGTACTTGTACTCCGTATTCAGGTCAAACAGAAACACGCCTCCGGGATCCAGAAAATTGTTGACCAGCCGAAAGGTCTGCACCAGGTCCTCATATTCCGTGAGATAATTCAGCGAATCACAGACGCTCACCACCGCCGCCACGGTGCCGTAAAGCTCAAACTCCCGCATGTCCTGCAAAAGATAGAGGATCTCCGATCCCGTCTCCGCCCGCTTTTCCATGGCAATGGCCAGCATTTCCTCCGAACAGTCGATGCCGATCATGTCATAGCCTGCCTGCGCAAGAAGCTCCGTCATGGTTCCCGTGCCGCAGCCAAGCTCCGCCACCAGACCGCCCTCACAGCCATATTTCCGCAGAAGTCTCACAAGATAGGTACACCATTCCTCATAGGGAACATTGTCCATAAATGCGTCGTAGACCTCCGCAAAGGAGGTATAAACTCCCGCATCCTCATGGTCCATTCTGAATCCGCTCCTTTCTATCTGTTTATCCCTCGGCAAGATACGTCCCGGAACGCTGTCCGGTCTATTATAATATTCTTTTGAAAAAGGGACAAGAGGTCGATCCATGAATTTTCCTGAAAAAATCAAAAAAGAAGGTATAAGCTTTCTCTTTCCGGGCATACTTAAGATAGTACCAAAGAAAAAAAGAAATACTTATCCTCCCCTTTTGATTATCCCCTCACTGCCAATGCGGCGGTGGGGGGATTTTTGCATGGGCTTCGTTTCCAGAACCGTACCGGCTCCCTTATTTCCTCCTTCGCCCCTCCTCTCTTCGCTCCTGCCTGTTTTCTTCCTGTTCCTTCCTCTCCTCTTTGCATTCCATGTCTATCTCATAAACCGAATCCTCGTCAATGACCAGTTTTGTTTTCATAGGACCTCCTTACCTTGCAAAATCCCCCCCTATATCCTATGCCGTCCCGTTCCTCTGCGGCACCCGCTCAAGCCTTTTCCTGCCGCTTCGGACAGGAAAGACGGAGTGCGGCCGGAAACACATATCTTTCCCGTTTTCCGCATACATTAAACAGACAAAAACTATGAGGTGTCATTTTGGAGCAAATCGATCTAAAGGCAACAGAATTGGACAAAATGACCTGCAGCTACGACCTTCAAATGCTGAAAGCGGCTCTCGCCTATTTTCCTCCCCAGCCAAAGCGGTTCCTGTCCCTTCTCGTCAAGATGCAGGAGCTTAAAAACACGTTCCGGCTGGTCTCGGCTTCCGAAAGCACCGGTTTCCTGAATATCTGCTCTGCCCCGGAAAGTGAGCCGAAGCAGGGATTTTTTGATATCTTAAACGAGATCAAGGAATATGGAAGCCCGGAGCAGCAGAAAATGTTCGACCGGCTGAATCAGGCGATCCAACTCTCCAGCATGTATGAGCAGATGAGTCAGACAGCCTCGGAAAACGCCAGACGGCCGGAACAGCCCGGGGCAACGGTTTCCCGGGAACAACCGCCGCAGAACGCAACCCAGTCCGGTCCGGAACAGAGAAGGGCAGCGGCCGCTCGCATAAAGCCCTCAGAACAGGAGCCCGACCGGGAAGAGCCGGACCTTGCGGCCGCCAGCCTCTCCGCCGCTCCGCCAATTCCTGAATCCGTGAAAGGACCGGATTTCCGCACCTGCATCCGAAACTCCCTGAGTCCGGAAAACCAAGCCCTCTTTGATTCCTACAGCGCCATGTTCCGTTCACAGGAACCCTTTTCAGGAAAGGAGAACTAATCCCCATGAACAATTATCACAATCCCTACAGAAATCCCTATCCCGGCCAGGGGGCGGCGAAGCGGTTCGGCAACGCTTCCGAGAATCCTTCCGCTGACCAAAACGGACAGACGGAAGAAAAGAGGCCTACTGACACCGTACAAGGAGAAACCGGGCGGGCCGCATCTTGCACCGGGTCACAACATGCGGAAACCGGGCGGATGGGAACACGGACCGCCGACGACGGGGAACAGGGACGGAACGTCCCTCCGCCGGAGAACGAGCCTAAAAATGCCGGATGGCAAAACGATCCCTCCTTAAAAAACATGGACCTGAAAAAACTGGCCTTTTTGTCGGAGCTGGTGGCCGAATCCGGCAATAAGTCCCTGGACACCCTGCTCCCCTTTCTGATCTCTGCCAACAAAAACGCCAACTCCATGGGACTGCAGTTCAATGATGCGGAAACCGGTCTTCTTCTGGAGGTTCTGAAAAAACACATGAGTCCGGAAGAACGCTCCCGCATTGACATGCTTCGAAAGATGGCCGACATGCTGGGAAAGAAATGACGGCAAGCGAGCGGCACTCCGGACAGGAGGGCCGCTCATGCTGATTACAGATATTTCTTTTCCGCTCTTCCTTTGGGGTCCGCACACAAAAAAATCCGGTATAATCCGGATTTTTCGAGCGCGAGACGGGATTCGAACCCGCGACCCTCGCCTTGGCAAGGCGATACTCCACCACTGAGCCACTCGCGCTTATGCTGTTTTGTTTTCCCTGTTCCGCCGAACAAATAGTATAATACTACGCATGGAGATTTTTGTCAACACTTTTTTGAGAATTTATTTTTAAATTTTATTTTCCGACTTTTCCATCTGTTCCCTCCTATTCTTCTACAATTTTTCGTGTCTCAGACCAGGAGGACGCTCACGAAATAGCGACCGCTGCGCATTCCTCTGGAGGCCAGATTTTCCTTCCTGACAAACTCGATGTCACGCCAGCATTCCTCCGCCGCCAGCGTCATGTGGAAGAGCATGATCCCCATGTCAAACCCGATCCGGTCCTCCCGCGCCCAGAAAGGAAACTGTTCCTTTCTGGCGAATACGTGGAGCCGGTTCTGATACACGATAAACCTCCAGGGCTGCCGATTGAATGCGGAGGGCGCCAGCCTGGCCGCCTGCAGCATGAGCCTGGTCTCCTCGGTGGAATCTTCCTTGAATGCGCAGAGCTCCTTTAAGGGCAGTCTCTTCGCCCGGAACGACTCCCTGTGCAGCTTCTCGTCCGCATAGCCGAAAGCCACCACCATGACCGCTTCCATCCCGGCCGGACCCGAAAGGCCCACCGCCTTCGCCGCCCCCTGATAGCAGGTACCCACGCCGTGGCCCGTCATGTAGAGGACAATCTGCTCCAACAGATAACCCGCATTGACCATGGCCTGTTCCCCGGGCTCTGAAAAAAACACCAGATAATAAGGCGCTTTCACGCAAAAGGGCCCCCGGACCCTTGCCTCCCCGTCCATGGCGTTCAATAACTCCACGGAGTAGTGAAGCTCCGGGTCAAAGGACTGCAGACCCTGCTCAAACTTCCGCAGGTTCCGAAAAAAATCCTGAGGCAGGAGCTCCATCTTATAATGGCGCACCGATTTTCTGTTGTAGACCGCTTCATATAAGTCCATGCTCCCGCCTCCCCTCCATTAGTCACAGCATACCATATTTTTGTGGTTCTGGCACCGGAAAATAGAGAAATAATTTCTTAACTTTTTCGTAATTTTCTCCGCCGGATGTATCATCCTCCGATTTCTCTATTTCAGAAGCTCCTCAAGCTCCGAGAGGGCCCGCTCAAAGGCCCGCATGGCCGCCTCCACCGGCTCTTTGGTCCGCATATCCACCCCGGCGTCCGCCAGAAGATCGATGGGGTCCTTGCTGCAGCCGCCTTTTAAGAAGCCCATGTAGGACTCCACCGCCTCTGGCCCGCCTGTCAAGATTCGCTCCGAAAGGGCCACCGCCGACGAAAAGCCCGTCGCATACTGGTACACGTAAAACGGCGTGTAAAAATGAGGGATCCTGGCCCATTCCATGGCGATCTCCTCATCAATTGCGATCCCGTCCCCGAAGTAATCTCTGTTGAGCCCCAGATACAGCTCGCAGAGCACATCCGCCGTCAGCACCCCGCCGCCCTGGCTCCTCTCGTGGACCAGCTTCTCAAACTCCGCAAACATGGTCTGTCTGAACACCGTCCCCTTGAATCCGTCCAGAAAATGATTGAGGACAAAGGCCCTCTCGTTTTTATTCTTCGCACGCCCCAGAAGATAACGATTCAGCAGGCATTCGTTGCAGGTGGATGCCACCTCCGCCACGAAGATCTTGTACTGGGCATTGGAAAAGGTCTGGTTCTCGTTGGAAAACCAGGAATGCATGGCGTGCCCCATCTCGTGGGCCAGGGTGAACACGTTGTCCAGGGTACCCTGCCAGGACATCAGCACGTAAGGGTGAACGCCGTAGGGACCGCTGCAGTAGGCGCCGCTCCGCTTCCCCTCGTTTTCCATAAAGTCAATCCACCGGCCGGAAAGCCCCTTCCGAAAGGCCGCCAGATACTCCTCCCCCATGGGCTTAAGAGCCTTAAGAATCAGCTCCTTCGCCTCCTCATAAGGGATATGGAAACTGACGTCCGGCACGATGGGCGTATAGAGGTCGTACATATGGAGCTCCTGCACTCCGAGCATCCGCTTTCGGAGGGCCACGTAGCGGAACATGAGCGGCATGGACTCCCGGACCGTGTCAATGAGCGTGTCATAAACCGTCTCCGGCACGTTGGCGTCCGCCAGATAATAGGCTCTGGCCGAGGGGTAGTTTCTGGCCCTCGCATAAAAACAAGCCTGCTTCACGTTGGCCGCAAAGGCCGCCGCCAGAGTATTTTTATGGTGGCCGAAGGTTTCATGCATGGTCAGAAAGGCATCCCTTCGGACCCGTCTGTCCCGGCTCTCCAGGAAAGCGACGTAGCGGCCGTGGGTCAGCTCGACCTCCTTCCCCTCCTCGTTTTTCACTGCGGGGAATTTTGTGTCTGCATTATTGAACATCTTAAAAATCCGGGAGGGGGCGTCGGCCACCTCGGAGACGTCGGCCAGGAGCTTTTCCACCTCCGGGCCGCAGGTATGCTCCCGTTCTCTCAGGATCAGGTCCAGCGCCCGCTCAAAGCGCCCGTCCCCCGCCCCCTCCTTTCTGAGAACCGAAAGCCTTTCTGCAGGGATTGCAAGGATCTCCGAGGCCATGAAGGAGGCGGCTGCAGAGGCCTCGGCCCACAGGCCGGCCGCCCTGCCCACAAGCTTCTGATAAACCGGCTCCCCCGTGTCCACGTCCGACCTCAAATGGGCATAACCGTAGAGCTGATCCAGCGCCATTCCGATCCTCTCGTCGAGGCCCAGGCACCCGTACAGCATCTCGGCCGAATCGCCGAGACGCCCTTTGAAGTCCTCATAGGAAGAAAGCTCACCCTTCACCCGGAGGAAAGCCTCCTCCCAGGCCTCGTCGGACGGAAAGATGTCCTCCGTCGCCCAGGTATACGCTGCAGGCACGTCCGCTCTCTTTCTGATTATATTCTCATGATCCATAAGTTATTCCCTCCTTCTCTTTAAAAACGAAAACTTCGTCTCCGCCATGATGATCGCCATAAAAATAAGCACACATCCCGCCGCCATCCGCATTGTCAGGTATTCTCCCAAAAAAAGCAGGGAAAAAAACACGCCGAACACCGATTCCAGGGAGAGGAACAGGGAGGCCTGGGTGGGCGTCGTGTACTTCTGGCACACATTCTGTAAAAGAAAGGCCACCATGGTGCTGCCAAGCCCCAGGTACAGCATGCCAGACAGATGCTTCCAGGCGAAGACCGCCGCCGGAAAGCCTCCGTCAAAGAGAGGAGCGGCCAGCCAGGATATGAGCGCCGCCGTCCCGATCTGGAGAACGGTCAGGATGACGGGGTCGTGGGTTTCCGTGTACTTGTCAATATAGATCATGTGGAACGCATAGCCAAAGCCGCAGACAATGGTCAGGACGTCCCCGATATTGACGGTCATATCCCCCTGCAGGGACAGAAGTCCGATCCCCGCCACCGCCAGGAAGGCTGCGACGACACAGTACCTGTCCGGCTTTTTCTTATTGACGGCCCAGTGAAGAAAGGGCACGATCACCACGTAAATAGTGGTCAGGAAGGCATTTTTCCCGGCCGTCGTGTACTGGATTCCCACCGTCTGGAAAAAATAGCTGATAAACAGCCAGAACCCCAGAAAACCGCCGCAGACGAGGTCGCTCCCCGTGACCTTCACAAGCCTCCTGCAAAACACCAGCGAGAGCCCCACAAATGCTATTGTAAACCGAAAGGCCAGCATATATACCGGCGGCACGGCGTCCACCGAATCTTTCACCACCACGAAGGCAAACCCCCAGATCAGGGCCGTGAACGCCATGCCCAGATTGGCCAGCCACGTGACACTTTTCCTGTTTGTACTTTTTTCCATGTTCTTTACCGGCATCCTTCCTGTCGTTTTCGCTTTATGCACATCCGATTATAGCCTTTCCCTCCGTCTCTTGTCAACACTTCCCTCCGGGATGCGCCCCTCCCCCGGTCCCGTTCCGGCACCGGAAAAATGCCCCTTCCCAACCTCCCCCACCTGTGCTACACTAAGGCCAAGATGCCGGGGCCAAGAGGCTTTCTGAGCCCCGTGAGAAAGAGAGAGACCGCCATGCCCCGCCACGTGATTTCCCATACCCTGACCAAAGCCGTCATCTGCCAGATTGAGGCGCTCCACGCCGCCTGCACGGAACCTTTCCCCGGCCCGGACCTCCTGGGGCTCGTGCTCCCGGAGGCGGAGGGGGCCGAGGAGGACGCCTTTTACGCCCTATATTATATAGAAGAAACTCCTGTCAGCTTTCTCTCCTGTTTCTGTCCGGACGGGGAAGTCTGCGAGCTTTCCGGCTTCACCGCCCCCTCCTTCCGGAACCGTGGCTTCTTTTCCCTTCTTTTTAAAGAAGCGAAAAAAGAGGCAAAACGCCTCTTCGGGGATGTCACGTTTTCTTTTCAGTGCCTTTCCTCCGACCCGGACACGACCGCCTTCTGCAAGGCCAGGGGCCTTTCGTTTTCCCATTCGGAGTGCATCATGGAGAGAGTGTGGCCGGGAACAAAGCCCTCCGGCCACGGCGGGGCCGTCCCGGGAGCGGCGTTTCCGACCGCCTCCGGCGTATCCCTCCGGCCTTCCGACGACAGGGCACTTCTGGCCAGGCTTCACGGGAAGGCTTTTGACTGCCCCGCAGCGTTTTCCATGGATTACGTGGACACCGTTCTGGCAGACCCCGGCACCGTCTCCCGGCTGATTCTCGCAGACGGGAAACCAGTCGGACTTTTGCATCTGACCTTTCAGGGTGCTCCGGCCGGGCCGTCTGCGGGCCGGGAGGGACAGACCGCCTACCTGACGGGTCTCGGCATCCTGCCGGAATTTCGCAGACGGGGCTTCGCCGGGGCCGCCCTGGGGGCCGCATTCTCCCTGCTTCCGAACCACTCCCGGCTCGCACTGCAGGTCTCCACGTTGAACACGGCCGCCTTCCGGCTCTACGAAAAGCTGGGGTTCGAGGTCTCCTCAAGGCTGGATTACTATACTATGCCCGCCTTACAGCAAAAACATGCCATGATCACCTTAAAAGAATATGAGGATTTTCCGAGATCTCTGAACTGCTGAATACAACGCTGCCCTGAGTCCTCAAAACAAATGCATGGTTTCGTACAGCTTCTTATATTTTTCATATTTCCGTTCATAATAGGCTCGTTTGGAAGCGTCCGGCCGGAATACCTTTGCAGTTTTGACCACCCGGCCTGCCGCTTCCTCCAAAGAGCCATAAGCCCCGTCCGCCACGGCGGAAAGAAGCATGCATCCTAGGGTTCCCGTCTCCTTCGACTGGACCGTCGTCACCTCCACGCCGAAAACGTCCGCCCGCATCTGGAGGGTCACGTCCGACCTGGCCCCGCCGCCGGTGCAGATGATCTTTCCAATCTCCACTCCCAGCTTCCGCACCAGGTCGTAGGACAGCTTCATCTGGAACGCCATCCCCTCAAGGACGGCCAGATAAATTTCCTCCGGCTTCGTATGAATCGTAAGCCCGGTCACGGTCCCGGAAACGTTGCAGTTGATGTCCGGGTTTCCCGACGAGCCGAACTGGGGAAGTACCAAAACCTCCGTGAACAGTCCCCGGATCCGCTCTTCCATGTGGGCGAAAAAGTTCTCTCCCCGCTCCTCACATTCCTTTGCGATCCCGCCGAAAATCGTATCCCTGCACCAGTTTTTGAGGACCCCGCAGGTGGTCACCTCCAGGCTGGTCAGATACCGGTTTCCCAGCACATAGGGCACGCAGGTGAAATCATGATCAATCATATACCGGGGATCGCCCATGTCAGGAAGAATAAGGAACATAAACTCACAGGTTCCCATGCCGCACTCTCCCACATGGGGGTCGTTTAAGCCGCTTCCAAAGGCGGCGCAGCTCTGGTCATGGCCTCCCACAACCACCTTCATCTCCTCCGGCAGGTGAAGCTCCTCTGCCCGCTCTTTCCGGACGGTTCCAATCACGGTTCCGGCCGGTTTCGGCTCGGACATCTGCTCTGCGGTTATTCCCGCCAGCCCCAAAAGCTCCCGGTCCCACTCTTTCTTATGAATATCAAAGGCCATGCTCCTGGAGGCGGAGGAATCACTCACCAGGCGCTTCCCGGTGAGGAGATACCCGATGTAATCCTCGTAGAAAAAGATCTGGGCCGCCTTCCTTATGACGTCCGTGTTCCGGTTCATCCAGATATACTTGGGCAGGCCGTACATCTCGCTGGCCGGAAGCCCCGTAATTTCCATGATCCGCTCGTCCCCCAGCTTGCGGATAAGCTCCCGGCACTCGTCCCCGCCCCGCCTGTCCCCCGTCACCATGGAACGGCAAAGGCTCCTCCCATTCTCGTCCAGACAGACGATGGATTCCCCCAGGGACGCCACCGCCATGGCGGCGATCCGTTCCGGGCAGCCCTCCCCCGTCGCCTTTAATACTTTAAAAACCTTTTCCCGAACCTCCTCCGGGTCAATCTCCCGGCATCCGTCCTCCCCGTACTCCCGGTAAGTCTCGCCCGCCTGAAAAATCACCTTTCCCGCCGCATCATACACCACGATCTTGCAGCCGCTAGTCCCCACGTCAAGTCCCGCATATGCCATAGCTTCCCCTCCTCCTGTAAGCTCCTTCTGTTATCTCTATAGTAGCATTTCACAGAGGCAGTTGACAAGGAGCTTCGGAAATTATATCGGACTTCCGGTCCTGCTTTATTTTCTGATCTTCAAGGCCTGCAAAACAGGAAAAAGATAAAAAACAACATCCGCATGAACGAGGAAATGTGGTACGGCATCATGAGTATTTGTTTTGTCCTCTTCCGGCGAATGGAACATGCGCATAACAAAACATCCCATCTCCAGCGCCAACGCTGAAAATGGGATGTTTTCATTTCCTTCTTGCTCTCTCTGAATCTATCTCTGTACCCAGATCTCCCTGTAGGACACGCCGCTCTGCAGTGCCCGGCCATGATCTGCATAAAAGACGTCGATCTGTCTGGGATTCCTGTTTGCAAATCCGCCCGTGTCCTCGGCTGTGAATATACTGTTTATGCCCTCGATTCTCACTCTCGTCCCGTAGGGGATCAGCGAGGGGGCCACCGCAATCGTGCGTCCCTCCGCAGGCACGGCACCTGACGCAGTCGTACCAAGCCAGTGGCCGTTGCAGCATGCGCCTCCGCAGTAACCGGTGATCTTGAACTCACCCAGCGACACCCAGAAAGCACCTGCGTCGCCAACCGGAGCGGGCGCCGTCTTCGGCTGAATCACCACCTGCAGCGCTTCTATCGAAAGTCCCGAACCGGAGGTCCCGGCGGCCTGTCCGTTTTTCGCCCAGCCCAGCCATCCAAGGCCCCGTACGCAGCCCCGATAATAGACGTCCGCATACACAGAGAGTTCTCCCGTCAGACGGATCTCCACAGCCTCCAGTCCGCTGCCCGGCTTTCCACTACGGGCACCGTCTGTAACTTCACCGCCCCATCCGTCTTTCGTATTAGCCGTTTTATAAGCGATCGAACCCTCGTACCGTCCGTTTCCGGATTCCATCTGCAGCTGAATCGTTTCCAGGGCCCTCCCCTGTCCGGCGTTTCCGACAATCCCGCCGTTTCCGGCAGCCAGGGTTCCGCCCTGTCCGCTCACCCCTGCGGAAACGGAAAGGGCTCCGATCTTCTCCTGCTCCAGGGAAGCGGGCTTGTCCTGCGGATATCCATCGCTCCCCTTGGGGAGAATCCGGATTTCCAGGGACTCGACCGCCTTGTGATAACCGACCGTCCCGGCGACCTCCCCGTTTTTCGCCCAGCCCAGGGACCCCCAGGTGGCGCAGTGCACCCGATACCAGACATCGTATCGCTCTTCCATCTCCCCGGTCAGACGAATCCGAATCGCCTCCAGGCGTTTCGCCTCGCCCTCCGTGCCGGCAACCTTCCCCTCTGTCTGCCAGTTCATCCAGCCATGGCTCTGGGCGTGAGCCTGATATTCGATGGAACCCGCAAGCTCCCGCCCGTTCTCATCCCTGGGATTTGCCAAATAAATGCGGAATGCCTCCATCCGCTTCGCCTGGCCCTGCGTCCCGCTTACCGCCCCGTCCGCAACCGTGTCCAGCCAGCCATAGCTCTGAACATGGGAGGTGTAGGTCACGGTTCCTTTTCTGGTGGGGGAGAGAAAGCTTCTGCCGGACTGGGCCGGCGCTTCCGGGCTTCCCTTCTTGACAAGAAGAAGCCTGATCGCCTCTATGGACTTTCCATAGCCCTCACTTCCGGCCCGCTCTCCGTTTTTCGCCCAGCCGAGATCGCCGAAGCTCGCCGCATGGACCTGATAATAGATGTCATATTCTTTTGCAAGTTCTCCCGTCAGGGAGATCTCGATGGCCTCCAGCCGTTTCGCCTGATCCGTCATGCCGGCCGTGTTCCCATCCGACACGGGCTCCTGCCACCCATAGGTCTGACAGTGGGCGCGGTATGTAATTGCTCCCTGCAGAGGTTCGGCAGATCTTCCCGGATTTTCGCCCTCCTTCACAACCTTGATATTCAGGGCCTCCAGCCGTTTGCTCTGTCCCATAGTCCCGGCCCATTCGCCCTCGGATGTCCAATCCATCCAGCCATGGCTCTGGGCGTGGGCCTGATACAGAACCCGGTAAACCGGCTCCTGCATCTCTCTGGCTCCCTGATAAGCTTCCAGGGATACTTCCTCGCTCTCCTCCGGCGACTCCTCCGAAAGTTCTGTGGATAGTTCATCCAAAGACGCCTCTTCACTTTCTTTCGGAACCTCGAGGGAACTTTCTGCAGATGCCTCTTCCTGTGACACCGCTTCACTTTCCTTCATCACCTCGGTGGAGCTTTCTGCGGATGTCTCTTCCTGTGACACCGCTCCGCCTTCTCTCGGAACATCGGACGAAAGTTCTGCAGGCGCTTCCTCCTGGACTGCATCTGTCTCTTCCTGCCCGTAAACCGGAACAGAACTACAGAACAAAAGAACGGCAAAAAAAATAAGGGAACCCCTTTTTCTTATTGTAGTTCTTCGCTTTCTCATCCATTCCTCCTTCTTTTCCTAGATTTCGGTTTGATTATAGCTCCTCCTCCGGGTTTTGTCAATATTTTTGTAATAATTTTTAATTATTCTTTAATTTTTTCTTTAAATTTCCCTAATATTTTACATTCCTAGAAATTACAGGCGGTTCGCTGACCGAACCGCCTGTCGTCTTTTTGTGAACCGCCTGTTGCTCAGTATCCGCCTGATATCCGCCTCCTGCGGTCTCTGCCCTGCAGTCACACCGGGTTGGAATATCCCATCAGGCTCTCGTCCACAGCCCTGGCCACCTCCCGGCCCTCCCTGATGGCCCAGACCACCAAAGACTGGCCCCGGTGCATGTCGCCCGCCGCAAACACGTTCTTCACGTTGGTGGCGTACTTTCCAGGTTCCGTTTTTACGTTGGTACGGCTGTCCACCTCCACGCCGAAGGCCTTGGTGACATATTCCTGACTTCCCAGAAAACCGGCGGCGATCAGCACCAGGTCCACCTCGACCTCCTTCTCGCTGCCGGCCACGGGGACCATCGCCATGCGGCCGCTCTTCTCGTCCTTCTTGCCCTCCAGGCTTATGAGCACCGCCTTCTTCAGATTTCCTTTGCCGTCGGCGATAAATTCCTTCACCGTGGTCTGGTAGACCCTGGGGTCCTGGCCGAAGACGGCGATGGCCTCCTCCTGGCCGTAGTCTGTCTTTAAGATCCGGGGCCACTGGGGCCAGGGATTGTTCGGAAGCCGCTCTTCCGGCGGCTTGGGCATCATCTCCAACTGGAGGATGGAGGCGCAGCCGTGGCGGATGGAGGTTCCCACGCAGTCGTTGCCCGTGTCTCCGCCGCCGATGACCATGACCTTCTTTCCCTTGGCGGAAATAAATTTTCCATCCTTAAGATCCGAATCCAGCAGGCTCTTGGTGGTGGCCGTGAGGAAGTCCACCGCAAAGTAAATCCCCTTCGCCTCCCGCCCCGGCACCTTGATGTCCCTGGGGTTGGAAGCGCCGCAGGCCAGGACCACGCTGTCGTACTGCTTCAGGATGTCCGCCGCCTTGTAATTCTCCCCCACGTTGGCATTCGTCACGAACTCCACGCCCTCCGCCTCCATGACGGCCAGCTTCCGATCGATGACCTGCTTCTCCAGCTTCATGTTGGGAATGCCGTAGCGGAGGAGCCCGCCGATGCGGTCCCGTCTCTCAAAGACCGTCACCTGGTGCCCCCGCTTGTTGAGCAGGTCCGCCGCCGCCAGCCCGGAAGGCCCTGAGCCGACCACGGCCACCCGCTTCCCCGTCCGCATGGCGGGCGGCATGGGCTTCACGTACCCGCCCGCATAGGCCGTCTCGATGATGCTCATCTCGTTCTCTTTGATGGAGGTGGGCAGGCCGTTTAAATTGCAGGTGCAGGCTACCTCGCAGGGGGCCGGGCAGACCCTGCAGGTAAATTCCGGAAAGCTGTGGGTCTTTTTCAGCCGGTTGTAGGCCTGCTTCCAGTTGCCGTCGTAGACCAGGTCGTTCCACTCCGGGATCAGGTTGTTTAACGGACAGCCGGAGACCATCCCGTTAAATAGGACGCCCGACTGACAGAAGGGCGTTCCGCAGTCCATGCACCTGGCCCCCTGGAGCCTCTGCTTCTTTGGAGGCAGGGGCTTGTGAAATTCTTTAAAATTCTTGATCCGCTCCAGGGGCGGGACCACCGCCCCCGTCTCCCTCTCATAATCCAAAAATCCGGTCGGTTTTCCCATCCTAGTGTCCTCCTTCCTCTTCGCCCTTGGCATTGGCGAAGAAGGCCTCGATCTGCGCCTGCTCGCTGCTGAGTCCCTTTTCCTCCATCTGGACGATGGTATTGAGCACCCGCTTGTAATCATAGGGAATGATCTTCTTGAACCGGGGAAGATATTCCCCGAAATGCTCCAGGATCTCCTTGCCCCTGGCCGAGCCCGTATAGGTCACATGGTCCTGGATCATGGTCTTGAGCTCCAGCACGTCGTATTTGTTGGTCAGCTCCTCCATGGAGACCATCTCCCGGTTTAAGCGCATGTAAAGGTCATTGTCTCTGTCCAGCACGTAGGCGATGCCGCCGCTCATGCCCGCTGCGAAATTCTTCCCGGTCTTTCCGAGGACCACCACGCAGCCGCCGGTCATGTACTCACAGCCGTGGTCGCCGACGCCCTCCACCACGGCCCTGGCCCCGGAATTGCGGACGGCAAACCGCTCTCCCGCCACGCCGTTTATGTAAGCCTTGCCACCGGTGGCTCCGTAGAGGGCCACGTTCCCGATGATGATGTTCTCGTCGGCCGCATAGCCCGCCCCCCTGGGAGGATAGATGACCAGCTTGCCGCCGGAAAGTCCCTTGCCGAAATAGTCGTTGCTGTCGCCGGACACCTCCAGGGTCAGTCCCGCCGGGATGAAGGCTCCGAAGCTCTGGCCGCCGCTGCCGCTGCATTTCACCGTGAAGGTGTCCTCCGAAAGCCCCTCCGGATATCTCCTGGTGATCTCCGCACCGAAGATCGTGCCGAAGGCCCGGTCCGTGTTCTGAATGTCCACCTCGATGCTCTTCCTCTGGCCTGTCTCCAGGGTCGGAAGCAGTTTCTTCACCAGCACCCGCTCGTCCATGGTCTTCTGGAGCTCAAAATTGTAAACCTTCTTTTTGTGGTAGCCGGCCAGCTTCGTCCCCACGTAAGGATTATCCAGAAGCCTGGCCAGGTCCACCGTCCCCGCCCTGGGGGAATCAAACTCTGTCTTCATTTTCAGAAGGTCGGTGCGGCCCACCAGCTCATCCACCGTGCGGATCCCCAGCTTCGCCATGTATTCCCGAAGTTCTTCCGCCACAAAGCGCATGAAATTGATCACGTATTCCGGCTTTCCCCTGAACCGTTTTCTGAGCTCCGGGTTCTGGGTGGCAATGCCCACCGGACAGGTGTCCAGGCTGCAGACCCGCATCATCACGCAGCCCATGGTGACGAGGGGCGCCGTGGCAAACCCGAATTCCTCCGCACCGAGGAGGGCCGCCACCACCACGTCCCGGCCGTTCATCAGCTTCCCGTCTGTCTCCAGGATCACCTTGTCCCGAAGGTCGTTCATGATCAAGGTCTGGTGGGTCTCTGAAAGCCCCAGCTCCCAGGGAAGGCCCGCATTGTAGATGGAGTTCCTGGGGGCCGCCCCGGTGCCGCCGTCAAAGCCGGAGATCAGGATCACCTGGGCCCCGGCCTTGGCCACGCCGGCCGCCACCGTGCCCACGCCGGCCTCGGAGACCAGCTTCACCGAGATCCTGGCGTTCTTGTTGGCATTTTTCAGATCGTAGATCAACTGGGCCAGGTCCTCGATGGAGTAAATGTCGTGGTGAGGCGGCGGGGAGATCAAGCTCACGCCGGGCGTGGAATGCCTGGTCTTCGCCACCCAGGGGTAGACCTTCTTCCCCGGAAGCTGTCCGCCCTCGCCGGGCTTCGCCCCCTGAGCCATCTTGATCTGGATCTCGTCGGCGCTCACCAGGAACCGGGACGTGACGCCGAACCTGGCGGAAGCCACCTGCTTGATGGCCGAGCAGCGGTCCCTGCCTGGGAGCCCCTTGGTGTCCAGCCGCTCCAGAGCTTCCCCGCCCTCTCCCGTGTTGGATTTCCCGTGAATGGCGTTCATGGCAAGGGCAAGGGTCTCGTGGGCCTCCTGGGAGATGGAGCCGTAGGACATGGCTCCCGTCTTAAACCGTCTGACGATGGAATCCACGCTCTCCACTTCCTCCAGGGGGATGCCCTTCTTCGGATAGTTGAAATCCAAAAGCCCCCTCAGGTTCATGGGGTTCCTCTCCTCGTGGAGCATGGCCGAGTATTCTTTGAACAGTTCGTAATTGCCGGTCTTCGTGGACTCCTGGAGGAGATGGATGGTCTTCGGGTTGTAGAGATGCTCTTCCTTCCCGGAGCGGGACTTGTGGCTCCCCACGCTCTCCAGGGTCAGGTCCGTCTGCAGCCCCAGGGGGTCGAAGGCCGCCGAGTGGAGGGCATCCATGTCCGCCGCGATATCCTTAAGGGTCACGCCGCCGACCCGGCTCACCGTGTCCGTGAAATATTTGTCCACGACCTCCTTGCAGATGCCGATGGCCTCGAAGATCTGGGAGCCCTGGTAGGACTGGAGGGTGGAAACGCCCATCTTGGAGGCGATCTTCACGATGCCGTGGAGCACCGCCGAATTGTAATCGTCCACCGCCGCATAGTAATCCTTGTCGAGCATTCCGGAGTCGATGAGGGTCCGGATGGACTCGTGGGCCAGGTAGGGATTGACCGCACAGGCGCCGTAGCCCAGAAGTGTCGCAAAATGGTGGACCTCCCTGGGCTCCCCGCTTTCCAGGATCATGGCCACGGAGGTCCGCTTCTTCGTCCGCACCAAATGCTGCTGCAGGGCGGAGACCGCCAGCAGGGACGGGATGGGCACGTGGTTCTCGTCGATGCCCCGGTCGGAGAGGATCAGGATGTTGGCCCCGTCCCGGTGGGCCCGGTCCGCCTCCAAAAACAGGTGGTCGATGGCCCGCTCCAGGGACGTGTTCTTATAATAGATGATGGGAATCACCGCAGGCTTTAATCCCGCCACCTTCATGTTTTTGATCTTCAGAAGATCCGTGCCCGTGAGGATCGGGTTGTTGACCTTTAGGATCCTGCAGTTTTCCGGCATCTCCTTAAGCAGGTTCCCATCCCGGCCCAGATACACCGCCGTGGAGGTCACGATCTCCTCCCGGATGGCGTCGATGGGCGGGTTCGTCACCTGGGCGAAGAGCTGCTTAAAATAGTTAAACAAAGGCTGATGCTGTTTGGAGAGCACCGCCAGAGGACTGTCGGCTCCCATGGAGGACACCGCCTCGATGCCGTCCCTGGCCATGGGCAGGATCATGGTCCGATACTGCTCGTAGGTGTAGCCGTAAGCCTTCTGGAGCTTCGCCCGCTCCTCCTCCGAATAGCCCTCCACCCGCTGGTTGGGGATTTTCAGATTCTTAAGCTCCACCAGGTTGGTGTCCAGCCATTCCCCGTAGGGCTGTCTGTTGATATAACGGTTTTTCAGGGTTTCGTCGTCCACGATCTCCCCCTTCACCGTGTCCACCAGAAGCATCTTTCCGGGGCGGAGCCGCTCTTTTTTCACCACGTTCTCCACCGGGATCTCCAGAGCCCCCACCTCGGAGGAGAGGATCATGTAGCCGTCCTTCGTCACGCAGTACCTGGAGGGCCTTAGGCCGTTCCGGTCAAGGACCGCACCCAGGATGTCGCCGTCGGAGAAGACGATGGAGGCAGGGCCGTCCCAGGGCTCCATCATGGTGGCATAATACTGATAAAAATCCTTCTTCTTCTGGCTCATGTATTTGTCGTTCGCCCAGGGCTCCGGGATGGTGATCATCACCGCCAGGGGAAGCTCCATGCCGCTCATGACCAGAAACTCCAGGGTATTGTCCAGCATGGCCGAGTCGGAGCCGGTCTCGTTGACCACGGGGACCACCTTGAGCATTTCCTCCCTGGTGAATTCCGACTCCATGTTCTCCTCGCGGGCGATCATCCGGTCCACGTTGCCCCGGATGGTGTTGATCTCGCCGTTATGTACGATCAGCCGGTAGGGATGGGCCCGCATCCAGCTGGGCGTGGTGTTGGTACTGAACCGGGAGTGGACCACGGCGATGGCCGACTCGTAATCCGGAGACTGTAAGTCCGGAAAAAACTGCCTGAGCTCCTTCACCATGAACATACCCTTGTAGACGATGGTCCGGCTGGAGAGGGACACCACGTAGGTGTTGTCGTTGCTCTGCTCGAACACCCTTCTCGCCACGTAGAGCTTCCGGTCAAAGTCCAGCCCCCGCTCCACGTCGTCCGGCTTTCGGATGAAGCACTGCTCAATGCAGGGCATGCAGTCCACAGCCTTCTTGCCGAGGACCCCGGGCACCGTGGGAAGCTTCCTCCAGCCGAGGAATTTCATGCCCTCCTTCTCCACGATGATCTCGAACATCTTCCTGGCCTGCCGCCTCTCCAGCTCCCCGCCTGGAAGAAAGAACATGCCCACGCCGTACTCCCGCTCTTCCCCCAGAGAAATACCGCACTCCTTCGCCGCCTTCTTAAAAAATCGATGGGAGATCTGCAGAAGGATGCCGACACCGTCGCCGGTTTTCCCCTCGGCATCCTTTCCGGCCCGATGCTCCAGGTTCTCCACGATCTTCAGGGCGTTCTCCACCGTCTGATGGGTCTTCATACCCTTAATGTTCACCACGGCGCCCACGCCGCAGTTGTCATGCTCGAACCGTTCCTCATATAAGCCTGGCAGACGCCTTTCCGATTTTCTTTGTACTGCCTGATTACTTTCCATCATTCTGGTCCTCTCTTTTAAAAGGGAAATACGGTGTGTATAAAAAAGAGCGCTCGATACAGATCATCCGTCTGTATCAGGCACTCCGTCGTGTCTTAGCATCCACGTATTTCCATTTATGAAATTTTCCAAGCTGCAACTTGCGTTTTATCATACAACGGTCTTTCCCATTTGTAAAGAAAAACTTTTTGCAAAATTGTCTGATTATTTGTTATTTTCCATCTTTTATAGTATTTATCCGACATCTCATGGAGTTGGCAAGAAAAAGTCGGTGATATCCGCACAATCTATCTGCCGCAGCCCTCTTACTCCCTCACCTTGATATGCACTTCCCGGAGCTGCTGCTCCGTCACCTCGTTCGGGGCGCCGCACATGAGGTCCTGGGCCGTCCCGCTCATAGGGAAGGCGATGACCTCCCGGATATTCTCCTCGTTCCGAAGCAGCATGATTATCCGGTCCACACCGGGAGCCATACCCGCATGGGGCGGGGCTCCGAACTGGAAGGCATGGTAAAGGGCTCCGAACTTGCTTTCCAAAGTCGCCTTGTCGTAACCCGCAATCTCGAAGGCCTTCTCCATGATGTCCATGTCATGATTCCTCACCGCACCGGAGGAGAGCTCCACGCCGTTACAGACGATGTCATACTGGTAAGCCAGAATCTCCAGCGGATCCTTCGCATTCAGGGCCTCCAAACCGCCCTGGGGCATGGAGAACGGGTTGTGGGTGAAGCCGATCTTTTTCGTCTCCTCGTCCAGCTCATACATGGGGAAGTCATTGATATAGCAGAACCGGTAGGCGTTTTTCTCCAGCAGGTCCAGGCGGGCGCCCAGCTCGTTTCGGATCTGCCCCGCATATTTGGAGGCCCGTTCCTCATTGTCGGCGATGAAAAAGATCACGTCGCCGCCCGAAAGTCCTGCCAGCTCCGCCAGCTCCCCCTTCATCTCATCCGGAATGAATTTGTCAATGGGGCCCTTGTAGGAGAGGTCCTCCTTCACGTCCAGATAGCCGAGACCGCCCATGCCGATGGACTGGGCAAATCCAAGCAGCTTCTCATGGAATCCCTTGGAAAGGTCCGCATGGACCCTGATGGCCCGCACCGTCTTCTTGTGGAAAGGCTTGAAGGAGCATCTCTGGAAAAATTCCGTCACGTCGACGATGCGAAGAGGGTTCCTGAGATCCGGCTTATCCGTCCCGAACAGGGCCATGGCCTCCCTGTAGCTGAATACCGGATAGGGCGCTTCCGTGACGGAGAACCCCTCCGGCGCAAACTTTTTAAAGGTGGCCGTGAGCACTTCCTCGCCGACCCGGAACACGTCCTCCTCCGTGGCAAAGCTCATCTCGAAATCAAGCTGGTAAAATTCTCCCGGCGAACGGTCCGCCCGGGCATCCTCGTCCCGGAAGCAGGGGGCGATCTGGAAATATTTGTCAAATCCGGAGGCCATCAGGAGCTGTTTATACTGCTGTGGTGCCTGGGGCAGAGCATAAAATTTCCCTTTGTATTTTCTGGAGGGAACGATGTAATCCCTGGCTCCTTCCGGGGAGGATGCGCACAGAATCGGCGTCTGAATCTCCAGGAATCCCATCTCCGTCATCTTTTCCCTCAAATAGTTGATCACCTGGGACCGGAATATGATGTTCTCCTTCACCTTGTGGTTCCGAAGGTCCAGATACCGGTATTTCAAGCGAACGTCCTCCCGAATCTCCTTGGAGGCCGCCACCTCAAAGGGAAGGTCCCGGTAGACCTTTCCGAGAATGTCAATCTTATGGGCTTCCAGCTCGATGGTTCCCGTGGGAATCTTGGGATTGTAGGTTTCCTCGTCCCTGTGCTCCACCAGGCCCTCCACGGAAATACACTCCTCCTTGCGAATCCCCTTCAAAAGCTCCGTATTTCGGAGCACCACCTGCATGACCCCGTACATGTCCCGCAGGTCGAGGAAGGACACGCCGCCGTGGTCCCGGATGTTTTCCACCCATCCGGCAAGCCGGAGTTCCTTTCCCACGTCGCCCTCTTCCATCTGGTCCATGGTTTTGCTGCGGTAAATATCTGACATCGTTGTTCTCTCCTTTCCCGGATAAAAATAGTTAGATGATTTGTTCAGGTAATAAAAATAGAGCCGTCCGTCCTCAAAATTTCTTTCAGGACGAACAGCTCCTCTGTCCGCGGTACCACCTGATTTACTGCCCGTAGGCAGTCCCCTCATGGCTGCCGGTTAACGCCCGGCCTGCGGCGCACCTACTGCCCGCTCCTTCGCAGGGTTCAGATTGCGGCTCGAAAGTGTTATTCGTGCAGACTCATTCTGCGGAGTTCCCACTGTCCCCCGCTCACTGGAAGCGATCTTTTGCACTACTTCTCTCCGTCATCGCCTTTAACTTATATTACCGTATTTTATAATAGGAATGTTTTTTTGTCAATTCTTAAATTTTCCTGAGTTTTGATGGCTTTCCTCCCGTTTCATTATGCACAATTCTCCTGAAAATATGAATTCTCCCGAAAACGCCCCTCTTCCGCACTGTATGAAAAAAAATTCCAGACTGTCCGGCACGCACCGTTGCAACTTTAAAAAAAAAAGAGTATACTAACCTGTAAAGCGATATACAAGACTCACCCAAGGAGTATACTTCATGAAACTATTGTCAATCGTAGTACCCTGCTACAATTCGCAGGAATACATGGAACATTGCATCGAATCCCTCCTTCCCGGCGGGACGGAGGTTGAGATTTTGATCGTCGACGACGGGTCAAGGGATGACACGGCCAGAATCGCCGACCGTCTGGCGGCAGCGCATCCGGACGTCATCCGGGCCATCCATCAAGAAAATGCCGGCCACGGCGGCGCCGTCAACACGGGACTTGCCCATGCCACCGGTCTGTTTTTCAAGGTGGTCGACAGCGACGACTGGGTGGATGCGGACGCCTACCGGAGCATTCTGAATTTCCTGCGCACCGCCGCGGAAAAAGACCGTCTGCCGGACCTTCTGCTCTCCAACTATGTCTATGAAAAACAGGGAGCCTCCCACAAAAAAATCATGCATTACCGGAAATACTTTCCCACGGACACCTATTTCACCTGGGACGACGTGAAGCCTCTGCCGCCCACCACCTACATCCTGATGCACTCAGTTATCTACCGAACCAACGTGCTGCGCCTGTGCGGCATGAAGCTTCCGGAGCACACCTTCTACGTGGACAACCTGTTCGTGTTCCAGCCCATGCCTTACGTAAACACCATTTACTATATCGACGTGGATTTTTACCGCTATCTCATCGGCAGGGAGGACCAGTCGGTCAACGAATCCGTCATGATCTCCAGACTGGACCAGCAGTACCGGGTCAATTACCGGATGATCGACGTCCTGCTAGGGTCCGGCGTCCGTTTTAAGAGCGACACTCAGTGCAAAAACATGTGCTCCTATCTCAACATCATCATGAGCGTTTCTTCCATCATGGCGATCAAGTCCGGCACCCCCGAACATCTTCGCTGGAAGAGGGAGCTGTGGCAGTACCTGCGGGAAGCGAATCCCTCCCTCTACCGGAAATTCCGCTTCCGCACGATCCTTGGCATCTTCATGAACCTGCCGGGCTCCGTCGGACGGATGATCTCCGTGATCGCCTACAACATCACACAGAAAATTTACGGTTTCAACTGACCATTTTCTTCCTTGTGTAAAGGCCGGTGACTTGCTCACCGGCCCTCCTTCTTTTGTGCGGCGATCCACTGCTGGGCCGCCTTGATGTCTGAAATGTAGGGGACGAACCCGTCCCTCACCCGCTGGGTCACCTCTGCCCCCTTCCCCGCCAAAATCACCACGTCCCCCGGTTCTGCCGCCGAGAGGGCCGTCCATACCGCCTCCTCCCGGTCGGGAATGATCCGACAGGGCTTCGTGACATGGCGCCGGATCTCTTCGCAGATGTCCGTGACGCTCTCATAGCCGGGGTCGTCGGCCGTCAGGTAGACGTAGTCCGCATATTTTTCCGCCAGCACGCCCACGTCCCTCCTCCGGATCGGGGAACGCTCCCCCTGACTCCCGAACACGGAATGAATGCACTTTGGCGAAAAGGTCTCCCTCACCGCCTGGTACACGTTCAGGAAGCTTAAGTAGTTGTGGGCATAATCCACCACGATGTGAATTCCGTCATGCTCCATGACCATCATCCGGCCCGGAACATGGACGGAGCGGATCCCCTCCTGGATGGTTCCCGCATCGATGCCCATGACGAAGGCCGCCAAGATGGCCGCCGTCAGATTCTCCACGTTGAACCGGCCCACCAGACTGGTCACGAAGGCGTACCACTGTCCCTCGTACCCCAGTTCGAACCGGCTCCCCGACACGTCCGACACGATATTCCGGATGATTCCGTCACAGGAATCGTCGTGGCCATAGAGAATCACCCGGCGCCCTGCGCACCCGGCCATGACCTGGTCGAAAAAACGGGTCTCCCTGTTGACGATCACCGTGTCGCACTGGGCCAGGAAGGCAATCTTGCAGCCCACGTATTCCTCCAGGGTGGCATGTTCCTTCCCGCCGATATGGTCCTCGTCCACGTTGAGAAAGATTCCCACGGGAAACCGCTCCCCGTAAACACGGGAAAGCTTCATGGCCTGGGAGGAAACCTCCATGACCACGTGGTCACAGCCGTTCTCCAGCGCCTCCCGGAAATAGGACTGAAGCTCTGCCGGTTCCGGCGTCGTCAGATGGCTCACCCGGGATTCCCTTCCCGTGAACACCTCCATGGTGGAAAAGACCGCCGTCCCTCCCGGCCTTCCCGCATCCAGGATTGACTTTAAAATATAGGCCGTGGTGGTCTTCCCCTTCGTCCCGGTGATGCCCGTGACAAACAACGCTTCCCCTGGATTTCCGTAAAACCAGCGAGCCGCCAGGGAAGCCGCCCGCCGGATGTCCTTCACCAGGATCTTCGGCAGTGAAACACCGTAATCCGTCTCCGCCATATAGAGGACGGCCCCCTGCCCGGCGGCCATCTCCAGATATTCTTTTTTAAACGTGTAGCCCTTGCAGACAAAAAACGCGCCCGCCTTCGACTCCCTGGAATTGGTGGTAAAAAAATCCGGTCGGATCGCCTCGACTCCCTCCGACGCCTCCAAAAGAAGCCCTTCCCGTGAAAGAAGCGCAAGCAGACCCGCCATGCCGTCCCGCTCCCGAATCTCGCCGTTCCCCTCTACTCCCGTTTCCCTCGTCCTCGTTCCACATTCCATGCCCTTATCCCTTACTTTCTTTCCGGTATGATCTCCAGCCAGTAACCGTCCGGATCCGAGATAAAATAAATGCCCATGGCCGGATTTTCAAAACAGATGCAGCCCATCTCCTTATGCTTTTCATGGGCAGCCTCAAAATCCTCCACGGTAAAGGCCAGATGGATCTCATTGTCCCCCAGGTTATAGGGCCTGTCCATATCCCGAAGCCAAGTCAGCTCCAGCTCGTGGGACGTCTGCCCGTCCCCCAGGTACACCAGAATAAAACTTCCGTCCTCCTTCTCCTTCCTGCGGACCTCCCTGAGCCCCAGAGCCTTCTCATAAAAATCCAGGGATTTCTTAAGGTCATATACATTCAGATTGTTGTGTGCAAATTTAAAATTCATAAGAACCGCCTTTCTCAGTTGAAACTTTTACAATAAGCTTTCTCCGTCTACGCCAGAATTCCCATGACCAGATGGGTAAGGAGCGCACATGCCCAGGCGATCACGCACTGGCCGATTACCACGCCCGCCGCCCATTTTCCTCCAAGCTCCCGCTTGATGGAGGCGACGGCCGCCACGCAGGGCGTGTACAGCAGGCAGAACACCAGGAGAGCCCCCGCCGCCGCAGGAGTGATGGCCGAGAGGAGGGCCGCAGTCGCCCCGAACAGCACCGACAGGGTGGAAACCACACTCTCCTTCGCCATAAAGCCGGCAATCAGGGCCGTGCAGATCCTCCAGTCACCGAAGCCCAACGGCGCAAACAAGGGAGCGATCCGGCCGGCCGCAGCCGCCAGAATGCTGTCCCTCGAATCCGTCACCACGTTCAGCCGGATGTCGAAGGTCTGCAAAAACCAGATCACGATGGTCGCCACGAAGATCACCGTAAAGGCCCGCTGCAGGAAGTCCTTTGCCTTTTCCCAGAGAAGCCTGGCCACGTTTTTCGCCCCTGGCATCCGGTAATTGGGAAGCTCCATGACAAAGGGCACCGCTTCCCCCCGGAACATACTGTTCTTAAACAGAAGCGCCAGCAGGATTCCCATGAAGATCCCGAGGAAATACAGCCCCACCATGATCAGACCGCTGTATTTCGGAAAGAATGCCGCCGTGAAAAATCCGTAAATGGGGAGTTTCGCCGTACAGCTCATAAAGGGCGTCAGGAGAATGGTCATCTTCCGATCCCGCTCCGAGGGAAGGGTCCGGCTCGCCATGACTCCCGGCACCGTGCAACCGAAGCCGACCAGCATGGGCACGATGCTCCGCCCGGACAGGCCGATCTTCCGGAGAAGCTTATCCATGACAAAGGCGACCCTGGCCATGTACCCGGTGTCCTCCAGAAGGGACAGGAAGAAAAACAGGGTTACGATGATGGGCAGGAAACTCAAAACGCTTCCCACGCCGTTAAAGATTCCGTCGATGATCAGGGAATGGAGTACCTGGTTCACATTCCAGGCGGCGAGGGTCCCATCCACATACACCGCCAGCCGATCGATGCCGGAGGCCAGAAGGTCCTGGAGCCAGGCGCCCACCACGTTGAAGGTCAGGAAAAACACCAGTCCCATAATGGCCGCAAAAGCCGGGATCGCCGTATATCTCCCCGTCAGGAGCCGGTCGATCCTCCGGCTCCTCTCCCGCTCCTTGCTTTCCCTCGGCTTCACCACCGTTTTTTTCACCAGCCGTTCGATAAAGGCAAACCGCATGTCGGCAATGGCCGCCGCCCGGTCAAGCCCCCGCTCCTCCTCCATCTGGCAGATGATATGCTCAATGGTCTCCTTTTCATTCTGGGAGAGCCGCAGCGCCTCAAGAACCCGTTCGTCCCCCTCCACCAGCTTCGTCGCCCCGAAGCGGACCGGAATCCCCGCCGCCTTCGCATGGTCCTCGATCAAATGGCTGATGCTGTGCAGGCATCGATGCACAGCACCGCCCATTTCCTCCGGGCCGCAGAAATCCACCCGCCCCGGCCGCTCCTGATACCTGGCGATATGGAGGGCATGGTTCACAAGCTCCTCCGTCCCCTCGTTTTTCGCTGCGGAGATGGGCACCACCGGAATCCCCAGCATGGCCTCCATCTCATTGATATAGACGGCGCCTCCGTTGCCCTTCACCTCGTCCATCATGTTGAGGGCCAGAACCATGGGCACCTGGAGTTCCATGAGCTGCATGGTCAGGTACAGATTCCGCTCAATATTAGTGGCGTCCACAATATTGATGATCCCGGTCGGCTTTTCCCCCAGAATGAATTGCCTGGACACAATCTCTTCCCTACTGTAGGGTGACAGGGAATAAATGCCCGGCAGATCCGTCACCAGCGTATTCTCATGGCCCCGGATGGCCCCGCTTTTCTGATCCACCGTCACGCCGGGAAAATTGCCCACGTGCTGATTGGCTCCGGTCAGCCGATTGAACAGAGTCGTCTTCCCGCAGTTTTGGTTGCCTGCCAGGGCAAAGGTCAGACAGGTCTCTTTGGGAAGAGGGTTCTCCCCCTCCTTCACATGGTAGCGCCCGCCTTCGCCAAAGCCGGGATGCTCCCTGCTGCTGATCCTGGTAAAACGCCCCTGCATTCCCGCCCCGGTCTCCTTTTTTCCTGCTCCGGATGCGCCTGAGGCTGTCCTGCCGCTCTCCTCCGTTCGCTCAACCTCGATCTGCTCTGCGTCCGCCACCCGCAAGGTCAGCTCATACCCGTGAAGCCTGAGCTCCATCGGATCACCCATAGGGGCATATTTTACAAGTGTCACCTCCGCTCCCGGGATCACTCCCATATCCAGAAAATGCTGTCTCAGGGAACCGGCTCCGCCGACCGTTTTCACCACTGCCGACTGGCCGATCCCCATGTCTTTGATCGTCATGGCCCGCCTCCCATTTTCCGCCAGATTTTATCTTTTTTCGCTTCCCGCCTCGCCCGTCATGTCCCGCCCGTCAATCCTCCCTTACGTAAAACAGCACGCCCAGGGTGCCCGGCCCGCAATGGCTGGAGATCACGCCTCCGGCCCTGGTCTCGATGACCTGTTCAAAGACTCCGAGGCCCTCCAGATACGTCCTCACCTGCTCCACGATCGCCCGGTCACAGCCGGAATGGGTAATGAACACCCGCTTTCCCTCCGCATGCAGAAGCTCTTCCTCCATGTCCTTCGTGTATTTGAGGATAACCTTGGAGAGGGCTCCCCGATACTTCTTATCCACTCCCATTTTCCCGTCCCTTACCGCAATCCTGGGCTTTAATTTCAAGGTATTGGCAAGCAGAGCCGTCACGGAAGAACAGCGTCCGCCCCTGGCCAGATAGGTGAGCGTGTCCACCACAAAGCTGGCCCGCACAAGATCCCTGGCCCCTTCGATCTTGGCCACGATCTCCTCCGCCGGCCTTCCCTCCATAGCCATCTCGGCCGCCCGGAGCACCTGAAGCCCGATCCCGGTGGAAAGGCTCCGGGAGTCGATCACGAAGATCCGATCCGTCCCGAGTTCCCCTGCCGCCAGGCGCATCACGTTGCAGGTGGTGCTCATGTCCTCGGAAATCCCAAAAAAGATGATATCCCTTCCCGCCTCCACATAGGGTCTCGCCTTCTCCACCGCCATCTCCATGGAAATGGCCGCCGTCTTCGGCGTGGTCTTATTCTCGTCCGCCCACCGGAAAATCTCCTCCGGCGTGATCTCGCTCCTGTCAAAATAGCTCTTTTCACCCATGACAATGCTTAAGGGCAGCATGTCGATGTCGTTTTCCGCAAATTGTTCGTCGCTTAAATCGCAGGTACTGTCTGCGATAATCTTTACATTTCCCATAAAATTACTCCTTTAAGTCGCCGTCTGGCCGGAATCTGCTTTTCATCGCAGCTGCTATCGTCTGCTCACGAAAACAGATTCCGGCCAGACGACTCCGAGAAATTCAAAAACTTGTTTGTTGAATCCTTCTGACTTTTCTGCGGCTATAAAGTGGTTTCCTTCCATAATGCAGAGTCGGCTCCCCGGTATATTTTTCTGTATCAGATTTGTGTGGGACTCACGGATCATATCCTTCGTGCCGGCAATGACAAGGGTCGGTGCCGAAATCCCCTTTAATTCCTCCGGGCAAAGCTTCGGCTCATGAACCATCAGCCCCAAAATCTCCTTTTTGGAGACGTCCTTCCTGTCAAACAGGGCAATCAGGGAAACCAGACCGTATCCCAGGAGAACCGGAAGCTGGACGGTAAGCTTCACCCCCCAGGGACTTAAGTTTCCGCCATTTAGGATCAGGCTCTTTACATACTCCGGATAACGCAGGGCAAAGGTCATGGCAATATTGGCCCCGTCGCTGAAACCCAGCAGATGCGCTTTCCCAATGCCCATCCCGGCCCCTACGGATATTCTGAGACGCATTCCCTGCACTCTCCGTCCAGACTACAGGAAAAATCCAGCACCTCATCTGCACATCTGGTGCAGGTGCTTTTGGTGAGCCAAAGGGTATGGACCGCCGCCCGGCCATCAAGAGGACAGGTCTGATCCTCATAAATCTCCCGATATTGTTCCTTCATAAAACATCACCCGATTTCAAACTCCATCCCCGTATACAGTCCCTCCACCACATCGCCCAGTTCTTCCTTCAGGAGCCCAAATGCCCTCTCCCCGGTGCAGTGTCCGGTGATGACCTTCCTGATCCCCGTTTCCCGGACCCGGCCGGCCAGAGCCCGCACCTCCTCCCCGGTGGAACGGTACAGATGAAGCCCGCCGATCAGGGCGCAGATGGACTTCCCCGGAAAGGCCTCCGAGACCTCCCGGATGATATTGTCGGCACCGCCGTGGGAACAGCTGTTAAAGATCACAAGGCCCTCCTTCGTGTCAAGGACCAGACTCTGCTCGTGGGCAAAAAAGTCCGGAACCAGCTTCCGACCATCCTTCACATAAAGCCCCGCCCGCTTCCCGATCTGCGCAAGCCCCGGCGTGGTATGGGGCAGGAGCCAGACGCCGGGAACCAGTTCAAAGATACCATCCACATACACAATCCGATCCCTGTATTTTTCCAGAATGCCCCTCGCAATGCCGATATACTTATAAAAAATCCACCGCTTGCCATAGCAGTTCTCTCTGGCACCCTTCCTCAGATAGAACTTTGCCGTATCGTTTTTCTCAAAAAACGCCTCCATCCCGTCGGAATGGTCGTAATGGGCGTGGGACAACACACCGTATTCTACTTTTTCCAGGGGAACGCCCATGGCCTCCGCATTTTTCACAAATACGCCCGTCGTCCCCGTGTCCAGAAGAATTCTGCGGCCCTCATATTCCAAATACACCGCCAGCCCCCATTCACAGGTCAGCTCATTTTTCGACTGATTGTCAATTAAAATCTTCGCAAGCATCTCATTTCCTCCCCGCCTTCATCCCCAAGACTTCCCATAAAAAGCCGTCTCAGAACGTCAGTAGAATGTCGCCACCGGATCCTCCGGCGGCCCGGCCTCCTCCATGGAACGAACCGTAAGCACCGGACCCCTCCGTCCATAGAGCTTGTGGAACTTAAACTCCATCTCAAAGCGCAGCCGATACCACTTCTTGTTTTCCGGCATATGCGCCGGGTCGCACAGGGCCAAAAAGCTTGCAAACTGAATATCCTCCACGCAGCAGGTCATGACCTTTCTGCCAAAGGCAAAGCTTCCCGCCTGAAACCGGGGATTGACCACGGCCATCCCCAGACACTCCACCGTCTTTCCCTTATATTTCTTCGGTTCCTCCGAGACATCCCTGTACCAGAGGGCATAATCCTCGTCCCCAACCATGATAACGGGAGCGTCAAGATCATAGGGAAGAGGGTCCTCGATATCGTCGTACTCCACGTTTCCGTCCGGTGATTCGTAGACAATGGCCGTGCGGCGGCTCACGCCCCGGACGATCTTGTGGAATTCCATCTTGTCCATGCCCGCCCCAAACCGATTGAAAACCGCCAGTTCACAGGTGGTGAGCTTATCCACCACAAGCCCCCGCATATTGGCGTTATAATTCAAAAACGTCCCTGCGTCGATAAACAGAAATTCCTGGTATATGGCCCAGGCCTCCGGCATGTTGTCACAGAAAGAGGAAATCTGCCACATGCCGTTATACTCCACCATGGCCCGCTCCGCCTGGTGCTTCTTCTCCAGATAATCCAGCACCCTGGGCGTTAAATCCGATTCATTCTCTATGACCTCAATAAATACATTCTCCATGGAGGGAAGATCCGTATCGTACTCCAGTTCCCCCTCCTCGCAGAGAAGAAGGAGCGTCCGCTCCCCTCCGTTAAACCTGGAATCCTCCAAAGTCTCCTTGATAAATCTGGTTTTTCCCGACTCCAGAAATCCCGTAAACAAGTAAACCGGAAAATCTTCCATCTGTCTCCTCCTTCCAACCATTTCCAAAAAGCCGCTCAGGCGAACAGCTTCTTAAGGGCCTCCTCATTGATATGGGAACCGATCACACACAGGCGTCCCATGACGATGGAGGAACCGATGCGGACGTTTTTCTCCTCCGGCACAAAGTCAAAATGCAGGAAACTCCCGTCCGTTCCCGCCACGATGCCCTTGGCCCGAAGGACCGTGCCGTAGGTCTCGCTGTCCGAGAGGGCCGCAAGCGCCCCCTCAAGCTCCTCTGCCGTAAATTTGCGGGGAGTCTCAATCCCCCAGCTGGTAAAGATCTCGTCGGCATGATGGTGGTGATGCTCGTGTTCCCCATCGTGGTGGTGATGCCCGTGTTCCTCCTCGTGATGATGACAGCCGCATTCCCCGTCATGGTGATGGTGCTCGTGTTCCTCATCGTGATGATGGCAGCCGCATTCCCCGTCATGGTGATGGTGCTCGTGTTCCTCATCG
>JAAWRC010000035.1 GCA_022800815.1 Lachnospiraceae bacterium | reverse complement strand
TTCATTCCCTATTATTTTATGCTCCAGATAATCCAGATTTGGATCAAGCTCCTTGATAAATTCATCCATGGTATCCACTCCCGCAAACGCTTTAAAATTTGTGCTTATTATACCATGTTTTACCATTTGATAAACGCTTTATTTCAACTAACTTCGGAAAGATTTGGAAATTTTAACTTTTTCTAATAAAATTTCTAGGAAGCTTTCAAAACCGGACAAAAAGTTTACCGCCGATATGGCTTACGAAATCATACCTTTACACCATCCGCAAATGGGTCCCGGCGACACGGCTGCGGGACCAGCGCAAGGGCAAGATCAAAATGCCGCTTTGTTATAAAGGAAAAAAACAGGATGCCTATCTTTCCCATGTAAAAGTGCAGATTACGGCTTCCAGGAAGGACATCTACCCTGTCCTGGTCTACGGCATCACGAAGCATCCCATGATGCTGGCTACAAATAAAAAAATCAGTTCCAAAGAAGATGTCATCCGGATTGCAAACCCCTACTTTTCCAGATGGCGCATCGAGGAGTATTTCCGCTGCAAAAAAACAGGTGTTCCGGTTTGAGCACTTCAGGGTACGGAGGCTCAAGGCCATCAACGCCTTGAATTTCTATATTACCTTATGCATGGCATTCCTGTCACACCTGTCCATGAAGCCGGAGACGAATGCTCTTAAGGTCTCCATCATAAAAACGGCTGCTCCTATAAAAAAGAAAGTGAGCTTCCGCTATTACCGGCTGGCAAAAGGCATCATTGGCATACTCTCGTATGCGAAAGAGGGCATCAGGCTCTGGTTCCGGACGAAGCGTCCGGCTTACCGTCAGCTCTGCCTTAAGCTGGTCGTCTGAATAGATAAAAGAATAGTTCTCCCACAGTCCGGTTCCGACGGGGCTTATTTTGGGTACCTCTACTCGCAGGTGCTGCCGCTCAACTGCATTCAAAAAATGGCAGATTGGTACTTTGAACCTACATGTTTATTTTTTGAGTGCAGTTTGCGGAAACTCAAGATGTATTTTCTTTAGCACGATATATTAAACACTATATACAAAAAAGAACGCCCCATCCACATGAAGCGTTCCCATTTTCACACAAAATCTCCAATATTTTATTTTTACATTTACGCCCAATACATTCCCATCCTGTCCAGCACATAATACAAAACCCCTGCGATCCAGCTGGCAAATATCCCATACAAAATCACCGGCCCGGCAATTGTAAAAATTTTACAGCCAATTCCGAAGACCTGACCCTCCTTCTTGTACTCGATGGCCGGGGCCACCACGGAGTTGGCAAAGCCGGTGATGGGCACCAGGGCCCCGGCCCCGCCGAAGGTGACGATTTTGGGGAATATATTTAAGCCGGTCAGGATGACCGTGCTTCCGATCAGGATCAGCAAGGTCCATGCGCCGGCCGCATCCTTCTCCAGGCCGTTGTTCGTGAAGATATTCATGAAAAACTGGCCGATGGTGCAGATGATGCCGCCGGTCAGAAACGCCTTTACCATGTTGAGGGGCGTATTGTGGACCGGCGTGACCTGTTTGACATATTGTTCATATTCTTCCGGCTTCATGTTCTCGCCGGGACGTGGAATTTCTTTTTTTCCTTCCATAAAATTGATTCCTCTCTATAAAATTAATTCCCTTATAAAACCAATCCCCCTATAAAACCGGTTCCTCTGCAAAACTGATTTTTTCCTGTTCACATTATAATTTCAACCTCCCAGAAAGAAATAGAGCAGTGCGCCAATTCCTTTTCCGGCCGCCATCGCCAGGATCACGTACTGGAGGCCCGTGGCCAGCCGAATCCTCCGACTCAAAACCGGCAGTGCATTCAGGGTTTCTGCCAGGGACATGATCAGGCAGCCCACGAAGATCCCGCCCCCCAGCCCCAGAAAGACAAGCAGGGGCACACCGCCCGGAACGGAAATTTTGTAAAGATTGACCACGTTTCCGAAAGTACCCCCGAGGACGATGCTGTCCTCCACAAGGCGGATGTGCTTTGCCGTATGGGTTTTGCCGATGAGGCGGACCACCACGCCGATGGTGACGATGAAGGCAAATACGCCTGCCGCAATCACTCCCCCTGCGCAGAATCCAATGGCCCCAAGCAGAATATAGTTAAGAAACATCAATGCCCGACTCCTCTCTATCCACATTCTGGATCAGCGTGGTATTGACGTCCGTCTCGTAGGTACGCATCTGAACCTCGATGGGAGTCGGGTCCTTGGAAAGGGCCGCCTTGGAAAAATGATTGAAGAACACCAGGATCCCGATGGGGAGGCCAATGGAATAGGTCAGTTCCAGAATCGTCGGCCCCGCCGGGGCCGTCCCCATCACCTGGGCATAGATCTGACGGAAAATATTGCTCACGTCCCCGTCGTTGTTGAAGGTCATGATGGCAAAGGCCGCCCCGAAAAAAGACACCAGACAGACGAAAGCCGCCTTTAGCCACTCCCAGGCGGGATGAGGTTTTACGTTCGGTTGGTAATCGATGATGCAGTCCGTCTCGCCGATGTTGTTGATCTCCACCTGCTCGCAGAGCTTTTCCATCTTTTGGATCAGGTCCATGACCGAGACCACGTACCGCTCCTTCCCGTCCGTATGGATGTTCATGACCTTGACGGCCTTACACTTGCTCTCGATGGCCTTGTCCCGGCACCAGACGCTTCCAAGCTGACTTAAGAATACCTCCTTTTCGTGGACCTCCGTGTTCTGGTTCAGCTTCAGATACAAAACCTCGCTCATAAGCATTCACCGACCGATTGCGCCGCATCCTTCACTCTCGCTCCCATGGTCCGCATTCCGTCTCCGGCCAGCCTTCCCGCCGTCCGCAGACCGCCTTCCGCCATCTCTCCCGCCTTCTCCAGGCCGCCTTCCGCCATCTCTCCCGCCGCTCGCAAACCGTCTCCGGCCGCCTCTCCAGCCGTTTGCAGGCCGTCCGCCGCCCTGCGCACCAGGGTGCCCTTGTCCGCCCGCTCCGCCGGCCTCCTCGACATCAGGTAAGCTGCCGCCGCCAGGGCGATCACGATCAGGGCCACCACCCCGATGACCCACCTCTTCGTTCCCGAACCACTCATATGACCAGCTCCTCCTTAAAAAGATTTCCTTTAACGGTTATTATGGCAAAAGCAGGTCTTTTTTATACGCCGATGCGGCAAAACAGAAAAATCCCGCACCGAAACCCGCCTTTTCGAAAGGATCAGAGCCGTCTCCGCATGGTCTGCAGGATCTTCTTTTCCAACCTGGACACCTGTACCTGGGAAATACCCAGTTCCTTTGCCACCTGGGTCTGAGTCTTGTCCATATAATAGCGCATGACAATGAGACGGGCCTCCTGGGGCTTAAGTTCCTTTAATAATCTGGCCACCACCATCTTATTTAAGACTCCCTCGTCCTCCTCCTTCATGTCCTCCAGTTTGTCAATCAGGTAGATGGCGTTTCCGTCCCCGTGATAAATGGTCTTATAAAGGGACTCCACCTCGGCTCCTGATTCCATGGCGGCCGCAAGCTCTGTGGGTTCCACCTGCAAAGACTCGGCAAGCTCCGGCAACGTGGGCTCCCGCCCCAGGGAGGTTCCCAGCCTCTCCCGCTCCGCCCCGGCCTTCGCCGCCATCTCCTTTAAGGAGCGGCTGATCTTGATCATGCCGTCGTCCCGGAGGAACCGCTTGATTTCCCCGGTGATCATGGGGATCGCATAGGTGGAAAACCGCACGTCATAGCTCACGTCAAATTTATCAATGGCTTTTAAAAGGCCGATGCTGCCGATCTGGAACAGGTCCTCCGCCTCGTGGCCCCGGCCCAGAAAGCGCCGCACCACGCACCAGATAAGGCCCATGTTTTCCGATACCAGCCTGTCCCTCGCCTCTTTATCCCCTGCGTGTGCCGATTGGAGCAGCTCCATCGTCTCGTCCATAAAAGCCTCCTGACCGCGGTCACCGGACCGGCCTTTCCTCCAGCCGTTTTACCATCCGCACCACCGTGCCCCGGCCAGGCGCCGAATCCACCCACACTTCGTCCATGAAAGCCTCCATAAAGGAAAACCCCATGCCGGACCGCTCCCTGGAGGGCTTTGAAGTGTAGAGCGGCTCCATGGCCTTCTTGACGTCCGCAATGCCGACGCCCTCGTCCCGCACCTCCACCGAAAGCTCCCGGCCCTTGATGGTCAGCTTCATATGTACCATGCCCTCTTCCTTCTCGTATCCGTGGATGATGGCGTTGGTCACCGCCTCCGACACGGCGGTCTTAAGGTCCTCCACCTCCTCCACGGTGGGGTCCAGCCTGGCGGCAAACACCGCCGCCACCACCCTGGCAAACTGCTCGTTGTGGGAGCGGCTTTCAAATTCCAGATATACACTCTCCCCGACTTCCGATACGGCGGTTCCCGTTCGCCCCGCCCCTGTCTCTACATTTCTTATTTCTTTCATTCCTCGTTCCTCCGGCACAGTCCCCATTCCCATGTTATCTGCTCCCTTCCCCGTCTTTCCCGTCCCAGTCCCGGATGATCCGGTAAATACCGGACATTTCCAGAATCCGTTTCACTCTGGGGGAAGTATTCCGCACGAACACCTCGCCCCCGATGGCCGCCATTTCCTTGTATCGTCCGAGAAGCATCCCGATTCCGGCGCTGTCCATGAAATCCGTCTTTGAGAAATCGAATACCAGGCTTGTGACCGGGGTGCTGACCCTGGCTTTTGTAATCCCATCCTTCATGAGCATGCTGCTGTGATGATCCACCTCCCTCGGCATAAACGCATAAAGCACCGTACCTCTGACCTTATAGTTTGTCCCGTTTTCCATCCGATTATTCCTCCTGTCCCGAATTTCCGTCATTTTTCCCGAAAAATCTATTTTAAAAGCGCAAAAAAGGATACACACAAGTTTATCCTTTGTATGTATCCCCTTCCCGTCAGGCTGTCCCGCCGGATCCGATCAATATCCCCTCTGCCGTTTCGCCTCCTGGCCCCACTGGGTGGAGCTGTACGCCTCATTGTCGATCAGCTGATTATAATAACTCACCGCCGTTCCCCAGTCATTCAGGTTTTGATAGCAGACGCCCATGTAGAAGATGACTTCCGGATAGTCCGCTTGCAGCTCCAGACATTTGGCAAAATACACCCTGGCCGTCTCCCAGTCCCTCCCGTCGTAAGCGCCCTTTCCCCTGGCGTAGAGGTTTTGAACGCCGCTGTCGGTAAACTCGGCATTCAGCGCCCCGTAAACGCTCTGGAACTTCTCGTCCGTCACCAGCGACGCATCCACCGACGAGATCGCATCCATCGCCCCGATGTAATTTCCATCCGCCTTCATGGTCAGCACGTCGATCAGCTTGTTATACTCATTGATAATGCCTCCCTCGCCGGTGTAGGCCGCCAGCTCATTGTTGAGCTTTGCCTTTTCCTCTTCCAATTCCCGGATCTGCTCCCCCAACCCGGTAATGTTGGTGTCCCGCTCGGCAATCTTTTCATTATAAGAGAGGGCGTCCACGTTGAACTCCGCTTTAAGCTCCCTCTCCCGCACCGGAAGCAGAAGAAAATAACAGCTCAAAACACCCATGATGATCCCGATCGTCAGGAGCAAAATGGCGGTCCAGTTCCCGTTCCCCTCCCGGTAGGTGGGAACGATGGCCTCGTCCCTCGCCGCATTCTCCTGCATCTCCGCTTCCGTAAGCGCCCTCGCCTGTCTGCGGGGCCGCTCCCTCGCCGCCGTCCGCTTGTCCTTCGCAAGGCCCTGGATATAGTCCAGATAGGCAAGGGCCGCCGTATTGCCCACATCGATGGTCAGGGCCGTCTTCAGGGTCTTCTCCGCCTTGGCATACTCCTCCTTTTTCAGGTACAGGAGCCCCAAAAGCTGATATGCCTTGACAAAACGTGGATTCATGTTGATCACCTTCTTCGCCTGGAGAAGGGCCAGGTCCTGACTGTCATGACGGGCATAATAAAGCGCCTGGTTAAACTTTCTGAGGGTCTGGTTCATCTGGTTCAGCCGGGACTGCCTGGACTGCAGCTGCCTTAAATACTCCGCCGCCAGGTTGTCCTCCGGCTGCAGGTTCTTGCTGATGACCCACTCGGCCAATGCGTCCACCGTCTCCCCCAGCTCGTAATACACAAGCCCCAGAAGATTCCTCGCATCCGTATTCTTTTTATACAGGTCCAGACTTTTTTTCAGGTACACGGCAGCGCCGCTCAAGTCCCGGACCCTCGCCTTTTCCAACCCTATGTTATAATACGTGTTGGAGGTGCGGACGACCTTCCGGTACAGCGACACGTCCCGGCCGCAGACCTGGCAGTGCCTCCGGTCTCCCATCGGATGATGGCAATATAAACATTCCATATGCGTCCTTCCTACTCCCTGCCGTCCCGGTCAAGCTGCTCCTTCAAAAATTCCACCATGATGTCCGTCACGTCGGTGATGTCCCGGTTCACGATGGTGTCCTCCACCTGGTCAATATCCCGGCTGGGCTTAAACTTCGCCAGTTCTTCCTCAAAATTCAGCATTCTGTCTCATCCTCTCCAAACAAACGAACCCCTATCGGGCACCTTCTTTGCGTACCCCCTAGTATATCATAAAAATCTGATCCGCACACCCACAAATTTTCTTAAAATTTTCAATATATGCCGGAAAACGGTCTTTCATGCCGACTGATGGTATTCTACTACAATTTCCCATATTTTACAATGAAAAAAGGACGACAAAAACCGTCATCCTTCTCCGTCGGAGACATTTGTGTGCCTGAGCAGCTCCTTGATACTCCCCGCCAGGTAAAGGGAACCGGCAATAAACAGAAGGTCCTCCTCTCCCTTCTTCTTCCTGGCAAAGGCAAAGGCCGCACCAATCTCCCCGAAACACCAGACCGGCTTGTCGGTCCTCCCCTCAAAAGCCCGCCGGATATCCGCAAGGGGCAGGGCCCTGTAGCTGTCAAGCTCCGTCAGAACAAAGCCGTCAAAATCCGCCTGACGGCAAATCTCGTCGATCATGGCCTCATAATCCTTCTCCACCACCGCCGAGAACAGCAGATACTTCTTCCCTTCACAGGAAAGCTTTGCCACCGTCTCAATAAAAACCCGGATCCCGTCGTCGTTGTGGGCCCCGTCCATGTAGACCCCCGGAAGCACCGGCTCCATCCGCCCCGGCCAGGAGGTGTGGAGAAGGGCCTTCTTCACATCGGCCGCCCACGCTTCCCCCGGCTGCAAGGCCCCCGTCCGAGGAAGGGGCAGTCTCTGCCGCAAAAGCCCGGCCGCCGTCACCGCCAGGGATGCGTTCATGGCCTGGTAATCCGCCACGAAGGGCACCCCGAGCTCCTCCCCGGAAAGCGCTCCCCCCCTCATCCGAAAGCCAAGTCCCGACCTGCTCCGTTCCGTGATCCGGACATCCGCCGGATTCACCGGCCATGCGGGAGCGCCTTTCTCTCTCGCCGCCTTCCGGATCACCGCCGAGGCCTCCGGCACCCCGTCGTCGTATACCACGGGACATCCCGTCTTGATGATCCCGGCCTTCTCCCCCGCGATCTCCGCAATCGTCTCCCCCAGGATCTCCGTGTGATCCAGACTGATGGAGGCGATCACGCAGACCAGCGGGTCCCTGATCACGTTGGTGGCGTCCAGCCTCCCGCCAAGGCCCACCTCCAGTACCGTCACGTCCACCTGCCGCTTTTTAAAAATCAGCATGCCGATCAGGAACAGAAACTCAAAATAGGAAGGATGGACAATCTCCTCCTTCCTCTCCTGACACAGGTCGTAGATCCGATGGAACGCCCCAAGGAACTCTTCCTCCGACACCTGCTCCCCGTCGACCAGGAACCGCTCCGTGATATCCACCAGGTGGGGAGAGACGAAGGTCCCCACGTGATGTCCCTGCTCCAGAAGGATCCGGCTGAGAAAGGCGCACACTGAACCCTTCCCGTTGGTTCCGGCCACATGGACAAACCTCTGCCCCTCCTCCGGACGTCCCAGGAGCGCCAGAATCTTCCTCTCGTTTTCCATGGTGGTCTTCTTGGAAAATTTCGGAATTCCGTTGAGATAGTCCTCCGCTTCCTTTAAAGTCATCCTGCTTTTCCCCCGTCTCTCATCTTCGTATTTTCGGGATTTGCATAAATTCCCATAGATTTCCTCCAACCCAAAATGTCTGTTATCTCTCTGGGATCCTGTTGGAAAAGATCAAAATCATGATAGCAAAAATGCAATCGAGCGTCAAGTACAGAAAATACCGGCCATTTATTGACTCCGGTCCGCTTTCGGTCTATAATGAGTTTATTTTCCATGAAAACCATTTGTCCGAAACGGACGGCAGGATCAAACAGAAAGGTACATAGAATATGGAACAAAACAAAGAAGAGCGGCTGGGAACGGCGCCCCTGGGAAGGCTGATGCTTGGCATGGCGCTTCCGGCGGTGGCGGCACAGATCATCAACGTGCTTTACAACATCGTGGACCGGATCTATATCGGGCATATCGCAGGATACGGCCAGCTGGCGCTGACCGGAGTGGGGCTCACCGCCCCGATCCTGATGGTCATCTCCGCCTTCAGCGCATTTGCCGGCATGGGCGGTGCCCCGCAGGCCTCCATTCAACTGGGAAAGAAAAACTACGAGCAGGCGGAACGGATCCTAGGAAGCAGCGTCGCCATGCTCCTGGCCTTCTCCGTCATCCTGACGGTTCTCTTCCAGATATTCAAAATTCCGATCCTCTACGTATTCGGGGCCAGCGCCAACACCATCGTTTATGCCAAACAGTATATTACCATCTACCTGAGCGGAACCATATTCGTCCAGCTTGCCCTCGGCTTAAATACCTACATCAGCGGGCAGGGAAATGCGAAGGTGGCCATGCTCTCCGTCCTTCTTGGCGCCGTGACCAACATCATCCTGGATCCGATCCTGATCTTCGGCTTCGAAATGGGCGTGCGGGGCGCAGCCCTTGCCACGATCCTCTCCCAGGCCTTAAGCGCCCTGTGGGTCCTCCGTTTTCTGACTTCCCAAAAAAGCGTCATTCGGATCCGCAGAAAATACGTCCGTCTGGACAAAAAGATCATTGCGGGAATCGCCGCCCTGGGCATCTCCCCCTTCATCATGCAGAGCACAGAGAGCCTGGTCATGATCACCCTCAATTCCGGCCTGCAAAAGCACGGCGGCGACCTCTATGTGGGCACCATGTCCATCATGAGCAGCGTCATGCAGCTCATCGTCGTTCCGGTGCAGGGAATCTCCCAGGGGATCCAGCCCATCATGAGCTACAACTACGGCGCCGGAAACCTGGAGCGGGTAAAAGCGACGTTTTCCCGCATGGTCCTCGTGTCACTGGCCGGGACCCTCCTCTTTGGCGGAATTGCGGTACTATGGCCGGGGCTCTATGCGGGGCTTTTCAGCAGCAACGAAGAGCTGGTCGCACTGACCTGCAGACACATGCCGACCTACTTCCTGGGAATCACCATTTTCGGGATCCAGATGAGCTGCCAGTCCACCTTCCTGGCGCTGGGACAGGCCAGGGTATCCCTGGTGATCGCACTTTTGCGGAAGGTGATCCTTCTGATCCCCCTCGCCATCGTCTTTCCCATGTTCTTAGACGTGGAGGGGATCTACCTGGCCGAACCGGTGGCCGATTTCACCTCCGTCGCCGTGACCATGATTTTGTTTGCCATCACCACCAGAAAGCTTTTCAGACGGTCTGCGGGCCTATGACGCTTTAAAATTGTAGAGGGGCTTCATCACGTCCACCACCTCCACGGACTCCTGGATCACGTCCACGATATCCTCCAGGGACTTGTACGCCATAGGGGCCTCGTCGATGGTCTCCTCGTTCACGGAGGTGGTGTAGATCCCGCTCATGGACGCCCGGTATTCCTCCATGCGGAGAATCGCCCTTGCCCTGGTCCGCGACATGACCCTGCCCGCCCCGTGGGGCGCCGAAAAATTCCACTCGGGATTTCCCTTTCCGACCGCAAGGACGGAGCCGTCCCGCATGTTGATGGGAATCAGGACCTTCTCGCCCTCGTGGGCCGCAATGGCTCCTTTTCGCAGGATCATCTCTTCCGTGTCAATGTAGTTGTGGATGGTATGGAAGCCGTCCCTGCCGGTCAGGCCGACCCGTTCCAGAATGATCTCGGCCATCTTCTCCCGATTCCTCCTGGCAAATGCCTGGCAGATCTCCACGTCGTGGAGATAATCCTCCAGATACCTGCCCTCCAGCCAGCAGAGATCCTCCGGAACCGTCGGCACCCTGCTCTCCTTCTCCCATTTCAGCCGCTTTAAGGCCTCTTCAATCTCCTTCCGCCTCCCCTGCGCCTTGTAGGTGCGGATCAGCTCTTCCCTGGCCTCCAGGTAGGCCCCGATGCCCCGGTTCAGGTCCACCGCCAGGCTCTGATAAAGCTCCGCCACCTGTTTCCCCAGATTCCGGCTCCCGGAGTGGATCACCAGATAATGTCTCCCATCCTTTGCCCCGTCGATCTCGATAAAATGGTTGCCGCCGCCCAGGGTCCCGAGACTTCTCTCCAGCCACCTGGTGTTTTTCAGGCTGCGGTAGCATCTTAATGCGGTCAGGTCGAACCGCTCCGTCCGCCCCTCCCACACATTTCTCCCCGACGGAACGAAATGCGCCGCCTCGTCCACCTTCCCGAAATCGATCTCCGCTTTTCCCAGATCCACCGTGTACATCCCGCAGCCGATATCCACGCCGACCACGTTGGGAACCACCTTGTCGGTGATCGTCATGGTGGTGCCGATGGTGCAGCCGTTTCCGGCGTGGACGTCCGGCATAATACGGATCCTGGAGCCCTCCGCCACCGGATAATCACACATCCTACGGATCTGCTCAACGGCTTCCTCCTCGACCACCCTCGCATAGCAGACGGCCCTGCCCACTTTTCCCCTGATCTCAAACATATCGTCCCTCCTTCCAAGATTCCATCCGGCAATTACCTGTATGCTTCCATTGTACCAAGTCCTCTTGGAAACATCATGGAAAAAAAGCTGCGAACGCCGCATGTTCAGCGCCCACAGCTTTTCTGCCTTCGCAATCGTTCTCTTATCAGCCCCACGAAATGCTCCGGGCCCGTCACCTTTAACATGGGACCGAAGGACAAAATCCGGATCAAAATCTCCGTCTCATCCTCCTGCCGGTAGGTAAGCGTGATCCGGTAACGCCTCTCGTCCAGGCGGACCGTCTCCTTCTCCAGGTCGGAAAAGTGCAGCATCGCCCGCTCCAGGGCATTCCTGTCATCCCAAAGCTCCAGGGTCACCTGCCCGCATCTCCAGGCCGGAGCCACGGCCTCCGGCCCCGCACGCCCCATCAATTCGACCCTTTTCACCCTGGCCACATTGACCGTATAAAAGATTCCGCCCTCCGAATACCCCGTAAAACGGAATTTATCGTCTTTTGAAGAATATTCCATCTTTTCCGGCGTCAGCGTCTTTCGCAGCCCGCCTCTTTTTCCGTCGTAGCGGACCCGCACCCTCCGCTTTTCCCTGAGGGCCAGAAGGAGCAGCCGGAAATGCTCCCCGTACTCCGGATCCCCGAAGGGATCGCCGTCCGAACACCGGTCGTAATAGACGAAAAAATCCGCTTCAAACAGGGGCGGCACCTCCTCCAGTCCCTCCGCAGAGGGGGAAAACAGCCGGATCCTCGGGTCCTGCAGCAACGCCTTCATCCACATTTTCTGGATGTCCGAGAGGGGCGTCGTCGGTTCGTGTTTGATGGGCGTGGACAGATCCTTCCGCAAAAGGGGCCATTTCCCCTTCGTCAATGCCTCCGGTATGGTCACGGCACTCTCCCTGAATCCCTTCTCCCGGACGATATCCCACAATCGTTCCTGCGTCAGCCTATCCTGCACCGCTTCCCGCAAAACCTCCGCCACCGTCCGATAATAGCTGCCGTATATCTCATGAAAAATCATCGCCGTCCCCTCCACACTCGCCCTCTCCTCCGTACATTGCGGCCATCTCCTCAAGATCCCGGTAAAATCCCCTCCGGACCCGGTCGTTGGAACAGGAAAACTTTTCAATGCGCCCGATAAAAGTGCGCAGCCAGGGAACCAGTTCCTGTGCGTCATAGACGTCCGCCACATACTTACAGGTATGTTTGTCCAGAATTTCCACCCTTCCGCACCGCTTTTCCCGCTCCAGGCGCCAACGGACGAACTCCTCCCCCTCGTCCATATGGACCGTCATCTCCACATGTTCCAGCTCCCTGGTCCGGCCGCTTCCCGAGGACGTCCCCCAGAGGGCCGCCCAGAACCGCTCCCCGTAAGAATCGTAGAGCTCCCCCTTTTCCTCCCGCTCCATCCTCCGCACCTGCTTAATATGATCCAGCCGGTACATCCACGGCCGCCCGGCACGGTAATAATAAGCCATCAGATGGAGGCGGCCGTTCTGGGTGCCGACATACACCTTCAGGGGAAACACCAGGTCCGTCCGAAGGCCCTCCTGTCCCTTTGTGAGCACCGTGATCTCCATCTTACACTTCTGCCTGCGGCACTCCACAATGGCCCCCAGGATCTCCGAGTCAAAGGCATTCAACAGGTAATGGTGCTTAAAGCTGAAATACGCCGGCGGATTCTCATACCGGTCCAGAAGATACGACCCGATGACACCCAGGGGCGCTGCTTCCGAATAAAAGGCGGCGGCCTCCTCCCAGGATTTCTCCCATGCCTCCGTGTTCGCCTGCGGGCCGGACTGCAGCCCAAGCGCCCCACTGCCACAGTATGAATTGCTCTCATGGCTAAAACCCGATCCAGCCTTGCTGCCACAGCACGAACCGGCCCCGCCGCTGCGGCCCAATCCGCCGTCCGAGCGGAAATAAAACATCTCCCGGCCCCTCCGCTCCGATCTTAACAACCCGCAGCCTGCGTACTCCTTTAATTTATTGCGGATCGTCGACTCGTCCGGCGCCAGGTCCGATTCCGTCTCCGTGAGATATTCCCGAAAAATCTTCTCCGTGATCTCCCGGAAAGAAAGCCGCTCCCCCTCCGCCAGGATATCCAGAATGTAAAAGTGCAGCGTGATATCCAGATCCGTGAAGCTTTTCGCCTTGAACGCCTTGTACAAGGGATTGTGGGGCACGGTCCGGCCGTCCACGGAAAGGAAAATGCTCTTTCCGCTGCCGTCATTCCGGAAAGACATATAGTCCGACAGCCAGCTCTCGATGCGGCGCCGCTCGTCGTCATAGCTTCTGGCGCTCTTTCCCCGGAACTCCTTTCTGGTCCGGAACCCGTACACGTAGAAGTCCCGCATGTAATCACGGATCTTCTCGAAATTTTTGATCAGTTCGTTGTAGGACATGGTTCGCCTTTCTCTGAGGATCGCTCCAGGTTGCTCTTTCTCAGCCTTCGACTCATTGACCGGAAAGCCGCTCCGATTTTCGAAATATCGGATTCGGCCATCTGTCTCACAGGGCTTTTCGCATACCGGCGACAAATGATTCTGCGTTTTAATTGTAATAAGCGACAATATCGGTCATACCTGTTTTTTCTCCTACAAACACATCGTCATATAAGCAGGCAGGTACACAATCCCTTCCTTCTCCCGATAATTCCTTGTATCGATCACGTAGGCCTGCCCGATTCTTTCTTTAAATTTTTCCATAAACCGTTTCAGAGAACGTATGCTGTACCTTTCCCCGGATTTTACTTCGATCGGATGTATTTTATATTTCGTCTTGCTTCTATTGGAAATCAAAAAATCAATTTCAATATCGTTCCGATGTTTTTCCTCATTATAATGTGTATAGAAAAAAGGCTTGTATCCGTTGCATACCAAGGCCTGCATAATGGCGTTCTCAAAAATCATGCCCTCGTTTATGGAAAGGCGGCCGAGAATCAGTTGGCGATACAAATCGTCTGCCTCAAGTTCCGCTTCCGTGAAGGCATGGCTGACCAGAAGCCCCGTATCTCCCATATAACATTTTAAATATGTTCGATCCTCGTTTAGAGAAAGTCCCACATTGGGATCCGAGCAATTAAAGCACTCATTCGCTATCATGGAATTATCCAGCCAAAAAAAGGTATCGTTAAATTTTGAAAAAGAAGCGCCTATTTCGATATCCGATAAAATCACCCGCTTTTCATGCTGCGACAAAAATGCCGGAATCTGATCAAAAATACTCAAAACCTTCGACTGATATTTCGCTTCTATTTTCATAATATCGTCTCTGTATAAAGCCAAAATATCCCTTTTCTCTTCATCTGATTTCTGAAAACTCCTACTATTCTCCAAATATGCAACCAGACTTTGCGGCATCCCCCCAACGACAAGATACTGCCGGTACAAAAGCATGGCTTTATTATGAAGCTGATCCGTAAGCGGATGTCTCTCCGCAAAACATTTTCTGATGTAGTTTATCATGGCTCCTTCCCCGAGCGCCAGGCAAAATTCCTCAAAATCCATGGGATACATCTGTATTTTTCGTTCTTCGGAAGGAATTGTGATGGCCCGCACATTTTCTCTGATGGAGATCAACGAACCTGTCTCGACATAATCGAACCTTCCATCCTTCACCAACCGCTTGATGGACTGCCTTGCCTTCGGAAACTGCTGAATCTCATCAAAAATCAAAAGAGACTCTCTCGGATACAATGTCGTTTTATATTCTGTAGACAGGAGCATAAAAAACGCATCCAAATCCTGTAAGTAATTGAAAAACGCATCTTTTATGGCATCACTGGCATCGTTAAAATCAATCATGATATAGCTTTTATACTCATTTCGTGCAAATTCCTCTGCGATCGTGGATTTCCCGATACGCCTGGCCCCTTCAATCAAAAGCGCTTTCGTACCTCTTGCTTCCAGCTTCCAATTCACCAATTTTTTGTATATTTTTCTGTAAAAGACCATTGTCCATTCCTCCCCTCCTTTTATAATAACCGTTTTTCTGGAATACGCAATATTATTATGCCCATTTTTCCTGGAATACGCATTTTTATTATTTTTCATCTCTCTGGAATGCGCACATTAAAAACTGCCGGAATAACAGCGCCGACGGGTTCTTTACATTCCCATATGAAAATGATACTATGAAAACACAGTTAAACTACAGTGCATAATAAAAAACAGGAGAATCTCACCATGAACGACAAGACCAGATATGAGATCATGAAAAACCGGGAACTGCTCAAAGGATACGGTGCGGGCGACGCCGGTGCGGAGGAGACCGACCAGCAGCAAAAGCTCCCGTCCATCCCCTGCCTCCAGCCGAAACGGGGGACGGCGGTCATAAAGCTTCCCGAAAATTATGAAGCGCTGCCTGTCACGGGAACCATCCTGGAACTGATCCGCAGCCGGGAAAGCCGACGAAAATACGCCGGCCTGCCGCTCTCCCTCCTGGAATTGTCCTTCCTCCTGTGGAGCACCCAGGGGGTCCGGCATTTTGCAGGACACAAAAATCCCGTCACCTTCCGGACGGTCCCGTCCGCCGGCTCCCGCCATCCTTTTGAGACCTTCCTGTTTGTGAATCAGGTGGAGGGGCTGCAAAAGGCCGTCTACCATTACCTCCCCGAAGAGCATGAGCTGGAGCTGTGGGACGAGGATGCGAATTTTGACGAAGAGCTTACGGGCGCACTCTGCGGGCAGACCTTTGCCGCTTCTGCCCCGGTCCTTTTCGTGTGGGCTTCCGTCCCCTACCGGACGGAATGGCGCTACGGCTTAAAGGCTGCCAAATATATCCTGGTCGACGCCGGGCACGTCTGTGAAAACCTGTACCTGGCCTGTGAAGCCATCGGCTGCGGCACCTGCGCCGTCGGCGCCTACGACCAGGACCGGATGGACGAGCTCCTGGGCTTTACGCCGGGTCCTTCCGCCGAGAAGGATTACATCTGCAGCGTCTATGCCGCCCCAGTGGGAAAGAGACATTAAAGAGGGGCTCCGGAGTCTTAAAGGGGGGGCCGCCACTACTGACAGCTCCCCCTTATCATTGGATCAGCATCGATCCACCCTTTTAACGACGTTAAAACTCCAGATTTTTCCCGTCCTTGTCAAACATATGGGCGACATTTCCGCTGAAAGCGAGGTTCAGCTTATCGCCCGCCTTAAAGGAGTCGATGTGCCTACCCTCGGCATCCATGGTCGGCACGATGACCACGACGTCTTTTCCGTCGGCATTGGCATGGAAATGGACCTCGCTGCCCATCATCTCGGACACCTCGACGGTGGCCGTGAGGGTGTTTCCGGCTTCCTTCGCCAGAACCATGTGACTGGGGCGCACGCCCAGGGTAATATCCTGGGCCGGCACATTGCCTGCCGCCAGCTTCTTTGCCTTTTCTCCGGAAAGTTCTACTTTGCAGCCGCCCACAGACACGGAGTACCTGCCGCCCTCGCAGAGCAATTTTGCGTTGAAGAAATTCATCTGCGGCGTCCCAATGAACCCGGCCACGAAGAGGTTGGCCGGATGGTCGAACACATCCTGGGGAGTCCCGACCTGCTGGACGAAGCCGTCCTTCATGATGACGATCCGGTCTCCCAGGGTCATGGCCTCCGTCTGGTCATGGGTCACGTACATGAAAGTGGTGCTGATCTTCTTCCGAAGCTTGATTAGCTCTGCCCTCATCTGGTTGCGCAGCTTGGCGTCCAGGTTAGACAGCGGCTCGTCCATGAGGAGCACCTTGGGTTCCCGGACGATGGCACGGCCGATGGCCACACGCTGGCGCTGTCCGCCGGAGAGGGCCTTGGGTTTCCTGTCCAGATACTGGGTGATGTCCAGCGTCTCCGCCGCCTCCCGTACCCGGCGGTCAATCTCGTTTTTATCCATCTTCCGCAGCTTCAGGGGGAAGGCCATATTGTCGTACACGGTCATGTGGGGGTACAGGGCATAGCTCTGGAACACCATGGCGATGTCACGGTTCTTGGGCTCCACGTCGTTGACCAGCTTGCCGTCGATGTACAGCTCGCCGCCGGAGATCTCCTCCAGTCCGGCCACCATGCGCAAGGTGGTGGACTTTCCGCAGCCGGAAGGCCCGACCAGCACGATGAACTCGTTGTCCTTGATGTCCAGATTGAATTCCTGGACGGCCACAACGCCCTGATCCGTCACCTGAAGGTTCGTCTTCACCGCCGCATTTTTCTTTCCTTTTTTACTTCCGCCACTGTGAGGATAGATTTTCGTGATACGGTCCAGTTTTAAAGATGCCATAATATTCAGCTTTGGTGGAACGGCCTCCGCCAGATTCCACCTCGCCCGCCTGGGGCGGGCCTTACGGCAGGTCTCCACACTGCCGCACCGCAAGCTAGAGCGGGAATTCCTCCTTTCCTGCGGTCCCGGAGGCTGTGGTAGTGGAGCAGCCTTCCGGGCCATGTTTATAAAGTTCTTATTGTCAGTCTTTGAAAGTACCAATCTTTGTGCAAGCTTTATTTAAGCTTTAACCAGTCTTTAATCAGTCTTTAATCAGCCTTTAATCAATCTTTAATATCAGTTCCAGGATCCGTCTGGCGCAGGTTTCCAAGTCTTTTCTGGCGACGGTGCCCAGCTCCATGGCCTCCAGCACCCGCTCCGGGTAGCCGCTTGCCATCTTTAAGTCGTTCCCCGCCAGGATCTCCTTGTAGTGTTCCCCTCTGGTCCACCAGTCGGTCATGACCATACCCCCATAGCCCCACTCGCCCCGGAGGATATCCGTCAGAAGCTCCCGGCTCTCCGAAGCCCGGCGGCCGTTGATGACATTGTAGGAGCTCATGATTGCCCAGGGCTCTGCCTCCTTGACGATGATCTCAAAGGGCCGCAGGTAGATTTCCCGCAGGGCACGCACCGACAGCCTGGAATCGCTGTACTTCCGGTTCGTCTCCTTGTTGTTGCAGGCAAAATGCTTGACGGTTGCGGCGACATGCTGCGACTGGATGCCCCGCACCATGGCCCCGGCCAGCTTTCCGGCCAAAAGCGGATCCTCCGAATAATATTCAAAGTTCCTGCCGCACAGGGGATTCCTGTGGATGTTCACCGCCGGCGCCAGCCAGACGGCAAGGTTGTTCTCCTTCACCTCCGCCCCGGCGGCGGCGCCGACCCTGGACACCAGTTCCGTATCCCAGGTGGCGGCCAGCAAGGTGGCGCAGGGCCATGCGGTCGTGCAGACCCCGCAGGCAGGCTCCAGGCGAAGCCCCGCCGGCCCGTCCGCCGTGGTCACGTTGGGAACACCGTACTCCGGCAGATTGCCGATGCCGAAGGTGTTGGACACGCCCACGTTGGGCTGTCCGCCCAACAGATGGGTTAACTCCTCATCCTTAAGCTGCGCCATGAATTCGTCCAGAGTGCTCTTCCCTTCCGCCACCTCGGACAAAGGTTTCACGCCTTTGGCATAGGGCGGGTAAAGAAGATATCGGTCCCTTCCCCTCGTCGCCGGGGCGATCGCCTCCGCCTTGCCGCCCTCGATCCGTTTCAGCACGTTGGCGTCCGTGTCCACCGCAGGGGCCGCGGGCAGTTCCTCATAGCTTCCATCCGCCAGCAGGCGCCTGGAAAGATGGGAGGGTGCCAGGAAGCTTCCATGCCGGCTGACCACCTCCGTCTCCGCCTGCTCATAGGCGTAAGCCAGTTCCTCCGTGTCCCGGACGGAAGTCCCCACATGGAAGGTATAACGTCCTTTCTCCAGTATGTATGCCATGGGGACGACCTTTCCCAGGTCGTCGAAGCTGGCCATGCCGGAAACGGCAAAGCCAAGCTCCACCGTCCCGCTCTCCCCCGGCGCCAGGCATTTGGTCTTCCCAAAGGCCGCCAGGCTGCGGGCGGGCTTTGGCAAAAGCCCCTGAGGCGCACTGTAATAGAGCTGCACCACCTCTTTGCCTGCCCGCTTTCCGGTGTTGGTGACCCGCACCGCAACCCGGATCTGTCCGTCCCTCTCCCTGGCATCCAGGACCTCCAGGGCAAAGCTTGTATAGGAGAGCCCGAAGCCAAAAGGATAGCAGACCCGCTCCGCCGCTCCCGGCAGAGTCTCAAAATACCGGTAGCCCACGTAAATGTCCTCGGTATAATCCACGTAATCCAGAGAGTCGTGGAAATGCTCTGTGGACGGATAGTCCTCCAGGCTGCGGGCAAAGGTGTCCGGCAGCTTTCCACAGGGGCTGCTCTTTCCTGTGAGCAGGGCTGCAATGGCTGCGCCTCCCTCCATGCCCCCCTGGTAGGCCAGGAGGACGGAGGAAATGCGATTGTCCATGCAGAACCAGGACACGTCCATCACGCCGCCCACGTTCAGCACCACCGCCACCTTTGTGAAGGAGGCGCACACCTGCCGGACCAGGTTCCGTTCCGGCTTTGTGAGATAAAAGTCCCCCTCGGGGAAAACAGCCTTTGCCTTCTTTGGCATGTGCAGCTCATCCGGCCAGGGATAGTTCTCCTCCACGTAGAAAACCGGCTCCCTGTCCCAGCCCTCCCCGGAGAAGCGGCTGAGGACAATCACGGCCACGTCCGCATACGCTCTTGCCCCCCGGAGCAAAGCCTCCGGAAGCTCCGGCTCCTCCATCAGGCCGGGCACGTCCCCGGCCTCATAGCGTCCGGCCACGTACTTCCCATAGTAGTCCGAGAGAGGCTCATAGAGAGATACGCCCTCTTTTTTCAGGCCCTCGTACACATTGCGGACGTAGGCCGCCGTCACGTCGCCGCTGCCGCCTCCGCCCTTGACATAGTCAAGGCTGCCTTTGCCAAACAGGGCCACCCTGCTTCTTGGTGCTAGCGGAAGCAGCTCCCCCTGATTTTTTAAGAGGACCATCCCCTCCTCGGCCGCCTGCTTTGACAGGGCGGCATGCTCCGGGCCCGCGGTCACATACCGGCCGTCTCCGCCCAGGGGCAGGTTTGGCTGATAGCGGGCGCGAATCCATTTCTCCATAAGGCTTCTCCTTCCTGTAGCAATTTACTCCTTCACACCGCCAAGGGCGACGCCCTCCACGATAAACTTGGAGAGGAGCAGGTAAACAAGGATGATCGGCACGATGGCAATGGTGATCATCATGTAAATCTTACCCATGTCGAAATTCATGTAGTCTGCGCCACGCAAGGTTGCGATCATGATCGGCAGGGTCTGTTTGTTCTTGGACGTAATGACCAGGGCAGGAACGAAGTAGTTGTTCCAGGAGCCGACGAAGGTGAAGATCGCCTGCACGGCGATGGCCGGCTTTAAGAGGGGCATCACGATCCGGTTGAAGGTCCCGATCTCGCTGGAGCCGTCAATCCTGGCCGCCTCCACCAGCTCCTTGGGCAGTGAGGACTGCATGTAGCTGTGCATGAAGTAGAACACGGCGGGGGAGGCGATGGACGGCAGGATCAGCGGAAGCAGAGAGTCGTCCATTCCCATGGAGGTGATCAGGCGCAGGAAACCGAGAGCCGTCACCTGGGTGGGCATGACCAGGATCATCATGATAAAGGTAAAGGCCGCCTTTTTCAGCTTGAAATCATAGACATAGATGCCATAAGCCGTCACGGCGGAGAAATACGTCACGATCAGGGCGCAGCAGCCGGATACGATCAGGCTGTTGAGCACGCCCCGGAGGATCGGGATCGCCGGGTCGTTCAGCACACTCTGCAGGTTGGCCACGAAGCTAGAGCCGGGCAGGGCGGAAAAGCCTCTCTGCAGCTCTGCGTGGGACCTGGTGGCGTTGACAATCAGGATGTAAAAGAAGAACAGGCACATAAAGGCCAGGATGATCAGGACAATATGCGCAAAAACAGAACGGGATTTTCCTGATTTCGTTTTCATTACGCCTGCCCTCCTTTCTTAGCCAGCTTCCTCGCTTTTTTGGCCGCGGACCTGGAGCCGTCCGGATCCTTGTCCATATTGATCTTAAACACAAAGTAACACAGGATGCCGCTGATCACAAAGAGGTACATGGACAGTGCGCCCGCCATGCCGTAGTTCTTGCTCTTTAAGTGGTTGTTCAAAAACATGATCAGGGTCATCGTCGTCCGGTCGGGCGCGCCCTGTCCGTTTGTCAAAATCTGGGGCACGTCGAACATCTGCAGGCCGCCGATCAGGGAAGTGATGAGCGTGTAGGTCAAAAGCGGCTTGATCTGAGGCAGGGTGATGCGGAAAAACTTCTGCGAGTTGGTGCAGCCGTCCAGCTCCGCCGCCTCGAACACGGAAGGGTTGATGCCCATGATGGCCGCCATCAGCATGATGGTGGTGTTGCCGAACCACATGAGGAAGTTCATCAGGGCCACCAGCGTGCGTGCGCCCAGGGTGGATTCCATAAAACGGATCGGCTCACTGATGATGCCCAGGCCCTTCAAAATACCATTCACCGGGCCCGCATTGGAAAACAGGGCGAAGAACAGCATGGCAAAGGCCGAGGCCATGATCAGGTTGGGCAGGTAGATGACCACCTTGAAAAACTGCTTGCCCCGGATCTTCATCCTGTTGTTGGTAAACCAGGACGCCAGAAGCAGGGCGATCACGATCTGCGGGACAAAGCCCAGCACCCACATGACAAAGGTGTTCCAGGCATATTTGGGCAGATCGGCGGAGAGAAGGCTGATGTAATTCTGGAATCCGACCCACTTGGGCCCGATGACCTTCAAACCAGAGGTATAGTACTCATAAAAGCTGTTGCGGATGGTATCGAACAGCGGAATGAGCGAAAAAATAAAATAAGTCAGGAAGAATGGCAGGATAAAAATATAGCCCCATTTTGCATAGCTGATGCTTTTAATCTTTTTCTCCTTTTGCATGGGAGCTCCTCCTTTCATATGTCTTTTCACAGAGGCGGGGTACGCTCCCCGCCTCTGCCGGATAAGGGACTATCTGTCACGGCCATTCCACGCCGCCGGAAAGCTCCGGATAACGCTCCACGATTGCCGTCTCAAAGTTGGCCTTTGCCTTTTCCAGGTCGATCTTTCCGTTAAAATAATCGCCGAAAACATTCTGGAATTCCTCGGTGCAGCCCTGGTCGTAAGGGGAGATGTTGCTAAGGTCAATGTTTGCGGCCACCTCCGTCAGTACCGCCAGATGGTTCTGCCCGCCCAGGATCTTGGACGCAAAATCCGGGCTCTTGGCCAGTTCTTCCATGAGAGGCTGGTCATTGGTCATGTCATTGTCTTCCTTGGCCATCTTTTTCAGGATCTCGGTATCCGACGTCATCTTGAGCAGGATGTCCTTCACGTGCTCCGGATTGTCACTCCCCTCTGCCGCCAAAAGCCAGGTGCCGCCCCAGTAGAAGGGCTGGGGGCTTGCGCAGGCAGCCCAGTCTTCCGCGGCGCTGCTGCCCGCTACGTTGGGCTCAATGCAGACCCCTAATCCCCATGCGGGAAGGAAGAAGCCAAAGACCTTGGCATCGGCGCTCATGTCCTTGTTCCACTCGTCGATCCACTGTCCGCCCACCTTGTGGTTGAGCCCCTCTTCGGTGTAACGCATGGACTGCTCCACCCACTTCATCAGGTTCGGGTCTACCTTGACCTTGTTGCCGTCCACCCAGGGGGCGGAAACGTTGTTGGAGAACACCCGGTAGGTATCTGCCCGTCCGGACACCATGTAATAGCCCGCATCCTTCATCTTGTAAGCAGTCTCATCGAATTTGTCCCAGTCAGACACGGCCTGATAAACCGTATCCGGATCGTCCGTACCGAGAACCGCCTTGGCGATGGAGCGGCGGTACACGAACATGCCGGGCGTGGCCTGATAGCTTAAGCCCCGGATCTCGCCGTCTGAGCCGGTCACCGCCTGGAGGGTGTACTCATACTGGTTGGGGACGTCTTCCTTGCTGATCCCCAGGGAGGACATGGTCGCCACCGCTCCCACCTCCGGGTCGGTATACTTCATCACGTAATCCGCTTCGGCCAGGAAAATGTCGATCTTGTCGTCGGCCGCCGCACTGCCCTGGTTGGCCAGCGCCTCGTCCAGCTTCTGCTGGTAAACGCCGTCCTGGTTGGGGTTGATGGTCCAGTGTACCTCGGTGCCGTCCTTCAGGTAGGTAACGGAAAGGTCGTTGGAGGTCTTCTCCACCTCGGGATAGTAGGCGTTGAATTTTTTCTGGAATTCCTGGTTCCAGACATAGATATTGACTACCTTTCCCTCCTCGCCTGTGGCTTCGCCGTCCGTCTTGCTGCCGCCGCCTCCTCCGCAGCCGCTCAGCAAGCCGAGCATCATGCCCGCCGCCAGTGCAAAACTTACGATTCTCTTTTTCATCATTTTTCCTCCTTTTGATTTTTTTGTTTCTTATTTCTTATCTCATACGGCCGTCAGCCGTATTGATACCTTAACTTTAGCAATCCAGGGAAATTTCGTATATTAAAATTATAAAACAAACATCAAATCCATGCTCATTTTCAGCAGTTTTGACAACTCCCTGCACAAGTTAAGCGCAGTTTCCTTGTTAAAATATCAATTTTGTGTTATGGTTGTATTAAACAGAGACCTTGCATCCGAAAGGGGGCATTTATGGAACATTCCAAACCGAGAAAGCCCATTGAAACGAACGATGACCGGGAAACAACCAGACACCGGGAGCCCGGAGAGGAATTTCTTTTTTACCGCTCGGTGGCCGCCGGGCTGATCGACGCCGTTCAGGAAAACTGCCGCCAGGGCGCTTTTGAAGCTACCGAGGGCGTCGGCCGCCTTTCCGACAACCCCGTCACCAACCTCCGCTACCATTTCGTCGTCACCGCCGCCATGATCACCCGCTTCTGCACAGAGGGCGGGATGGCCATGGAGGAAGCCTTCGGCCTCAGCGACACTTATATCCAAAGGATGGACCGCTGTTCCAACACGGCGGAAATCGTCCTTCTCCATGACCAGATGGCCCTTGACTTTACGGAGCGGATGCTGATGTTAAAAAAGAACGTCGCCGCCTCCAAGCAGGTTTCGGATGCCATCGGCTATATCTATGTCCACATTATGGAACGGATCACGGTCAACGACCTGGCCAGGGCGATCTTCGTCTCCCCCACCCATCTGTCCCGCATCTTCAAACAAGAAACCGGCGTCTCCGTCAGCGAATACATCCGGCAGCGGAAGATCGACATGGCAAAGAACTATCTGCAGTTCACAAACTATGAGCTGGCAGACATCTCCGCCATGCTGTCCTACTCCTCCCAGAGCCATTTTATCCAGCACTTCCGCAGCCAGGTGGGCATGACGCCCAAAGCCTACCGGAAGAAATACTACCTGAACAACTGGAACGTCAACCGGGACGCCTCTCCTGACTGATATCCGACGGACGGCAGGCCCCGGAGGGCGGATCCTCGGCTCACATGGCCAGGAGAATTTCCGTGGTGTCGGTGAGAAGTTCCTCCGGCACATGGTTCCCGGCCAGCTCTTCTCCGTTTACCACAAGCCTTTTACAGCCCGTCTCTTTGCCGTCGGGATTCTCGACCCGGATATGCAGCTTCCTGCCCCTAAAATCTTTCCAGATTTCAAGCGCCTTCCATTCCTTCGGGATGGAGGGCGAGATTTTTATGCCATGGAGATCCGGCCGCATCCCCAGGATGCCCTCCACGCAGCCGACCATGACCGTCGAGGCGGTTCCCGTCAGCCAATGGACATGGGAGCGCCCCGCGTAGGGGCTGGCCTTGCCCTCCGTGAACTGGCCGTAGCAGTAGGGCTCGATCTTCCGGATCTCGGCCCGGCCATTCTGCATGGAAGGGGCGTTCTCTTTAAAATAGGTAAACGCCCGCCCCCCGTGCCCCAGCAGGGCCTCCGCCAGAATCAGCCAGCCCTGGGACTGGGAGAAGACCCCGGCATTTTCCTTCACGCCCGCATTGTAGATCACGGCCAGCGCCCCGTCAAAGGCATGCGCATGGTAGGGCGGATCCATGAGGATCGCACCGTACTCCGTGTTCAGCCTCTTATAAACATTGTCCATCGCCAACCTGGCCTGCCCCTCATCCGCCAGCCCGCTGATGACGGCCCAGCTCTGCGGGTTCAGCCACAGGTCGGCCTCCGGCGAAGTATGGCAGCCGATCACCTCGCCCGCTTCCGTAAATCCCCGGATAAAGCGGTCCCCGTCCCAGCAAAGGTCGACAAGCGCCTCCTTAAGCTTCCTCTGCTCCCTCGTAAGCCACGCAAGGTAATTGGCGTCTTTTTCGCAGGCGGCAAATTCCCGCAGGACGGTAAAGGCATAGTAATATTGGAAGGCCACAAAAGAAGATTCTCCTCCCGCACCCAGGCGCAGGCAGTCGTTCCAGTCGGCGTGGAGCCCCGCCGGCATCCCGTGGGGGCCCATATGCCGGATGGAGAAATCCAGCGCCCGTTTCAGATGCTCATAGACCGTCCCCTCGTCCCGGTTGGCAAAGGGGATCACCTCTTTCAGAAACTCCGTATTCCCCGTCTCTGCAATATATTTATAGACCGTGGGGAACAGCCAGAGGGCATCGTCGGCCCGGTAGGCAGGGTGTCCCGTCTCCTGCACGTAGGACGCATCCTCCGGGGTGTCCTCATGTCCCGGGTCATGGGTAAACTTCACCAAGGGCAGTCCGCCGCCATGGTCCACCTGTGCCGAGAGCATAAAGCGGAGCTTTTCCGCCGCCTGTTCCGGCTCCAGATGGATGATCCCCTGAATGTCCTGAACCGTATCCCGGTATCCATAGCCGTTCCGCAGGCCGCAGTAAATAAAGGAAGCGGCCCTGGACCAGGTAAAGGTGATGAAGCTGTTGTAAGCGTTCCAGGTATTTACCATGCTGTCAAATTCCGGACAGGGAGTTCTGACCCGGAAATGGGAAAGCCTTTCATGCCAGCAGGCCGTCAGCTCCTCCAGTTCCCCCTTACAGACCTTTTCCGGATCCTGATACGCTCTTAAAAGCGCCTCGCTTTCCGGGGCATATTTTTCTCCCAGCAGGAATGCGAGCGTCTTTGTCTCCCCCGGCTTCAGAGTAACAACTGCAGACAGCGCCCCGCAGCCGTTCCCGTTGTAATTGAGCCGTCCACCCAGGTCGCCGGACTCCACGCCCAAAGGATTGCCGTATCCCCGGTATGCGCCGAGAAATTCTGCCCTGTCCCCGCAGCAGGAGGAAACGTCTGCTCCTGCCAGCCCGAAAAACCTCTCCACCACGTTTTTTTCATCCACGGCGCCGCCTGCGGCAATGGAATCCAGATTGCCGTGGATCTGTTGGCGGATGCGGTTCTTATCAAACATCGTCCGGGTGATGAACTGGGAATACTGGAGATTGACCTGGTCCTGCTCATAGTTGCCGTTGTTTGTAAATTCCGCATATCCTGTCAGAGTCAGCTCCCTCTCTTTCTCCGACCGGTTGGTCACAGTCAGCTCCCACACCTCATGAGAACCCCCGAGGGGCACATAGTAAACGGCTTCACTGTGGATCCCGCCGTAGTCTGCTTCCATGCGTGTGTATCCTGTTCCGTGGCAGCACCGGCTCCTGTAGGCATCCAGATCCTTTCCCACCGGCTGCCAGGAGGCAGACCAGAAGTCCTCCGTCTCGTTGTCCCGGAGGTAAAGATACCGCCCCGGCTGGTCAAACTGGTTGAACACGTAGCGCAGAATGCGGCCATTGGCCCCGGATTTGACAAAGCTGTATCCGCCGGCGTTATTCGAGATCAGCGCACCGTATTCGGGCGAGCCCAGATAATTGGTCCAGGGAGCCGGCGTGTCCGGCCTTGTGATCACATATTCCCTGGCCCGGTCGTCAAAATATCCATACTGCATTTTCCTTTTCTCCTTACATCAATTCGATCATAATCTTATTTCCCCGCACCGGCAGCGAGAGGATCTCGCTCCGCCCAAGCACCGCTTTGCCGTCACGGATCGGAAGCCGCTTAAGCGCCCCGTCCTCTGCATCGGTCAGATACGCTTTCTCCACCCGATAGCGGCCAGCGTCCATTCCGGTCATATTTGCGAAGACTGCGTGGAACACTCTGCCCGCAAAGGAGAAGGTGAGAGCCGCCGTCCCCGCCTCGCTGAACTGTTCCCGCATAAGCCTGGGCAAGATCACCAGATCCCCAAACTCCCCGCAGATGCCGAACACCTCTGTGATCACGGTCATCATATACCAGCTTGCCGCCCCGGTCAGGTAATGGTACATCCCACGGCCGTCTGCATTAAAATATTCGGGAATGCCGGGGTAGATCCTGCTGTCCTCAAAATCCAGGGCCATATCGGCCAGCGTCTTAAGCGCGCGCCAGCCCTCTTTTGCAAACCCTCTGCGGTAAAGGGCGTTGGCGTACATGACCGTCATATGGGAGAATACCGCACCGTTTTCCTTCTCCCCGTAGGCGAAGCCGAACATCCTTCCCATGTCGAGCTTCAGTTCATGGAAATCCGTATTCAGCCGGTAGCCGCCCGCCTCTTTTTTATACAGGTAGCGGTCGGCGCTCCGAGTGATGGCCTTCACCTGCTCCTCTGTCGCCGCGCCGCCCATAATGGCAAATACCTGCCCGGTCAGCATCATGCGCACGCCGTTCTCCGTGATTCCCTCCAGGGGCCTTTTGCTGTTGTCGTAATAGCTGTTGAACCAGCCGTCCTCTCCGTCCCGGATCCATTCCTGGCTGCGGACATGCTCCATCATCCACTCTGCTTTTCTTTCCAGGCCGTCCGCCAGCTTGCAGAGGGAGACCGTGAACCTTCGCCCCGTGACTTTGTGCCTGCAGCGCTCCGCATACTGCCCGAGAATCGTCCCCTTCCGGGAAATGTCCGTGCAGGCGCCGGGGTCGTCCGCCAGAAGCTCCCCTACCTCCTCCAGCAGTTCTGCCCTGTCCCGGCCGTCCCGTCTGACAAGCTCCCGCAGCAGCTCCGCCAACTGGCGCAGATTCCCCGCATAGGCACAGGTAAAGGCCACGCTCTCCCCGTGCTCGGAGGCCATGTCCAGGGCGTCGTTCCAGTCTGCCCCCCGCAGACGGAGGATATTGTGCGCCCCTACCTCGTAAAAAGCGGCCAGATGCTGGATCAGCAGATGCTCCAGGATGCTCCCCCTATAGATTTCACCGGCTTCCGTCCGCTGCCGGTTTCCGTATTCCTCGTCCCAGAGCCCGTCGATCCCGGTTCCCCGCATGGCCTGCGGGTCTTTGAAATAGGGAACCTCCTCCTTCAGGATGCCGAAGTCTCCCGTCTGGTCGATGTAGAGCTTTGTGGTCATAAACGGCCACAGGGCATGGTCCATCCAGACACGGGCAATCCCGTTGCGGTCGGCAATAAAATTCCCCACGCCGTCCCCGATGATCGTCGCATTGGTCCCGTCTATGCGGACGCCCCCGAAATTCGCCCGGATCATCTCTCCCACGCCGGACGGGTTCATGAGAAGCAGGGAGAGGCAGTCCTGCCAGAGATCCCTCCAGCCCCTGCCGCCTCTGCCATAGTCGTGGTGGGGCAGGAACGAACAGCCGTAGAGCCGGCGAAGGAAGGGTTGAAAGCTGACCCAGCGCATCAGGCAGTCAAAATCCGGCGAGCCCGTCCGATAACGGACGTTGACCTGTTCCTGCCAGTAGTCTTTCGTCTCGAGGAAGGCCGCCTCAATCTGCCCCGCCGTTCCGAGGGAGGCCAGGACACGGCTGATTTCGCCTTCCTCCTCCGCAATGCCCAGGAGCACGATATATACGGCGGTCTGTCCCGGCCCCAGCGTAACCGGGGAGAACCGGAGCCCGCCCATGGCCTCCCGGCCGTCTGCCCCGGTACCGGGCATAACGCCTTCCCGGCCCTCATAGACCGCACGGGGACGGAGGAAAGTGCCCCCCTCGCCGATAAAGGAATCCACGGAAGGGTAAAAGCTCTCCGGTGCCTTTCCGTCTCCGTCCGCGCCGAGGACATAATAGATGCGGTGGTTCTCCCTGTGCCCCTTCTCGTCAAAGGACATGGTCGGTTTCACCAGCACACCGTGTTCCACCGTCCGGGTCCGGTGCAGCATGGAGGTCACGTTCCTGTGGTCCCGGATGTTGTCCGCACTCCGGCCATAGATGGGAACCGCCGCCACCCCGGCCACCTCCCGGGGCTCTGTCCCCGTGTTCGTGATCCGCACCTCCATGACCTCCGCATTTTCCTGCCTGGGGACAAAGGACGTGATTTCCGCCCGAAGGTTGAAGCGTTTTGTCTCCCGGCAGGCCTTCTGCCACATCAGGCCGGCCATCAGGCTGCTCTCGTCCTGCTCTTCTGTAAAGCGGGCGGCCTCCTGCTTTGCCGACACCCCCGTCGCCGACCAGCAGCCCTCTGCCGTGACGCACCAGAAATTCCTGGTGCTGCGGCTGCCATGCAGATCTTCTGCGCTGACCGGCGTCAGCAGAAAGGACTCCTGGTCCAGCTTGCTGTCCCCGCCCAGATTGGGCGTAACCGCACTTTTTAAGCCCCGCTCACCGGCCAGCGGGAAGTACAGGCCGCTCACCTCCTCGGGATTGTCGATCACAAATGTCCCGTCGTCATCCAAAAAACGGATATTTCCCATTGTCGCCACCTCCATTGCTTTTATAACTCTTGTCTTCCGCCCTGCTTCCTCTGATAGACCCGCACATGCTCCACGGCATAAACGGCATGTCCGAAATCTGTCGTTTCATCCGGATACCCGACCCAGTTTCCCCCGACGGCCAGATTCAAAATCAGGTACATCTCGTGGTTAAAAGGGGCAGGATAAGGATGTGCCGTGCCGTCGGCGTCTGTAGAAAACCAGTACTCTGTCTCATAAAACAGCCTGCCGTCCACGTACCAGCGGATCGCCTCCGGTTCCCACTCCAAGGAAAAATCATGGTACGTCTCCGCAAAATCTCCCTCCGCCAGAGTCATCCTTCCCTGGGACTGCCCGTGGGGAAGCCCGTAGTGGAGCGTCCCGTAGGCGGTCTTTGTCTGGTCGCCCCAGATTTCCATGATGTCGATCTCGCCGCAGGCCGGCCATCCGCCATATCGGTCCTCGTCCGTTGTCATCAGCCAGAATGCCGGCAGATACCCTTTCCCTTCCGGCACCTTCAAACGGGCCTCAAAGATACCGTATATGAAATCGTACTTCCACTGGGTGGATATCCGCCCGGAACGATAGGAAAACTTTCCCCTATCATCCACGGTCCTCACCGGGCGAATCAGCAGCTTTCCGTCTTTCAGGCAGACGGTCTCTTCGGAATCCACATATTCCTGCAGTTCCCCATTGACCCAGCCCGGCTCGTGCAGCTCCACGTTCCAGCGGCTCCGGTCCAGAGCTTCCCCGTCAAAATTCTCTTCAAAAACCAGCTCATAATCTTCGTAAGAGAGAGCGTTTTCCATATAGCAAACCTCCTTCCGGCCATTCTTCCTAACGGCCAAATACCCGGTTCAGGTAAAAAGAATTCAGACAGGCGCCCAGCGCAAATCCGAAAAGCAGCCAGAAGGCGGCAATAAATCCCAGCGCAGAAGGCACAAAGACGCCCAGCAAAAGCGGCAGCAAATTGACCGCCGTCAAAAGGAATGAGACAGGAAGGTTTGCGAGCGCAAGCCGTCCCGCATTCCCGAGATGCCTGACAAAGGTATTCTCAAAACGTGCAGTCAGAGGGAACAGCCAGGACAGCAGCGCCGTCAAAAGGAATGCCACAATGACGAGAAAGACAAACACCGTCGGCGAAATGATCAACACCTCGGCATAAAGGATCCGGTGCAGGGCTGCGATCAACGCCATGTCCGCCATAAGCAGGATTGTGGCCGGAAAAGAAGGAAGAAAGTTTTCCCTGGCCGCCCGCAGAAACCCTTTCACTGGTTCATAGTCCTCGCTGCGTATCATTTTAAGGGCCACTGCATACAGCGATGTGACCGCCGTTCCCGAAAAAACGACGGTTGCGCAGGATACGACAAATACCGCATTCAAAAATAACACGTCGCACACCTTTGTCAAAAATCGAATCAGCAAGCTCTCCGCATGAAACATTTCTGTCAGCTCCTTTCTTACATTGATACTCTTTAGACGTTTGCGAAACGCCAGAACCCGCATAAATACGGGATTCTTTTTGTTACAAAATAAAACAACTCCTCACTGGTTTATGGTAAAATAGAATTGTCCAGAAACTATCTGCCAATCCACCAAGAAAGGAGTTGTACCTATATGATACCATACAAACAGCTCTCTTTGGCAGATATTTTTTCAGATTGCCAGCAAATATTCGATAATGACAAACCTGCGTTTCTTTCTCTCTTAGAAACCCATATCGACATGGATGAAATTATTCCGGTTTCCTTTAGAAATCATTTTTATGCTTCAACGAGAAGATCCCGTATATACCCTTTACAGGCTTTCCTGTGGGCTCTGATTATTCAGCGTGTTCTCTCTATCCCTACAGACCAGCTTCTCCTGACTTTTCTCGCTTACTCGAAACCTCTTCGTGAGTTCTGTGGTTTTACCAAAGTTCCGGACGCTTCCAAAATCACCCGTTTCAAACAGGACTTCTTAGATGATCTGCAGCTCGTATTTGATAACCTTGCTGACTTAACAGAGCCCATCTGTCAGGCCATTGATTCTACCAAAGCAGATATGACTGTCTTTGACTCTTCCGGAATTGAGGCTTTCGTTACCGAAAACAATCCTAAATATGCCAATCGTATTATCAAACAGCTCAGAGCCTATGCAAAAGCTAACAGCTTCGATAAGAATTATGATCCTTATAAAGCTGCTTACGGCTCTATGCCTTCCCATGCTTCCGCTAATCCGGAGATCAAGCAGCTGTATATCAATGGACATTTCTGCTATGTCTTCAAGTTTGGCATTATCACCAACGGGCTGGGTATCATCCGTCATATATCTTTTTATAACAAAGACTTTATGCTGTCTCATCCCGATATTGTTGTCGAAAAGAAATCCGATTCTCCTGACGAGGATAAATATGTCCACGATTCAAAACTTTTGATCCCGACACTCAAAGACTTCTTTTCCAAACATCCCCTGATCAGTCCTCAAACATTCCTTGGTGATGCTGCTTTCGATACTGTAGAACTCTATAAAAGCCTTCTTACCGGCAGCACTTTTGGTGATAACAGACATTTCTCGAAAGCTTATATTCCACTCAATGCAAGATCCGGGCTTGAAAATCAGGATTATACCCTAAACGAAGAGGGCATACCCACTTTCAAGTTCGTCTGTCCAAAAATGAAATGGATTTACGACAAAACAACCCAAAAAGCACATCGCCAATGTTTTTGTGAAAACCCTTGTACTTCATCTAAATGCGGGCGCATGGTCTACATCTATCCGGAAAAGAATCTTCGTGCTTATCCCGGAACAATTCGCGGAACGGAAGAATGGGATAACACCTATAAAATCAGGACTGTTGTTGAAAGAGACATCAATCATATCAAGGATAATCTCTGTCTTGCAGGACGCAGAACTCAAAATGAGAAGACTTTACATGCCGACCTAATCCTTGCAGGCATCACACGGCTCATTACGGTTGTTCTTGCAGACAAAATCAACCATCACGAATATATTCGGAGTCTGAAGCCTCTCATAGCATAGGACTTACCAACTTCATAAAGCCTAAGGCTTATTAAAGTGCGCCTAAAATCAGAAGTTATCCACATTTCATCTTAGAATTCGCACTCTGCACGAATTCTTCCATGTTTTGGTTCAAGATTACAAACGAGCTTAGCGGGTTTCGCAATTACCTATATCCAGTAAAATCAATGGTTTCAGCATGTGAGACTTCATGGGTCATCCCGCAAAATATGTTTTGAGTAACTATTTCACGACTTTAGGGGTGCCATTTGACTATTGACAAAGCAGAATCATAATAATAACATAATTTTGGGATTAAAAACCTTTGCACATTTATTAGAAATTGAACAAAGTAGGAGGTTACGAAATTGAAACAACGAGTTCTTTCAGTTGCCTTAGCGCTGTGCCTGATCATGTCTTCCCAGTCAGTGGCATATGCGTTTCAGGAAACTCCGGCACCGGAGACGGTTATTTCACAGGAGACACCGTCGGAGGGGGAAGTGATTCCGCAGGAGACCCCGTCGGGAACGGATCCCAGTGCCGATGTGACACCGTCCCCTCAGGAGATACCGTCGGAGGAGGAAGTGATTCCGCAGGAGACCCCGTCGGGAACGGATCCCAGTGCCGATGTGACACCGTCCCCTCAGGAGACACCGTCGGAGGAGGAAGTGATTCCGCAGGAGACCCCGTCGGGAACGGACCCGGGCACCGACGTGACACCGTCCCCGCAGGAGACACCGTCAGAGGAGGAAGTGATTCCGCAGGAGACCCCGGAAGGAATGGATCCACGTGTCAGTGCGACTCCTGACGGGACCATTTCCTTATTGAATTACCCGACAACCCTGATGACCGCGCGTGACGGTACGATCCCCACCCCGGCGGAGGCCTATGCGGCCATGATTGCGCTGAGGGATCAGGAGGAATATAAGGAAGGAACGACCTGGACTGATTATGAGCCCTATTCAGACGCAAAATATTACTATTGGAAGGGCGGAAACCTTGACGGACATAGGATCAGTGCCGTGGGCTGTGTGGCCTTCGCATTTATACTCAGCGATGCGGCGTTTGACAGCCTGCCGGCCAGGATGTATGCGTCCGGTGAATTTTCCTATGAAGATATAAAGGTTGGTGATATCCTGCGGGTACATAATGACACCCATACCGTGATCGTGCTTGAGGTAAACGATGCGGGCGTGGTTGTCGCCGAAGGAAACATCAGCACCGGGGACCACAAAGGCAAGGTTCATTGGGGACGGGCAATATCCAGGGAAGAGGTGACGGCCAACACCAGCCATTATATTACCCGCTATCCGGAAAACTATATTCCGCCGGATGATCCGGATGCCAACGTATCAATTGCATCGGGAAATCTTGACGGAGGGCTTGCCTGGAATCTGACGAAGGCAGGAACGCTGACCATCTCCGGTCAGGGTGCCATGCCGGATTTTGGCAGTATCGGAGACCAGCCCTGGAGTACAAACAGCGATAAAATCCGCAAGGTCGTGATTGAGAATGGCGTTACCAGTGTGGGTTCCTGCGCTTTTTGGAACTGCGGTGTTTTGAGTGCAGAGATTTCCGCCAGTGTGACAGCCATTGGAAACAGCGCTTTCCGCAGTTCGGGGATTATTTCCGTGACCATTCCCTCCAGCGTGAAAACTATCGGTGACAGCGCCTTCCGGGAATGTGAAAATCTCAGTTCGGTGACGGTTTGCGAAGGTGTGGAAACAATCGAACAGAATGCTTTCCGCTCATGTACAAAACTTGCTTCAATCGCATTGCCTTCCACTATTGGGGAGGTGGGTGCGGCGGCATTTATTCAATGTCAGAATATGTCAAGTGCGACCTTTGCCCCCGGCAGCAGGCAGGTAAAGCTGGGTGACGATCTGTTTGCAGAGTGCTTTTATCTGGTAAGGGTAACGCTGCCTGTAAATATAGACCGTATTAGTGACAGGATGTTTAAGAGCTGCCTGATGCTTGCCGGAGTGGAGATTCCGCAGGGGGCGGAAAGTATCGGAGAGTCAGCGTTTGCCTCCTCCGGAGTGACCACTGTCATAATTCCTGACAGCGTAACCATGATAGGAATAGCGGCATTTTCAGCCTGTCCTCTGTCGGATATATATTTTACCGGCAGCCAGGAGCAGTGGAACAGAGTAAGCAAAATAGGCGATACCGCAGCGGCAGTGTCAAAGGCGACGATACATTATAATTATGTCCCGACGGCACCCAGTCCCAGTCCCACACCTGGCAGCAGTCCTGATCCCGGTGTCAGTCCCACACCCGGCAGCAGTCCTGATCCCGGTGTCAGTCCCGCACCCGGCAGCAGTCCTGATCCCGGCACCAGCCCGGCCCCTGGCGCTAGTCCTGATCCCGGCACCAGCCCGGCCCCTGGCGCTAGTCCTGATCCCGGCACCAGCCCGGCCCCTGGC
>JAAWRC010000034.1 GCA_022800815.1 Lachnospiraceae bacterium | reverse complement strand
TACACAGTTTTTAAGGGAAAACGAAAATAGCCGCCACTACTGCCAATAGTGACGGCTGACCTTGTAAAAGGTTACTGCTAAAACTTATTCGGAGGGTAGCCGTTTCTATGGCTTTCCCTTTTTCTATGCCTAATATAGCACATTTGGCAGCAGGATTCAAGAGCCAAAAACACTTGCCAGAACCGGAGAAATATTATAATATATAACTATAAATGCAATTGATAATTAAAATGAGGGAAGGGGAGAAAAGCATATGGACATTCAGGAACTGCCGGCCAGCGAGCTGACCGTGATGAAGGTCATCTGGGATGCGGGAGAGCCGGTGCAGCTGGCGGACATCTATGCGGCGGCCACGGAACGCTATAAAAAGGCATGGCATTATCAGACCGTTTCCACCTATATCCGGAGCCTGGTGAGGCGGGGGTTCCTCCACATGGAGCAGGCGGGTCGGGCTTACGATTACACGCCCGCTATCAGCGAGGAGGAGTATCTGGAGCACGTGATGGGGAAGATGGCCAGTTTTTGGGGGAAGAAGCCCCTGAAGGCCTTCACCTGCGCCCTGCGGGAGGAGGAGGAGCTGACAGAAGAAGAATTTCAGAAGCTGGAGGATTTGATCCATGAGCCTGGAAGGCAGTGAGTGGTTTTTCTGTATCGTGTACACGTCTCTGACGGGAAGCCTGGCCTACGGGCTTTGGAAAGTCGCGGAGAAGATTTTTAAGGCAAAGAAGAGATATGACTGGATCATCGTTTCGTCGAAGCTGGTCATCCTGTTCTGGACGATTCCCTTCGTGTTCCTGATGGCGCTGGGCGCGTCACACGGGGCGGACGGAGGCTGGAACGATGATTTCGGAGTCAGCCGGATACTGCTTGTGGTTCTCAGATGGCTGTTTTTTATCTGGGCCGTTGGATTTTGCTGGCAGATGTTCCGATATCTGAGGGCGAGGATGCAGTTGAAACGGCTGCACAAGTGCAGCCTGGATGCTTCAGACGAAGCGTCCGATATCCTGGAGGAGCTTCGGAATGCCTATGGGATAAGGAGGGAGGTTGCGGTTCACGGGAATCTTTCCTGCAAGATTCCCCAGGTCAGCGGCGTATTCCGGCCGGTGATCCTGCTTCCGGCAGCCCCTCAGGAGGAAGAGAGTCTCCGGGTCGTGATCGGCCATGAGCTGACTCATATCAGAAACGGGGATCTGGCCTGGAAATGCCTGCTGTCCTGGCTGCTCCGGGTTTACTGGTTCAATCCGGTGTTCTGTTTCATGTTCCGGGACATTATGGATTGGAACGAGTTTTCCTGTGACCGGGACATGTGCGGGAGGAAGGGTGCGCCGGCGGACTTTTCCGAATATTTTGACGTCATTCTCAGGATGTCCAGAAAGGATGGCGGGAGCGGAGGCGGAAATCGGCTGCCCATGTCTTTGTATGAGAACGGAACCAGCATCGAGAGGAGGATTCGGATGATGAAGGGATATCGTTACGAAAGAGAGTGGAAGAGGGGGACGGTCCTTTGTCTTTCGGTTTTGTTTGCGGCGGTGGCTTCCCTCACCTCCTATGCGGCGGGGAAGGGATTCCTGGCGGGCTATACGGCCGTCAAGGATGCGACCATGGTCGTGTATGAGGAGGAAATCCAGGAGCCGGAGGAGCTGGAGGAAGTGCGGATTCCGGCGGGGACGGAGAGCGGTGTGATTGAGATTGAGATGTCGGAGGAGGAGGCGAGGGCGAAGACGGCCTGGAGCATTCCGGTAAATACTTCGAAAAGGACGCCGGGTTTTTCATGCAGTGTGGGAGACGAGATTGATGTAACAGCTTTGGTGCGTCCTGGAGATAAACTGACGAGGGTTGGAATCATTGAACCGGACGGAGGCCGGAGGGCGGTGTCTTCTACGAGAAAGATTGTACATACATTTAAAGTGGAGAAAAACGGAACCCATAAGGTGTACGTGGAAAATCAGTCCGACGTGGCGATCGAAGTGGAGGTGAGCTATTACATTTATTGAGAGCGGGAGAGGGGAAGTCTCTCCTCTCGTTCTGCTTAATAAAATGTAATATTAAATATTTAATAAAAAGAAGATTTAAAAAGAAAGTTGTTTTTACGGTTATACCCTGTAAAGGGATAACATAAACTTGGGCCCGGATGCGAGTGAGGGCGGAAAAAAGGAGGGTACTGAGAATGAGTAAAAGAAGGAAAGTAACAAGGATGCTGATTGCCGTTTTTGCGATGGCGACGCTGTTTTCGGTGGTGGCGCTGGCGGATTCCTATCATATGTTCGCCTACGAATATAATGGCCAGCCACTGAAATCTCCGGCGGTCACCAAAAACAACACCAATTCCCAGGCAATGGCTAAAAGTCTGGCATCCCATAATGGGGTTACCAGCAATGCGCTTGACGGAAACGGAAATATTACGGCGTATTCCACATTGTCCAATGGTGCCGGAGGGGCGAGCGGAAGGATGCTGTTTACAAGATACAATCAGACGGTATACGGGACTTATGGCAGCATTCACCGTAACTCGTTATATGTTTTACAGGCAACCCTGAATGATTGTGATTTCACGGGGAGAGCCATGTATCAGAATTTCCAGTGGCTTCCGTAAAGACTTGTGCGCTTTTAAAATGATAAGCGGTATAGGAGGGGCGTCAATACTCGCAGACGCCCGTGAATGTGAGGGGAGAAAAGATGATGAAAAAAAGAAGGACTTCCTTTTTGTTCTTGTTTGCACTGGTTGTCCTGTCGGGCTGCGGGAAAAGCGGGATGGCGGAGGAAAAGTCATTTCCCCGGAATGGAGAACAGATTAGCAGGGAGTTGGGGGAGGGCGTCACGCTGGACGCAGTTGCCGAGGTTCCGGAGGACTGGGACGGGAAGGTGGAAATTTGCCGGGTAAAAAACGTGTTTTTTCATGGAAGAACGCTGGCCGGCCGGCTGTATCCGGAAATTTCGGAGGATGCCTGGGAGGACGGAGGCTTTGCGGACTTGGGAGACGAAGAAGGCGTAATGTATCGGGGGGATATCTGGATCGAAAAGGGACAGGAGCCCCAGCCGGGACTTATTAATTTGACAGGGGGCCTCAACATCAGTACGGACAAGGCCGAACGAAAGCGCCAGCTGTTTGAACATAATGTAATGGGAGAAATGGCGAAGGTTGTCAGGCGGGAATTTACTTTTTCCACGACAGAGGAGGCGGAGAAAAAGGCGGAACGCTACTGGACGGAGACGATTGGAATGGAGGGTGCCCGGCCTTTTCGGGTTTATTCCGTGTCCCATGAAGAACTGCTGGCAGAGCAGGAGAGACAAGAAAAAGAAGAGCAGGCGGGATATACGCCAGGTTATGATTTTACAGAGGCGGATGATTGCTATGACATTCGGATGGAGCAGGTGGTAAACGGACTGCCGCTGACAGCCAATTATTCGCATAATGTAAGAAAGGATGGGATTTACGTGCCCAGCGGGGAAATCGTCGTCGTATGTACCCGGGATGGAATCGAATACGTTTCCTGTGCTGGAAACTATGAGATTCTGGAAAAAGACGTAAAGGAAGCGGTTCCCATGGACGAGGTATATGAGACGCTGGAAAGGAAGTTCCGGATGTTGATGTACGGGACGGTCGAAGTGAACGAGATGCGGCTGGTCTATTACCCCTTTCCCCTTTCCACAGAGAACATAAACTGGGAGTACGAGTTTGTGCCGGCCTGGTGCTTTTCCTTTCAGCCAGGCGAAACGGGAATCACGAAAAATATTTATGTCAATGCGGTGACTGGAGAAGAAATCGTGGAGTAGGGAAGAATGGCCAGAGGGAAATTGTGGCAGAGGGGGAGAAGATGACGTTTTTCAGGATGCTGAAGTCGGATTTTCGACGGTTGTTTCAAGCGAAAAATTTTTACTTTGTGGTTTTGCTGGTGGCGTTTATCACGGCGGTCGGTCTGGTCCCGGACATCTGGGTTTACAGAAGCAGTCTGTCGGTTTTCGGCCTGGTGCAGTTTCATGGTTCTGCTACCAGCTTTTTTCTGATCATGACGGTTCTGGCGGCGTTTCCCTTTGGGTTGAGCTACAGGGAGGATGTCCGCCACAATTATATTCATGGCATCATTAGCCGGGTGGGAGATTCCGCCTACTGTTGTTCCCATGTGATCGTCACGGCGACGGGGGCTTTTTTGGCGGTCTTTCTGGGGTATGCCCTGTGTTATCTCGTGATGGGGCTCTTTTTTCCAATGATCCACGGGGAGGAGGCGGAGGCCCTGTTGAAAAGCAGCCGGAATGTCTATACGGATCTGATGCTGGGGCCTACGCCGGTTCTTTACTTCGTCTGTGCGATCTCGACGGAGGCGGTGGGATATGCCTTTCTGGCGGTGTTTGCCCTGATGCTTTCCCCGAAAATAGAAAATCCTTTCGTGCTGTTAAGCTCCCCGGCCCTTTTTTATTATGGAAGCGTCGTGGCCTGCGGGGTACTGGAACTACACGGAATCGCACGCTGGTACAACATTTTAAGCCGTGGCGGATGGCTGGCGGAAAAGATTGCGGATATCCGGTTCCTGATGCCCTGTGTCTTTTTATATTTCGGAAGCCTGATCTGTCTGGAGGGCCTGGTGTTTTTGTCCTGGGTGGAGAGGAGGCGCATTCATGGATAAGGGGAGACAGGTTTTTCGCATATGTGCAGGGAATTTGAAACGCATTTCCGGAAATCCGAGGCTGTACCTGGCCTTTGCCTGGTTTGCCATGACCATCGCCTTTTATATGGTTCAGGTGCGGCGGCTTGCGTATTCCCTGGGGGAGACAGTCTCGGCCTGGGTATTTCCGCTCCTCATGGTGAAATCCGGGAACCAGATGTTTTTCATTTTAGGTGCGGTGCTCCTGTTCTGCGATGCGCCTTTCCTGTACGACAACAGCGGCTGGCAGATTCTGAGGGCCGGCCGACGCACGTGGTTTTGGGGAAATATCCTGTATATCGGGGTGCTGTCACTCCTCTATACGGCGGTCGTTTCCCTTCTGCCCGCCGTCTTTGCTATTCCGAAACTGAGCCTTGCCAATGAATGGGGCCGCCTGATCGGTTCCCTGGGGCAGACGAACCTTGCCAGCCAGTCGGGACTGACTTCGCTGTCCTACATCATTATGTCCAGGTATTCCCCCCTGGAGGCCATGGGGATCGCCGGGCTTGCAGCATGGCTTAACGCTATTTTGGTGGGGGTGGTCAGTTACGCCGCTAATCTGCTGCTCAAGCAGGGGGCGGGGGCGGTCATCTGCATGGCCATGGGCCTGACCCCGGTCATCATAAGCGGTGCGTTGCCGCCGGTTTCCTATTTTGCTTATTATCTTTCTCCTCCGTCGTGGATCAATCCGGAGAATTATAACCGAAGGGGCTACGGGGCGGCGCCGTCTCCGCTGTATATTTATCTGGCTTTTGTGGTGCTGATTGCGGGATGCGTCCTTGCGGCCCGCATCGGGATCGTGAAAAAAGATCTGTACACGATACAGGATATATGAGGAAGGAGGAAGCCATGAGAGATAAGCGAAAGACGGAGGAATGCAAAGGATCACCCGCCGGAAATCAGGAGCGGTCCGAAAAAAACAAAATTGAAATCCGCCATGTGACGAAGACCTTTGGGGAATACAGGGCCCTGGACGACGTGTCCCTTTCCTTTGGATCAGGGAAGATCCACGGGATCGTCGGCAGGAACGGAAGCGGGAAGACGGTGTTGTTCAAATGCATCTGCGGTTTCCTGAAAATGGAGCGAGGAGAGATTCTGGTGGACGGAAAGTCCGTCGGGAAGGATATCGAATCTCCGCCGGACGCAGGGGTGATCATCGAGATGCCGGGTTTTCTGCCGAATTATAACGCCTTCCAGAACCTGAGCTTTCTGGCGGGAATCAAAAACGTGATCGGAAAAGAGGAGATCCGGCGGGTGATCCGGCTGGTGGGGCTGGACCCGTCCGGCAAAAAACACGTGGGGAAGTATTCCATGGGCATGCGGCAGCGTCTCGGCCTGGCCCAGGCCATCATGGAGAATCCGTCGCTCCTGATTCTTGACGAGCCCATGAACGGCCTGGACAACCAGGGGGTGGAGGATATCAGGAACATCCTTTTAAAGCTCAGGGGCCTTGGAAAGACCATCCTTCTGGCCAGCCACAACAGGGAGGACATCGAAATCCTCTGCGACACGGTGACGGAGATGGACCGGGGGCGGGTGCTGTAATGGGTGGCTCTCCGGGTTCCCATAGGGTCCATTACAGCAAGGGATCCGGCCGTATACAATTAAATTCTCCCGCGGCAGATCTCTGTTTAAGTCAGTGAAGGGAAAAAATACCGGACATTTTCCTTGACAATCTCCTGCTCCGGGCCTATAATACAGGTACGTCAGACAACTGTTCCTGATCAAACCGGGGCTTGTACTGGTTTCGACGGGGGTTCAGAAGTTTGGGAAGCCATCCGCAGACCGTGGCTGCGTCACCAACATGGAAAACCTAAATATAAACGCAGACGAACAGTTAGCGTACGCTGCTTAATTGCAGCTGTCGGCCCTAGGTCTCTCGCAGCTTAGGATCCCGGCATCGACGATGCGAGGAACTTCGCCTTCTAAGCTTTGCGGAGGTGGAAGAATGATGAAGCTACCGAGTGGGGAAGCCTGTCTTTTGGCGTTCTCACGGGGGAATCAAAAAGAAAAGACTGTGATGGGAGAAACCTGAATGGAAGGGCTTTCGGACAGGGGTTCGATTCCCCTCAGGTCCACTTAAAGATCCTTGGCTTACAAGGGTGAAAGTGTAAAAATTTGCGTCCCTGAAAAATGACTCCTTTTTGGTAAGAATTCGGATATGACAATTCTTATTGAAAAGGAGCATTTTTATGGCGGTTGCCAGGGAACGGGTTCGGCAGATCATTCCACAAAATCATTCAGACAGTGTAGCTTCAGGAAGGCGGTTATAAGGGGGACTGTTACGGGGAGGCGGACATGAACGACAGATTCATTCAGAGCATTTTCATCGACTGGCCGGAGGTGGGGGAGGACTCCTACCTGCGGGAAATCCCGGCCCTAAAGGAGATGGGGCGGCTGGATTTTAAAAAGAACATCACCTTTTTCGTGGGGGAGAACGGGACGGGGAAGTCGACCCTGACGGAGGCTATTGCCGTGGCCTGCGGCTTCAATCCGGAGGGGGGAACGGCGGACTATCGGTTCTCCACCTTCGACGACGTGTCGGAGCTTGGCAGGGCCCTCAGGGTGGTGCGGGGCTTCCGGAGGCCGAAAAACGGCTATTTTTTCCGGGCGGAGAGCTTTTTCAACGTGGCCAGCAAGGCGGAGGATTACCGGGACAGGACCGCAAAATCGGTCTACTATGCCAGGTACGGCGGGAAGTCCCTCCACGAGCAGTCCCACGGGGAGAGCTTCCTGGCCTATTTTCAGTCCTTTGTGGAGGCGGGGCTTTACATCATGGACGAGCCGGAGGCGGCGCTGTCCCCCCAGAGACAGTTTGCCCTCTTTATCCAGATCGCAAAGATGGCGGAGCGGGGGTCCCAGTTCGTGATTGCGACCCATTCCCCCATCCTGCTGGCGATTCCGGGGGCGGAGATCTATTCCTTTGACGGAGAAGGACTCTTTCCCTGCGGCTACGAGGAGACGGAGAGCTACCGGCTCACGGAGCTTTTTATCAACGAGAGGGAGAGGATCATAAAAGAACTTTTGGAGGAAGAGGAGTGACGGGCAATTGCGGATTTCAAAAATTTGTTGAATATTCCCGCAATTTCACGTTTCGCAATTGTCGGCGAAGGATGACAGAGAGGAGGAACGTTAAATGATTGTGAAGCTGGAAAAGCCGGAGCGGGCGGGAGCTTTGTTTGAGGGATGTACGGACACCACCCTGTTTTCCTGTCTGCAGGGGGTCATGGGGGAGGTCTACGGGGACGATGCGGGGCGGCCGGGGGCGGCCAGGGCGATCCTGGGAGATTTCAGTTTTTTCGGCGGAAAGCCCACGGAGGAATTGCTGCGTCTGTTCGGGGAGCTGGAGTTCCATATTTTCGTGCCGGGCTCCAAGGCCTGGGAGAGGCTGATCGAATCCTGCCTTGGGGCGAAGGTGAGACGGGTACTCCGCTATGCGATCCGGAAGGAGCCGGAGGTCTTTGACAGGAACGGGCTTTTAAAGGCCGCCTCGTCCCTCCCGGCGGAATACGAATTGAGACAGATCGACGAGGAGTTGTACCATCGGTGTTTAGAGGAGAAATGGAGCCGGGACTTCGTGGGCAATTATCCGGACTATGACGCCTACAGGCGGCTGGGACTTGGAATGGCCGTCGTGAGGGGCGGGGAGCTGGTTGCGGGGACCTCCTCCTATTCCAGCTATCACGGCGGCATCGAGATCGAGGTCGGCACGAAGGAAGCCTACCGGAGAAAGGGGCTTGCCTACGCCTGCAGTGCGGGATTGATCCTCGCCTGCTTGGAGAGGGGGCTTTATCCGAGCTGGGATGCGCAGAACCTCCATTCAGTGGGGCTGGCGAAAAAGCTCGGCTATCACTTTGACCGGGAATATGCAGTGTATGAGTATTATGGAAAGAGAGAGGCCTTTTAAGACGGGACGCCCGGAAAAGGCCTGCGTGCCGAATCCTGTGCGATGAAAAAGGGCCGCCTCCTGGCGGCCCTGCGCAGTCGGGACCGGAATGCGCTTACAGCGGCTTTCCGGCCAGAATTTCTTTGTAGTCCTTGTAATTTTCCTGCAAAAGCTCCGGCGTGTTGAGACCGTAGGGACATTTTTCCATACATTTTCCACAATGGACGCAGTCGTCGATTTTCGCCATCACGGCCTGCATCTCGGGGGTGAGCCAGGCGGCGGAGGGGGCGCGGCGCAGCATCAGGGACATCCTGGCGCAGTCGTTGATGCGAATCTTGGCCGGACAGGTGGGCATGCAGTAACCGCAGCCGCGGCAGAAGCTGCCGGAGAGGGCGGCTTTTTCCTTCTCGATGTAGGCGGCCATCTCCTCCGTCATGGCCGGCGGATTGTCGATGTAGGACAAGAATTCATCCAGCTCCTTCTCCCTCTGGACGCCCCAGATGGGGAGCACGTTGTCGTACTGGGCCTCGAAGGCGTAGGCGGCGGCGGAGTTGGTGATGAGGCCGCCGGACAGGGCCTTCATGGCGATAAAGCCCATGCCGTGCTTTTTACAGGCCTCGACGATGGCGACGTCCTTGTCCGTGGCCAGATAGCAGAAGGGGAACTGCATGGTCTCGTAGAGGTCCGATTCGATGGCTTCCATGGCCACGTGGAGCCTGTGGTTGGTGATGCCGATATGGCGGACCTTCCCCTGCTCCTTGGCTTTTAAAATGGCGTCATAGAGGCCGGACTCGTCGCCGGGCTTCGGACAGAAGGCCGGGTTGTGGAACTGAAGAATGTCCACGTAGTCCGTCTGCAGATTTTTCAGGCTGGTATGTAAGTCCTTCCAGAAATCATCCGCATTCTGGGCTGCTGTTTTGGTGGAGATGAAGAGCTTTTCCCGGATCCCTTTAAAGGCGTAGCCCACCTTCTCCTCGCTGTCGGAGTAGGCGCGGGCCGTGTCGAAAAACTGGATGCCGTTCTCATAGGCCTTCCGGAGCAGCCTGGCGGCCTCTTCCTTGGAAATCCGCTGGATGGGCAGGGCGCCGAAGCCGTTTTTATTGACGGTGATTCCGGTCTTGCCGAGTGTTACTGTAACCATAAGATACCTCCTCACAGGGTGTTTGGCCTGAAACGTGACAGGTCGTTTCTTTATTAAAGAGTATATCCGCCGACCGGGGGAATGTCAACCGGTTCCGGCGGTAGTCAGGTTTCCATATTTTTATGGCTGCGGGAAATACGGAAGGAAATCGGTTTTTTCTAAGCCAGAACCGCTTTTCTTCCGTATTTCTCACGACAATACAAAATACGGAAACTAAAGCCGCTCTGTGGTTGACAAATGCGGGGGACGGTGTTATAATTACACACGCTAACACACTTTAAAGTGATAAAGTGAGGCGGCCGGGAAGGAATGGCAGACCCGGGAGGGCGGGTCGGACAAGACAGAAATCGAGGGAGAATACCATGACATCGAGAAAAGGCAATTTAATGGGCGTCCGCCGGGACGTGAAGGTGGTTGATGCGACGGTCCGGGACGGGGGGCTGTGCAACAATTTTGAATTTACGGATGAGTTTGTCCGGGAATTATATAAGACCAACATCAAGAGCGGCGTGGACTATATGGAGTTTGGCTACAAGGCCAGCAGGGCGCTGTTCGATGAGACGAAGTTCGGGAAGTGGAAGTTCTGCAGGGAGGAGGACATCCGGGGCATCGTGGGGGAGAACGTCTCCGATATGAAGATCTCCGTCATGGCGGACGTGGGCCGCTGCGATTATAAAACGGATTTCCTTCCAAAGAGCGAGAGCGTCATCGACATGGTGCGGGTGGCCTGCTACGTGCATCAGATCCCGGCGGCGGTGGAGATGATCGAGTACTTCCACGACCTGGGTTATGAGACCTGCTGCAACATCATGGCGGTCTCCCAGGCGAACATGAACCAGATGGAGGAGGCCCTGGAGATGGTCTGCGATTCCAGCGTGGACGTGGTCTACCTGGTGGACAGCTACGGCTCCCTGTACCCGGAGAACGCCTCGGCCCTGGCCAGGGTCTATCTGGCGGCGGCGGAGAAGACGGGGAAGAAAGTGGGCTTCCACGGCCACAACAACCAGAACCTGGCCTTCGCCAACACCATCGAGACCATGTCCTACGGGATCTCCTACCTGGACGCCACGGCCCAGGGCATGGGGCGGGGAGCGGGAAACTGCGCCATGGAGCTTTTGCTGGGCTTCTTAAAAAATCCCAAGTACAACCTCTACAGCCTGCTGATCTTCATCGAGAAATACATGCTGCCCTTAAAGGAGCAGGGCATCACCTGGGGCTTCGACCTCCAGTACATGTTCACGGGCCAGTTAAACCGCCATCCCAGGGAGGCCATCCAATTTACCTCTGAGAAGCGGAAGGATTACTGCGAGTTTTACAAGTCCCTGCTGGACAACTTTTGACAGGCAATTGTCTTTGATTTTTAAGCCCAAAGAAGCTTTTGCCCTTTTTATATTGAGCAGACAGCCAGAAAGAAAAGCGGTTCCTTTTATAGAATAAGATAAAAATACCCCTTCCTTCCTGAGGCGGACGATAGGAAGATTTTGTGGATTTCATGAGCATAGCGCAGGCAATTTTTGCTGCCTGCTTCTATAGCAGTAAAATTGCCTGCAGATAAGCGGCGCAGTGAAATCCACAAAACCGACGTGTCCGCAGCAGGAGGGAAGGGGTATTTTTGAGACACTCATAAAGGAACCGGTTTTCTTTCGTCTGTCCCCTCAAAAAAGCAGGAAACATTCTCCTGCTTGCAATCTCGGGAGAACTGTGCTATCATACGTATAACAAATATAACGAAAGAGGCCGGGTGAGAGAATGATAATAAAGATTGATTTTAACAGCGACGAGGCGCTTTACATGCAGCTTCGGAATCAGATTATCGTTGGCATCGCCACCGACGCCATACGGGAGGGGGACACGCTTCCCTCGGTGCGGAGTCTGGCCGAAACCATCGGGATCAACATGCATACAGTAAATAAGGCGTATTCGGTTCTTAGACAGGAGGGCTTCGTGAAGCTGGACCGGAGACGGGGGGCCGTGATCGCCGTGGATTTTGACAAGATCCGGGCCATGGAGGAACTCATGTCCGGCATGCAGGTGTTGCTTGCCAAGGCGGCCTGCAAGAATATCAGCCGCACAGAAGTTCACGAGCTGGTGGATTCGGTACTGGACCAGTTCGAGTGCGCCTGCGGGAAGAGGGGGTTCGAGGACCCCGAGGAAGATGTCAAATAGCCCTTTAGATAAGAGAGGAACAGCCATGTTGTGTGAAAAGTGTAAAATGAGAGAGGCCAATATCCGTTATACGGAGGTGGTCGGCGGTGTCAAGACGGAGTACAATCTGTGCAGCCACTGTGCCAGGGAGATGGATTTCGGACATTACAGCGCCGTGTTTGACACGGACTATCCCATCGGAAAGCTTTTGGCTGACCTGTTCGGACTCAATGCGGACGGCGGGGAGAATGACGAGCTCGACGTGAACCAGGTGACTTGTCCCACCTGCCATACGGCCTACAGCGACTTTGTGAAGGACAGCCGGTTCGGCTGCCCGGACTGCTACCGGGTCTTTGACCTTCTGATGAGTGAGAATATCAAGAAGGTGCAGGGGAATGACACCCACACGGGGAAGAGGCCCCTCTACAACCGCGAGGACGGGCGGTCCGGGACGGAGGAGGACGAGGAGGCGAGGCTTCGGGGGAGCATCGAGCTTCTGGACTCCAGGCTGAAGGAGGCCATCAAGGAGGAGGAATACGAGGCGGCGGCCCGTTACCGGGACGAGATCAGAGAGCTGAAGGAGAGGTTGGGAGAACATGCTTAAATGGTATCAGGAGACGGAAAACCAGCATGATGTCTTTGTGGCTTCCAGGATCCGGCTGGTGCGCAATCTCGCGCATTACCCCTTTCCGGTGAAGCTTTCGGAGGAAGGGCGCGGGGAGCTTTCGGAGAAGCTTTCGGAGGGCCTTAAAGATATCGGAAGCGTTTGCGGACGGGATTTCAGGCGGTTTTCCCTCTCCGAGGTCGGCGAGACGGAGCGGGATGCGCTGAGGGAGCGGCGCGCACTCAACGGGGCCGGGGCCAGGGAGGCGGGGACGGAGAGCCTGCTTTTGTCTGAGGACGAGGCCGTGAGCATTACCCTGGCCAGGGAGGACCACGTGCGCCTTCAGTGCATGAGCGGACGGGCGGAGCTTTTAAAGCTCTGGGAGGAGGCGAACCGCCTGGATGACTATGTCAACGAGCGGTTTGATTATGCCTTTCATGAAAAATACGGATATCTGACGGCCTATCCCACCAACGTGGGGACGGGGCTTCGGGCGGCGGTGACGCTGCACCTGCCCATGCTCTCCGCCGGGAAGCGGTTTGGCAAGCTGGTGGCGGAGATGGGCCGGTTCGGCGTGGCCGTCCGGGGCGTTTACGGGGATGGAAATGAAAATTACGGCTCCCTGTATGAGATTTCCAACCAGAAGACTTTGGGAGTCACCGAGGAGGAGGTGATCTCCCTGGTGAAGCAGATGGCCGACCGGCTGGCGGCCAGCGAGAGGAAGATGAAGTCCGTGACCTTGAAGAGCCACCGCTCCGACATGGAGGATGAGATTTTCAAGTCCTACGGGGTGCTCCGGTACGCCAGGAAGTTGAGTGTAAAGGAAGCGATGACGTATCTATCCCAGGTGCGGGCCGGGGAGATGGAGGGGCTGTTACAGTTTCAGAAGCCGGTCAATGTCCATCGGCTGATGATGGAGGTTCAGCCGGCTAATATCCGGATGCTTGTTTCAAAGAAGGAGGAAACCGATCTGAACCAGGCCAGGGCGGCCTACGTTCAGGAGATGCTGCCGGAGCTGGTCTAAGACGTAGAGGAGGATGACATGTATAACGATAGATTTTCGGGCAAGGCGGAGGAGGTCCTCCGGCTTGCCGCAGAGATGGCCGGAGCCCTGGAGCAGGGCTACGTGGGGACGGAGCACATTCTTCTGGGGCTTCTTAAGGAGGGCACCAGCGCCGCCGCCCAGATACTCGCCGGCTACGGAATCACGGAGGAGCGGGTTCTGGCCCTCGTCGAGAAGCTGATCGCCCCGGCGTCCCCGGTGCACATGGCGGAGCGGGGCGGCTATTCCCCCAGGGCGGCCAGGATTCTGGAGAACAGCTACAAGGAGGCGGCCCAGTTTAAATCGTCCCTGATCGGCACGGAGCATATTCTCATCGCCATGCTGAAGGACAACGAGTGCTCGGCGGCCAGGCTGCTGGCCACGATGAACGTGAATTTCCAGAGGATGTACGTGGACCTGCTGGCGGCCATGGGAGCGGATACGTCCAGGTACAAGGAAGAGTTCGAGGGAAGAGGCAGGGGAAAGGGAAAGAGCACCACGCCGACCCTGGACAATTACAGCAGGGATCTGACGGCTCTGGCCAGGGAGGGGAAGCTGGACCCGGTCATTGGCAGAGAACGCGAGATTGACCGGGTCATTCAGATTTTGAGCAGGAGGACGAAGAACAATCCCTGTCTGATCGGCGAGCCCGGGGTGGGAAAGACCGCCATCACGGAAGGCCTGGCCGGAAAGATCGTGGAGGGGAGCGTTCCGGACACGGTGAAGGAGAAGCGGGTGGTGACCCTGGACCTCTCCGGCATGGTGGCCGGCTCCAAATACCGGGGCGAGTTCGAGGAGCGGATCAAGAACGTGCTGAGGGAAGTGCGCTCCGACGGGAACGTGCTGCTGTTCATCGACGAGATCCACACGATTATCGGTGCGGGCGGGGCGGAGGGTGCCATCGACGCCTCCAACATCTTAAAGCCGTCCCTGGCGAGGGGCGAGATTCAGCTCATCGGGGCGACCACCATCGACGAGTATCGGAAATACATCGAGAAGGATGCGGCCCTGGAGCGGCGGTTCCAGCCGGTGATGGTGGAGGAGCCGTCGGAAGGCCAGGCCGTGGCGATTTTAAAGGGCCTCAAGGACAAGTACGAGGAGCATCATCAGGTGACGATCACGCCGGACGCCATCGAGGCGGCGGTGAAGCTGTCCGCCAGATACATTAATGACCGGTTTCTGCCGGACAAGGCCATCGACCTGATCGACGAGGCCTCCTCCAAGGTGCGGCTGACGACCTACATGATGCCGGAGGAAATCGGGAAGCTGGAGGAGGAGTACGCCCGCCTGGAGGAGCAGAAGGTGGCGGCCATTCAGGCGGAGGCCTACGAGAAGGCGGGGGAAATCAAGAAAAAGCAGGAGAAGAAAAAGGAGCGGAAGGAAAAGCTTCTTGCCAGATGGGAGAAGGAGAAGAGCGGTAAGAAGCTCTACGTGACGGAGAACGAGATTGCGGACGTGGTGTCCGGCTGGACGAAGATTCCTGTGAAGAAGCTTTCCGAGGGGGAGGCGGAGCGGCTTAAAAACCTGGAGGGGGTTCTCCACGGGCGGGTCGTGGGACAGGAGGAGGCGGTGAGCGCCGTTTCCAAGGCCATCCGCAGGGGCCGCGTGGGGCTTAAGGACCCGAACCGGCCCATCGGTTCCTTCCTGTTCCTGGGGCCCACCGGCGTGGGGAAGACGGAGCTCTCCAAGGCTCTGGCGGAGGCCATGTTCGGCAGTGAGAACGCCATGATCCGGGTGGACATGTCTGAATACATGGAGAAGCACAGCGTCTCCAGGATCGTCGGTTCCCCGCCCGGCTACGTGGGTTACGAGGAGGGCGGGCAGCTCAGCGAGAAGGTGCGCCGGAATCCTTATTCCGTCATCCTTTTCGACGAGATCGAGAAGGCCCATCCCGACGTGTTCAACATTCTTTTACAGATTTTGGACGACGGCCACGTCACCGACTCCAAGGGCAGGAAGATTGATTTCAAGAACACGATTCTCATCATGACTTCCAATGCGGGCGCCTCCCGGATCATCGAGCCGAAACGTCTGGGCTTCGGGACCGTGGGCAGCGAGACGGAGGATTATGAATATATGAAGAACGGCGTCATGGAGGAGGTCCGCCGGATCTTCAAACCGGAGTTTTTGAACCGAATCGACGAGACCATTGTCTTCCACGCATTAAACAAGGAGCACATGGGCGAGATCGTGAACATCATGATGGAGAGCCTTGCGAAGCGGACGAAGGCACAGATGGGGATCACCCTTTTGCTGGACGAGACGGCGAAGGCCTTCATCATCGACAAGGGCTACGACCAGAAGTACGGGGCGAGACCCCTGCGCCGTACCATTCAGAGCGAGGTGGAAGATAAGCTGGCGGAGGAAATCCTGGACGGAACCGTGAAGAAGGGGGACACGGTGACCATATCGGCGGCGGACGGGAAGCTCCTGTTTGCCTGCGGGGAATAACAGAGGAAGAGGCGACGCCGTGGGGGGGATAACGTACCGTGGACGTATTGAACAAGGAACAAAGGCACAGGGCCATGAGCCGCATCAGGAGCAAGGATACCAGTATTGAGCTGGCGCTTCGCAGGGAGCTGTGGCGGCAGGGATATCGGTACAGGAAAAACTATAAAGGCTTGCCGGGCACGCCGGACATTGTCCTGACCAAATATAAGATAGCGATATTCTGTGACGGTGAATTATTCCATGGAAAGGACTGGGAGGTTTTGAGACCCAGGCTGCTGAAAGGAAACAATGCGGATTTTTGGGTGAAAAAGATCGAGAGAAACATGGAGCGGGATCGGGAAAATGACAAAAAGCTGTTGTTCCTGGGGTGGACGATCATCCGCTTTTGGGGGAATGACATATTGAAAAATCCGAAACAATGCGTGCGGGTGGTGGAGGAGACGATTTTTGACAACAAAATGAACGATTACATGGAGCTGTATTGAAATGCGGAAGAGACTATGACGGTGACGGACATGAAGGGATCTATTTTGACAGATAAAACGCTGAGCTTGATATCGCTTTTTTCCGGGTGCGGCGGAATCGACCTGGGCTTTGAGGGCGATTTCCGCGTGCTTGAGAGATCCGTGAATCCGCAGGTCAACGGTGACTGGAGCATGGACAGGGTCGACGACGACTGGGTGCGGCTGGGGAAGACGAGGTTTCATGCGATATTCGCCAACGACATCAAACCAGAGGCGAAGGCCGCATGGACGAACTATTTCGGGAAGCGCGGCGCTCCGGTGAAGGAATATCATCTTGACAGCATTGTCGACCTGGTCAAATGAACGGTTCACTCTCTGGCTGGTGGCAAACCACGGAGTGGTGTCGTCCTCCATGCGGGACCCGTTTTCGGCGGGGGGCCAGGGCGACCTGGAAGTGAATGGCGGGGGGCTTGCCGACAGAATGGGCTGTTGGAGGAGGCTGGTGTCAGGACATGCCAGAAAAGAAAAGTTCGACGTGCCCGGTTTTTTAAAAAATGTGTTCGGGGAATGAATTTTTTGCCGGAACATCTGGAAAAAACTCGGATTCTATACTATAATAAGGACAACCAGAAAGAATTTCGCAAAGCGAAAATGCCCGTGGCAAAATTTCATTGAACGAACCAGGAGGATTAAGCGATGGCGGCGGTAAAAGAGTTGATACGGACGGAACAAAACGGAACCATCAGTTTTGGGGATTACACGCTGGATGTGAAGGCGAAGCTTCAGGATTACGAGTTTAAGGGAGATCTCTATAAGGTGAAGACCTACCGGGATATCACGAAGCTGGAGAGGAACGGCATGTTCGTGTACGAGTCCGTTCCGGGAACGGCGGTGAACGATTTCGCAGCGGCGGACACGGGGGTTTCCTTTACCGTCGAGGGCGGGCAGGACGCCCAGATCACCCTGGGGCTCTCCGACGACTGCGAGTACGACGTGAAGATCGGCTCCGAGGATGCGGGCGTCATGAGGACGAACCGGAGCGGGAAGCTTACCCTGAGCGTGGAACTATCCGGGGATGCGCAGGCGGTCGTGGAGATTAAGAAGAGATAGGAGAAAATACAGGGGGCTTCGCAGGGCCGGTATACAGCCTGCGAAGCCCCTTTTATCGTATGGAGGCGAAGATGGCGAAAGCGAAGGCGACGATGTTTTTCTGTAAGGAGTGCGGCTACGAGTCGGCCAAGTGGATGGGACAGTGTCCGGGATGCCGTGAGTGGAATACGTTTGTGGAGGCTCCCGCTCAGAAAGCCGGGACGTCCGGCGGGCGGTTTAAAAGTGCGGGCGTCCTGGGAGGCGGTGCGGTCTCCGGACGGTTTCCGGCGTCTGGCGGGCTGCGTCCCAAAAAACTGTCGGAGATCGAGACCTCCTGCGAGGAGCGGACTTCCACCGGGATGGAGGAGCTTGACCGGGTGCTTGGGGGCGGCCTGGTGAGCGGCTCCCTGGTGCTGGTGGGAGGCGATCCCGGTATCGGGAAATCGACCCTGCTCCTCCAGGTCTGCCGGAACCTGTCCGGGGACGGTCACCGGGTGCTCTATATCTCCGGGGAAGAATCCCTGAGCCAGATCAAACTCCGGGCGGACCGTCTGGGGGAGTTTTCCGGAGAACTGACTTTCCTGTGCGAGACCGGCCTGGATTTGATTTCCGAGGTGATCGTCGGGGAGAAGCCGGAGACGGTGGTCATCGACTCCATCCAGACCATGTACCGGGAGGATGCGGGAAGTGCGCCGGGAAGCGTGGGACAGGTGAGAGAGTCGACCCAGATCCTGCTCCGCCTTGCAAAAGAACATAACATCACGATTTTTCTCGTGGGGCACGTGACCAAGGAGGGGACCATGGCCGGCCCCCGCATGCTGGAGCACATGGTGGACACGGTGCTCTATTTCGAGGGGGAGCGGAACGTGCCCTACCGGATCCTTCGGGGAGTCAAAAACCGGTTCGGTTCCACCAACGAGATCGGCGTCTTTGAGATGCGGGGGAACGGCCTTTCCGAGGTGGCGAACCCCTCCGAATACATGCTGAGCGGAAAGCCGGAGGGGGCCTCCGGCTCGGTGACGGCCTGCTCCATGGAGGGAACCAGGCCGGTGCTCCTGGAGATCCAGGCCCTGGTGTGCCGGACCAACTTCGGCATGCCGAGAAGGACGGCGGCGGGAACCGATTACAACCGGGTGAACCTTCTCCTTGCAGTGATGGAAAAACGGGCGGGGATACATCTTTCCGACTGCGACGTCTATGTGAACATCGCCGGAGGCATCCGGGTCAACGAGCCCTCCCTGGACCTGGGGATCGTCCTGGCCCTGGCCTCCAGCCACCGGGACACCCCGGTGGACGACCGGATGATGGTGTTCGGCGAGGTGGGGCTTTCCGGTGAGGTGCGGGCCGTGAGCATGGCGGAAAAGCGGGTTCAGGAGGCGGCCAAGCTGGGATATACCATCTGCGTCCTGCCGCAGGTATGCCTTTCCCGCATCGCCGACCCGCCCCGGGGCATCCGGCTCGTCGGCGTGAAAAACGTGGGGGAGGCCATGGACCTGATCGGCCGCTGAGAATTGTCGTTTGCGCCACATAAGCCCGGCCGGGGCCCCTTCCTTTTCCCGGGCCGGATCAGAAAGAAAACGGCTTCCTTATTAAAGATTTTTTCTGGATTGGGGCGGGAAAATGAACGGATCGGAGACTGTTGCATTTAAGGCAGGATATCCTGCCGAAGTTGCTGCTCCAGTCCGTGGTAGATTTTAAACACATCCGGAAAAATAACCTTTGCTCCACGTTTTGCCATAGCCAAGACACCTCGGGCATTTTTCTCCACGTCAGAAGCCACTCGGCCATCAATTCGAACGGGGCATTTGTTTTTGTCTATGTATGCCGTCAGATATTTGGCCGTTGCAGGACACATATTCTGGATCAAAAACGCCGTATTTCTGCCAAGGACGACGCCAAAGCGAATAGTATTGCAGCGTCCGTATTTTTTTATCTTCTCCTGCTCGATCCGTCTGAATTTCTCATATCTTGATGAAATCGGGACAATCCAGTAAATACCGGCTGTTTTGGAGTCTTCGAACGCAAAAAAACAGGGACGATTATGTGGCATCCCATTTATAACATCTTTGTTTTTCATAAGCTTATCGTCGGGGAAATCCTGATAATACTGATCCGAAAGGAAATATAGCTGTGCATCCAGCATGAAGAAATCTCCTATGTGAGAGTAGCACCCTGCCAAAGGGCAGAGCGCTACGAACATTTTAATCCCGAACATTTGTAAGCCGCATATCGGGGAGCGGACACTATTTGTCGTCCTGAACATTTATAAGCCGCATATCAGGGAGCGAACACTATTTTACGGGAAATTTTCGTTCCCCTATGCTATTATTATATGTACCATGCCATTCTATGTCAACCACTTACCGAAAAATCCTCTAAAAAGGCCATGGACTTGATTAGCTGCTGAGAATTGTCGTTTGCGCCACATAAGTCCGGCCGGGGCCCCTTCCTTTTCTCGGGCCGGATCAGAAAGAAAACGGCTTCCTTTTCGACAAAGCAGATGAAAGAGCGCCGGGCGCTTTTTTGAAAATTTTATAAAAAGGAAGCCATTTTCTTTCGTAAACCCATTTTATGCGTCCTTGAGCTCCACCAGCGCACAGCAGTTGGGCTGGTCGATCCTCAAGGGGGCGGCGTGCATAAAGAAATAATTCTTCTCCGGCACCCAGGTGAAGAAGGTCATGGTGCTGGTCTCATGGTTGACAGAGTAGATATATTTCCCGCCGGGCATCATGCCGATGTCCTTGGGATATTCGCCGCTGATGGGAAGCACCGTCCGCTGTGTGAGGAGCCCGGTCGTCTCGTCCCGCTCGAAGATGCCGATGCTGTTGTCTCCCGCATTGGAGCAGAGGATCAGCTTGCCGGCGGGGCCGAAGCGGAGTGCGGCGGCGGCATTGACTTTGCTGGGGTTCTTTCCCACGGTGGGGATGGTCTGAAGAAGCTCAAATTTCGGATAGCCGGAGCTCCCGTCATAGGAATAGACCGTGATATAGTTTTTCAGTTCCGAGATCACATACATGAATTTCCCGTCCTTGGAGAACCTTAAGAAGCGGGGGGCGGATTCCAGCTCGCAGCGGACCGTGTCCACCAGCTTGATCTTCCCGGATTCCCTGTCAAAGCGGAAGATCCGGATCTGGTCGATCCCCAAGTTGGCGGCACAGAGGAATTTCCCGTCGGGCGTCAGGCGGGAGCAGCTGATGTGGGGGCGGAAGTTCCGCTCGGCGATGCTGCCGATGCCCTTGTCATAGAAGCCGTCGGTGATCTCGCCGGCGCTGCCGTCCTCGTTGATGCGAAGCACCGTCACCTTGCCGTCGTGATAGCCGGACACGAACATGAATTTCTGCTGCGGGTCGGTGGAAATGTGGCAGCCCCTCATGCCGCGGATGGTGGCGAGGCCCATGCGCTCCAGGTCTCCGTCCGGCAGGATCCGGTAGCTGACGATGCCGTTGTCGGCGATGGAATAGAGGCGGGAGCCGTCCCTGGACGCGGAGACGTAGGAGGCGTTGAAGATCGGGACCTCCTTCCGCTTGGTCATGGTTCCGTTCTCCACGTCCACGTCGAGAATGGTGATGCCCTTGCTGTTGCCGATATATGTGTAAGAACCTACGTATGCTGCATATCTCTTTCCCAAAATGTACCCTCCAGTCTTGTTTAAGGTTTGTACGGCGTCATATCTGCGGAAATTATACCACATCCAAAAAAATTTGTTAAGCCCTGAATCCATTCTGGTTTCTTTAATATGACAGAATTGTCACCAAAACTGTCACCGGAATGTCACGCTGTTATGGTAGGATGGAATCAGACAAGAGAAAAACGTGCAGTTTATCAATAGAAAAGTATGGAGGAATGAAGACGTGGAAGTATTGCGAGTGGAGAATTTATGTAAGACCTACGGCGTGGGCGACACCAGAGTGGACGCTCTCAGAAATGTGTCCTTTACGGTGGAGAAGGGAGAATTCGTGGCCATCGTGGGACCCTCCGGTTCCGGGAAGTCGACCCTGCTCCACATTTTGGGAGGCGTGGACCGTCCCACCTCCGGGAACGTGGTCATCGATGGGACGTCCATCTATGAGTTAAACGAGACGAAGATGGCGATCTTCCGGAGAAGGCAGATCGGTCTCATCTATCAGTTTTACAACCTGCTCCCGGTACTCAACGTGAAGGAGAACCTGACCCTTCCCCTTCTCTTAGACGGACAGAAACCGGATATGAATTATCTGAAAGAGCTCGCCGGGGTATTGGGACTTGCGAAACGGATGAACCACCTGCCCAACCAGCTTTCCGGCGGACAGCAGCAGAGAGTTTCCATCGGAAGGGCGCTCATCAACCACCCGGCCATCGTGCTGGCCGACGAGCCCACGGGGAACCTGGATTCGAAAAACAGTGCGGAGATTGTGGAGCTTCTCAAGGAATCCAACTTAAAATACCATCAGACTTTGGTCATCATCACCCACGATGAACGGATCGCTCTCCAGGCGGACCGGGTGATCTCCATCGAGGACGGACAGATTTCCGGCGACCAGTGGCAGAGGGGCAGGGAGAGCCGGGCCAGAGAGGCCGGATGGCAGCGGGAGGTGCGCTCATGAATATCGTAAGCAGGGTGACGGTCCAGCATTTGAAACAGAACAGAAAGAGGACCATCGTCACGATCCTGGGGATCATGCTCTCCGTGGCCCTCATCATGGCCATCTCCGCCTTTGCGGAATCCTTTCTGGACATGGCGCGGCAGCAGGAGATCGCCACGGACGGTGAGTGGCATGTGGATTTCGACGAAGTCGCTCCCGGTCAGATCTCCGAGATTCGGGAGGATCCGGAAGTGAAAAAGGCCATGGTCAGTAAGGAGGTGGGGGCGGCCCTTCTGGAGGGCTGCGGGAATGAGGCGAAGCCCTATCTGGCCATCCGGGCCTACAACCAGGATGCCATGGAGGAATACCCTCTCACGCTGCTGGAAGGGAGATTTCCTCAGACGGCGGGCGAGATCGTCCTGCCGAAACACCTGGAGACCAACGGCGGCATCAAGTGGAAGGTGGGCGACACCATCACCTTGCGTCCCGGCACCAGGGTGATCCATACGACGGAGGGAGACCAGGAGGCACCGGTCTATTACCCGTATTACGAGGGGGAGGAGACGCTGGAGGATACCCACGAGGAGACCTACACGGTGGTGGGGATCATGGAGCGCCCTACCTTCGAGGGCTACAGCCAGGGTTCCTACACGGCCGTCACCTGGCTGGATGAGAGCGGGCTTGCGGCAGACGAGATGGTGACGGTGCGGGTCCAGGTGAAGGACTTGGACAACGGCCTGTTTGACTGGGGCGATGCCAAGGCGGCAGAACTCAATCTGACGCATTCCTTTAACAACAGCCTCCTGTCCTTTTACATGCTTTCCGGGAATGACACCATCGTGACCATGCTCAACCGGGTCAAATGGGTGATGATGCTCATCGTGGCGGCGGGCTCCGTGGCGGTCATCTACAGTTCTTTCGCCATCTCCATCTCGGAGCGGAGCCGGTATCTGGGGATGCTGGCCAGCGTGGGGGCCACCAGGAAGCAGAAGCGGAACTCCGTGTTCACGGAGGCGGTGATCCTGGGAATCATCGGCATTCCCCTGGGGCTGCTCCTTGGCTTTGCGGGCGTGTTCGTGACCACCAGGTGTATCAGAGGGCTGGTGAGCAGCACTTTCGGCGTTTCCTTTGGGATGGAACATGTGGCCATGCGGGTGATCGTCTCCTGGCCGGGGATCCTGGGCGCAGTCGTCCTGGCGGCGGTGACGATCCTCATATCGGCCTGGATCCCGGCGAAGCGGGCCTCGAAGATCACTCCGGTGGAGGCCATCCGCCAGAATCAGGACATCAAGCTGTCCACGAGACAGGTGAAGACCTCAAGGCTCACCAGGAAGCTTTTTGGATTTGAGGGAGAGCTGGCGTTAAAGAACCTGAAGCGGAATAAGAAGCGTTACCGGGCGACGGTCCTCTCCCTGATCTTCTGCATTGCCCTGTATTTGAGCGTGTCTTCCTTTACGGCCTACTTAAAGGGCGCTTATCGGATGGGGATCGGGGTGGATTCCGCCAACCTGCCGGATGTCTCCGTGACGATCTACCCGGAGCCCGGCCTCGGTGGGGCGGAAGCGGATTCCGCCGGTGAAGAGGACGAAGATGCGCAGGAGAAGGCCAGACAGGAGAGCCTGGAGGAGCGGGCCGAGAAGGTGCGGGCCATGGACCATATCACGAGCTGCGTGACCCAGGTGAGCGGTTTTGCGCAGGTGTTCCTCACTGACGGCGGAAGTCTCGCCGAGGACACGAGAGGGGCGCTGGAGGAAAACGGGAGCGCGACCCTCCTCGGCGGAAAGGACATGGGGCCTTACCTGATGAACCTGCACGTGGTCGGACTGGATAGGGAGAGCCTCTCGGCCTTTGCGGACCAGGTGGGTGCGGACAAGGAACTGCTCTTCGACGAGTCGAAGGCGGGGGTCATCCTGATCAACCGGAGAGGTGACGTGACGAACGGCCGTCATTCCTGGAAGGAGATTTTTGACGTAAAGACCGGGGACGTCATTGAAGGCAGCCAGTGGTCCGTGATCGAAAAGAATTCGGAGCTTCCGGCAGAGGGAGTGGTGGCGAGGGAGGACGACAGCGACTTCGTGGACGTGTTGACTCCATTTGCAATGGACGTGGCGGGGGCGACGGAAGAGCTCCCCCTGGGAGGTGGCTACAGTGATAATATCAATCATGTTCTGGTGTATACAACTATTGAGAATGTCGTGAAATTTGATCTTGACGGAAATGGCGTGGGCGGCGAGCGGCAGCTTCTGATCATGAGTGACGATTACGAGGCTCTGATGGAGGATCTTGACGACCTGCGGCAGGACGAGGGGAACATCTATGCCTACAGCTATAAGCAGGAGATGGAGAGCGTGAACAATACGCTGCTCCTGATCAATGTGTTCGTGTACGGCTTCATCATCCTGACGGCCCTCATCTGCGTCACCAGCATTTTCAACACCATCTCCACCAGCATGGCCTTAAGGCGTCGGGAGTATGCGATGCTCAAGTCGGTGGGAATGGACCCGAAGCGGTTTAACCGGATGATCGCCTATGAGAGCGTGTTTTACGGGCTGAAGGCCCTGCTTTACGGGCTGCCCATCGGCCTGATCCTCATGTTCGGCATCTACGCCGCCATTGCCAGCGCCATTGCGACCGGCTTCTACATCCTCTGGAACCAGGTGATCGTGGCCGTCATAAGCGTCATGCTGGTGGTGGGAGTCACCATGTGGTATTCCTCCAGAAAGATCAAGAAGGCCAACGTGGTGGATGTGCTGAAGGACGAGAATATCTGAGTTCCAGTATCTTTGAAACAGGAAAGTGAAAAGCCCGGGCGGCAGTTTCAGTCTCATGTTGTGGGAATGGCTGCCGACAGGGCTTTTCACTTTCTGATATAAGTTTAAATCCGACATTGTAAAGTTTCGTTAGTTGTGGTACACTGAATTTATAGTGAGTTCTGGAGCGTCTGAAATTCTACATTTGCCGCTTTTTTGAGCGGCGGCAGTCTTAAAAAATCCCGTATTTCAGAAAGAGCAGAGTGATGAAGGAAAAGGAGAGATTATGAGGGAAAAGCTGGAAACCCTTTCGCTGGCGCAGTTACGTCAGATTGCGAAGGATTTGGAGATCAGGAGCATTAGCGGAAAAAAGAAGGCGGAGCTGATTGAGAGCATTATAGAGGAGAACAAGGCCAGGGAGACGTCGGCGTCCCAGGAGACGGAGGGGGCGGCCGGGGAGGCTCCCGCACGTCAGGCCCCGGCCAGACAGGAGGGGTATCAGAGACGGGGAACGCCGTCTCAGGAGGGATATCAGAGGAGGAGCGCCCCGTCCCAGGAAGGGACGCAGAGGAGACAGGCCTTCTCCGGAGCTCCCGCCCAGAGGGGAGGGCCTGCCGCACCCGGCCAGAGGGGAGGGGCGTCCGTGCCCGGCCAGAGGGGAGCAGCACCTGCGGCGGAGACGAAGCAGCCCTCCGTGGCGCCCAACATCAATCCGGAGGAGCTGCAGAACCTGGACAGCGGGATCCCGGCCCACGGGATCCTGGAGGTGATGCCGGACGGATTCGGCTTCATCCGGTGCGAGAACTACATGCCGGGGGACAACGACGTCTACGTGTCGCCCTCCCAGATCCGGCGCTTTAACTTGAAGACCGGGGACATTGTCAGCGGCAGCCAGCGGGTGAAGACCTCGGCGGAGAAATTTGCGGCCCTTTTGTACGTGTCGAAGATCAACGGCCTTCCCCTGGGGGTGGCGGAGCGGCGGCCCAATTTCGAGGACCTGACGCCGATCTTCCCCAACGACCGGATCCATCTGGAGATGAGCGGCGGAAGCATTTCCATGCGGATCGTGGACCTGCTCTCCCCCATCGGCAAGGGGCAGAGGGGGATGATCGCCTCCCAGCCCAAGGCGGGAAAGACGACCCTTTTGAAGGAGATCGCCAAGGCGGTGACCAGGAACCACAGGGACATGCACCTGATCGTCCTCCTGATCGACGAGCGGCCGGAGGAGGTGACGGACATCAAGGAATCCATCGAGGGGCCCAACGTAGAGGTGATCTATTCCACCTTCGACGAGCTTCCCGAGCACCACAAACGGGTGTCGGAGATGGTCCTGGAGCGGGCCAAGCGGCTGGTGGAGCACGGGCGGGACGTGATGATCCTCCTGGACAGCATTACCAGGCTGGCCAGGGCCTACAACCTGACGGTGGCGCCCAGCGGCAGGACCCTCTCCGGCGGCCTGGACCCGGCGGCCCTCCACATGCCCAAGCGGTTTTTCGGTGCGGCCCGGAACATGAGGGAGGGCGGGAGCCTGACGATCCTGGCGACGGCCCTGGTGGAGACGGGAAGCCGGATGGACGACGTGGTCTTCGAGGAGTTCAAGGGCACCGGCAACATGGAGCTCATGCTGAACCGCAAGCTTTCGGAGAAGCGGATCTTCCCGGCCATCGACATTTTAAAGTCCGGCACCAGGAGGGACGACCTTCTGCTGACCCCGGAGGAACAGGCCGCCGTGGAGGTCGTGCGGAAGGCGACGGGGGGATTGAAGGCCGACGAGTCCGTGGAGCGGGTTCTGGACCTCTTCCGCCATACCAGGAGCAACCGGGAATTCATGGCCATGGTAGGAAAGTTGAAGGTTTAAGGCGGAGAGTTTTTTTACGAGGAGGGTATTTTTATGGACGGAGTTGCAGTTGCGGGGACCCTGGTGGTAGACACCATTAAAATGATCGACGGATATCCGGAAAAGGGGATGATCGCGGATATCAGCGGAATCAGCCGCGGGATTGGCGGCTGTGCGGCCAATACGGCCTGCGGGGTGAAGCTTCTCGACCCCTCCATCCCGGTGAAGAGCCTGGGGCTGGTGGGGGACGACGACAATGGCACATTTGTGATTGAACAGCTTTCCGGATACGGGATCGATGCGGCGGGGATTCAGAGAACCCCCCTGGCGGCCACCTCCTTTTCCGACGTGATGACCATAGAGAGCACGGGGGAGAGGACCTTTTTCCATGACAGGGGGACCTGTCGTCTGTTTGCGCCGGAGCATGTGGACCTTGACCGGCTGGACGTGCGGCTCATGCTTTTGGGCTACGGGGCCCTTCTTGACAGCATGGACCGGGCTGACGGGGAGTATGGCACGATAATGGCCAGGTTTCTTCATGACGTGAAGGAGAGGGGAATCCTGACGGCCATGGACGTGGCCAGCACCAGGGGTGCGGAGCGGATGAAGCAGTTGGTGCTTCCCTCCTTAAAATATACGGACTACCTGATCGTGAACGAGATCGAGGGCGGCATGCTCGCCGGGGTCGACCCGAGGGATGCGAATGGGAAGCTGGAAAGAGAACGACTTCCGGAGATCTGCAGGAAACTAAAGGAGTCCGGCGTGGCGAAATGGGTGGTGATCCACGCACCGGAGCTTGGATGCGCCGTGGACGAGGAAGGAACGTATTTTGAGGAACCGTCCTTAAAGCTTCCGGAGGGGTACGTCGTGGGAGCCGTGGGGGCGGGGGACGCTTTCTGCGCCGGGGTTCTTTATTCGATTTATAAAGAGCTCTCCGTGAGGGAGGCCCTCCGTATGGGAGCGGCCACCGCCGCCGCCAACCTCTCCGCCGGCGATGCCATCGGCGGCCTCCGCTCCGTCTCGGAGACGAGGAAGCTGTATGAGGCCTACGGGGTGAAATAAAATCTCTATCATGGGCGCAGGGCCCTTCCCGCACAGGCAAGACAGACTCGTCTGTGCGGGAAGGGCCCTGCGCCGTCCGTTTTCAGGATTTTCTGAAATATCCTCTCACAATTCCCGTGAAAGCTCGTGCCAGCTTTGCGTGTCCCTCGATTTTCAGGTGGATGCCGTCCTTTACCAGGTCGTCCTTCGTGAGAACGGTCTGGGCGTTAAAGTACATGCAGTTAAGCTCCCTCGCAAGGGCCTCGTACCGGGGAGGAAGCTCCTCGATCTTCCTGGCGGAGGAGGCGTCGAAGCAGTACTCCTCCCTGGCGGGGTCCAGGGGACCGGGGGCCGCCAGCAGGATGGGGGGCATGGGATACTTGTCCACCGGATAGTAGAAGCGGAGCTTTCGGATCAGGTTGGACATGCCCTCGGTGATCTCCCCGGAGGAGACGCAGAAGCGGGGCTTGGTGTCGTTGGTGCCCAGCATGATGATGACGAAGTCCAAAGGCGCATGGCTTAAGATGCAGGGGGCCACGGTATCAAGACCGTTCCGGTAGGGTTCCAGATAATCGGTGAAGGCGGTGGTGCGTCCGTTGAGGCCTTCCTCGAGCACGTGGAATTCGTCCCCCAGGGCGGCGGCCATGAGTCCGGGCCACCGTTCCGTTTCCGTAAAGCGGCGGTTTTCCATGGGGGCGTAGCCCCAGGTGTTGGAATCTCCGAAGCAGAGAATGTTGTACATGAAAGAAATACCTCCTTGTCTGTGGCGTGGTGCCAACTGATGTGGAAATGATCCGGTGTCCGACCGGTTTTCTGTTACAGGCACGGCCACGTCGATTACGGTTTTCCGGATTCTTCCGCCCGGCCGGGGACGGCCCGGTCACGGCCGAAGAAGCGGCAGACCGACTCCATCCGGGCCGTCATGCCGACAAACAGCATGTCTACCAGGGTGACTGCCGTCATGGCCTCCACCACCACCACGGCCCGGGGAACGATCATGGGATCGTGGCGTCCCTTGATGGAGATGGTGATCGGACGACCCTCTCGGGTGACGGTTTTTTGTTCCTTTGCGATGGAGGGCGTCGGTTTCACGGCGGCCCGAATCAGGATGTCGGAGCCGTCGCTTAAGCCTCCCAGGATGCCGCCCGCATGGTTGGAGGCCTTTTTCAGGGGACCGCCCTCTCTGTCCGGAGGGAGGAAGGGGTCGTTGTTCCTCCCTCCGGAGCTTCTCGCTGCGGCGAAGCCGTCGCCGATTTCCACGCCCTTGACGGCGCCGATGGAGAACAGCGCCCTGGAAAGGTTGGCGTCCAGCTTTTCAAAGACGGGCTCCCCGATGCCGGCGGGCATGTTCTTGACCTGGCAGGCGATGATGCCACCCATGGAATCCTGTTCGGCCATCCGCTTCTCGGCCGCTTCCCGGACCCGCTCGGCGGCTGCGGGGTCCGGCATGTAAAAGGGATTTTCGCCGCAGAGGGAGAGATCCACAGTCTCGCAGCGGATCCCGCCGATCTCCTCCGCATAGGCGTGAACCTCGATGCCCAGGGCGGCCAGGATCTTCATGGCGACGGCGCCCGCCGCCACCCGCCCGATGGTCTCCCTGCCGGAGGAGCGTCCTCCGCCCCGGTAATCCCGAAAGCCGTATTTTACGTCAAAGCCGTAGTCGGCGTGGCCGGGCCTGTAACAGGAAGCGATCTCCGAATAATCCCTGGAACGCTGGTCCTTGTTGAAAACCACCATGGAAATGGGGGTGCCGGTGGTGAAACCGTCAAAGACACCGGAGAGGATCTCCACTGCGTCGTCCTCGGCCCGTTTCGTGGCATAGCGGCTCTGGCCGGGCTTTCTCCGGTCTAAAAACGCCTGGACGTCCTCCTCGCAGAGGGGGAGTCCGGCGGGACAGCCGTCCACGACGACGCCCAGCGCCTTTCCGTGGGACTCGCCCCAGGTGGTGAAGGTGAACAGTTTTCCGTATGTTGAACCTGGCATGTGTACCTCCGATCCAAAACAATTTCTATGGTCATTATAGACCATGGGAGAGAAGAGGACAATGGATTTTTACGTTTTCTTCATGAAAGAGGAGTGGCGGCCTACAGGGCCAGCCGTTCCCCGTCGTTCGGAACGTAAAGGTTTCCGGAATAGTGGAGCCTTCCCTCGGCGAGGTAGCGTTCCTTCCGATGGCCGAGGTCCTTGTCCTCGGTGTGCCAGAGGACCAGGTTGGGGATCCGGAGGCGTTCGGCCAGCTCGCAGGCGTCCTTCACTGTGCTGTGATGCTTTTCGTAGGGCCTGAACCGTTCCCGGTCGCCGTAGAGGCAGAAGGCTTCGTGGAGCAGCCAGTCGCTTCCGGCCACATGGCGCTCGCAGCCGGGATTGTAGGGCTCGTCGCCGGCACAGGTCAGCTTCCTCCCGTTTTTCAGGACGGTGGTGAAGCCGAATTGTTTCGCCTTGGTGGACAGGATGTCAAAGAAGGTCACGTCATAATCGAGGATGTGTCTGGTCTCCCCGTCCTCAACCGGGAGCAGGAGGATCCGATCCCCGATGCAGTTGCAGAATTTTTTCTGGATCGTCAGGGCGCACAGGGTCCGGATGGTGTCCACCAGCCCCGCATGGCAGTAAACGTTCAGATTTCCCTCGTAGCTTCCCTTTAAGATGGCCGTGGCGATCATCCGGATCATCCAGACCATGCCGAGAACGTGGTCGTTGTGCTCGTGGGTGACGAAAATATGGTGGATCCGGGTCAGAGGCACCTCCATGTCCTCCAGGACCGTGAGGATGCCGTTGCCGCCCCCCGCATCCACGAGAAAATATTCCTCTCCGTCCCGAATGGCGAAGCAGGTATTGTAACAGCGGGTGGCCTGGGCGTTCCCCGTGCCGAACACGTAAAGTTCTTCCATGGATTCTTCCTCCCAACGTGGATTTCTGTCGGCATTATACCATGTGGGGGACCAGTTTGCAAGGAGGGAAGGGTCTCCCGGAAGGCGGCCGGGGATTGCCGTATTCTCTTATTGACAGGAGGATGAAAAGTATCTATAATGAGGGACGCAACAATCAGATGCTTTTTGAATTTTAACGAAGGAGATGACGGTTTTGGCAAAAAGTATGACGGAGGGAAGGCCGTTTCGACTGATCCTTCAGTTCGCCCTCCCGCTGCTGGTGGGAAATCTGCTGCAGCAAACCTACAATATTATTGATGCGGCCATCGTGGGGCGGGTATTGGGGGCGGATGCCCTGGCCAGCGTTGGTTCCACCAGCAGCGTTCAGTTTATGGTGCTGGGATTTTGTATTGGCTGTTGTACCGGCTTTGGCATTCCGGTGGCGAAGGGCTTTGGAGCGGGACGACTGGATCGGATGAAGCATTACATATTCAGCGGCGCGGCCCTGACGGGGATGGTGGCGGTGGTTCTGACGGCGCTCTGCGTGTTCTTATGTCCCTGGATTCTCCGGATTCTTTCCGTTTCGGAGGAGCTTTACGGGAATGCTTACCGCTATCTGTTGGTGATTTTCCTGGGACTTCCCTTTACCCTTCTTTACAATCTGTTGGCCAGCATTTTGCGGGCGGTGGGAGACAGCCGGACGCCCTTTGTCTTTCTGGTGGTCTCGGCGGGTTTAAATGTTGTCCTGGATCTGCTCTGTATCGTTGGCTTTGGCTGGGGCTGTGCGGGTGCGGCCATTGCCACCGTTACCTCCCAGGCGGTCAGCGGGCTTCTCTGCCTCTTCTTTATTTATAAGAAGGTCTCGCTCCTTCACCCCGGCAGAGAGAACTGCCGTCTGGAGGGGGATGTCTCTAAGGAGCTTCTCTCCATGGGGCTCCCCATGGGACTCCAGTTTTCCATCACGGCCATCGGAAGCATGGTCATGCAGTCGGCCAACAACGGTCTGGGGAGTGTGTATGTCTCCGGCTTCACGGCGGCCCTCAAGATCAAGCAGTTTACCATGTGTCCCTTTGACGCCATTGCTTCCTCGGTGTCCGTCTTCTGCGGACAGAACCTGGGAGCCGGAAGACTGGACCGGATCCGCCAGGGGGTCAGGGAGGGGCTGGTGATTGCCGTTTCCTATGGAATTCTTGCAGGCCTTATTTTGATCTTTGGAGGAAGAATGCTCTCCATGCTGTTTGTGGGCGGAGAAGCAGCAGAGGTTCTGGATGCGGCGGCCAAATATCTGCGCTGTTTGGGATATTTTTTCTGGAGCCTGGGAATCCTCAACGTTCTTCGGCTGAGTATCCAGGGGCTGGGCTATGCGGGCCGGGCCATATTTTCCGGAGTGGTGGAAATGATCGCAAGGAGTACGGTGAGCCTTTGTTTTGTGGGAGCCTTCGGCTTTACGGCGATCTGCTTTGCGGATCAGACGGCCTGGGTATCTGCCTGTTTGTATCTGCTGCCCGTCTATTGCCTGACCATTAGACGGACAGCGGGGAAGCTGGCACAAAAGGATTGACGAAAAGAATATAAGAGGAGAATAGACGTTGCTATAGGAGAACAGAAGAAAAAGGGAGAAGGAGTGTCCTGACATGGAACAGAGAACAGGCTTTTATAAAAACTTTTTTTCCATCTACATCGCTCTGGTGCTTCAGAATGTGATCACCTTGAGTGTCAATCTGGCGGACAATATGATGCTTGGCGCTTACAGTGAAACCTCCCTTTCGGGGGTGGCCGCCGTCAACCAGATTCAGTTTGTCTTTCAGCAGATGACAATGGCCCTGGGAGAGGGTGCGGTGATGTTTTGCAGCCAGTATTGGGGAAAAAAGCAGACGGAACCCATGAAGCGGATTATGGCCACGGCCATGTGGACCGGACTTTCGGTGGCGGCGCTGCTCTTTCTTCTGGTGTCGGTTTTCCCCTATCAGGCGGTGGGCCTTTTCACTACGGACATGCCGATTATTGAAGAGGGAGTGCGCTACATCCGTCTGATTCGGTTCACCTACCTGTTTTTTGCCGTGACACAGCTGCTATTGGCTTCCCTCCGCAGTGTGGAGGTGGTAAGAATCGCCCTGTATCTCTCCGTCATGGCGTTTTTCGTCAACTGCGGCATCAATTACGTGCTGATTTACGGAAGATTCGGCGCACCGGAACTGGGCGTTGCCGGGGCCGCCATCGGCACGCTGGCCGCCAGGGTCTTGGAATGCGCCGTTTTGATTTATTATGTGGCGAGGAAGGAGCGGCGGCTGCGTCTTAAGGTCCGGGATTATTTTTACATGGACCGGCAGCTTTCCAAGGATTATTTTCGGGTGACCACGCCGGTGTTTTTTGTCCAGGGCCTGTGGGGCTTAAATACAGCCCTCCAGACGGTGATTCTGGGCCACATGACAGCGGCCGCCATCGCGGCAAACAGCGTGGCCTCCACTCTGTTTTTGATGGTGAAATCCACGGCGGTGGGGGCGGCCGCCACGGCATCCGTCCTGATCGGAAAGGCTGTCGGCATCGGAGACATGGGGGAAGTGAAGGCGCAGGCGAAGAGACTTCAAAAAATGTTCCTGTTGATCGGAATTTGCTCCGGCATCCTCCTCTTTTTCATCCGCATCCCGATCTTAAGCCTTTATGATCTGTCGCCCGGAACCAAGGAGATGGCCGACACCTTCCTGATTATCTTGAGCGTGGTGTGCGTGGGCATGTCCTACCAGATGCCCACCAACAACGGCATCATCCGGGGCGGTGGCCATGCGGGCTTCGTGGTCAAGATGGACTTAATCAGCATCTGGGGCATCGTCCTGCCCCTGTCCTTCTTCATGGCCTTCGTGGTGAAGGCCTCCCCGGTGGTGGTGGTCTGCTGCCTGAACGCCGACCAGCTCTTCAAGTGCGTTCCCGCCTTTTTGGAGGTCAACTATGGAAATTGGGTCAGAAAGCTGACGAGAGAGTGAGAGATCAAGACCACCCACGAAGGCTTCAAAGGAATCCGTGTTGTCATTTGCCCGCCCCTCTGCAAGCCTTAGCAAACGAATATTTTCGTTTTTTTAGCAGTCGTTCCAGTATGGCTGCTTTTTCTTTGGTTTCTCTAAAATCTTTCCTGCCTTTCCCTGGCTGAAATCTGAGATGGGAACTAAACGTTCCGTTAATTCCAATAACGATAAGTTCATAATGATATCCTCCTTTTCTCCGATTGTAGATTATCGTTTTATTGAAGATAAAATGGTGTTACACAAGTGTTACAAAAAAGCTTGATCACTACAATCACAACAAAGATAAGAATATGAATTTACATTACCAACATCTTCCGCAGATTCGTAAGAAAAATTTGACTTATTTTACAAATCTTAGAACCATTAGCATTTTGCTTATATGGAGTACAACTACAATCAATCTGGTCTTTTGTTGCTCTTGAACAATTATTACCTGCTTGGCGAGAAGCGGTTTTATCTCCAATCACAAAAATGACAGCAGAAGAAACATTTATTTGCTGGTTAAATTCTTGTTTTAAATCACAAGGACGACAATCAGGGTCTTTTGAAATACTTCCAGAAACTACTTTTGCTGTGTCTACAAAGTCCACTTTATGCCGATTGTCAGTGCCCCATGTGTTAAGAAGGTCAACAACATTACGGTCGCCGTTATTTGGTGAGTAGTCTGCGCTAATATAAACTCGTTTACTCATTAGTCCATCTCCTTTTATTTTATAAATACAATATATAGTGTGTGGAAAAGAATTATATAACAATATATGCTAAAAGTCAACTATGTTATAGCATATATTTTTCGTAAAAGCCTTTTGCTGTCACGATTTGGATGTTTTCATATTTTTCAAGCACAAGCAGGTCTTTATCTCCACTGACAATATATAAAGCATAAGAATCTTTTGCGCATTCCAGGAATTTGTTATCGTCAGGATCACGGCATATTTCGACATGAGTAACAGGTTCGATAATTTCCATAGTTTTAATTAGTGGGCTTAAAATCGCTCTATTGATATGTCCTTGTTTTCTGTCAATCATTTCCTGCACAATTTCTTCATATTCGTTAATAATTTCTGTCGTAGCGCAGGCTGTTATCTTCTGACCAACAACAGCACGAAGAATTTCTCTCGGAAATCCGCCAAAAAACACACCAGAAATCAAAACATTTGTA
>JAAWRC010000003.1 GCA_022800815.1 Lachnospiraceae bacterium | reverse complement strand
GGGAACATGGTACAGGGCAGGCAGTACACCCCGTCCTACCGTACCAAGAAGCGGGTGAAAAAGGAAAAGGACGACTGGATTGTTGTTGCGAACACGCATGAGCCGATTATCTCGGTTGAGCTGTTCGAGCAGGCACAGAAATCCATGTACTCCCGCAGGATACAGACCCGTGAGGACAGCCCCCACCGTGTCACGCCAGACATCTTCTCTGGGCTGTTCCGCTGCGAAGCCTGCGGGACGGCAATGCGGAAACACCGCACAGGCAATGGGAAATACGTCTATTATGTATGCGGTCGCCATCATGGGCAGGGGAACATAGCCTGCTCAAGCCATTATATAAGCTGCGACACGATTACACGCATTGTCCAAGAGGACATAAAAAGAAATGCTGTCCTGTTTGCAGAAGATACGGAACGGGCTGTCAAAGAACTGACAGAAAAGAAATGCTCCGACGACCAGAAAAAAGTGTCGCAGATGAAATCCGAACTGACCGCTTCGAGAAACCAGCTTGCAGGGCTTGACGCAAAGCTCCGACGGGCATATGAGGACAACCTTTCTGGCAAGCTGCCAGACCATATTTTCACGATGCTTATTGGGAACTACGATGAAGAAAAAGAAACATTGCAACACACTATCCGTGAATTGGAGAAACGCATTGACAGTTCCAATGCCGCAATGTCTGACGTGGAGCGTTTCTCAAAGCTAATCCAGAAATACACCAGTTTTGAGGAACTCGACAGCTTCATGCTCCATGAGCTGATTGAGAAAATTGCAATCTACGAAACGCCCAACATGGGGCGTTACCGCAAAGGGAAAGAGAAAATCGTTACGATATATTACAAGTTTGTGGGGGCGTTACAGTAAACGCCCTTTATACCAAAATGAACACTCATCATCCTGTCTTTGACGAGGAGACGAGAACGAGGGTTGCTGATTATCCTGTAAGCATTATTTGTAGTAGCATTTTGACACAAGTAAGGAGGAGATTCTGTGCCCGGTAATCGATATTGGATTTTACGAGCTCTATGGAATGTATGGAGGTCAGTTGGTCTATCGGATCAAAAGGGATGATTGTGCATTTTTAGATTTCTTAAAAAATGTATGCTTATAAAGGCAAAAGGATTGAGATTGAGTGGAATTTTAGGAAATGATTGGTTCAGGAGGATATCGCATGGCACGGATAAAAGAAAGAGCGGTTGAAATAAGTTCTGACATTAACTTAACATCAATTGTTTTGCTTTTGGCAGTTACTTTACACACTCCCCACGAAGCCATGCGGTTTTGCGGGGAGTTTTCCTAAATATGTCCTCAAAAATTAGTGACAGGGACTTGACATAAGAGGGCTACGGGGCGCTGTGTGTGGAGAACAGTCTGCCGAGGTGAAATATCTCCTGCTTTCTATTGGAAATTCTATTGTGGTATCCGCCATTCCTATACAGAAGAACGGAAAAATATTTGCCGTAAGGCTTGCCAGTTTCAGCGAAACCATGTATGCTTATAGGGAAAAGACTTACAAGAAAAATATTTACAGCGAAAAAACGGCGGCTTGGTCCGGGAGAGTTGGAAATGAGAGATCTGGAACCTGTTCGGGAAACGATATATTTGTCCGCTGGAAATGCTCCGCAGTACAGACGTATCATGCGGATTTTTTTTATGGAATACGAGAAGATGCATTTTCAGTTATATAAAGAAGACGTCTTTGAACTTCTGAGGGAGTGTCCGGATTATTCCATGGAACAGTTGAAGCTGGATCTGGAGGCCCTCGTCGGCTGGAAGAACCTGGTGCCGATCCAGGACCCGAAGCGGGTCTACACCATTGCCGAGTACAAGAACAAGCAGTTCCGCTATACCATGTCCGATGCGGCGGTGGAGGTGGAGCGCATGACGGTGAGGCTGGAGACGCTTTTTATGGAAAGCGGAAATCTCTCCATGAATTATTTCGTCAGGCTGGAGGAGGCCTTGGGGGAGATGGAGCAGATGAGCAGGCGGAGCCTCAGGGAGGTCAACGAGTGGTGGAGTAATTTCCAGGAGGATTTTAAGCGGCTGAACCGGAATTACCAGGATTATCTGCGGGAATTTTATTCGGGAAGCTCCGAGAAGGTCTTAAAATCCGTGGAGTTCGTGATCCACAAGGACCGGTTTATCTCCTATCTGCAGGAATTTATCCGGCAATTGCAGAGCCGTTCGATGCGGATCGAGCGCAGGATCCTAAGTCTGCCGGACTCTCTGGTAAAAGAGGTGCTGGACAGGGTGGTCGAGAGCGAGCTGGCCATCCCTCACCCGGATTCCCAGATCCAGAGTCTCAGGGAGAGCAGCATCAGGGACAGTGTTTATGGCAGGTGGGACAGCGTGAAAGGCTGGTTCCTATCCACGGAGAAAAGTCCCAGCGAGAGCCGGAAGGTGCTGGATATCACCGACGAGATCATCCGCAAGATCATTCAGAATGCGGCCCTGATCGTGCAGCTGCAAAACTGGGGCATCAGCCGAAAGGATGATTACAAAAAGTTCCTGGAGCTGTTCGGGGTCTGCGAGAGCCTGGAGGAGGCCCACAAGCTTTCCGCCCACGTGTTCGGGATCCGGCAAGTGCGGCATCTGAGGGTCGATCAGGGGCGCTCCACCGATGCTATTAACAGCAGCGTTTTTGAGGAGGAACCCTCCGAGTACGAGGTGAAGCCCCACACCAGGACCTACCGGCCCAGGATCCAGAAATCCGGATTTGGGAGCAAGGCTCTGGAAAAGGCCGCCCAGAGGAACCAGTATCTGAGGGGGCTTGAGGAGGACCGGGATCTGGTCCTGCGATATATCCGGGACAAACGGCTGGACATTTGTCAGATCACGGACTGCATCCCGGCCGCCACCAGGGAGACGCTGCTGCGCTGGATTGCACAGGCCAACCTGACCTCCTCAAAAAGCGGACGGACGGAATACGGACAGGCGTTCCGGCTGATACGGGGAGAGGGGACCCATACCCTGTGCTGTGAGGACGGGGATCTGGAGATCCCCGCATACATTCTGGAATTTGAAGGAGAGTAAGAAGGAGAATAAGATGGAAGCGGCCAGGGCGTTGATGGAGCATTGCTGGATCGACAAAAAGAAGGACAAAGAGCTTTATGCGAGGGTGCGGAAGGGGCTGTCCGGATGTCAGAAGTTTTTCCGGGAGCAGCTTGGGTGGACGATTATCCACAATGAGCGGATCCTGAAATTGGAAAAGATCCCGGCCCATGCGGAGAGCTACATGGGGATCACGGAATTTACGGAGATCCGGGACTACTGCATGTTCTGCGCTGTTTTGATCTTTCTGGAGGACAAGGAGGACCAGGAACAGTTTTTGCTGTCGGAGCTGGTGGACGTGCTGGAGCTGCAGCTGAAGGAGGTTCTTCCGGTGGACTGGACCAGGTTCACCCACCGGAAATCCCTGGTGCGGGTGCTCCAGTTTTGCGAGGGGACGGGGCTGGTCGAGGTCTATGAGGGGAAGAGCGAGGGACTGGGAAGCGGCATGGAGCAGGAGGTCCTCTATGAAAACACGGGTCTTTCCCGGTACATGGCGGTGAACTTTTCCCACGGGCTTTCCGAAATTCAGTCCTGGAAGGATTTTGAACGGGAGCCGGCGGACGGGGACGGGACGGACCGGGGGCATTACCGAATCAACCGGGTCTATCGGCAGCTTGCGGCGGCACCGGCCCTCTACTGGGATCGGGCGGACGACCCGGACGGGATCTATCTGAAAAACCAGAGACAGTGGATCCGGAAAAACCTGAACGATCATCTGGGAGGGCAGCTTCACGTCCACAAGAATGCGGCTTTTTTCGTCATGGAGGAGGACTGCTTCGGGGAGCGGCACCCGAGGGAGGCGATGCTGCCGGAGTTGGTCCTGATCTTCTGTCAAAGGATCCGGGAAAAGGTGGAAAACGGGGTGTGGGAGCGGCGTGCCGACGAACGGATCCCGGTACCTTGGGAGGAATTCAAACAGACGCTTCTCACCTGCCGGGAGGAAACCGGGGCGGCCTGGAGCAAGGAATACCGGGAGATGGAGGAGGAGAAGCTTGCGGCGGCGGTCCATTCTTATATGAAGGGCTGGATGATGCTGGAGGAGGCGGGAGAACAGCTTTTGATCTGTCCGGCGGCGGGAAAGGCCGTGGGACGTTACCCGGAAGACTTTCAGACAAAGGAGAACAGGCATGAGTGAGCGCTGGCATATGAACCGCATCGGTTTTGTGAATTTCTGGTTATATGACGAGGAAACTTTTTCCTTTGCGGACGGAAAGCTTTTGCTCCGGGGACAGAACGGCTCCGGAAAATCCATCACCACCCAGAGCTTCCTCCCCTTTATCCTGGACGGGGATCGGACCCCGAGCCGGCTGGACCCCTTTGGCTCCAGCGACCGGAGGATGGAATACTATTTCCTGGGAGACGGGGAAAAGGAGGAGGCGACCGGGTATCTGTTTCTGGAATTTCGCAAGGGAAACCGTTACCGGACCATCGGCATCGGCCAGCAGGCCAAAAGGGGAAAGCCCATGAGTTTCTGGGGCTTTATCCTGCTGGACGGAAGGCGGATCGGCCATGACCTCCGGTTGTACCGGGAGGCGGGGAGCGTGAAGATCGCCTGTACCAAACAGGAATTAAAAAAGCTCCTGGGGGAGGAAAATCCTTTCACGGAGGCCCAGAAGGAATACATGGCCCTGGTCAACAAATATATTTTCGGATTTCCGAGGCTGGAGCTCTACGAACAGTTCATCCGGCTGCTGATCAAGGTCCGGGCGCCCAAGCTCTCCAAGGAGTTCAAGCCCACCAAGGTCTATGAGATCCTGAATGATTCCCTGCAGACTTTGTCGGACGAGGACCTGAGGGCCATGGTGGACGCCATGGAGAAGATGGACGATATCCAGGAACGGCTGGACGGTTACCGGCGGTCTGCCAGAGACCTGCAGATCATCGGGAACGAGTATACAAAATACAACCGGTACATGCTGGCGCAGAAGGCGCTGGCCTATCTGGAGGAAAGAAGGCAGGCGGATGCGGCCAGGGAACAGTTGGAAGAGGGACGCAGAGAGCTGGAAGAGTCCGGAAGGCTTCTGGAGGAGGCGAAAGCCAGGAGCGGTGAGCTTTTGGAGGAGCGAAGGCTCCTGGAAGGGGAGCGGGAAGCGATCGGGGTCACCGGCCTGGAGGAGGCCGACGAAAAGCTCAGACAGTGCAGAGGGCGGATCGAGACGGCGGCGCAGGAGATTGCCGGTTATGAGAAGCGGATCGAAGCCCACAGGGAAACCATGCGGGAATATGACGCCGACCTCCGGGAGATCCGAAGAAGGGCGGACACCTGCCGGTCACAGATCGACCAGTGCGTCTCCTACATGGAAGAACTGCAGGAAGACGTCCGATTCCCTGGACATGAGGAGCTTGTCTCCTTCCGGAAAATCATGGCGGACGAAGAGCGGGTCCGGGAGCTAAAACGGGAGCTGGAGGCCTTATGCCGAAGGGCGTCGGAGGCCGCCGTCTGCCTGGAGCGGCTGAAAGAGACGGAGGAAAAGTGGGAACGGGCGTCGGAGGCCTTTGCCCTTAGGGCGGAGGAGAAGGACCGGGCCGGCGTGCAGCTCCACGAGGCAGAGCTTTTGGAGGACCGGGAGCGGGACGTCCTCATCGAGGCTTATTATCATCTGGGGCAGAAAAATCAGGAATTTTATCTGGATGCGGAAACGCTGGGGCGGCTTGCCGTCCTCATCGGGCGGTATCAGGACGGAGCCGACTTTGAGCCGGTCAGGAGGCTGACCCAGGCGGCGCTCACAGAGAAAAAGAAACTTCTGGAGAAGGTCCTTTCCGGGACAAGGCTTGAGCAGTCGAAAAAGGAAGAGCGGTTGAGAAGCTGCGAGAAGGAACTGGAGGCCCTTGAGAAGACGGAGGAGATGGAGCCGCCCCGCAGGCAGATGGCCGGAGAGACCAGAAAGCGGCTGAGGGAGGCGGGGATTCCCTTCCTGCCCTTTTACGAGGCCGTGGACTTTGCGGAGGGCGTTTCCCAGGAGGAAAGGGATCTCCTTGAATGTCAGCTTTCCGATGCGGGCCTTCTGGACGCACTGGTCGTTTTGCGGAAGGATCGCGACAGGGCGGTCCGGATCCTGGGGGAATGGTCCGACCGGCTGCTTCAGGTGGAGGACTCCCGGACAAAACCGTTTCAAAAGGACGGTCTTCCGGCGGGAGCCTTCGAAGGGGAGGGAACTGGAGAGGGGCCTTTGCTGGCGGCGGTGGCGGAGGATCCGGGGCTTCTGGAAAGAACCAGGGAGCTGCTATCCTGCATCGGAAGCGGGGAGGGTTCTCCCATCGTGCTCCGGGCGGACGGATATTTCCGCCATGGGGCGCTGGAGGGCTACAGCAAGCCGGAGACGGAGGCCTGCTATATCGGCGAGGCGGTCAGACGGGAGAAGAAGCAGGCGCTGATCCGGCAGAAACAGGAGGAGCTTGCCGGGCTCCAGACAGAGCTTGCGGCCATGAGGCAGGAGATCGGCCGTTTGACGGAGCGGGGCCGGCTCCTGGATCAAGAATATGAGGAGCTCCCTGCCTTTGGAAACCTGGAACAGGCCGTCACCTTGCGGGAGAAATGTGCCCGGAGCCTGGGGGAGGCGGAAGCCTCCCTCCGGAAGGCGGAGGAGGAGAAGGAGCTTTGCGGGGAGGAGAAGAAACGGCAGGAGCAGAGGGTAATTGCCTGCTGCAGGGATCTTCCCTATGAGAGGAGCGTCCCCGCCTACAGGGAGGTTCGGAAGCAGCTTGGGGATTATAAAGAGCAGACGGAGACCCTGCAGGCGGCGCTCATGCACCTTACGGTAGAACGGAACAAGGAGGAAGCGAAGGAACAGCTTTTCGAGAAGGAGGAAGAAGCCGTCGACCGGGAGGATTTCCAGAAAAGACGGGTAGAGCGGGAGAAAAAGGAGCAGGACGTCCAGAGGGAGCGGCTGGAGGAATTTCTGGCTTCCCCGGAAAACAGGGAGAAGGCCAGGCGCCTTGGCGAGATCCGGGAGGCCCTTCGCAAGAATCAGGAAGAGGGGAACGAGCTTGGGAAAAAGCAGGCGGTCTGGGAGAGCAACGTGAAGCGGCTGGAGCCGGAGCTTGGGGGCCGGAGGATCCTTGCGGCGGAGAAAACGGAGCGGGAGAGCCGGCTGAGAGGATATTTCGAGGAGGAGCTGGAGCTGGGCCTGGTGTTTCCGGGGGAAGGGCTCGGAGCGGCGGAAGCGGCAAAGAAGGCAGGGGAGCTTTTGGGGGAGACGGAACGGAACCGGTCGGTGACGGACGTGGTCTCCAATCTGGACCGGATCTTCCACGGCCACAGCGGAAGCCTGGTGACCTACGGGACCTTCATGGAGGAATGCTTTGGCGGGGATACGGGGGAGGCCTCGGTGCTTCGCAAACGCCACCGGATCGTCTCCTATGAGCAGGGGAAGAGGGTCTATTTTGAAGAATTTTGCAGACGGATCCGGGAGAAGACGGAGGAGACGGAGCTTCTGATCCGTCAGAAGGACCGGGAGCTGTTCGAGAACATCCTCTCGGACACCCTGAGCCGGAAGTTAAACGCCCGGATCGCGGAGAGCCGGAGGTGGATCCAGGACATGTCCGCATTGATGCGGAAGCTGGACACCTCCATGTCCTTGAGCTTTTCTCTGGACTGGCGGGCGAAGACCGCAGAGGGGGAGGGCGAATTAAACACGGCGGAGCTGGAAAAGCTCTTAAACAGGGACAAGGAGTTACTGACGGCGGAGGATATCGGGAGGCTCTCCTCCCATTTCCGAAACCGGATCTACACGGTCAAACAGACGGCGGAGGAGAACGGGGACGTGGTGAGCTACGCCGACCTGGTCCGGGAGGCGCTGGATTACCGGAAATGGTTCGAGTTCCGCATGTACTATTACCGGAACGACGAGAACCGGAAGGAGCTGACCAACGGAGCCTTTAACCGGTTTTCCGGAGGCGAGAAGGCCATGGCCATGTACGTGCCCCTGTTTGCGGCGGTCAACGCCCAGTACAAGAAGGCGGAGCGGGACGACCTTCCGAGGATGATCGCCCTGGACGAGGCCTTCGCCGGGGTGGACGACAAGAATATCGGCAGCATGTTTGAGCTGGTGCGGAAATTTGATTTTGATTACATCATGAATTCCCAGGTGCTCTGGGGCTGCTATGCCTCCATCCCCGCCCTGCGCATTGCGGAGCTTCTGCGGCCGGCCAACTCCCAGGTAGTGACGGTGATCTATTACCTGTGGAACGGAAAACAGAGGATCATAGAGGAGCAGTAGCATGGATCGTTCGGCGTTGGAGGAGTGCGTTTCCTTTTTCCGGAAGAACCGGGGATACGCCCGCCTGTTTGAGGAAATGCGGAAAAAATACAAAAAATATGGGAAGCTCGCCGGAAAGGTTTCGATGGAGGGGGCGTCGGAGGAGGAATGCCTGGCCATCGGCGGGATCTTGGGGAGGAACCTGCCGTCCGGCGACTTGAAGGTCTCCCTCCCGGAGTTTGAGGCGGCCCTGAACGAGACGAAATACCGGGGAGTTTCCGTCACGGAGCTGCTTTTTGCCTATTTTGGCGGGGACATCCTGACCAACAGCCAGAGGCGGAAGGCGGACCGGGAAGAGAGGGAGAGCTTTAAGGAAGGGCTCCTTGGAAGCGTCGGGAAGGAATTCGGCGAGGCGTCCGGGGCCTTTCGCTGGCTCTCGGCTGTCATGGAACAGAAGAGATACGGCTGGCAGCTGATCGGGAAAGAGCGGGAAGGCGCCTCCGAAGAAATCCGAGAGACGGTTTTAAACGTATGCCGGGCGGCGGAGGCACTGCCCTTTCACAGAGAGGGAGACGGGATCCGGCTGGCCGTCCTGGCGGCAGAGGTCACAAAAAATCCCCACTATTTTGACCGGGGACAGGCGGCGGGGCGCCTGCTCCTCGCCTGTTTAAGCTTCCTCGACGGGACGGCGGAGCCGAAGAGCCAGGAGGAGGTGCTGGCCCTCTATTACCGGTCCGGGATCCGGCCGGACGACATTTCCAGCTTCACCACATGCTACGGGATTCATTTTTATACGGAGGAGGGGGAGCATGAGGCTTACCGCTCCTTTATGGAATACGGGGAAAAATACGTGCTGACCCTCTCCAACCTGAGCCGCATCATGAGGGCGGACAGCAGGGACAAGCGGGTGTTCGTTTTGGAAAACCAGATGGTGTTTTCTCAGATCTGCGAACGGCTCCAGGGGAAGGAATATGCGCTCCTTTGCACCTCCGGCCAGATGAAGACGGCCTCCCTGATCCTGATCGATCTGCTCATAAAGTCCGGTTGCCGGCTGTATTATTGCGGCGACACGGACCCGGAAGGCATTGAAATTGCGGACCGGGTGGCGGCGAGGGCGCCCGGGCAGGTGACGCTCTGGAGGATGGGCGTGTCGGATTATTACCGTTCCATCTCGAACGAGGCTCTGACCGAGGCCCGTCTGAAAAAGCTGGACAAGATCCGGCACGAGGACCTGCAGGGCCTTTGCGGCGCCCTGAGGAAGGAGCGAAGGGCGGGGTATCAGGAACATTTGCTGGAGGTGCTGTTTGAGGATATCGTGAGCGGACCGGGACCGTCTTTGGAGTTTTCATTGCCGGGATTCGCCCTGTTGTGATAAGATGAAGATAGAGTGAAGGAAGAAGATCGGTGGAGAGGGTGTGGCTTTGTGGGAAACTATTTAAATCCGGGAAACAGCGGATTTGCGAGGATACGGAACAGCGTTTATGTGGATAAAAGCGGATTGATCAATCTGATCAATCGTTCCATCCATACCGTCAGGCATCTGACCTGCGTCAGCCGTCCCCGGCGTTTTGGAAAGTCCTTTGCTGCCCAGATGCTGTGTGCTTATTACGATAAGACCTGTGATTCTTCAAAGCTGTTTGAGGACTTGAAAATCGGCAGGGAGCCAGGATATACGGCCTCCTATCGGAAGCACCTGAACCGGTACGACGTGATTTATCTGGACATGACGGCGGTGATCGGCGAGGCAGGATTGACTGGGATGATACCGTATTTAAAACGAAATGTCGTGGAGGAACTGCAAAAGGCCTATCCCCAAATGGAGATCGCAGAGGGCTTTGTGCCGACTCTTTCCAATGCGGCGGAGGCTGCGGGAAATCCCTTTATCGCAATCATTGATGAGTGGGATGCCCCCATTCGGGAAGCGAAGGATGATCCGGTGATTTAGCGGGAGTACCTGGAATTTCTGCGGACTTTGCTTAAAAACAGCGGCGCAACCGCTAAAATCTTCGCCGCAGCTTATATGACGGGGATTCTGCCGATCAAGAAGGATGGATCGCAATCGGCCATTTCAGGTTTTCAGGAGTATTCCATCCTTTTATCCGATGGAATTTGCAGAGTATGTGGGATTTACGGAGAAAGAGGTGAGGGCTCTCTGCGATCAATATGACAGCGACTTTTCCATGATGAAATTCTGGTATGACGGATATATGCTGGAGGGGATCGGCTCTGTCTACAATCCCAATTCCGTGATGAAAGCGATCCACAATCATAAATTCCATTCTTACTGGACAGAGACCTCTGCGGCAAAAAGCCTTATGGAATATATCAGCCTAGATTTTGACGGACTCCCCGGCACGGTGGCGGAGCTTGTCGGAGGCGGAGAAGTGAAAGTGGATCCTCGGGGATTTGCAAATGATCTGGTGACGTTCCAGAATCGGGACGACGTACTTACCCTCCTGATCCATCTGGGATATCTGGCTTACGATGAGGATGCGGAGAGAGTGAGGATTCCCAACGAGGAGATTCGGCAGGAATTTGCGAGGATCATTCGGGAAGTGAAGCGCAGCGACACGATCCGCAGGATCAGGGAAAGCGATCAGCTGATCCTGGATACTGTTCATAAAAACGCCGAGGCCGTTGCCGCCCAGATCGAGAAGATCCATGAAGAAGAAGCGCCGCTTCATTACAACAGCGATCAATCTCTCAGGAGTGTCATGAAGCGGGCCTATTTCAGCAGCGGGGATGAATATGTCTTGCTGGAAGAAGTGCCGTCCGGGCAAAATCCCCAACACAGATCCTGCGGGATTTGAGCAAACAACTACGGAAGGAAATCTATAAAAACGCATATGACCTGTCAGAAAGCTTTTGGCGGTTCCGGATTTAGAATCTGCTTGCGAAAGGTTTCGCTTTGTGATAGGATAAAGAGATGGATTAAGCAGAATCGGTTGCGTTTCGCAATCCTTGGTAAAAAGAAATTTTAGAGATTGCATAGGAGGATTTTTCCATGGGAGCATTTTTTTCAGAGCTTTATCAGATGGCAGTGAAGTTTGTTTTTCTGGGCGCTGTAGCCTTCGGCGGCATTTTGTGCGGAATTAAACTGAGAAAACATAAGAATGCGAAGGAAGGGGAATGACTGTGACAGCGTATGGCGTAAATCAGTTAAGGCGGATGTTTCTGGAGTTTTTTGAGAGCAAGGGACACCTGGCGATGAAGAGTTTTTCCCTTGTGCCTCACAACGACAACAGCCTTTTGCTGATCAATTCCGGCATGGCGCCCTTGAAGCCTTATTTTACCGGGCAGGAGATTCCGCCGAGGAGGCGGGTGACCACCTGTCAGAAGTGCATCCGCACCGGAGACATTGAGAACGTGGGAAAGACAGCCCGCCACGGTACGTTTTTCGAGATGCTGGGCAACTTTTCGTTCGGTGATTATTTTAAGAGGGAGGCCATCCACTGGTCCTGGGAGTTTCTGACCGAGGTGGTGGGCCTGTCTCCCGACCGGCTGTATCCGTCTGTCTATCTGGAGGACGACGAGGCCTTTGAGATCTGGAACAAGGAGATCGGCATCGCGGCCGAGCGGATTTTCAAGTTCGGCAAGGAGGATAATTTTTGGGAGCACGGGGCGGGGCCCTGCGGTCCCTGTTCGGAGATCTATTATGACCGGGGAGAAAAGTACGGTTGCGGGAAGCCAGGCTGCACGGTGGGCTGTGACTGCGACCGCTACATCGAGGTGTGGAACAACGTCTTTACCCAGTTCAACAATGACGGGAAGAACCATTACACGCCCCTGGAACAGAAAAACATCGACACGGGCATGGGTTTGGAACGTCTGGCCGTGGTGGTCCAGGACGTGGACTCCATTTTTGCGGTGGACACCATCAAGGCCCTTCTGGACGCAGTTGCCGGCCTGGCCGGTGTCTCTTATCTGGAGGACGAGGCGAAGGATGTTTCTCTGCGGCTGATCACGGACCATATCCGTTCCTGCACCTTCATGATCTCCGACGGCATCATGCCCTCCAACGAGGGGCGGGGCTACGTGCTTCGGCGGCTTCTAAGAAGGGCGGCCCGCCACGGCAGGATTCTCGGAATCGAGGGAAAGTTCCTGGCGAAGCTGTCCGAGACGGTGATCGCCCTGTCGAGGGACGGCTATCCGGAGCTGGACGAAAAGAAGGAGATGATCTTCCGGGTTCTCACGGAGGAAGAGGACAAGTTCAACAAGACCATCGACCAGGGGCTGGCCATTCTGGGCGACCTGGAAGAGAAGCTTTCCGGCGAGGGGAAGACGGAACTTTCCGGCGAGAATGCGTTCCGGCTCTATGACACCTACGGCTTCCCGCTGGATTTGACCCGCGAGATTCTGGAAGAAAAGGGTTTCTCGGTGGATGAGGAAGGCTTTGCGAAGGCCATGGATGTGCAGAGGGAGACGGCCAGAAGTTCCAGGAAAAAGAGCAATTACATGGGCCGTGAGGATATCTATCAGAATTTAAGTGCGGATCTCACCACGGAATTCACGGGATATGCGACCTTGATCGATACAGGGCTTGTGACGGCGCTCACCACCGCAGAGGAAATCGTGGAGGCGCTGACGGACGGACAGAAGGGGACCATCATCACGGACCGGACGCCTTTTTACGCCACCATGGGCGGACAGAAGGCGGATTTCGGCGTGATCATCACGGAGGATGCGGAGTTTTCCGTGATGGACGTGGTGGGGCTCCAGGGCGGAAAGATCGGCCATATCGGAACGGTGACGAAGGGGATGTTCCGGGTAGGTGACCGGGTGACCATGAAGGTGGATGCCGGAAACCGGACGGAGACCTGCAAGAACCACAGCGCCACCCACCTTCTTCAGAAGGCCCTCCGCATCGTGCTGGGAGGCCATGTGGAGCAGGCTGGTTCCTTTGTGGCGGCCGACAGGCTCCGCTTCGACTTTACACATTTTTCCGCCATGACAAAGGAAGAGCTCTCCCAGGTGGAAGATCTGGTCTGTGAGGAGATTGCGAAGGCCGTCCCCGTGACCACCGAGGTTATGACGCTGGAGGAGGCCAGAAAAGCGGGCGCCATGGCGTTGTTCGGGGAGAAATACGGCGACACGGTCCGGGTGGTTTCCATGGGTGATTTTTCCAAGGAGCTCTGCGGCGGCACCCACGTGGCCAACACGGCTTCCATCGCCACCTTCAAGATCGTGTCGGAGGCCGGCATTGCGGCCGGCGTGCGCCGGATCGAGGCCCTGACCGGGAAGGGCGTGGCCCGCTATTATAAAGAGCTGGAGGACGAGCTTTACCTTGCGGCGAAGGCGGCCAAGACAGAGCCGGCCGGGTTGGTGAAGAAGATTGAATCTCTCCAGGAGGAACTTAAGGCTCTTCACGGGGAGAACGAGAAGCTTAAGAGCAAGCTTGCTGGGGATGCCCTGGGCGACGTCATGGATCAGGTGAAGGAGATCGGGGGCGTGAAGGCCCTGGCTGTCTCTGTGAAGGACGTGGATATGAACGGGCTCAGAAACCTGGGCGACCAGTTGAAGGAAAAGCTGGGCGAGAGCGTCGTAGTCCTCGTCTCCGAGACGGGCGGAAAGGTGAATCTGATGGCCACAGCCACGGAGGGGGCCCAGAAGAAAGGTGCCCACGCAGGGAATCTCATCAAGGCGGTGGCGGCTTTGGTTGGCGGCGGCGGCGGCGGCCGTCCCGGCATGGCCCAGGCGGGAGGAAAGAACCCGGCGGGGATCCCCGATGCGCTGGAGAAGGCTCTGAAGGTGCTGACAGAGCAGTTGAACTGACGATTACGTGCCGAGTTCGGATGGGCCGGCGAAAAATAAAAGCCAGCGAAAATAAAATCAAAATGGGTATTGACGAAATGGCAAATTGTGCTATACTTGATGTAGTGCGAAAAATATACCCAAACAGTTGTATTAGGCACAATACACAACTGGAGGGAGGTTAGGTGTGAGTCTATGTCAAACGTTATTGTGAAAGACAATGAGAGTTTAGATAGTGCCCTGCGCAGATTCAAGCGGAATTGCGCAAAGGCCGGCATTCAGCAGGAGATTCGTAAGAGAGAGCATTACGAAAAACCCAGCGTGAGACGCAAGAAGAAGTCTGAAGCCGCCAGAAAACGGAAATACAATTAATTATGCGAAAAAGAGAACTGTCCGACGGGGCGGTTCTTTTTTTTGTCCTATTCTCATAGACTGAACTGTAAAAGGAGAGGGGTGGGTCCATGAGAAAAAGAGTTGACGCTCTGGTGGAGGCTCTGGGGCTTCCGAAGGATCTGTGTCTTGGCGCCGCCGTGATCACGGCCGTGGGCTGCATGGAACTGACCGTGGAAAACCACAGGGGGCTTTTGGAGTACTCTCCGGAATGTATTCGGATCCTGAGCGGCATGTGCCGGATCCATATTTCCGGAGAGGATCTGGTCATCGCTTATTTTGGGAGGGATGCCATGAAGATCAGGGGGAGGATCCGGGGAATCAGCTATGAATAGAAGAGCGGCTATGGATCGAGGGGATAGGTGGAAAGGACGGCTGACGGTCAGGGTGACGGGAGGAAGCCCTGAACGTTTTTTTAATTTGTGCAGCTTTCACGGGATTCTTCTGGAGTACCTGGAACAGACGGAGAGCGGCATTTCTTTTTATATGGAGGCGGGGGAATTTTTTCGGGCCGGAAGGCTGGCGAAAAAAGCGGGAGTGAAGCTTCGGATCATCGAGAAGAAAGGGCTTCCCTTCTGGCTCCGCAGGAGCAGGAAGAGGACCGCCTTTTATGCCGGGATCCTTTTATGCCTGGGACTTTTATATGTCTCCTCCCTGTTCATCTGGGATATCCACATGGAAGGAAACCTCAAATATACGGACAGCACCCTCCTGTGTTTTTTGGAGGAGCAGGGATATACCCACGGTATGGCGAAGTCCGGTATATTCTGTGAGGACATCGAGAAGGCGATCCGGAATCGTTACAACGACATCACCTGGGTGTCGGCCGAGATCACGGGAAACCGGCTGATCGTCCAAATTAAGGAAAACGAACTGACGGAGCCGGAAGGCGAGACATTCCCGGCGGTAACCACCGGGGACGTGACGGCGAAGAAAAGCGGCAAGGTGGTGTCCGTCATCACCCGTGCCGGAACGCCGAAGGTCCATACGGGCGACGAAGTGGAGGCGGGACAGATCCTGATTTCCGGTACGCTGGATATCCTTGACGAGGGCGGAAACCTTTTAAAGACAGAATCGGTTCGGGCCGACGGGGACGTCATCGCCGCCACCGTCTATCATTACGAGGAAGAGCTGCCCTTCGCCTCCCCCGTAAAGCATTATACCGGGGAGGAAAAAATCCGCCGTTATTTCTGGCTCTTTGGCAAACAGGTGTTCCTCCCGGGAGGAAAAGATCACTATGACCTGTCTGACCAGGTGGATTCCTACGAGACTCTCCACCTCTGGGGAAATTTTTACCTGCCCCTGGGATTTGGTTCCGTGACATCCCGAGAATATCAGGAGGCCGTTCTGGTTCTCCCACCGGAAAAAGCAAAGGCGGAGGCCGAAAAACGGTTTGAAAAATACTGTGAAGAGCTGGCCGCCTCGGGAGTGACCGTCAAGGACGCCTCCTGTACCGTGGAGACAGACGGCGATTCCTGCACCGTCACCGGCACGGTCCATGCAGAGGAGGCCATAGGGAAATAGAGGGCGGGAAAAGAGGAATACCAGCCGATGGACCGCCATAGATAACTGCTTTCGCTGTTTCACCGGGATCGGACTTCTCTGTTCCGCCTGAAAAAAGTCGTGAGGCCGGATTTTCAAACATGACACGCAGCTGTCCGGCTTTTATGGTATACTGTCTCCAAAGAGAGAAAGGAGGCAATCCGGGATGAAGCTGGAACGGATGATCGGGATCCTGTCGATCCTGCTCCAGAAAGAGCGGGTGACGGCGCCTTATCTGGCGGAGAAGTTTGAAGTTTCCCGCCGTACCATCAACCGGGACATCGAGGCGCTTTGCATGGCCGGGATCCCGCTGGTGACAAGGCAGGGGGCAAAGGGCGGAATTTCCATCATGGAGGGATATCACATTGACCGAACGTTGCTCAGCACCTTGGACATGCAGGCCATCTTGGCGGGACTCCGGAGCCTGGACAGTGTGAGCGGCACCAACCGGTATGCGCAACTGATGGAGAAGCTCAAAGCGGGGGCCTCCGGGCTGCTTGCGGGAGATGCGCATATCCTGATCGATCTGTCCTCCTGGTACAAGGCCTCCCTGGCCCCGAAGATTGAGCTGCTCCACGGTGCGATCCTCTCGGGAAACAAGGTCTCTTTTACCTACCATTCGCCAAAGGGAGAATCCAGGCGGACGGTGGAACCTGGCAGGCTGGTCTTTCAGTGGGCAGGCTGGTACCTGTGGGGCTGGTGCGAGAGCAGGGGGGAGTTCCGGCTTTTTAAGCTGGGGCGGATGACGGATCTTGATCTGAAGGCACCCTTTGAAAAGCGGGACATCCCCCTTCCGGACCTCTCCCCGGAACGGGTCTTTCCCTTCCGGTATCCGGTGAAGGCGAGAATCCGGCCGGAGTACAAATGGCGGCTTATCGAGGAATTTGGCCCGGAGAGCTTCACGGTCCTGCCCGACGGGAACCTGCTCTTTTCCTTCGGATTTGCGGACAAGGAGGCCGTCGTGGGCTGGATCGCTTCCTTCGGGGAGGGGGCCGAGCTTCTGGAGCCGGAGGAGCTCAGGAGGAACGTGCTGGCTTTTGCGGAAGGGATCCGGAGGAATTATGAGGAATCCAAGAAACCATAAAAACCCATCAGACAAGAGGAGAAAACCATGGCGTCGAAAATCGAATTTGTAGAATTTGTCGCAGACCAGCTCAAGGAGGCTGGAACCATCACCTATAAAAAGATGTTTGGAGAATACGGGCTCTACGGAGACGGAAAGATCTTTGCGGTGATCTGCGACGACCAGCTGTTCGTCAAGAAGACGGAGGCCGGACAGAGGCTCTGTCCGGAGCTTCCTGAAGCGCCGCCCTATGCGGGGGCCAAAAATTATCTGCTGGTGGAGGATATCGAGAACCGGGAGCTTCTTACAAAGCTGGCAGCGGAAACCCTGCGGGAGCTTCCGGCACCGAAACCGAAAAAGCCGAGAAAGAAAAAGGAAGCGGAGGAAACCTGCGGGAAAACGCAGGGGATGACGGAAAGAAAGACCGGGAGAAACCCAGACGGAAAAAAGAAGGCGGCCTTTGACTATAAGAAAGAGTATAAGGAATTCTATCTTCCAAAGGACAAACCCGGCTTGGTCACGGTGCCCTCCATGAATTTCGTCGCCGTGCGGGGAAAAGGGGATCCCAACCTGGAAGGGGGTGCCTACAAGCAGTCCATCGGCCTGCTCTACGGGATCGCCTTTACCGTCAAGATGAGCAAGCTTGGCGACCACCAGATCGAAGGCTATTTTGATTACGTGGTTCCGCCTCTGGAGGGGCTCTGGTGGCAGGAGGGAGGGGGCGGCATCGACTACGCCCACAAGGAGGATTTCTGCTGGATCTCCATGATCCGTCTGCCGGAGTTTGTCACCAGAAAGGAGTTTGACTGGGCGGTGGCGGAGGCTTCCGCAAAGAAGGGGACGGATTTTTCCGGTGTTGAATTTTTCACCTACGAGGAAGGTCTCTGCGTGCAGTGCATGCACGTCGGCCCCTACGACGACGAGCCGGCCACCATAGCGGCCATGGACGCCTTTGCCGGGGCGGGCGGATATCTGCCGGACATGGGCGGCCCCCGCTACCACCATGAGATCTATCTGAGCGACGTGCGCAGGTGCAGGCCGGAAAACTTGAAGACGGTGATCCGCCATCCGGTGAAAAAGGCGGAAAAGCCGTGAGGACGGACGGGGACTGCCTGTAGATTCGGATCGAATTTTCTTAAGAATGTGTAAAAGAATAAAAAAAGGGCTTCTATTTATGGAAAAAGGTGTTAAAATAGGAGGGAATGCCACTGATCGATAAAAGACGGTAAAAGGAGACAGCAAAAAATTCATGGCGATTGTGGAGACGATGATCGACATTCCGGCGGACCACGAGCGGAATGTCTTTGGTCAATTTGATTCCTTTTTGAAGAAGATCGAGCGGACGCTCAAGGTGACCATGGTGTCCAGGGACGGGCTTTTAAAGGTGGTCGGGCCGGAGCGGGCCGTGTCCCGGGCGGAGCGGGTCCTGACCACCCTGATCGGGCTTTCCGGGCGGGGGAACGTGATCACGGAACAGAACGTGGACTACGCCCTGGCCCTGGTCTTCGAGGAAAAGGATGAGAAGCTTTTGGAGATCGACGAGGACTTAATCTGCCGGACTATCTCCGGGAAGCCGGTGAAGCCCAAGACCCTGGGGCAGAAGGAGTACGTGGATGCCATCCGGGAGAGGATGATCGTCTTCGGCCTGGGGCCCGCCGGGACGGGCAAGACCTACCTGGCCATGGCAATGGCCATCCAGGCGTTTAAGAATAACGAGGTCGGCCGGATCATCCTCACCCGGCCGGCCATTGAGGCCGGGGAGAAGCTTGGGTTTCTGCCGGGGGACTTGCAGAGCAAGATCGACCCTTACCTGCGGCCTCTTTATGATGCCCTCTATGAGATCATGGGGGCGGACAGCTACCTCCACAATGCGGAGAAGGGGCTCATCGAGGTGGCACCCCTGGCCTACATGAGGGGGCGGACCCTGGACAACGCCTACATCATCCTAGACGAGGCCCAGAACACGACGCCGGCCCAGATGAAGATGTTTTTAACCAGGATCGGCTTCGGCTCCAAGGTCATCGTTACCGGGGACATGAGCCAGCGGGACCTTGCCGGGGACGGGCCCTCCGGTCTCGACGTGGCGGTGAAGGTGCTGGGGAAGATCGAGGATATCGCATTTGTGCGGCTTTCGGCCAAGGACATCGTGAGGCATCCCCTGGTCCAGAAGATCGTCCAGGCCTACGAGGCCTACGAGAGCAGGAACCGGGCCGGAGAGAAAAAGCGGTATTCTGGCGTGGGCCGGCAGCGGGCAAACAGACAGCGGGAGAGATAACATATGACCTGTGAGATTACGTATGAGGCGGACACGCCCCTTTCCATTCCCTACGAGGAGATCATCCGCCGAGTGGTGGAGGAAGCCCTCGAGCAGGAGGGATGTCCCTATGAGGCGGAGGTGGGTGTCACCCTGACCTCCGGGGATGAGGTCAGGAGGCTCAACCGGGAGTTTCGGGGCATGGACCGGACCACGGACGTCCTGTCCTTTCCTATGGCGGAGTATGAGCGCCCGGCAGATTTTGACTTTCTGGAGGAGGACTCTGCGGCGGACTGCTTCAACCCGGAGACGGGGGAGCTCCTTCTGGGGGACATCGTCCTCTCCGTGGAAAAGATCCGGGAACAGGCGGAGGAATACGGTCACTCCTTAAAGCGGGAGCTGGCCTTCTTGACCGCCCACAGCATGCTGCACCTCATGGGCTATGACCACGTGGAGGATGAGGAACGGCATCTCATGGAGGAGCGGCAGAGGCTTTTGATGAAAGCCCTGGAGATTCCGAGAGAATAAGGGGACAGTGGATTTATGAGTGCTCAGAACCAACAACCGAAGAGAAAGAAAAAGTCCAACAATTTCCTGGTACAAGGCTCCATCCTGGCGGCGGCGGGGATTCTGGTGCGGATCATCGGCATGGTCTACCGGATTCCCATGCAAAACAAGATCGGAAGCGCCGCCATGGGGATTTATTCGTCGGCTTATTATATTTATAACATTATGCTTCTCCTGTCTTCCTACAGCCTGCCGCTGGCGGTCTCGAAAATGGTGTCGGCCAGGGTCGCTCTGGGACAGCATAAGAATGCGTACCGGATCTTCAAGAGCTCCCTGATTTTCTCCCTGGTCTCCGGAGGAATCGCCTGCCTGGTGACCTTCTTCGGGGCTGATTTTTTTGCGGCGAAGGTTCTCCACGAGCCGGGAGCCGCCTACGCCATCAAGGTGCTGGCGCCGACCATCTTCGTGATGGCGTTTTTGGGGACTCTCAGGGGGTATTTCCAGGGTCTCGGCACCATGATGCCCACGGCCGTCTCCCAGGTGCTGGAGCAGATCGTCAATGCGGGGGTCAGCATTGCGGCGGCCTTCCTGCTCTTTGACCTTGGGGCGCAGAGGGATCTGGAGAAGGGGACGAAAGCCTTCGCCGACGCCTACGGGGCCGCCGGGGGAACCATCGGCACCGCCGCCGGGGCCCTCGTCGCCTTTTTGTTCTGCATCCTGATTTTTCTCACCTACCGGAGGGTTCTCAGGCGGCAGATGCGGCGGGACCGGACGGTCATGCTGGAGTCCTATGGAAATATCGCCAGGGTTTTGGTGGCCACTATCGTCCCGGTCATCATCAGCGGCACCGTCTACAACATCAGCAGCCTGATCGACAACAGCGTTTACGGTTTTTACATGAAGTCCACGGGGGAGTCCGCCCACTACATGGCCAACTGGGGGGTCTATTCCGGCCAGTATTACCTGCTAATCAACGTGCCCATCGCCATCTCCAACGCCCTGGCTTCCTCCATGCTTCCGGCCCTCACGAGGACGGTGGCCGAGGGGAGGAAGGGAGAGATTTTGAGAAAGGTCAGCGTGACGGTGCGGTTTTCCATGCTGGTTGCCATCCCGGCGGCGGTGGGGCTCACGGTCCTTGGCTTCCCCATCGTGAGTCTCCTGTTCCGGCAGGACACGGAACTTGGCGGCGACCTTCTATTCCTGGGCTCTCTGGCCGTGGTGTTTTTCTCGTTGTCCACCATCACCAACGGAATTTTGCAGGGTATTAACCGGATGAAGACGCCTGTTGTCAACGCCATGATCTCCCTGGTGCTCCACGTGGGGATCCTGGCCGTCCTGCTCTACGGCCTGGACATGGGGATCTACGGCGTGGTCATCGCCAACATGTTTTTTGGGCTGACCATGTGCATCTTCAACGGGGTCTCCATTGCGAAGTATCTCCGTTACCGGCAGGAGGTCAAGAAGACCTTCGTGCTCCCGTTCCTGGCCTCGGCCATCATGGGCGGGGCGGCCTACGGGGTCTATTATCTCTTAAACACCTTTGCGAAGAGCAATGCCATCGCCTGCCTGGCGGCGGTTTTCGTGGCGGTGATCGTCTATTTTGTCCTGCTGCTTCTCTTCAAATGTGTGAGTGAGAAGGAGCTTCGCAGCATGCCCATGGGCGGGAAGGCCGCCTGGGTGGCGAGGAAGCTTCATCTCCTGTAGACGGTCCTTGGGTATACCCAAAGGGACCCCGTGAATGTGTGCTCTGCGCTGTAAAACAGAGGTATGCCCAAGGGGCATCCTTTAACGCATGTGCTTCGCACGGTAAGATCAAGGTATATTTTTCTTCCTATCAGCCAATACTTGGAAAGAGGAACCTGGTCATAAGGAAAAACCATTATGCCGTGTCCTTCAATTTCAATAAACGGGGTGAGCGCTGTTATGAAGAAAACCTTATGGATATGGGTGTCCGGCTTCTGTCTGTTTTTTTTCTTGTTCTCCACAGTCTATTATTTTAGCTATCGGAATCTGGAGTTAAAGAAACAGCTGGAGTTGGCTGAGGAGAGGGCTGACGTGTTATCCGCCGGGGGAGTCCGGGCGGGAGAGGAGACCGGGGAGAACACAGAAGAGTCCACGGGCGGGACAAAGGAGGGACCCCTAGTCCTGGAGGAGAGCGCAGTGGCGGCGGAAAACCAGAAAGCGCTCTCGGTGAACGGCGACATGATCTATATTTCTCAGAATTATAATGAGGCGGACGGACAGATCACGGAGACCATCCTCCCCATACCGGAGGAGTACATGGGACTCACGAGGGAAGGGCTTATCGAGCGGTTGAAGACGGAGGGCGGCGGAAGGAGCCTGGTCACGTTCTCCTCCTCCCGGCTGGTGATCCGGGGCAGGGAGACCATAAACCCGGACAGTTACCGCTTCCTTCTCCTTCTGGAGGAAGGGTATCTCAAGATTTACTACAGTGACAGAAGCGATGTCTATATGGATACCTACCTGACCGAGGACGAGCTCCCGGAGGGGGAGGTCGAGGTCTTGAAAACAGGTTATTATATCAAGGGTGTCGAGGAGCTCTACGATTACCTGGAATCCATCACCAGTTAAATGACGAAACGGCGGAGAGAAAAAGCTCTGCCGTTTTTTTGATGAGGACGGAAGCAGGAAATGGTTGCCGAAATTCCCGGAGGGGATTATAATAATACAGAAGAAAAAACGGCGGTTTTCGGGGTCAAGCCGGCATTTTGGCATTGGGGTATGAGGATTCATGTGATGGAGAAGAAGAGAAAGTTAAAGAAAACGGGGATCGAGAGGAGCTTTATCGTACTGGTCATACTAGTTTTTTTTATATTGGCGGTCGTCGTGTTTTCTGTATCCAGACGGGTGTCGAAGGAGATGGCCGGGGCGGCCATCGACAACCTGAGTGAAAGTCTGGAGCTAATCCAGGGGACCATTGAGGCCATCCTGGAGATGGAGGCGGAATTCCAGAAGGCGATCGCCCAGGAGCTTTCAGCTTCCGGGGACCCGGAGGCTTACCTCTGCGCTTACGAAAGCAACCGGACCATGGCAAAGCTTTCTCTGGTGTTATCCGGGGAGGCGCAGGGGTTTACCAATACAGGTGAAGCTTTTTCCACGGAGGAGCTGGATTTTTCCAATGGGAAGTCAGTCGGTGGACTTCCGATCTCCAAGTCCTACCTGAACGGTATGGGGACCTGGGCCTACACCATGTCCTGTCCGGTCAAGAAAGAGGGCGGGGAAATTGCCACCCTCTATATCGAGTACATTTATGACTCCTTGGACGACGCTCTTCCGGACAGCTTTTACAATAGCAATGCGACTCTCTACGTGATGGACACCATCAGCGAGCGGATGGTGTTAAAGCCCAAGGGCATGGGGGAGCGGGACGCCGGACATCTGAACCTGGAGGATTTCTGCCGGGCCAACCAGATCGTCGAGGAAAAGCTTTTGAACATGGTCGACGAAAACCTGAAGGACGGTCAAAATGTCATGTTTTACCATCAGGTCCAGGGCAGGGAGGCTCTGATCTACATGTGGGCGGTGGGGGACGGTGCCGCCTACCTGATCGGGTACGTGCCGGTGGAAGCAATCCAGCAGGAGGGCCGGTCGGTCAATCAGAACATCTACATTGTGGTCGCCTCCATGCTGGTGGCTTTTCTGGCGTGCTTTATCCTGTATTTTTTAACGGAACGACAGAAGAACCGTATCCGCAGGGAGCGGGAGGAGGAGCGGAAGCTGCACAACAAACAACTGGCGGAGGCTCTGCAGGCGGCCCAGATTGCCAGCCATTCCAAGACCACCTTCCTTGCCAACATGTCCCATGACATCCGCACGCCCATGAACGCCATTTTAGGGTTTGCGACGCTTTTGGAAAAGAATGCGGACTATCCGGCGAGGGTTCGGGAGTACACGAGGAAGATCTCGGCTTCCGGCCAGCACCTTCTGGGGCTTATCAACGACGTGCTGGACGTTTCCAAGATCGAGAGCGGAAAGGTGGTCCTCACCATCGGGGAGTTCGCCCTGAACCACGTGGTGGCTTCGGTGGATTCCATCATCCGGCCGGCGGCCAGGGCCAGGGGGCAGGAGTTTGAGATCACGGTGACCGGCGTCCGGCATGAGCGGCTGATCGGGGATGAGACCAGGCTGAATCAGATTTTGCTGAACCTGCTCTCCAATGCGGTCAAATACACGGGGGAGGGCGGAAAGATCTGGTTCCGCATCATCGGCTTAAAGCAGCGCTCTCCCCAGTACGAACATATCCGGATCGAAGTGGAGGACAATGGCTTCGGCATGACTCCGGAATATCTGGAGGTGATTTTTGACGCCTTTACGAGGGCGGAGAACAGTACCACCAACAAGGTCCAGGGCACGGGTCTTGGCATGGCGATCACGAAGAATATTGTGGAGCTGATGGGCGGGACCATCAAGGCTGTCAGCGAAGTGGATAAGGGAACCCTCTTTACGGTCGACTTAGAGCTTCGGATTCCGGAGGAGAGTATGGATGCCAGTTTCTGGTCAAACCATGGAATTTCCCGGATCCTGACCATTGACGACGATGAAGGTGTCTGTCAGAATATCCGGATGCTAATGGAGGGCTCCGGCGTTTCCGTGGACATTTCCTTAAGCGGGGAGGCCGGCATAAAGCAGGTGCGGGAATGTGAGGAACGGGGACAATATTACGACGTAATCCTTCTGGATTGGCAGATGCCGGGACAGATGGATGGTCCGGAGACGGCAAGGAGGCTTCGGGAGATTCTTCCCGGGCATGTGCCGATCCTTTTCCTGACCTCCTACGATTGGAATGAAATCGAGGATCAGGCGTCCTGCGTGGGTGCCGACGGTTATCTTCCGAAGCCGTTCTTCGTGTCGGCTTTTATGGAAAAGATTTTAGAGCTTCCGAAGGAAGAGACTCCGGTCCACCCGGAGGACGGGTTTGCGACCGAGGGCCACGGAAGCCTGGAAGGCTATTATTTCCTGGTGGCGGAGGACAACGAGATCAATGCGGAGATCGTCCAGGAGTTTCTGGACATGGACGGCGCTTCCTGTGAGCTCGTGGAGAATGGGCTTCTGGCCGTGGAGCGGTTCCGGGATTCTGAGCCCGGCCGGTTTGACGCCATCTTAATGGATGTCCAGATGCCGGTCATGAACGGCTATGAGGCCACCAGAACCATCCGTGCCCTGGACAGGGAGGATGCGAAAAAGGTTCCGATCATTGCCATGACGGCGAATGCGTTCTCGGAGGATGTGAAGGATGCGTTGGACGCCGGCATGAACGCCCATGTGGCAAAGCCCATTGACATGGAGCTCTTAAGAGTCGCCGTCAATCAATTTTCAAAGAGGAGGAGTTGAATCATGAGAACCTTAATGAAACGATTTCTGTCCTTTCTGCTTGCCGGAGGTATGCTGCTTTCCTTTTCCGGCTGCGGTACGTCCGGGAAGCAGGACGGCAATCTGGCCGACAATGAGAAGCAGGAGAAGCTGGTGATCAATCTGTTCGGATCCATGGAAAAATCCAAGCCGGATCTGAAGAACGTGGCGAGGAGCGCCTTTGACCAGACGGTTGCCATGGCGGAGGAGCGTCTCGGGCTGACGGTGGAATACCGGACCTATACGGCGGAGAACTATCAGGAAAAGACCTATGACGACGTGTCTTTGGACCGGGTGAGGAATCACATGGACGATCTCTACCTGTTAAATCCGGATACCATCCAGGTCCTTGGCTCGGAGGGGAAGCTCGCCGACCTGTCCGGCCTTTCCTGCGCCGAAAATCTAAGGGACGTGGTGAAGACGGCCAACACGGTGGACGGAAAGCTGGTGGCCATTCCACAGGAGGTGGTGGCCCACGGCCTGTTTGTCAACAAGGATCTGTTTGACCAATATAAGCTAAAGCTTCCGAATACGCCGGAGGAATTCATGGAATGCTGCCGGGTATTTAAAGAAAACGGCATCGAGACACCAATCGGGGCCAACCGCTGGTGGCTGGAAAACTTCGTGCTGGCCCAGGCTTATGCGAAGCTTTACAACGGAGACGATACGGAGACGCAGATTGCGGCCCTCAACAATGGGACGGCGAAATACAGCGACTATATGCGACCCGGTTTTGAATATCTGAAAGAACTCATCGACAAAGGCTACATTGACGCAAAGACGGCCTACACCTACGAGGCCATTGAGGGGGAGGGGCCGGACTTTATGGCCGGGAAAACGCCCATCGTCATGGCCTACTGGACGGCGGCCAATGCGGAGACGGCTTACGGAAAGCCGGACTTTAACCTGCAGGTGATCGGGTTTCCCAGTGAGCTTGGACAGATGCCGGTCATTTCCATAACCGGCTATGCGGTTTCGGCGGAAGCGGAACATCTGGAGGAGGCCCTCGAGGTCCTGGACGTGGTCCTCTCCGACGAGGCCCTCCGACTGTACTCGGAGACAAATCAGGTTATTTCCCCCTCCAAAAACGTGGAGGTGGACTGCATCGATGCCTTGAAGCCTCTCAATGACCGGGTGAACGAGGGGGTCTATGTCCTTGGCTCCAATGCAAGTATGAAGGTGGAGCAGTGGGGCAACACCTGCTTAATCGTGCGGGAGCTCCTTGGCGGAGCCTCCGTGGACGACTGCATGGCCATGTTTGACGAGCTGCAGGAGGAGTCACTGAAAGAGTAGGAATGAGGAGGATTATGAGACGCACGGTGATCATCGGCGGCGGAGCCGCCGGCATGACGGCGGCCATTGTCGCTGCCGATGAGGGGGATGCGGTGACCCTTCTGGAGCATACGGACACTTTGGGGAAAAAAATCCTCTCCACCGGGAATGGCCGCTGCAACCTGACCAACAGGCGGCAGGGGGCGGAGTTTTATCATTCGGAAAATCCGGGCTTTTTCCTCCAGGCCCTCAAGCGGTTCGGCTTTGAGGAGACACTTCGTTTTTTTAAAAAATTGGGGCTTTTCTTTAAGGAGCGGGACGGATATGTCTATCCCCGCTCCCTGCAGGCTGGGGCCGTCAGGGAAGCGCTTCTCGCAGCCCTTTTGGAACGGGGGGTGGAGGTCCGGACCGGATGTGAGGTGACAGAGATCCAGGTGACAAAGACCCAGATGGCGAAAGCCGGAAAAAAAGAGCTCCGGGAGACCAGGCGGTTTCTGGTGCGGACGGCGGAAACCTCTTTTGCGGCGGATGCCTTGATCTTATGCTGCGGCGGGATGGCGGCCCCGTTTACCGGCTCTGACGGGAGCGGCTACGGACTGGCCAAGGCCCTTGGCCACCATTTGATCCCGCCGGTTCCGGCCCTCACGGGCCTTGTCGTTCCCGCCAATCCCCTGAAAAAGGCGGCCGGAGTCCGGACGGACGGGACCATCTCCCTTTACACGGGGGAGGACGGGAAACGGAAGCTTTCGGGACGTGACACGGGGGAGCTGCAGGTCACCGATTACGGCGTCTCCGGGATTCCCGCTTTTCAGGTGAGCCGCCATGCCTCCAGAGCCCTCTCGGAGGGAACGAGGGTCTTTGCGGCTTTAAACTTTCTCCCGGAATATGGGGAGCGGGAGGCGGAGAAATTGATTTTCCGCCTGTTTTCGGAGGAGGGGGATTGCCTGCGGATCCTTGGCGGCCTGTTCCCGGAAAAGCTGGCGGCAGTGCTTTTGAGGCGGGCAGGGATTTCGCTTCACGCTCCGGCGGGCTGTCCGGAGAAGAGAAGCATACAAAGGCTTTTGGAGCTTACCTGCAGGTTTCCGCTTGAGATTCAGGCAGTGGGTGATTTTACAAAGGCCCAGGTGACGGCGGGCGGCGTCGACACCCGCTTCGTGCGGGCAAACACCATGGAATCGAAGTTGGTTTCCGGCCTTTACTTTGCCGGGGAGATCTTGGATGTGGACGGAGTCTGCGGCGGTTACAATTTACAGTGGGCATGGGCCAGCGGGTTTCTGGCCGGAAAGCAGGGAAGGCCATGATTCGTATTACAGGGATAAAGCTTGCGCCGGAGGAGGGGGAGGAGCGCCTTCTCCCGAAGATCTGCAAAAAACTCCGACTTTCAGAGAAAGAGATCGTTTCCTGGCATATCACGAAAAAATCCATTGATGCCAGAAAGAAGGACCATCCTTTTTTTGTCTATCAAGTGGACGTTAAGGTGCACGGACGGGAGGAGTCTGTCCTTAAAGGGCTTCGGGGACAGGAGGTGCAGAGCGTAAAGGAGGAAGCTTACCGGTTCCCGAAGGGGACGGGGAAGCCATTTTTGCACCGACCGGTCATTGTGGGCACCGGGCCTGCCGGACTTTTTTGCGGATATATGCTGGCGGAAGCCGGATATGCACCGATTCTTTTAGAGAGGGGAGGGCCGGTTTCGGAGCGGGAGGAGGCCGTCAGGCGATTCTGGAAGACCGGGATTTTGGACACCGAGTGCAACGTCCAGTTCGGGGAGGGGGGAGCGGGAACCTTTTCCGACGGGAAGTTAAACACCCTCGTTAAGGATCCCATGCTCCGGGGCAGAAAGGTTCTGGAGCTTTTCGCCGCCATGGGGGCGGGGGAGGAGATCCTCTATGACAGCAAGCCCCACATCGGAACGGACGTGCTCAAAGTGGTTCTTGCAAATCTCAGGCGGGAGATGGAGCGCATGGGAGCCGAATTTCATTTCCACACGAAGCTTGTGGATCTGGAACTTTCCGGGGGACGGCTTTCCGGCGCTTTTGTGGAGGATGGGAAACGGGGGGATCGCCGCCTTTTGCCGACGGAGCATCTGGTTCTCGCCATCGGCCACAGCGCCAGGGATACCTTCCACATGCTCTGTGACAGGGGGCTTTCCATGCACGCCAAGGCTTTTGCCGTGGGGCTTCGCATGGAGCATCCCCAGGCCGTGATCCAGAAGGCCCAGTACGGGGAGCGGTTTGCGAATGCTTTCCCTCCGGCCCCCTACAAGGTGACGGCCAGGGCTTCGGACGGGAGGGGCGTCTATTCCTTCTGTATGTGCCCGGGCGGTTACGTGGTCAATGCTTCCTCGGAACGGGGGCGGCTCGCTGTCAACGGTATGAGCAACCGGGCCCGGGATGGAAGGAACGCCAACAGCGCCGTCATCGTCACGGTCTCCCCGGAGGATTTCATCTGCTTCCCGGGACGGCCGAAAGACCCAGTGGGAGACGGCATGCCCATGGGAGAAGGCTCCAAATCGGCCGGCAGCGTCCACCCCCTCGCCGGGGTGGAATTCCAGCGAAAGTTGGAAGAGCGGGCCTTTTCTCTGGGAAATGGCGCCGTTCCCCTGCAGCTCTACGGGGATTTCAAAGCGGGACGGAAGAGCACGGGCCCGGGGGAAGTCCTCCCGGACACCATGGGAGCGAACTGTTATACGGATCTTCGGGGGATCCTGCCGGATTTCGTGAACCGGGCCATCGTCTGCGGCGTGGACTTCTGGGGACAGAGGATTTCCGGATTTGACCGGTATGACGCCGTCCTTTCCGGCGTGGAGAGCCGCACCTCCTCCCCGGTTCGCATCGAGCGGGACGAAAGCCTCATGGGTAGCATCCCCGGGATCTATCCCTGCGGGGAGGGGGCCGGGTATGCCGGCGGGATCACCTCGGCGGCCATGGACGGAATCCGGGCGGCGGAGGCGGTCGTGAGGGCCGTTTCTTTGATGAAATCTTAAAGGCAGGTGAATGAGATGGAAAACCTTTCGCTGGAAAAGCGGCAGCTCTGTGACATACAGGGGCGCTTGTTTGAGCTTGCGCTGAAAAATGGATAGACTGTCCGGCCTTCATCGAGACGTTCATGAACAGCCGAGCCGCCGCTGCGCTTGACGACGTCTATGACCGCTTGCAGTGGGCGGGAGAAGAATACATTCTCGAGGAATTGGACGAAGAGGCAAACGGGTTAAAAAGAGCCGGGGCCGTTTATCCTTCGGAGGTCATGTACTGGACGGGATGTCTTTACCGGTACTGGCATTATTACACGGGGGAATGCAGCCGGGAAATCTATCAGATTGCCGATGCCGGAACCATGAGGGAGTCTTGGCTTGGATTTCATACACTGGATGTCGGGATGGCCATCGACGATCTAAAAGAAATTTACAGACAGAAGCATCAAGTATATTACCCGTGAGTATAAATCCGGAGGATGAAAGGAAACGATGGAGACAAGTCAGATTATTGCGGAAAACATAAAATGAATCCGGACGGAGCAGGGCCTTAGTCTGGGACAGCTTGCGGAGCTTTCCGGAGTGAGCAAGGTGATCTTATCGCAGATTGAAAAAGGGAATTCCAATCCGACGGTAAATACCATGTGGAAGATTGCCAACGGCCTCCAGGTGCCGGGAACACAGCTTTTTGAGGCGGTGGAACCGGAAGAGAAAATCATCCGTTTTGGGGATGTGCAATCGAGAATGAAAAAGGATGCCAGCTATAAGAGCTATACCTACTACCATGCGACGAATTCCAGGCCCTTTGACTGGTTTTTGGTGGAGGTGGAGGCGAGGAGCTGGTATGAGTCCATCGGACACAACGACGGTTCCATCGAATATATTTATGTGATATCGGGGATTTTGGAGATTGTCGTGGGAGAAGAGCGCCACAAGCTGCATCCAGGTGACAGCATGTATTTTGAAGGCGTCCGGAGTCACGTATATGTCAATTTGTCGGAAGAGCTTTTGAAGTTGATTTCTGTGGTTTATTATACTTATAAATAGTCCGCCATGGGGTCGGGAAGAGGAGACAGATCTGAAAGGGAAACCTTCAGGTCTGTTTTTTTTTATGCTTACGCTCCCCTACTCGATTTCCTTTCATTTATGGCTTGTTGTGTTTGTTAAATATAGTTAACGATGGTGTAAAATATAATTAACATATACGGACAAAAATATTGGAAACTTTTTGGGATTTTCAGTGCTGTTCGTTAAAGATATATTACAGTTGGGAGGGGTAACATGAATTATCTGGAGATCGCAAAGGGTGTGGAGCCACGGATCCTCACCTGGTATCACGATCTGCACCAATGTCCGGAGGTGGGGAGAAGCCTGCCGCAGACAAGGACCTACGTCTGCAAATGCCTGGAGGAGATGGGGATTCCCCATGAAACCTTCAAGGACCATTCCGGCATCGTGGCCGTGTGCAATGCAAAGGGAGAGCTGGTTGCCTGGGCGGGTGAGCCGGATACGGTCACCTACATGCGCTCTGCGGCAAAGCCGATCCAGGCTTTAAATATTTTTCTGTCCGGCGCACAGGAACGGTATCGGTTTGACCAGAAGGAGCTTTCCATCGCCTGCGCTTCCCACTACGGTGAAGAGTTTCATCAAAAAACCATCCTCGGCATGCTGGAAAAGCTTGGGCTTGACTTAAGCGGCCTGCTCTGCGGAAATACGTATTCCATCAGCGAGGAAGTAAAAAACAAACAGCTCCGGGAGCATTTCAAGCTGGATAATTACAATTCGGACTGCTCCGGAAAGCATTGTGGATTTCTGGCCGCATGTCTGGTCAGGGGGTATTCCATAAAAGGGTATAATTCCCCGGACCATCCCCTGCAGAAGGATATCTTGCAGGTGATGTCCGAGGTCTGTCAGGTTCCCGCAGAGGAAATTCCCATCGGCGTGGACGGCTGCAGCGTCCCTGTCCATGCGCTTCCCGTAAAAAATATGGCCATCGGATTTGCCAGAGAAGCCAATCCATAATACCTTCCGGAAAAATACAGGGAGGGGGCTGGGAAGCTTTATGACGCCATGAACGCCCATCCGGAGATGGTGGCCGGGACTCACGGCTTTTGCACGGAGCTGATGGAAAAAACCATGGGAAGCTGTTTGGAAAGTTGGGAGCGGAAGGGGTTTACTGCATCGGCATCTGGGATAAAAACCTGGGGATCGCCGTGAAGAATTTTTATTCCTTACTTGACACGGGCAGACCTTATCTATCTCCCTAAAAGGAATTCGACCATGCCCGCCTTGGTGGTGGAATTAAAATGGAACCAATCGGCCAGGGGGGGGCCATCGCCCGGATCAAAGACCGGAACTATCCGAAAGCCATTGAGGATTTTGGCGGTGAGATTCTGCTGGTGGGGATCAGTTATCAGAAGAACGCTCCGGCAGACAGGCGGAAGCATACCTGTATCATTGAAGAATATCGGGTGCGACGGACGCAGGAGATGTAAATGGCGTTCTCACGGTGATGCGGTTTTGATGAAACACTGGAGAAAATGAATCGAAGAGATCGGTTGGAGGAGCGAGAGATTATGGAACAAAAGATAAAATGTTTAAGCAGAGGGGAGAGACATTGCAGGAGATCCTGTTAAAAATTCGGGAATTTCTTTCGAAGGAACAATGTAAAAAACTGGACGTTCTGATCGGATCCTGTGGGTGCGGGGAACAAAAACCTGCGCTTCATCCCTCTCTGTATCTTACGGCCATGGAAGAATATGAAAAAACTCACGACTATGGGGCTGTCGAAGAATTGGGAAAAAGGGCCCTTGAAAAGCTTGGCGCCGGGCTGGTCGTCCGGAGCAGGGTGGCCTTAAAGGCGGCGCATGCCTCCTCCTTCCTGGGGCATACGGACGAGATGATGCGGTTTTGCCTGGAGGGCTTCCGATCTGATTCCACAGACCGAAATTTCCTGCGGCTCTTTGGGACAAAGGAGATGGCGGAACAATATTCCCCAGGCACTCCTCCTTCCAGGCGGAGACGCGGAGGTTTTTCGGCCTACAGTAAATGAAACTCATAGCGTGAACATGGGAACGGTGTCCTGACCAGAAATCAGCGACACCGTTTTTGTGCGTATTGATAAAATTTGAGGGAAATGAGCTTATCTGAATTTTCTCAGATTATTCCAATCTGTGAAAACATCATCGTATCTTTAAATAATAAGATATATAGAATACTACGGCGAAAATGCAAAAAAAATAAGAAAACAGAAACAGGAATACCGGATAAGTCTTGGTTTCCTCCATCCAAAGCCATTATACTTTCAGAGAAGAGATTTGTCAATGCGAGCTATGCTAATGAATTTTGCATAAAAAAATCCCAATCTCTGACAAATCTCAGAGGACGGAACAGTCTCATTTATATTATGGGTCAAAAAAATGGTCAGGAGGAAACAAAAGATGCCAAGACGGGGAGAAAACATCCGAAAGAGGAAAGATGGACGCTGGGAAGGAAGATATTATGTGTGGGAGTCAAGAACAAGAAAAAAGATTCAGCGTTCCGTATATGCAAAAAGCTATGGAGAGGTAAAAGGAAAGCTGTCGGATGCCAGACTGTACCAAGAAAAGACGAGGAAATCAAATCGAAATGGGATGGAAATCAGCTTCGGTGAGGCGGCGGAGGAATGGCTGGCCATTATCCGCAGCGAAAAGAAACATGCCACATATACCAAATACCGCATTACCTATGAAAAGCATCTCCATAAAGAATTGGGCAGTTTTACTTTTTCCGAATTGAACAGCGATCTTTTGACCGCCGTCTTCCGGGAAAAGGCGACGGAAACTTTTTCGGAGAGTTTACAAAAAAGCATTTCCTGTGTATTGAATCAAATTTTTTCTTATGCGATATCTCATTATCAAGTCCATTTATCTCATTATACTTTCCAGAGAAACAAAATAAGAACGAAGCCTGCTGAGGTTTTGAACCGATCCGAACAGGTCCGCCTTCTGCAGTATTTATATGGAGAAATGGATTCTTCCAAACTGGGAATTGTCATCTGCATTTCTACGGGCCTTCGTCTCGGTGAGCTCTGCGCTTTAAAGTGGAAAGACATCGACTTTGAGGAAAAATTGTTGCATGTAAATGCAACGGTGCAGCGGATTGCCACAGATGACGGGAAGGCAAAAACAACACTTCTGGAGGGAGACCCCAAGAGCGTTTTTTCCAGAAGAGAAATCCCGCTTTCCGACGAGCTGGCCAGGCTTCTGCTTTCCTGCCACAATAATCCTAATCCCGGAGAATACGTGATCAACGGAAGAAAACCCATGGAACCAAGAACTTATCAAAATCGGTTCCAGAGATATTTGCAGTCCGCCGGGATCAGGAAAAAAAATTTTCATACTCTCAGACATACGTTTGCAACGAATTGTATCGAAAGCGGGGTCGACATCAAAAGTCTCAGCGAGATTTTGGGCCATTCCGACGTGAAAATCACGTTAAATCGTTATGTGCATCCGACAACGGAAGTCAAACGCCAGCACATGAATTCCTTATCCGCCATTTATGGTCAGCTTATGGGTCAATAGTCATTCGAAACGCTTTGTAAATGGGAATCCAGAAGGAATTTTCACAGATTGGAATAATCTGCGAAAAATTCGCTCTGTCAGCGGAAGGGATGGAGAAGGGACGAACCATGCCGCCAAAAACGATTTACAAGACCGTTCATCAATACAGCAAGTTTCCGGTTCCGGCAGAAGATATGAAAAAACTGCTGGAGATTGCGGAAGATTACCGCAGGGTAAAGAATTACGTGTATGCCCGTTACGGGGGAATCGGCGGTTTGGGAAAGCTTCACCCAGGCTACACGGTTCAAAACGAGATGACGGAGAGCGGGCTGCGGATGGAATTGGGACTTCCTTCAGTTTATTTCTATCTTGCCGTGTTTGAGGCGCTGGCGGATGTCAAGGGCCAGTGGAGCAGGACAAAGTCGAAGCTCCAGGAGCTCGTGGGCAGAAACGAAAACTTCACGGCGGAAGAAAAGCATTACCTCCGTTTTGTGCTGAAAACCGGCAATGCCCTTGATGCGGTGTTAAACCAGAGAGAGCTGGAGCTTCCGGAAAAGATCAGAGTACGGTACGAGGGTTTGACGGGGGCGGTGGATGCGGCCAGACTGAACCGGTATCTTGGCAGACAGGTTCGGAAATATCATGACCGGTCTTATGCGGGCTCCGCAGCCGGATTTGCCGTTTCCGAGCGGGCTTACCGCTACGGATTCAGCGGAAAGCAGCCGGGGATTTATCTTTCCACAAAAGAAAACAGAAAGCGCATTTTCGTGGCATTGACAGATGGGAATCAATACGGGAGCCAGCTTTTCGTGAGGCTGAAACCGGAAGATGCAGCCGTCGAGATCGACGTGCCGGTCAACGTGACCGTGCGCAGCCATGAGGATTACACTAATCAGGTAGGGCTGGCGATGGGGGTTTTTACCATGCTGACCACGGATGCGGGGCGCCGGTACGGGGAGCGGTTCGGAGTTTACCAGACGGAATATGCCGAGTGGGTCCGGGAGCGCCAGGCGAGCTATCACAGAAACCGGGAAGCCAATCCGGGCCGGAAAAAATATGAAGCGCAAAAGAGGCGCCGCAAGGAGCGGCTGCACAGTTACGTCAACCAGGAGCTGAACCGTTTTTTCCGGGAAGAGAAGCCCCGGGCCGTCTATCTCGCAAAACTTCCCTCCGGGCGGCCGGGAGGAGTGAACAGGAAGATCAACAACGGTCTCTCCCTCTGGCAGAGGGGCTATATCCGGGAAAGGCTGTGGCTAAAATGCCGGGAGCGATCGGTGGAGTTTGCGGAGGTTCTCGGAAAAGACATCAGCCGGGAATGCAGCCGCTGCGGGGCGCTCGGCCGGAAAGAACATGGAAGCTTTGTCTGCGCCGTATGCGGATATTGCGGGGAGGAGAAAACCAACACCGCAAGAAACGTGTTAAAAAGGGGGCTCTCCGGCAGGACGGTCGGTTAAAAAGGGCTCTGGCGGCGGGAAGCCTGGCTTCCATACCGACGTACCATGGATTTTCGCCGATGAGGCAACGATCATAAGAACCGCAGTTCAGATAAATTCCGGCACTGTGCCGGGGTTTCACCGGATCGTTCCGGACCGGGCTGTGCGTTCCTGATATAAAAAGAAAAAACGGCATTAGAAGGCGGGGGAGGACTTGTCCGAATCCTGCGCATTGGGTAGGCCAGGACCCCGGGAACACGGGAAACCGTGACGTACCGGGGAGCGAAGCGGAAGCGTTTCCGCATCATCCTTCTGGATTTCGGATCGGAAGATGACCAATATGCTTTATTTTTAAAAGAAGGGTGAAAATTTATGAGGAAAGCACAAAAAGAGCGCATAAAACGTTTGGCGGAGACATTGCGGCAGGCTCATTTGGAAATAAAAAGTGCGTTGGAATCTCAGAAGACGAACGTGGCGATGGAACTCTTTGGGCAATGCCAGGAAGCGGCAGTTCAGATGGGAAATTTTATCGAAGCATTGGAAGGGGAGGGCTTTGCCACCATTTCTTTGCTGGAAGAATATTGTGAAATGCTGTTCCGGTTTTATGAAAGGATCGGAGAAAAACAGGGGACTCACGCAGATAAAATTTATAAAACATTGAATAAAATGCAGGTTCGGATTTCTAACAGCATAAAAAATGACATCAGGATACATAGGGAAGTGGTTTTTTTGCCCTATAAGGCATCCATGTGGGATGCGCTGGAGAGCGTGTGGCTCGCCGCAAGAGAAGACCCGGATTGCGACGCTTACGTGATACCGATCCCTTATTATGACCGAAATCCGGACGGAAGCTTCGGAAAGATGCATTATGAGGGGGAGTTGTATCCGGATTACGTGCCTGTCGTTCCATATGATACATACAATTTTGCCGAGCGCCGGCCGGACATGGTTTTTATTCACAATCCCTATGATGATTGCAATTACGTGACGAGCGTTCATCCTTATTTCTATTCTGGCAATTTAAAGAAATTTACGGAGCTTCTGGTATATATTCCATATTTCATTTTACACGAAGTCAATCCTGACAACGAGGCGGCAATCGAGGACGTGAAGCATTTCTGCACGACCCCGGGGGTGGTCAATGCGGACAAGGTGATCGTGCAGTCGGAGAATATGCGGAAGATTTACATAAACGTGATGGCGGAATATGCGAAGGGAGTTTATGCGAAGGATTATTGGAGGCGAAAGATTCTCGGGCTCGGCTCGCCAAAGGCGGATAAAATAGTGGTAACCAAAAAAGAGGATCTGGAGCTGCCGGAGGAATGGATGCGGCATATCCGGAAACCGGATGGAACATGGAAAACGATCATTCTTTACAACACCAGCGTGGCGGCACTGTTGAAACACGAAGAGAGAATGCTGGAGAAAATGACTGGCGTATTTCGATTTTTCAGGGAACGGACCAACGAAATGGCATTGCTTTGGCGGCCGCACCCGCTAATTATGGAGACCATAGAATCCATGAGACCCGGGCTACGGGAAACGTATGAGAAACTGAGAGAATCGTACATAAAAGAAAACTTTGGAATTTATGACGATTCTTCCGACATGGACCGGGCTTTAATACTCAGTGACGCTTACTATGGCGACAAGAGTTCCCTTGTACAGCTCTATAAAAGGCTGGGAAAACCGATCATGATTCAGAATGTCGAGATAAAGCATCGTTTCCGGGAAGGAGAGGCATCATGAATTACGCAATTATTCTTGCCGGCGGGAAAGGCGTCCGGTTTCAGGGCGACATACCAAAACAGTTTGTGGAACTGACGAATTGCCCCATGTTGGTTTACTCGATGCGGACGGCGCAGGTGAATAAACACGTCGACGCCATATGCGTCGTGGCGCCGGAATCCTATCACGTCCGAATCCGGAAGTGGGCGAAGGAATATGGGATCACGAAACTCTCCATTTGTGCGGAATCCGGGAGGGAGAGGTATCAGTCCGTGTATCAGGGACTGATGGCGCTCCCGGCAAAACCGAGGGACACGGTCATCATCATGACGGCCGTGTGCCCGTTCGTGTCTCAGCTCACCATGGACAAGCTGTATGCGGCAATGGAAAAATGGGAGGCGTGCATTACCGTGATCAAGGCCACGGACGCAATCACCTTCAGCAATGACGGAAAAAACGTAAACCGCACCTTGCAGAAGAAAAAGCTGTTCGTCCAGCAAGGGCCTCAGATTTTCCGGTACGGGATATTGAGACAGGCGCACAGGGCTTATCTGGAGGACGAGGATCGGATTGAAGTCAATGAAGACAGCGAGCTGGTTTTGAACATTGGCGTGGAGTGCGGCATGGTGCTGGGGGACCGCTACTGCATCAAGGTGACTTATCCAGAGGATCTCGCAATGGCACAGGCGCTGTACCCTTTGTTTGTAAAACAGGAGCAGGGAATCAAAAACGTGAGGTCAAAAGGAGTATGAGCATGGGCATGGCTGACAGGATCATAGAGGAAGACGCACAGACCATTGCGAGCGCCGACATGGACTGGGGGAAGTTGAGGGGAAAGACCGTTTTGATAGCCGGTGCGAACGGGTATGTTCCCCAGTATCTGGTGCATGGTCTGTTGAGGCGGAACGACCAGCGCCATGACGGGATAAAGGTGATCGCACTGTGCCGCAACAGGGAACGGGCAGAAATGAGGTTTGCCCGGTATCGGGGGCGGCCGGATTTTGAGCTTTTGCTGCAGGATGTCCGCATGCCGGTTCAGATTGACGGGAACGTGGATTACGTCATTCATGGGGCGAGTCCGGCGTCCCAGGAGGAACGGCATGAAAATCCCCTGCTTACGTTTGAAGCCAACGTGGAAGGGAGCAGAAACCTTTTGCAGCTTGCCTGGAAAAAGGAAGCGGTGTTTTTGCTGTTGTCAAGTATCGACATTTACGGAAGGATTCCGGGAACGGGACGTTTGACGGAAGGGCGTTATGGAGACCTGGACCCGTTAAATATCAGGAACGTCTATTCCTGTGCAAAACGGGCGGCGGAAACGTTGTGCGCCTGTTATTCACGCAGAGGGGTTCCCTGTAAGATCGTCAGACCTGCCCAGATCCTGGCCGGTGGAATCGGACTGGCCGACGGGAGGCTCCATATCGATTTCATCTCTCAGATGCTTAAGGGAGACGAGATTGTCTTAAAGGGAGACGGGACGCCGCGCAGAAGTTTTTTGTACGTCACGGACGCCGTCACGGGGATGCTCACGGTGCTTTTGAGGGGAAAGAGCGGGGAAGCCTATAATTTGTGCACGGAAAAGGGGGAGGCCTCCGTGCTGGAGCTGGCCAGGCTGATGGCGACTCAGGCAGAAGGGCGGACCATCCGGATTACATATGACATGGAATCTAGGAGATCGGACCCTGCGGTGACACAGGTGGTATCGACGGTATGCGGGGATTCCGGAAAAATCCGCACACTCGGCTGGGAGGCGAAGGTGCCGCTGGCCCTGGCCTGCAAAAGAATGATGTCCTATTACGGACTTGGAGGCGGCGATTCAGGGAAAGGAAACGGCTGAAAATGGTTGAGAAAGAGATCCTGCGGCTTTTTCGGACGAATTTTCTGGAAAAAAAGGACGGACGGCGGATCGTCATATATGGAACGGGCGAGTGGGCGCGGGCCATACTGGAGAACTGTCCGGAAGCTCCGATTTTTGGATTGCTGGACGGTTATTACCACGAGGGGGAACTTATAGGCAGGAAAATCATCTCTCTGGAATCCCTGGAGGGGAAGCCGGTAAAAATCGTGATCGTTGCTCGGAAGACCTCCGAGATTTTGGTTTATAAGAGGATTTCGGGCACCTGCCAGGCCTATCAGATTCCCGTTTACAATCTGGAGGGGGTGCGGCTGGACGTTCCTGTCCAGGAAGCGTCCGGGGCGGCGGAGTGGGACGTGGAATCGCTGTATGGAGAACTGCTTTCCTTTGAGCAGATCAGTTTTGATATCTTTGACACCCTTTTACTGCGAAAGACGGTTTTTCGGGAGAAGCTGTATCAGATGTTTGGGCGGACGCAGAGGCTGGATTTTGATTTTTGCGGCGTGCGCCTGCAGGCGGAAAAGTCATTGCTCGAGAAGGGACGGGAACCGTCGCTGGAAGCCATCTATGAATGCGTGCAGGGCGTCACGGGGATTTCGCCGGAGTTAAAAGAAAAACTGAAAGCGAAAGAGCTTTGGCTGGAATTTGAAAATCTGATTCCCAGGAAGGAGATCGGGAGGATCTATGACAGACTGGCAAAGTGTGGGAAACGAATCTGGCTTATCTCGGACATGTATTTTTCCAGGGAAGTCGTGGAGCGGATACTTGCCAAAAATGGAATCGAAAATTATGAGGCAATTTTGATCTCCTGTGAATACGGGGTGAATAAGCGAAACGGCCTGTTTCGGGAGTATCTTCGCCAGGTGCCGGGCGGACGAAAAGCCCATGTGGGGGATTCCGGGGAGGCGGACGGGTACTGTGCGAAGGAGAATGGCATCGTTCCATTTGTGATTCCGTCCGTCATGGAGGCTGTGACGCAAAAAAGAGCGGAAAAGTTCCTGATGAATTATGAGAATGAACAGTTGGAGTACGCAAGAGGGCTGTCATTTTCGCATTTGCTCGACTCGAAAAAGCTCAAGTCACCGGCGGTATGGTTTCACACGGGCCATCAGCTGGGGTTTTCCCTGGTCGGCCCCGTCCTGTATGGGTGGGCGAGGTGGATTTATGAGCGCTGCGTGGATACGGGCGTAGAAAAGGTCCTGTTCGTCTCAAGAGACGGGTATCTCGTAAGAAAGGTCTTTCAGAGTATATGCCGGCGGGAGAAGAAAGAGGTGGAGACGGAATACCTGACCTTTTCCCGTTCCCTGGGCTGGCGGGCCCTGGTGTACTCGGAGGAAGACCTGAGGGAACTTTTGCGACGGCCTTTTGCGGGGAGCGTTTCCGAATGGCTGGATAAGCGGTTCGGCATCTCCTCATGCGACGGGAGGAATTTTTCCGGAAACGAGGAGGCGGTCCTCGCGTATTTGGAAGAAATCCGGGAGCAGTCGGAGCAGACCAGAACACGGTACCTGGAACATTGGAAAACCCATGTTTCCGAGAGGGACCGGATGGCGTTCGTGGACTTCGTATCGGTGGGAACCTGCCAGAAGTGCCTGGAAAAACTGACCGGCCTTACGTTTCACGGGATGTATTTTGAGGCCTTGCCGTCCTCGGAGGGACGGACCTGTGCGGACAGTTACGTCCATACCTTGTGGGAGAGGGATATTCCGGCATACCATTATCTTCTGTGGGAATTTCTCGTGAAAGAGCCGGGACCGTCAGTTAAAAATCTTGACAGAACCGGTGATTTTATATATGGAGAAAACCGTTTGGAAACGGATGGAATCGCATTCCTCGAGGAAGTGCACAGGGGGGTTCTGGAGTATGCGGACCAGTATCTGGATGCCATGGATTTTCTCCCGGAGAAGGAAGACCTGGGCGGTCTTGTGAGGGCGATGATAGGACTTTTGGATGACAGGTACATAAAGCTGGAGGAATCGATGAGGAAGCACCTGCATGGATTTGATGAATTTATGAACAGGGAGATGTCATTTTAACGTATGGAACAGGGATGTTTGAACAGGGAAATCATGGGAGGGAATTACCGGCTGCATTTCAATGACATGGCCGTCGTGCCGGGGAAAAACCTGGGTTACGCATCTTCGATGGAGTTTAACGGCTTGTTCGAGGTTCGGCTGGACACCTGGGAATGCACTTACATAGCGGACTTTCCAAATGAGAAGAAATTTCAGAAAGACACGCACTTTTCAGCCGTTTATTGCGAGGGGCGGGTGTTTTTCTTTCCGCAGAGAGGCACGTACATTTCCATATATACGCCGGAGGAGGGGACGTTTTCACAGATCGAACTGCGGGCCTGCGGGTATCCCCATTATTACGGGCATATTAAAATCGGTCAGGCGTTTTCCCACGGGAAAAAAGTATATGCGGTGGGCGCCTCCTATCCCTACGTGGTCGTGATTGACGGCGGCACGCTGGAGGCAGCCTATATCCCCATGGACGTGGGAAAGAGGGCGATCATGTTCCGTGCCGGCGGATGTTTTGCCGGCGAAAAATTTTTTATTCCCTCAACCGTGTCAGGACTGATCCTGTCAATAGACCTGACCGACGATGCGGTTCGGCTTCATTCCCCGGAACCGGCTTACAAAGGAGCATGGGCGATGGCATACGACGGGGAGAAATTCTGGATTGCCCCGTTCTGGGAACGGGACGCAGTCCGGGCGTGGGATCCGGAAGACGGCAGAGTGGTTGCCTATGCCGATTTTCCGAAGGGTTACCGGTCAGGGGGAAATCCCTTTCTCCGCTGCTTCTTTGTCAATGGACGGATTTGGCTGTGGCCATGGACGGCGAACATGATTTTGAGCGTCGATCCGATGGACGGAAGGATGCGGGAGGAGTCCTGTGGGATGGATTTCTCGGACGAGGCGATGACGGGCTGTCTTTTCGTAAAAAATTCCAGTCTGTGCCTGAAACGGAAAGCGAAAAGAGAGGATGCCTGGTACGCTCAGGAGGGGGAAGTCTGCACTTTCGATTTGAAGGAATGGAAACTGGAAAAAAGAGCCTTTGTGTTTTCGGGAGGACGAAACGGCTTTCTTCGCTCCCTGTCGGCTCTGGCAGTGGGCAGGCTGAGAAACGGCGTGGGTGAAAGCGACGAGTTTTCTTTGGAGGAGTACGTGGCGCTTTTGCAGGCGGGCGGCCAGGAGATGTCAGGTTCTGTTGACGATGCGGGAGAGAACGTGGGGAGCCGGATATACGGGCTGCTTGTGAAAGACTGGAATGGGAGATGAAAAATGATGCTGGACATGGTTTCTTATCTGCGGGAACATGAGGAAATAAAGATCATCAGCCTGGACGTGTTTGACACGCTTTTGTTCCGGACGGCGTATACCCCGTCTGACGTATTTGGAAAGATGTATGAGTTTGAGCTGGAGGCCTTTCCGGAGGGGGTGTCACAGGAGGACTGGCTTAATGCGAGAAGGACGGCGGAGGGGACGGCGAGAAAAAAGAAAAACGCCAGAAGCGGCAATTACGAAGTGATTTTGAAGGACATTTACCGGGAGCTCCCCACGGTTTTTACTGACAGGGAACCTTTGATGAGGCTGGAAGTCGAGACGGAAAAACGATGCTGTTTTTTGAACGTGCCGCTTTACGAGGAGGTCAAAAAGGCGGCGGATTTTTCCGGGTGCGAAATCGTGCTGTGTTCCGACATGTATCTGGACGGCGGGACGATTCTGTCCATACTCGAACAAAACGGGTTTGACCTTTCACTGGTCGGCAGGATTTTCGTTTCCTGTGAATGGGAAACCTCAAAACGGCAGGAAGGGCTGTTTCGGCGCCTGCTGGAGGAATGCGGCGCAAAGCCGCAGGAGGTTCTTCACGTGGGAGACGACTATTACCGCGACGTGGGCGTCGCGAGACACCTGGGGCTTCATGCGCTGCACTACAATTTCATCAGTGACGCCTGCTACCGCCATCCCTTTCTCAAGCTGGAAGAGCTCTCCCACGGGAGCGTCAACGGAATTCCCTGCAACGAGTTGTATGTACTGCGGCTGACGGCCTCGGAACGGGGGAGCGGCCTGAGTGCGGAGGAGCGGTTCTGGCATGATCTCGGGGCGATGATCTACGGGCCATTTTTGACTTATGCGGCGGAGTGGGTGCTGGACCAGGCAAAAGGACAAAACATCAAGAGAATCCGGCCCTTTATGCGGGAGGGGGATTTCCTCTGCCGGATGTTGAAGCGTGCGGCGGGGGAACGGGGAGGCGATTTTTCCGTAGAGCCTTTATACGTTTCCAGGTTTGCGATTTTCAGGTCCCTGTTCGGGCAGATTACCGCCAAAGAAGTGGAGTATTTTATCGGCACCTACCATATACGAGTCAGGGACGTTTTTGAAAACCTGCACATAGAGGACCTGGCGGGCGACTTCGAGGCGTTTCGTGACGCTCCCGTGAACGAGCTGCGGAATGTCGCCATGGGAGAGTGCAGCGCTTATACTGCCTTGCTGGAGTATCTGACTTCCCCTGAAATGCTCTCAAGGATACGGGAAAGAAATGCGGGGAAAGCGGAGTGGATGTTAAAGTATTTCGAAAAAAGGGGGTTGTTCGAACCCTGCGTCACGCTGGATTTGGGCTGGCGGGGAACCATGCAGAAAGCGCTGGACGACGTCTTTGAAGCCCATGGGATTGAGAACCACATGAGGCATCTTCTCTGCATCTGCAGTCCGCTCGCCGTCTCCAACGTGGTGGACGGAAGCAGAATATGGGGATACATGGGGAATTTCGGAAAACATCAGAATGCGTTCTCCCAGTTATCCGCACGGCTCTTCGAGCTGGCGTTATTGAGCAAGGAGGGGACGACGGTCTCCTATCAGAGGTCGGAGGACGGCGGCGAGCCGGTGGTAAGCCACATTCCCTATCCGGACTGGCAGGTCGGGGCAATGAAGCAGCTTCAGGAGGGGATTTTGGCCTTCCAGTCGGTCTATCTGGAAACGGTGAAGAAAAAGCCGTATTTAAAACGGCTGGGGGAAAGACCGGAACTTCTTGCCGGACTGGTCGGGAGGCTTCATGCGTTCCCCCTCTACGAGGAGGCGAAAAGGCTGTCCTCACTGGTGTACGATCAGAATTTTGGCGCCAACACCTTCACTCCGATTCTCGGCGAGAGAACAATTCATGCCTATAAAGGGGAATCCTTTGAAGATTTTTACGGAAAGCGCAGAGACATGGGGCTCACATGGTATTCGGGATTGAACGCCCTGGGGGAGAATCGGCTTTTTTATGCGGAAGCCTTTTTACAGCAGAGACGCAGATTCAGCATGCTGTCGGTGGCCTGTCTGACGGGGAGAGTGCTCAGGGAACGGGGAGACAGGGCGTTAGTGCTGGTGCAGGCGGGAAACATGACGAAGTTCATGCTGCAGTTTCTGGCGATTGCGGGCAGCTTGGACGTGGTGGCGGGAATCGTGGACAACGACCCGAGTGCCGTGGGGACCCGGATCGGAGGAATTGAGATATATCCGGTGGAGCATGAGTTTCAGAATCCGCTGTACGTCTTCACGACGGTGAGGGAGGAATGCCGCAGGGCGATCTCCGGCCAGCTTAAAGACTTGTTCGGCTCTGAAATTCCGGTGATGGGGAGGATGAATTGACGGAATATGAAAGTATTGATGATATCGGAAAAAGATGCGGCAAACGTATCTCTGGCAAAAATTTCAGAAGCATTTTTGCGCCACGGACATTCGGTGGAGCTTTATGCGCCTTATTATGACGAGAACGTTTTAAAACATTTTCCGGAATCAATAGAGAGAAAACCCTTGCAGATGTTAACGGCAGAGACGATAGATTCCTTTGACATCATTTTTTCTTCCGTCGTGGCCGGGGCGTTTGTCGAACAAACGGGAATTCTTTTGACAAAAAAAGTGATTTTTACCCAAAATTATTTGATAGACAAGCAGATTGCGTGGGGCGGTGATTATTGTTTTGTCGCTTCCGCCGGGACTGCCCATACGGCATACGAATCGTATTTTGATTTCGAGAAACTGGCGGCGGGAGAGCCGAAATATGACCGGACGGCGAAGGAAATTTCCGAGAAAAAGCAGTTTTTATTTATTGACAGCGGACATTTTCCTTTTGGAGAACTGGGAAAGCGGGAGTTGGCCAGAACGCTTCTGTCAATCTGTGAGCGCTTTCCAGAATATCGGCTTGTAATTAAACCTCGATTTTTGCCCGGGGACAAGATACGGACCCATCAGAACAAGTTGAGCATTGATCAGGTTTTACGGCAGGAAGGCAGGGACGGTTTGCCGGCCAATCTGCAGATCCTCACGGAGCACAGGGATTTGCAGGAGCTGATTGCGGAGAGCCACACGGTGATCTGCATGTACACGACGGCTTTTTCCGGAGCGGTGCTGGCCGACAAGGGCTTGGTCATTTTAGACCATCTTCCCAGCGAGGACACCTATGACCTCAGAGAAAAGATTCTTTTTCAGACGAGGGAGCAGATGGAAGGGTCCGGGGCGCTGGTGGATTACCGGGAGGCGCTGCATTATCTGCCCCACGGGATCAAGGCGAATTCCGGTTATAAAAATTTTCTGTTTGCGAGAGAGAACGATTCGGCGGAATTCATCTGCCGGAAAACGGAATGCCTTGCAAAGAAGGCGGTCGACTGGGACGAATGCATCTTACGGCGGTATCGGGACTACCTGGTATACCGGACCTTCATCCATCTGGATTTCCATGCGAAGGTGCGGCTGGACATCAGGAGGGCCTACGGGGAGATTGAGCGGTTCGTGGACACGTATGTGCGGGACGGCCTGAGGTCCCCGAAAGCGGATTTTCATGAAAGGGTGGCTGCTTTTTCATTGGGGCTCAGAAACAGGTGTATTTTGGAGAATGGAGAACTGTTCAGACGAGATCCCATTGATGCGGGCATTTATCTGAATGCCCTGTATCTGACAGGACATTTTGCGGAGATTATGGAATTTCCAGAGGATGATACCGGGGCGGTACAGTTTTTCAAGGGAATGACGGCCTTTCAAAGGGGAAGGCTGAACGAGGCGAAAGACCGGCTTTTAAAATTTGCGGATCAAACCCTGTGCAGAGACTATATTAAGGAAATTTCGGATATGTCGGACAATCGGCGCAGGGGGATGGAGACCCTGATCTGTCTGCTGGAACAATCCGGAGATAACAGGCAGGCCGAGGCTTACAGGGAGAGGTGGCAACCATGAAAATTTTATTTTGCATTCAGATGATGGTTGAGATGGACCAGCCGTGGCTGTATACGAACTATCTGACGAACTATTTCAAGCGTTACATCACGCAGCTGCGACAGGCGGAGGCTTCCGTGGAAATTGCAATTTTGATGGGGGAAGCGCCGGCAATGATCTATGAGGACATGCCGGAGGTTCAAAGTTATGTAATTTCTCAGAGACAGATGACCCGGAACGGGGCGTATTCCCACAGGGAGATTCAGAGAGAATATTTTCGGTACTGTCATGAGAGGGGTGATGCGCCGGATTTTTTGGATTATCACGTGAATCTGATCCGTGACTGCGTGGACTTCGTCCCGGACATCGTCATTTCCAGGGATAACGCCCCTTACCTGGAAGTCTGTTTTCCGGAGGCTTTGACGCTTTACACGGAAGTGGGCTTTGTTTCCAGAAAACCTTTCGGACAGACGATGTATTTCGACCCGGTGGGGATGAACTGCGGCTCTTACCTGCACAGATACTGGGACCGTATTGAGCCGGATGTCGAATGGAATGCCACAGACAGGAAATGGATTTGCAGACTGAAAGAGGCCGTCCGGTCCTGCATCATGAAGAACAATCCCTATGTGGAGCTGGTTGCCCCGTGGAGGAGAGATTTTGAAAAACTGTATCTTCTCCCGCTTCAGTTCTCGGGATTTTCCAATGTTGATGCGGAGATCGGATTTGAGTCGCAGTTTGACGTCCTGACCCATGTCTTTGACAGCGTTCCCTCCGACGTGGGCGTGGTGGTGACGACGCACCCGGATTACAACGTGCTGAATGCGGGGACCCTGAAGTTTCTGAGAAGAAAATACCCCAATTTGTTGTATTCGGAATCGTTTTTGGATTACAACGCCTCCTCCCAGTATCTTCTCGGCCTGGTGGACGGCGTGATCAACCTTTCCTCGACGGTGGGCCTGCAGACGCTCTTTTGGGACATCCCCTGTCTGAGTGTGGGAAAATATTTTGCCAGTTACGTCAGCAGGCCCTTCAGTGCGCATGTGGAATATCAGGCGTTATCGGAAAAGGAACGGGAGCGCAATGACAAAGTGCTGCTCTGGCTCATGACCCGTTACGTCGTTCCGGCGTCATGCCTGTGGAACGGAAAAAGGTTTTATGATTTTTTGACACGGCTGTACGAACGATATAAAAGAGGAAATCCATGGGAATTATATGAAACTTTTGATTCCACAAAAAACCTTGTGGAGGAGATGATCCGGGGACTGGACGAGAACATTCCGGAACCCAGGGGAAGGCTCCTGGAGGTGGTCGACGAAGAGAATATCCGCAATGCGGAGGGAAAAAAGAAAATCCTCGTGTTTGGCACCGGGGTGGTGTACAGAAGAAATAAGAAGTGGTTAAAAAGCTATTCCATAGCGGCCTTTCTGGACAATGATTTCCGAAAACAGGGAAGGGTTTTGGACGGTGTGCGAATCGTCAGCCCGGCGGAGGCCCTGGATTATCGTTATGACGCAATACTGCTTTTAAGCGACGCACATGCTTCCATGAGGGAACAACTGACTCGGCTGGGGATTGACGCCGGTTGCATGTATCCGGCGGACCAGCTGGGAAAATGGATGTATCTGTCAGACGACCGGGGCGATGTGAGGAAGGCCTATGAGGAGCTGGAACGGGAACTGGCCGCAGTCACGAAGAAAAAAGCGCTTCTCGTGTCCAATCAGATGGACTTCACGGGAGCGCCCATTGTCTTGTATTATGCGGCCCAGCTATTAAAGAAGAACGGCTTCCACGTGATCGTGTGTTCTTCCAAACGGGGGGAACTGGAGAAACGTTATGAGCAGGAGGGGATCCCCTTTTTGTTTGAACCGCATTTGAATCAGTACAACCGGGAATTTTGGAACCTGGCAGATCAGTGCGACTTCCTGTTCATCAACACATTGCTGGAAAAAGAGTTGATTTTTGGAGTCAGAAACACGGATACGAAGTGCATATGGTGGATTCATGAATCGGACGAGCGATGCGGGGAGGCGGACAGTGAGCGGCTGACGGCGGCCTTTGGCGGGAACTTGAGCGTTTACGGGGTCGGACGGAGGGTGACGGACACCCTGGCGGCGTTTAAGACCTGGGAGGGCATCTGTGTACGGGAGTTTCTGTACGGCATTCCGGACGGGAATACCTGTGCGGAAAAAGAGCGGGCGGAAGCGGAAAGAAAGATAAGTGTGTGCCTGGTTGGCTCCATTTACCCGGTCAAGGGACAGGATTTGTTTGCAAAAGCGGTGAATTTGTTGCCAGAGGAGACGAGGGACAAGTGCGAGTTCTCCCTGGTTGGAAACATTCTCCTGGATCATTATTTCGGAGACGTCATGGGGGAATGTCCTCATCTTCGATATCTCGGGGTGAAGGACAGAGAAGAAATGCAGCATCTGTATGAAGACATGGACATATTGGTATGCCCGTCCAGAAGGGACAGCATGCCCGTCGTGACCATCGAGGCGATGATGAATGAAAAGGTGGTCATTGCGTCGGAGTGCACGGGGATAGCGAACTATCTGGAAGACGGAAAAAACGGTTTCGTTTTTGAAAAGGAGAACGTGAGGGAACTGGCGGACAAGCTTGCCTTTGCCATTACGAACCTCCCGGATTTAAAAGCCGTCAAAAAGGCGGCAAGAAAGATCTATGAGGAGAATTTCAGCATGGAGACCTTTGAACGAAACCTGATGAACATCGTAAACAAAGAACCGGAGGGAGAAGCATGAAAACAGTTGCGTTTGTGCCGATAAAAACGAACAATGAAAGACTGCCGGGGAAAAACACCAGGTGTTTTTCAAACGGGGTTCCCCTGATTGCGTACGTCTTACGGACCCTGGAACAGGTGAATGGCCTGGACGAGATTTACGTGTACTGCAGCGACGAGGCGGTGAAGGAGTACTTGCCGCAGGGCGTGAGGTTCCTCAAAAGGAGCCGGGAACTGGACCTGTCCACCACCAGTTTCAATCAGGTCCTGATTTCCTTTGCAAATGACGTGGAAGCGGACATTTACCTGCTGGCCCATGCGACGGCCCCGTTTATAAAGAAGGAAAGCTTTGAACGGGCGATCGGGGCGGTGAAGGGGGGAGGCCATGATTCCGCACTGGCGGTTCAGAAAATGCAGGAGTTTTTCTGGAAGGACGGGGTGCCCGCCAACTATGACCCGTCGCAAATCCCCCGCACGCAGGACCTGGCCCCGTTTTACATGGAGACCTGCGGCATGTACGTCTACACCGCGGCCCTGATGAAGGGCGAGGGGAGGCGGATCGGCCATTCCCCCTGCCTGATCGAGGTTTCCAAGATAGAGGGGGTGGACATCAATGATGCGGAGGACTTCATGATTGCCGATGGGGTTTCCTCCATGTTCCAGAAAAACGGGGAAGGATTTTGAGGGGAATGGACAGAATTCGAATTTTGGACTGCACGTTGAGGGACGGCGGGTACGTCAATGACTTTCGATTTGGCAAGGAGGCCATCTGCGAGATGATCCGCAAATTGGCCAACGCCTCGATCGACATCATCGAGTGCGGCTTTCTGAGGTCGGGGGACACGGATGCGGACCGGTCCACGTACGGAAGCGTGGAGGAATTGTCCGGATACATCGGCAGGAAAAACAGAAGCCTCATGTACGTGGCGATGGTCCAGTATGGTGCGATTTCGGCGGAAGAGATTTGCGATTGCCGGGAAGACTCCATCGACGGAATCCGGGTGACCTTCCACGAACATGAAATCGATCCGGCCTTCGTGCTGGGACGGGCGCTGATGGACAAGGGATACAAGGTCTTCATGCAGCCGGTGGGGACGGCGACCTACACGGACGAGGCGCTGCTCGCCCTGATCATGCGGATTAACCAGTTAAAGCCCTACGCTTTCTACATGGTGGACACGCTGGGGACCATGTACAAAAACGACTTGCTCAGGATGTTTTATCTGATGGACCACAACCTGAACAGGAAGATCGTGCTTGGCTTTCATTCCCATAACAACCTGCAGCTTTCCTTTGCCAACGCCCAGGAGCTGATGCAGTTGAACACGCCCAGGAGGCTGATTGTTGACTCCTCGGTGTACGGGATGGGCAGGGGCGCCGGAAACCTGAACACGGAGTTGGTGACCCAGTACGTCAATACGAATTTCGGATTGAAATATGACAACCTGGAAATTCTGGAGATGATCGACGAGTATGTCAAACCCTTAAGCCTGAAATACAGCTGGGGTTACAATGCGGCGTATTATCTGGCGTCGGCAAAGGGCTGTCATCCCAATTACGCCTCCTATCTTTTAAATAAACAGACCTTGCACATGAAGGACATCAATGCGATACTGGGAACTCTGGACATGGAGAAGAGGACCCTCTATGACGCGGAGTATGCTGCGGAGGAATATACGAAGTATCAGAGCCATCACGTCGACGATTCGGAAACCGTCGCATTTGTTCAAAGCCAGATTGACGGGAAGAAGGTTCTTCTGCTCGCACCGGGGAAATCCATTGTCAGGCAGGCGGGGGCCGTGCGAAACATGGCCGCCTCAAAGGAGGCTTACGTGGTCTGTGTCAACTTCATCCCGAAGGACGTTCCCTGCGACATGATTTTCGTGAGCAACACGAAGCGCTTCCGCCATAGGGATTTTGCGGCCGCAGACGCCGCCGTGGTGGTTACTTCCAACGTGCGCCAGGCCGGGGAAGGGCGGTATCAGGTGGCGGATTATTCCTCTTATTTGAACGAGGAGTACTGCGTGTCTGACAATGCGGGACTCATGTGCATCAACCTGATGAAAAAGGCGGGGGCGAAACGGCTGTTGCTGGCGGGCTTTGACGGATTTTCCATGGACGTCCGCAACAACTATTATGACAATGCCTTCACCGTGGACGTGGAGGCGGAATATCTGGAAGAGATGACCCTTGCGATCAAAAGAAAGCTGGGGCAGCTGAAAAATCAGTTGGACCTGGAATTTTTGACGGAGTCGATGTATAAAGAATAAATTCATGATTCAAATACAAAACGGAAGTGAGAGCCATGTTCTGGAAAGCGGACCAAACTATTTCCGGGGATGAGAGGATCATCATCTACGGAGCTGGAGACAGGGGGATTGCCACCTTTATCATGCTGCTAAATGCGGGAATCTACGTTTCCGCCTTTTGCGATGCGGATTTGCAGAAACAAAAAATACGGATCATGAATAAAGGCGTGATTTCTCCGGAGGAATTATACGCTTACGGGGAAAAGGAGCGCATCCTGGTCTTCATAGGGAGTGAACGGTACGGGGAAGAAATCAAAGAGAACCTGCGAAATGCGGGCTTTCTGAACCTGTATGAAAACAGGGGGGAGTATCAGGACAAAATCCTGTGCGGGCGCAGTTACCGGTACGGGCGCAGGAGCTGGTATTCGATCATCGAACAGGCCCGCCATAAACAAATCTATGTCTACGGCACGTCCGCCTTGGAGCTTGAATTTGCGGAAAAGCTGAGACTGACAGATATTGAAGTGACGGCCTTTCTGGTTGACGACGAAGGTATGGAAAACGAATCCGGGCTTCCGGAAATTCCGGTCTCCGAACTGAGAAACTGTGAGAAGGACAAGATAATGGTATACGTGATGAGCGAAGTGCCGGGACGGGTGAAGGTTTTAGAAAAGCTGGGACTTAGGCACGGATACCATTACAGGATGGGGGGCCACGTTGACGGGGGACGTCGGCTTCAGAATCCTTTTGTCAGGCTGGACGTGAATTGCGGCTTTGGCTACGTGGACGACGAGGAGGCTCCCGGCTATGTGGTGTCGGGACCGGAGGACGGCGACTGTAAAATCATGATCCTGGGCGCTTCCGCAACGGATCCTCTGTATAACTATTTTCCCACATGGGTGAGTTTTTTTCAGGAAGAGCTCGAGGGGGCGGGAATCCGGGGGCTGATTTACAACGGTGCGCAACAGGCTTATTCCGAACAGCAATGTCTGGTCAAGCTCATCCGGGACCTTCCGGTCATCATGCCCGACATCGTAATCCACTACGGGGGAGGGCTGGAGGCGATGAATCTCATGCAGAAGGAACGGCTTTTTCGTAAGGAACTGCCCTTTGCCTTCCACTACGTGTCAGGGCTGTTTGAGAACATGAGACCGGTGCAGCGAGGTTATGTCAACCGGAGGCTGGCAAAGGAAGTGTTTGATGCCGAGGAAAAGAAAGCGGTCTGTCTTGGGCTTCCCAGTCGGAAGACGGGAGACGCCGCCGTGCTCGCTGCGGAAAATTATTTATACGCCGTTGACTGCATGTGCGCCGTCTGCAAAAGCCGGGGAGTCCGGTTCCTGAATTTTCTGGATCCGGTCCCGGTTTATACGGAACGGATCGGAAAACTGGACCGTGAGAAGCTGTATCATGACGACGAGTTTGCGCAGATGAAAAGATTCAGGGAATCTGCCTTCCTGTTCAGAAAAACCGTGTCGGAAAAGGCGGATGCGGAGTTCCATACGGATTTGACCCAGGTGCTATGCATGGACGGAATGTATCACGACGTCTGGCCCCCCAATGAAATGGCCAACCGGATGCTCGGAAGGCATGTTTTTGAGAGGATAATGAAAATGCTGGGAGGGGACTGACGGCGACATATGGAAAAGGAAATGAAACGACGAAAAGTATTTTTGGCCGGCGCAAAGCGAAGCGCAATCGGAAAATTTCTCGGCTCCCTTTATGAGGCGGAACCGGCTGAGGTATGCGCCCAGATCATCCGAAAAGGCTTTTCAGGGTGTCGGGGACGGCTGCGGGACGTTGAAAGCGTGATCGTCGGAAATGCGGTTCCGGCCGGGACGGGGCAGGGCATTGCGAGACGGCTTGCCGTTTTATCGGGGATTCCGGAGGAGGTTCCGGCCTATTCCGTCAACATGGTGTGCGGCTCCGGCATGCAGGCGATCCGAAACGGGATGAACGAGATCCTGTGCGGGGCGGATTTGGTTCTCTGCGGCGGATTTGAATTCATGTCCAACATCCCCTTTGCGGCAAACAGCTACATCCGGCAGGGAAAGAAGTTTGGCGACTTTCAAATGATGGATTTGATGGTCCATGACGGGCTGACGGACGCATTCAGCGGCGTACATATGGGAATCACAGCGGAGAACATAGCCGGAAGATATAAAATTTCCAGGGAACGTCAGGACGAATACGCATACATGGCTCAGAAGAGGGCGACAGAGGCCGTGGACGGCGGAAGGTTCCGGGAAGAGATCGTGCCGGTGCTTCTGCATGACTATAAAGGCAGGAAATTCATATTCGACACGGACGAATTCCCGAACCGGGAAACCGACATGGAAAAGCTTCGATTGCTGAAACCGACCTTTCTAAAGGATGGGAGCGGGACGGTCACGGCGGGAAACACGTCGGGGATCAACGACGGGGCCGCCTTTTTGCTTTTGGCGTCCGGGGAGTATTGCAGACGTCAGGGGCTCTCGCCGATGGCGGAGCTGAAAGAGTGCGTGATCGTTGGCTGTGACCCGCAGCTTATGGGGCTGGGCCCTTATCACGCCATAAAAAAGTTGTTGGAGAAATCGGGAATCGGCTTTGAAGAAATAGATTACCTGGAAATCAACGAGGCCTTCGCAGCCCAGGTTTTGGGGTGTTTCCGTTTATTGTCAGAGGAATATGGAATTTCAGTGGAGAAGCTCATGGAGCGATGCAACCGGTACGGTTCCGGTCTGGGGCTGGGACACCCTTTGGGGGCGACGGGGGCGAGGATTGCGACGACGCTCGCCCACATGATGAAACGAGAACAAGGGCGGTACGGAATTGCATCTTTATGCATCGGGGGCGGCATGGGAGCCGCCCTGCTGCTGGAAAGAAGGGAAGAGGATGAATTCGTTAAAGGGTAAGGTGGCGGTCGTCACGGGCGGAACCACGGGAATCGGTTACGCCGTCTCGTTGAAATTAAGGGAAGCGGGAGCGGACGTGTACGCCTGTGCGAGACATGAAAAAAATTTTACAAATGGGATCAGATATCACGAGCTGGACGTGAGAAAAAAAGAATCCTGCCGCAGGCTGTATGAAGACATCATGGCGGCACATGGGCATATTGACATCCTGGCGGCGAATGCGGGAATCATAGCGGATTCCATGACGGAAAAGATGGAGGAAGAGGAATTCGACCGGGTCATCGAGACGAACCTGAAAGGCGTGTTCCGCATGGTGCGGCTCATCGGCCCACAGATGGAGCGCCAGGGAGGAGGGGCCATCGTGACCGTGGGAAGCGTCGTGGGGGAATACGGAAACATCGGTCAGGCCAACTATGCGGCTTCCAAAGCAGGCATCATCGGCATGAGCAAGTCATGGGCGAAAGAGTTCGCAAGAAAGGGAAGCCCCGTCAGGGTGAACGTCGTTGCGCCGGGATACATCATGACGGACATGCTAAAAGGGCTGCCGGAGCATTTGCTTATGAAGTTTGTGGAAAAGACGATGCTCAAACGGTTGGGAAGGCCGGAGGAGGTGGCGGAAGTGATCGCCTTCCTGGTGTCGGATGCCGCATCCTACGTGACGGGAACCGTCATAGACGTAAACGGAGGAATGCGGCTGTGACTCTGCATTCTTTCGATTGACATCCCCTTGTATGCTTGTTAAAATAGCAGGTAGAGCCATTTACATGCATGGGAGGAACGGGAAATGTATCATTGCCATCTGCATTTCTATTTTGCCGGACAGCACTGCGGGGTATTTGAAATGATAAAGGAGACCGCTCCGTTAGCGTCTTTCACCCACGAGTTTTCCTGGAGCGGGGAGACGGACGAGGCGCTTTTGGCATCGGCAGACGTGATTTTTGTGAATCTGCAGGGGATGCGGACGGATGGAGAGCTTCGGAAGCTGCTCTCGGGAAAACGCCGGGAGGCGGAGCTTTTCCTGCTGGCGGAGGAAGGGCGCCTGGCGGCGTTATTGACAGCCGGGAGAGCGGGAGCAGAGGGCGTTTCGGAGGCAGATTCCTGGCGGGCGGAGGACGTTCTGGCGGGGGTTTCGGATATCTGGAAGCTTCCCATGTCGGAGGCGGAGATCCGGTTCCGCATTTTGCGGTGGCAGCAGGTATGTAAAGAGAGGAAGGACGCCTGGCAGACCGGCCAGTATCTGGAGGCCACCATTAACCACGTTCCCAACCTGATCTGGTACAAGGACAAGGACGGCATCCATGAGAAGGTCAACGACAGCTTCTGCCGGACCGTGAACAAGACGAAGCGGCAGGTGGAGGGCCGGGGCCACGCCTACATCTGGGACGTGGAGGAGGACGACCCGGCCTGCATCGAGTCGGAGCGGATCGTGATGACGAAGCGGGAGACCTGCGTGTCCGAGGAATGCGTCCAGACCGGGGACGGGACAAAACTCCTGACCACCTACAAATCTCCCCTCTATGACCTGGACGGCAGCGTGATGGGCACGGTGGGAGTGGCCATCGACGTGACCCAGGAGCGGGCCTACGAGCAGGAGATCATACAGAAAAATCATACGTTGGAGACCATTTTTACGACCATGGACTGCGGCGTCATGTGTCACACCACGGACGGCTCCAGAATTTTAAGCGTCAACCGGGCGGCCCTTAACATCCTGGGTTATGAAACCCAGGAGGAGATGGAGGCGGACGGATTTTTCGTGGTGGCGAATTCGGTACTGGACGAGGATAAGCCCTATCTTCGGAGGGCGATCACGGATTTGAAGACGGAGGGGGACAGCGTCAGCGTGGAATACCGCGTTCTTCATAAGAACGGGGATATTTTGCACGTGATGGGGAACATCAAGCTTTTGGAGGAGGACGGGGAGCGGTTTTATCAGCGGTTTCTTCTGGATTGTACGGCCCAGAAGCTGCAGGAGAGGGAGCATGAGAGACGGCAGATGGAGCTGGTCCATGCCCTGAGCATGGATTACACGCTGGTCTGTTTCTTTGACCTGGACACGGGGACGGGAAACCGGCTTCGCCATGAGGAGAACGGAGACTGCGTCCTGGAAGAAATTTTTGGTGGGGAGCTTTCCCTGGACGAGTGCATGGGGCGTTACATAGAGGAGTTCGTCCACGAGGAGGACCGAACGGGACTTGAGGAGCTGGCCTGCCGGGAGGGCCTTAAGCGGGAGCTGGCGAAGGAGCGGCAGTGTCACCGGAATTACCGCACTTTTAAAAATGGAAATATGAGATATTTCCAGATCAAGGTGGTGCGGGCGGGCGAGTGGACGGAAAACCATGGAATCGTTTTGGGATTTCGCAGCGTGGATGCGGAGATTCGGAGGGAGATGGAGCAGAAGAGCCTGCTGGAGGATGCGCTGATGCAGGCAAATCGGGCCAACAAGGCCAAGAGCGCCTTCCTCTCCAACATGTCCCACGACATCCGCACGCCCATGAACGCCATCGTCGGCTTTACGGCGCTGGCCCTCACCCATATTGAGCGCCAGGAGCAGGTGAAGGAATATTTGAAGAAGATCATGACCTCCGGAAACCACCTCCTGAGCCTCATCAACGACGTGCTGGACATGAGCCGGATTGAGAGCGGAAAGATGCACCTGGAGGAGAAGCCCTGCTGTCTGCCCGACATTCTCCACGGGCTGCGCAATATCGTGCAGGCCGACATTCACGCCAAGCAGCTGGAATTTTATATTGACACGGTGGACGTGTTTGACGAGGAGATTTACTGTGACAAGCTGCGGCTCAACCAGGTACTTTTAAATCTTCTCGGCAATGCGATCAAATATACCGGCATGGGCGGCATCATTACCATGCGGATTATTGAGAGGCCGGGAGCCCCTGCGGGCTATGCCAACTATGAGTTTTACATCCGGGATACCGGCATCGGCATGAGCGAGGAGTTCATTTCCCACATTTTTGAGCCCTTTGAGCGGGAGAAAAATACGACGATCAGCGGGATCCAGGGCACTGGCCTCGGGATGGCGATCACGAAAAACATCGTGGACATGATGAACGGCTCCATCGAGGTGAAGAGCAAGGAAGGGGTGGGGACGGAATTTGTGGTTTCCTTTACCTTCCGTCTGGATTCGACGGGGAAGGGGCCCCAGGACATTCCGGAGCTGAAAGACTGCCGGGCTCTGGTGGTGGACGACGATTTCAACACCTGTGACAGCGTGTCCTACATGTTGGGACAGATCGGGATGCGGGCAGAATGGACCCTGTCCGGAAAGGAGGCCGTTCTGCGCACCCGGCAGGCGCTGATGCGGGGGGACGAGTACAAGGTTTATATCATTGACTGGTTCCTGCCGGACATGAATGGGATCGAGGTTACCAGGAGAATCCGCAAGGAAATGAAGGAGGACGTGCCGGTCATCGTTCTGACGGCCTATGACTGGACGGACATTGAGGAGGAGGCGAAGGAGGCCGGTGTCACGGCGTTTTGCAGCAAGCCGCTGTTTTTGTCGGAGCTTCGGAGCTGTCTCTATTCCATTGTCAATGGAGAGGAGCGGGACAGGGAGAAGTGCGGAGAGGGGCTGAAGAAGATTGAGACCGGGCGGATTCTTCTGGCCGAGGACAATGAGCTGAACCAGGAGATTGCGACGGAACTCCTGACGGATGCGGGATTCACGGTGGACGTGGCAGGAAACGGAGAGAAGGCCGTGGAGATGCTGCGCATTTCGGAACCAGGCTATTACCAGCTGGTGCTGATGGATGTTCAGATGCCGGTGATGAACGGTCACGAGGCGGCCAGGCTCATCCGGAAGCTGGAGAACAAGGAACTGGCGAACGTGCCGATTTTGGCCATGACGGCCAATGCCTTTGAGGAGGACAAACGGGCGGCGCTGGCCTGCGGGATGAATGGCCATATCGCAAAGCCCATCGACGTGGAGAACCTTTTCGCAACCCTGAGCAGGGTGCTGCGGGAGCAGAGCGCATAAGAAAGCATGGGGAGAAGGAGACAGATGTTTCCGTGAGCAGACGATAGACGGCCGGTTTTAGCCGTCGTGTCTGCGATGGAAAGCATCTGTCTCCTTCTCCTCGTCAATATTTGATTGTTGTCCGATCCTCTCCCCGGCCTTCACGATGGTCTCCGCTCCCTCCAGGCTGTTATTCAGGAGATCGGCGTCCAGCCTCGCCGCACCTGGCTGCAAAAGGAGGATCACCGTGGAGCCGCCGAATTCGAAATATCCCTTCTCCTCTCCCCGGGATACGGCTCTGGCCTCCGGGTGATGGTTTTTGATTTTTCCCACCATCAGGGCGCCCACCTCCATCATGAGGATGGTGCCGAAAGCGGAGGTCTTTATGAGGCAGTACTGTCTGAAATTTTCCTTGTAAATGGGATAGACGTCACCGGCGGCGGGATTCACCGTGTGGAGAACGCCGGGGATCGTCCGGTTCCGGCTTTTCCTTCCGTCCGCCGGGTAGAAATAGTGGTGGTAGTCATCCACCGTCAGTCGGAAAATCAGGGCCTGCCCGCCATAGTAGCGGCGGGCCAGTTTCTCGTCCCTTAGAAGACTTATCACCGTGTAGGCGGTCTCCTTGACGAGAAGGCGCCCCCCCTCCGAAACCGGGCAGACCGTAAGCTTGGCATCACAGGGGCTGACCAGATGGGAGGGGCGGGTGTCGAAAGGCCGCAGACCGCTCCGGATCTTTCTGGTGAAGAAGGCGTTGTAGGACGGGTACTGTTCCGGCTCGTACAGACTTAAGTCTATCTGGTTTTTTTCCACGAAGGGCTTGATCAGGAGTCGGGAAAAGGCGCTGTTCAAAAAGGCCCCGCCGATTTTGGACACCGCCGGCCGGACGAGGAACCGGACCGCCGCCCGCCCCGCCCGTGTGCCGTAGAGGGCCGCCAGAAACCGGTCCTGCCCCTCATTGCCCCGAATCTCGCTTCCATCTCTTGTTTTATAAATCATCGGTGCCGCCCCTTCCTCCGTCACTCCTCAAATATTTTATCAATGATGGGACTGCTGTCCTCGTAGTGCCTCGGAACCCGGAAGGTACTGTAGATCACCAGGGCAGCCAGGGCGGCGGCCACGATAAATACCAGCACGGCCAGGGTCTTGTTATTTGGCTTCCGGAAGCGGAAATCCACCACGAAGAGGATCCCGACCACCAGGAGCACGATATGTAGCAGTACCAGGAAGGCGAAATCTGGAAGGAAGAACTGGGTCATGAAAATCAGGGGCAGCACCACTGACATGGAGGTGATGGGGAGCCCGTGGTAGTAGTGGTTGGCGCCGCCCTCCGTCTGCTGCCGTTTCCCCTCCAGAACGTTAAAGAAGGCCAGACGGACCACGGAGCAGACGCAATAGATGGAGATGACGAGCAGCCCCAGGACGCCTCGGACACCCAGGAGATAGCAGATCAGTGCGGGAAAGGCCCCGAAACAGACCACGTCGCACAGGGAATCAATCTGGATACCGAAGGCTTTTTCGTCCTCGGTGCGGTCCTTTTTGGTGCGGGCGATCTTGCCGTCGAACATGTCGCATAGGCCCGAGAGGGCCAGACAGAAGATGGCGGTCTTGAAATGCCCGTGGATGGCCTGGGTCATCCCGAAGACGGAAGAGATCAGGCTTACGTAGGTGAGGACCACCGTATAGTTATAAAATCCAATCATGTTACATTGCCTCCTGAGTTTGAGTCGTTCAAGGCTGCGTCTTTGGAATCGGAATCCTTCCTGCCGGAATCTTTCGAAGCGCCTTTTCCAATGATAAAGTGTGCGACCACGGTCATGACCGCACTGATGGAAAGCTGGGAATAATAGCTGATTCCACGGCTCACGATCATGGCGGGCAGGAGAAGGTCCGGCCCGAGTATGGGAGCGAAGATGGATAAAAACAGCTTTTCGCTGATGCCCATGCCGCCGGGAAGGGGCAGCATGTCAACCGCCAGGGAGATCATCCCCTGCAGGCAGACGATGGTGACAACGTTCTCCCCGGAGAAGCCGAAAGCCCTGTAGGTGAGCCAGGTGACGAAAAAGAGCAGGAGCCGCTGGAGGATGGTAATCAGAAAAGCATTGATGACCACGGCCTTGTGTTTCCAGTAAAACTCCCCGGCCGCATGGTAATCGTCCATGGAGGCCTCCAGCCGTTTGAGCCGCTTCCCCTTTTTCCGGAGCAGGTGGAATCGCTCCAGGAGCTTAAGGCCCTTTACCATGATCCATTTGGCCAATTTCGGGTGGAACACCAGAATCATCATGAAGACGACGCAGAACACGTTCAACGCCAGCCCCAGATACATCCAGAACAGGACCGGCTCCAGATAATGCATGATGCGCACAGGGCGGAGGAGGAAAACGAGGACTCCGAGGACTACCAGCACCAGCTTGTAGGTGATGGTGACAATCATCAGGACCAGGGTGGACTCGGGGATTGGAATCCGGTCTTTCTTCATGTAATAAACCTGGGCTGGCTGACCTCCGGTGGCCGACGGCGTGATACAGCTGAAAAAGAATCCGACGAAGGAGTAGAGATAACACCTTGCCGCCCGAACCTTGTAGCCCAGGACCCGGAGCAGGTAGCAGATGATCAGGGATTCCCCCAGGATAAAGGTTACCACGCACAGCACTCCCAGAAGGAGAAACACGGGGTTTGCGGTTTTTACGTAGGAGAAGACCAGGTCAGGGTCTTCCCCGCGGAATACTGCCCAGATGGTCAGAGAAAAGACCGTGAGCAAAAACGCCAGGTTTAATAGATTCTTTTTTTTACTTCCCATAAGTCCTTCCTGTTTCCGTCACGGAATTTTACGGTGCGAAATTCCTTAGTTATGTCTCCAGACTTTTTTGTTGATGGTTTCAAAAAAACACATGAACGGTTTATACCAGTCAAATTTCCAGGACAGCGAATGGCAAAGCTGTGCCAGTCCGATGCCCCCGATCACGTCCACCAGATAATGCTGCTTGGTAAACTGGGTGGACAGGCAGATGAGAACCGTGAAGACCAGGGAAAACGCCCGATACCATTTCGGGATGCGTTCCTGTCCGCGGAGCCCGACATAACAGAACCAGCTTGTGAGGCAGTGGATGGACGGGAACAGGTTGGTGGGCGCATCGATGGCGTAGAGCCACCGCATGATGTCCTCCCAGACCCCGTCTCCGACGACCTCGGGCCGCACGTTGGTGGTCGGCAGCAGTACGAAAAAGATTCCGCAGACGAGACGGGAGAGCATATCCGCCGTCACAAAGCGGTACAGCCGTTCCTTGCCGCCTCCCGCAATCAGAAGATAGTTGACCACCCAGAACACGTAGCAGACAAAATAGATACTGACCCATTCCGGGCGGAAGGGAATCATCCGGTCCAGGGGGGTGGTGAAGTCGTAGTGGTGCGCTCCTTCCATAAAGATCCGCAGGATGAAGTAGACAAAGTCATTGACCAGAAAACAGGTGAGAAGCGGGATCAGTCCGTCGAGGGGAAGGTGCGATAGCAGTTTCTTCATAAAATTATATAAAAAAGGCTTTTAAAAAGAACTGCCCGGAAGGAAGCCCGCCGGGCAGCCATTGGTTATCATGTGTCGGTAAATGCCGTCAAATACAGGCGAATCGTGTTCATACCGGCTTCGTGCAGTTCGCTTAAATGCTGATGATGCCGAATGCGCTCAGCACGGAGCTTATAAGGATTGCCACGATGCAGATGGGCGCAAGGTACTTGATGACGAAGACGAACAGCCCTCTTCCCTTGAAGGTCGCCCCCTCCGCCTCCGCTTCCTCTATGATGGCCGGGGGCTTGACGACATAGCCCACCAGGATGCAGGTCAGGAAAGCCACGACGGGCATCAGGATACTGTTGCTGACGAAGTCGAAGAAGTCCAGGAAGGCCATGCCGATGATCTGGACCTGGGCGAGAGCGCCGTAGCCGAGGGCCGACAGGCTTCCCAGGCCGATGATGATCACCGCCGTCACGATACAGCTGGTCGTCCGCTTCATCCCCGTCTTGTCGCAGAGGATGGACACCACCGTCTCCGTCAGGGAGATGGCGGAGGTGAGAGCCGCAAACAACACCAGCAGGAAGAACAGGGTTCCGATAGTGTTGGTGACCGCAATGCTTCCGAACACCTTCGGGAGCGTCATGAACATGAGGCCTGGTCCCGCATTAATGTCTGCGCCCCCGGTGAAGGAGAACACGGCGGGGATGACCATCAGGCCGGCTAAGAAGGCGATGCCCGTGTCAAAAATCTCAATCTGATGGACGGAGGCCGTCAGATGGGAATCCTTCTTCATGTAGGAGCCGTAGGTAATCATGATGCCCATGGCCAGGGACATGGAGTAGAATAACTGTCCCATGGCGGCTAAGATCGTGGTTGCGGAAAACTTGCTGAAATCCGGTTTCAGGTAGTAGACCACGCCCTCCATGGCTCCGGGAAGAGTCAGACAGTAGATGGCGATTCCCAATGAGAGCAGTACCAGAAGGGGCATCATGACCTTGCTGACCTTCTCCACGCCCTTCTCCACGCCGGTCATGACGATGATCACGGTGATGGCCACGAAGACGATGAACCATACCATGGGCGAGACGGAGGAGATAAACTCTGTGAAATAGTTATCCCCCGCCAGGGTATGTCCGCCGCCGGTTGCGTAGACGGACAGATACTTGATGACCCAGCCGCCGATCACGCAGTAGTAGGGCGTGATGATGATGGGCACCAGGGATGCGAGCGGCCCCAGGAAGCGGAACCGTTTGTCCAGGACGCCGTAGGCGTGGATGGCACTCTGCCTGGTCTTCCTGCCGATGGCGATCTCCGCCACCATCAGGGCAAAGCCGAAGGTCACGGCCAGAATCAGGTAGACCAGAAGGAAGATTCCTCCGCCGTATTTGGCCGCCAGATACGGAAACCGCCAGATATTGCCCAGTCCCACCGCAGAGCCTGCGGCAGCCAGGACGAATCCCAGCTTTCCGGAGAAGCTGCTTCTTTTTGTCGTTTGTTCCATGCTTTTCCCTCCAAAATAGTCATTTCTCTCTAGTTTACAATAAAATTGACGAGGGGACAAGGGAAAAGTGAATTTTCCGTGAAAATCCTAAAAATTATATTACTGGAGAATTCTCTATTTTTTCCCTATTTTTATTTTTTCTCGTTTTTGTAAAAATATCAAAAAAAGGCGATGGGATTTTCTTTGCTATTCAAAGGGAATGTGGTATACTCATAGAGAGGTTACAGAAAAATCTTTTTTATAGAAGATTGTCAAAAGACTGTGGAAGATCGCACGGAAAGAAAAACAAAATATGCAAGGAGGCGGGACAATGAATATCAGGGAGCAGCTGGAGGCACTGGAGGAGGCCACGTTCAGCCCCTATGCGGCCCTCAGCAAGAACACCAGGGGGCGGCAGAGGGAGGAGGAGCCCTGCGACATCCGGCCCGCCTACCAAAGGGACCGGGACCGGATCCTTCACTCCAAGTCCTTCCGCCGCTTAAAGCACAAGACGCAGGTCTTTCTCTCACCGGTGGGCGACCATTACCGGACCAGGCTGACTCACACCCTGGAGGTGGCTCAGATCGCCAGGAGCATCTCCAAGTCCCTGCGGCTCAACGAGGAGCTGACGGAGGCTATTGCCCTCGGTCACGACCTGGGTCACACCCCCTTCGGCCATGCGGGGGAGGCGGCCCTTAATTCCGTCTGTACCGGTGGTTTCGCTCATTATAAGCAGAGCGTTCGGGTGGTGGAGCGGTTGGAGAAGGACGGGGTGGGGCTGAACCTCACCTGGGAAGTGCGGGACGGCATCCTGAACCACAGGACTTCGGGGAATCCTTCCACCCTGGAGGGGAAGGTGGTGCGGATTTCCGACAAGATCGCCTACATAAACCATGACATCGACGATGCCATCCGGGCGGGGATTCTGACGGAAGAGGAGCTCCCGGCGGAATATACGGACGTTTTGGGGCATACCGTAAGAGAGCGGCTCAATACCATCATCCATAATATCATCGGGGAAAGCCTGGGAAAGCCGGAGATTTGCATGTCCCCGGATGTGGAGCGGGCCATGGGAAGCCTCAGGAGCTTTATGTTTGAGCATGTCTACGCCAACAGCGTGTCCAAGGAGGAGGATCCAAAGGCGAAGGAACTTCTGATTGCGCTGTTTGAGTATTACAGGAAGCACACGGAGGAGCTTCCGGAGGAGTATCGGCGGCTGATGGAGCTGGGTGAGAGCGAGGAGCGGGTCGTCTGCGACTATATTGCGGGCATGAGCGACGGCTATGCCATCGACACTTTCACGGAGCTGTTCGTGCCGAAGGCGTGGAAAAACTGACAGAGGTGAGGCTATGTATTATCCGGACGAGCTGGTGGAGGAGGTCCGCTCCAGAAGTGACATCGTGGACGTGATTTCTTCTTATGTGAAATTGCAGAAGAAGGGCGGCACTTATTTCGGGCTCTGTCCCTTCCACAATGAAAAGACCCCCTCATTCTCGGTGACGCCGTCCAAACAGATGTATTACTGCTTCGGATGCGGGGCCGGCGGAAATGTGATCACCTTCCTGATGGAATATGAGAACTATACGTTCCCGGAAGCTTTGGAGGCCCTGGCGGAGCGGGCTGGGGTGGAGCTTCCGAAGGGGGAGGAGAGCGCCGAGGCGAGAAGGCAGGCGGATCTGCGCTCCAGACTTCTGGAGGCCAACAAGGAGGCGGGGAGGTATTTTTATTACCAGCTGACGGGCCCTGGTGGAAAGCGGGCCCATGAGTACCTGACGGGGAGGGGGCTCACGGAGGAGACCATCCGGCGGTTCGGCCTGGGCTACGCCAACATGTACAGCGACGACCTCTACCGGTATCTAAAAAAGAAGGGATTTTCGGACGAGGTCTTAAATGAGAGCGGGCTTGTAAAGATCGAGGAGCGGGGGGCCCATGACCGGTTCTGGAACCGGGTCATGTTTCCCATCATGGATGCAAACGGGAAGGTCATCGGCTTCGGCGGCCGGGTCATGGGGGAGGGGGAGCCCAAATACCTGAATTCCCCGGAGACAAAGGTCTTTGACAAGAGCCGGAACCTTTACGGGCTCAATTACGCCAGGACGGCCAGGAAGCCCTACCTGCTGCTCTGCGAAGGCTACATGGATGTGATCTCCATGCACCAGGCCGGGTTCACCAATGCGGTGGCTTCCCTGGGGACGGCCTTCACGCCGGGACACGCAAACCTGCTGCGCCGCTATACGGAGCAGGCGGTCTTAACCTACGACAGCGACGGGGCAGGGGTGAAGGCGGCGCTCAGGGCCATCCCCATTTTGAAAGAGGCGGGCATTTCGGCAAGGGTTTTAAACCTTAAACCCTATAAGGACCCGGATGAATTCATAAAGGCCTTGGGCCGGGAGGCCTTTGAGGAGCGGATCAGCCAGGCGAAAAACAGCTTTCTTTTCGAGACGGACGTGCTGTATCACCAGTATGACATGAACGACCCGGAGCAGAAGACCGCCTTTCACAACGCTCTTGCGGAAAAGCTTTTACAGTTTACGGAGCGGCTGGAGCGGGAAAACTATATGGAGGCGGCCGCAAGACAGTACCTGATCGACTATGACAGTTTGAAAAGCCTGGTGAACGCCACGGGCGGCAGGACGGGGCTCGGAGGCGGGACGGGGAGGACGGGCGGCAGGACGGAAAAAAGGAGGAAGCCGGACGGGATTCGGCAGTCCCAGAAGATCCTCCTCACCTGGCTCATAGAGGATGAGCGGGTCTATCCGGCGGTGAAGGGGATCCTTTCGCCGGAGGATTTCACGGAGGAATTATACCGGCGGGTGGCCGGGATGGTCTATGAGGGCCTGGAGGTGGGGACGCTCTCGCCGGCGGACATTCTGAACCATTTTATCAACGACGAGGATGAATACAAGGAAGTGGCATCGCTGTTCAACACTTCCCTTTCGGAGCTTTCCAAGGAGGAACGAGAGAAGGCGTTTGCGGAGACGGTGAAACGGGTGAAACGGCACAGTCTGGAGGAAAAGATCCGGAACGTGACGGACATTTCTCTTCTGCAAAAGCTCATGAAGGAGCAGGCCGGGATAAACGGACTGCATATTTCTCTCAATTAAGGAAATACTTTGTGCAACAGCAGTAGACGGTGACGGAAGGATGGGAGTTATATGGAGGCGGTGAATCTCCGATTGGAGGACAAGCTGGCGGGTCTGCTTTCGCTGGCGGCACGGAGGAAGAACATTCTGGACTATCAGGACATTATGGAGGCTTTGGAGGAGGACAGTCTGAACGCAGACTGCATCGACCGGACCTTCCAGGTGCTGGAAGCCGCAGGAGTGGAGATACAGAGCGGGTTTTCGGAGGTTTTTCCGGAGGAGGAAGCGGAGGAGGAGCTTCCACTGCCAAAAGAGATGGAAGGGGCCACGGAGGAGGACCCGGTGCGTCTTTATCTGAAAGAGATCGGGAAGGTGCCGCTCCTCACGCCCGGGGAAGAAATCCGGCTGGCCAGGCAGATCGAGGAGGGGAGCGAGGATGCCGCCAGGCGGCTGGCGGAGGCCAACCTCAGGCTGGTGGTGAGCGTCGCCAAGCGGTATGCGGGCCGGGGCATGCAGTTCCTGGACCTGATCCAGGAGGGAAATCTTGGGCTCATGAAGGCGGTGGAGAAGTTTGACTATCGAAAGGGGTACAAGTTCAGCACCTATGCCACCTGGTGGATCCGTCAGGCCATTACCAGGGCCATCGCCGACCAGGGAAGGACCATCCGCATCCCGGTCCACATGGTGGAGACCATCAACCGGGTCATCCGGGTCTCCAGAAGGCTGACTCAGGAGTACGGGCGGGAGCCGAGCCCGGAGGAGATCGGGGAGCAAATGAAGCTCTCCCCCGACAAGGTGCGGGAGATCATGCGTTTCTCCATGGAGCCGGTCTCCCTAGAGACGCCGGTGGGGGAGGAGGACGACAGCCATCTGTCGGACTTCATCCAGGACGACCGGGTCCAGGTTCCGGCGGAGGCGGCGGATTTCTCAATGCTTCGGGAACAGCTTGGCGAGGTGTTATGCACCCTGACGGATCGGGAACGACAGGTGCTCTGCATGCGGTTCGGGCTTCTGGACGGCGAGGGGCGGACCCTGGAGGAAGTGGGACGGGAATTCAACGTGACCAGGGAGCGGATCCGCCAGATCGAGGCCAAGGCCCTCAGGAAGCTCAGGCATCCCAGCAGGAGCCGGAAGCTGAAGGACTTTTTGGAGTAGTGACGGAAGAAACGTGGTTCTTTTCACGCCAGAACACGCTTCCGCTCTTGAAAGCTCGCAGCGGTACTAAGGGCTTTCTTTCGCTTACGCTCGGAACGCCCTAAGTACCGGCGGCTTTCAAATGGTTCTGGCTTAGAAAAAACCACGTTTCTTCCTGACTTCTCGTGACATGGGGGATTGCGTGATGTAGGAGGCTCAGTGTGGGAGAAGGGTATGGATAAAGGACTTAGGAGGAAAGACCCCGGGGAAGCGGGGGGGCGGACGGCGCTTTCGCCAAGGCTTCGGGCCGTCGGGGACATGGTGGAGATGGGGAGCCGTCTGGCGGACGTCGGGACGGACCACGGGTACCTGCCCATCCGGCTTTTGGAGGAGGGGCGAATCCCCTCGGCCATCGCCATGGACGTGGGGAAGGGCCCGCTTTCCCGGGCTAAGGCCCATGTGGAGGAGCGGGGGCTTTCGGGACAGATTGAGCTCAGGCTCAGCGACGGTTTCTCGGCCCTTGCGCCGGGGGAAGCCGATGCGGCAGTCCTTGCCGGGATGGGAGGCCCCCTCATGATACGGATCCTCACGAAGGGGAGGCGGACGGCGGAAAGTCTCAGATACCTGGTGCTCTCCCCCCAGTCGGAAATCCCCGGAGTGCGCCGTTACCTCATGGGGAACGGATACCGGATCCTCACGGAGGACATGGTCCTCGACGAGGGGAAATATTACACGGTGCTCAAGGCGGCGCCCGAAAAGATGGCGGAGGCGATTTCGTGCCGGAAGGAGCCCTGGAGCCTTGTGGAGGAGACCTACGGGCGGTATCTGCTCCGCTCGGGAAAGCCGGTGGTCTCAGCCTTTCTCCGGAAAGAGAGGGGGATCCTGGAGGCCATCCGGGCGGAACTTTTGCCTGCGGGGACGGGGCGGGCCGGAGAGCGGCTCACCCAGGTGGAACAAGAGCTTTCCCTGCTCTCCGGGGCTATTGCCCTGGCCGAGGCGGCGGCCCGCACGATGGAAACCTGAGAGCTGGGCCAACCGCCGAAGCCGGGCGGTTGCAAAACGGAGAACTGTGGGTGTGCCGGGCGATTGCGGGAAAACTTTGGGGAGGATTCTGGTGATTGCATCCGGGAAAAGCCCTCTGCGCCATGGAGATGAGACCATGGAAAACAGGAGGGCCTCTGCCCGAGTGTTTTCTGCGGTTATGGGCTCATCGGAATGGCTGGCGCTGCAGGCTTTGGATGGACGCAATCGCCAGAATCCGCCATGCAATGTCATGTTTCGCAATCGCTTGTAACGGCAGAAAGGAGTGCAAAATGAAAACCTGTGGAGAGATCGCAGCTTGGTTTGACCGGAGGTGGCCGGAGTCCTTGGCAGAATCCTGGGACAACGTGGGACTTTTGGCGGGAAGGGCGGGAAAGGAAGTACATACGGTCTACGTGGCCCTGGATGCCACGGAAGCAATCATAGAGGCCGCCATCCGGGAGGGGGCGGACATGTTGATTACCCATCACCCGCTGATTTTCGGGGGCGTGAAGCATGTCAGCGATCGGGACGCCCTGGGACGGCGGCTTCTGTCGCTGATTGCGGCAGACATTTCATGCTACAGCGGCCATACGAGCTTTGACATCGCAAAAGGCGGGATGGCGGACCTGGCGGCAGGACGGCTCGGCCTCTTTGACGAGACAAAAGAACTTCTGCCCCTGGAAGTGACCGGGGAGCAAGATGACGCTCCCGTGGGTATCGGAAAGATTGGAGATCTGAAAGAGGTCTGTGCGGTGGAGACGCTTGCAAAGACCGTGAAGGAGCGGTTCGGGATTCCGGCCGTGACGGTCTACTCTTCCGGAAGGCCCGTGAGGAGGGCGGCCATCTCCCCGGGCTCCGGAAAGAGCATGGGGAAGGCGGCGCTCTTGCGGGGAGCGGACGTACTTATCACCGGGGACATGGGGCACCACGAGGGACTGGACCTTGTGGCAGAGGGAGTCTCCCTGGTGGACGCCGGCCATTACGGACTGGAGCATCTGTTCGTGGAGGCGGTGGCAGAGAAACTGGAGGCCGAGGAGGCCGGGCTCCGAGTGGTTCGGGCACCGGTGGTCTATCCATATCAGATACGATAAGAGGAATACAGGAGGGATTGGTATGTGGAAGGTAATGCTTAACAACAGGGAGATGGAAGTGGAGGAGAACGCCTCCCTTCTGTCTCTTGCGAAAAAAGTGCAGGGGGAATACGCCCATGACATTCTCCTGGCGTCCGTGAACGGAAAGCTGGCGGAATTGCACAAGACGGTGACGGACGGGAGCATGGTCTCCTTTTTCACGGCGGCGGACAAACCGGGGATCCAGACCTATCACCGCAGCATGATCTTTCTTCTCGTGAAGGCCATCTACAAGGTGGCCGGCCGGGAGAACCTGGACAAGGTGCTGGTGGATTTTTCCGTGAGCAAGGGGGTCTACGTGGATATCCGGGGACGGATTACGGCGGACGAGGCCTTTACCGCAAAGGTGGAGGAGAAGATGCGGGAACTGGTGGAAGCGAGGATCCCCATCGACAAACGGAACGTCTCCACGGACGAGGCGGTTGAGCTTTTCGGCCAGTACCGCATGCACGACAAGGAAAAGCTCTTCCGCTACCGCAGGGTCTCCAGGGTCAACCTCTATCGGATCCGGGGCTTTGAGGATTATTACTATGGCTACATGGTGCCGGACACGGGCTATCTCAAATATTTCAAGCTCTACCCCTTTGACGGGGGCATCGTGATTCAGATGCCGGTCCAGCGGGAGCCGGAGGTGGTCCCGGACTTCTATCCGGGCGAGAAGGTCTATCGCTGCCAGAAGGAGTCTTCCAGATGGGGAGAGACCCTGGGCGTGGACACGGTGGGGGATCTCAATGAGTGGATCGTGAACGGTTCCGTGGGCGATCTGATCCTGGTCCAGGAGGCGCTCATGGAAAAACGGCTGGGGGAGATTGCCACCCAGATCGCAGCGGACAGGAAGAAAAAGTTCGTCATGATCGCAGGGCCCTCCTCCTCGGGGAAGACCAGCTTCTCCCACCGGCTCTCCATCCAGCTCAGGACACTGGGGTTAAAGCCCCATCCCATCGCTCTGGACAATTACTTTGTCAACCGGGAGGACACGCCCAGGGACGAATCCGGCGAGTACAATTTCGAATGCCTGGAAGCCATTGACGTGGAGCAGTTCAATAAGGACATGACGGAGCTTCTGGCGGGAAGGACCGTGGCCATGCCCACCTTTAATTTCAAGAAAGGGAAGCGGGAATACCGGGGAGACGCATTGACTCTTGGTGCGGAGGACATCCTGGTCATCGAGGGGATTCACGGCCTCAACGACAAGCTTTCTTACAGCCTGGCTCCGGAGCATAAATTTAAGATCTACATCAGCGCCCTGACGCAGCTCAACGTGGACGAGCACAACCGGATCCCAAGCACCGACGGACGGCTGATCAGGCGGATCGTGCGGGACGCCAGGACCAGGGGAACCTCCGCCAGAGACACCATCGCCATGTGGCCTTCGGTCCGCAGGGGCGAGGAGGAGAACATCTTTCCCTATCAGGAGTCGGCGGACGTGGTGTTCAATTCGGCCCTGATCTACGAGCTTGCCGTGTTAAAGCCCTATGCGGAACCGCTTCTCTTCGGTATCCCCAGGGAGGTGCCGGAGTACGTGGAGGCCAAACGGCTGCTCAAGTTTTTTGATTATTTCCTGACGGTGGTCAGTGACAATATCCCGAACAATTCTCTGCTGCGGGAGTTCATGGGAGGTAGCTGCTTCAATGTGTGACAACGATTTTCATCAGGTGGTTTCGGCGCTTGCGGACTATGCGCAGAAGCTGGCTTCGGGAGATGCGTCCGCAGTTCTCCCGGAACTGGGATTTTCTGCGGACGAAAGCCTGAAGAGGCTGTCCGAGAGCCTTTCCCGCATGGGGGAGCAGATGGCGGCTCTTAAGGAGGCAATGGTCAGAACCGACCGGCATGCTGCCTTGATTGAGAATGACAACGAGCTCTTGGTGGAACTTCTCAGCCGGAGGAATGAATGGCTTCTGGTGGTGGACACGGACAGCAAGGAGGTCCTGTACTGCAACAAGCGGCGGAACGGGGAGGACGGAAAAGACGCAGTCTGTGAGACCTGCAAGAAGCGGCTCTCCTTCCAGTCGGAGCTTCTGGAGTGGAACGATGCGGAGTACGGCAGCGTGGATCAGTATAACGTGTGGGAGGTCGAGGGCGAGAATGAGACCTTCTACCGCATCACTTCCTTTCCGGTGGAATGGAAGGACAGGAATTCCCACGTACATATCGTGGTGGACGTTACCGATGAAAAGAAGATGGCCCATACGCTGACCAGCAAGGCTTACCGGGACCCGGGAACCGGCATCCGGAACCGCCTGTTTTTCGAGGAATACATGGACGGCATTTTGAAGGAGCGGCGGGAGGCCACCCTCTGCTACCTGGATCTGGACGGCTTAAAGTATGTCAACGACACCTTCGGCCATCTGGAGGGGGATATTTACATCCAGACCTTCGTGGAGGTGATTCGGAGCAATTTCCGAAACGACGATACCTTCGCCAGGACCGGAGGGGACGAGTTCTGCCTGGTCCTCACGGGCCGCATCAAGGACCTCATCGACCGGAAGATGGCGGAGATCCTGGAAAGCTTCCAGGCCGTGGACAATGGGGAATACCAGTGCAGTTTCAGCTACGGCATCGTGGAGGTCGAGGGGAAGGACAATGAATGGACTCTGGACGAGATCCTTCAGCAGGCGGACGCGGCCATGTATGAGTGCAAGCGCAGGAACAAGGAAAAGTATCCGGCCCTTGTCCGTTAGGGAAGAGGTTGACTGGCAAGATCTGTTTTTGTCGGATTTTGGAAAAATTCGGCTGACAAACCCGCCTGGACCATGGTATAATGGAGACCAGAGCGAGGAGGTGTAAGGATGGCCTTGACAAACCAGGATCTGCTTGCCATTTCGGGTCTTCTGGAGGATAAGTTAAAGTCAGAATTACAGCCGATGAGGGCGGAGCTTGAAAGCCTTGGAGCGGATGTCTCGGAGCTTAAATGCGACATGTCTCAGGTGCTTTCGGAGACCGCCAGGATACAGCCGATAAAAGAAGATATCCAGCTATTGAAGGAGGAGACGGCCGGCTTCAAGACGGACGTGGGGATCTTTAAGATCGATATGGTGACCTTCAAGTTCGACCTGTCGGACGCAAAGGAGGAGGTACGGTATCTGAAGCGAAAGGTGGAAAACGTGGTCGTGCCCCAGATGCTCCTTCTGGGAGACGATCGTCCCGCAGAGGAAGAACGGTACGCAAAAGAGGAGGAGCGGTTGGACGCCCTGGAGGCGGAAGTGGCCTTCCTGAAACAGAGGGTGGCCGAGCAGGAAGAAAAAATACAGAAGCTGGCGTGAGCCATGGCGGCAGGGAAGCTCTCTGCCGCTTTCCCATGCCACCCGGTTTGCCAGATTGCAGTGGCGCATGAGAAAATGGGTTCTTTTCGTTCAGGCTTTATTTAAGAGGGCACCCGGCGGTGTTCCCCGACTGGCTCATATAAAAGAACCGATTTTCTTCCGCCATTCGCTCATTTCACCGACATGCAATTTATACTGTTAAATTCCCCCGGAACATGCTATACTATAAAGGATTTTGACGGGTAAGGGAGGATGTCCATGAACCGCTGTATGGAAATTCAGGCGCAGATCACGGATTATATAGACGGAAGCCTGCCGCCGGATAAGCTGGAGGGGTTTGTGACCCATGTCCGCTCCTGCGGTGAGTGCAGGGAGGAATTAAATATTTATTATACCCTGTATCTCGGGATCCTGCAGCTGGAGCACGAGGACGAGGAGGTCCGGGAGCTCTATGACCTGGACGGGGCGCTGGAGGAGGAGCTGGAGCACTCGGAACGGCTGATTCGCCGGAGACACTTTATGCAGGGGCTCCGTTACGTGATTTATACGACGGCTTTCTGGTGCACGCTTTTTGCGGTGCTTTTTCAGCTGAGGATTTTTGCCGATCTGGGCGTGATATGACAAGGGTCCCCGGACGGCTTCCGGACGGGACGTGGCCGGGCAGGCGGGAAAGGAAGAATAATGGGAGAAAAGATTGTACTGATCGACGGATACAGCATTTTGAACCGGGCTTTTTACGGCATTCATGCGGGGATGACCAATTTTGAGGGGCTCCACACCAATGCGGTGTACGGTTTTTTAAATATTCTGCTTAAGATTCTGGACGAGGAGCAGCCGGATTATCTGGCAGTGGCCTTTGACGTGAAGGCTCCCACCTTCCGCCACGGGCTTTACGAGGCCTACAAGGGGACCAGGAAGGGGATGCCGGACGAGCTCCACGAGCAGGTGCCTATCACCAAGGAGGTCCTTTCGGCCATGGGGATTCCTGCGGTTGAGCTTGCGGGGTACGAGGCGGATGACATTTTGGGAACTCTTTCGGCAAGGTGTGAGGCGGCAGGACTCTCTGTGGTCCTTGTTTCCGGGGACCGGGATCTCTTACAGCTTGCCGGCGAACGGACGAAAGTGCGGATTCCCAGGACGAAGGGCGGAACCACCACGGTGGAGGATTATCTGGATCGGGACGTGGTGGAGAAGCTTGGAGTGACGCCGAAGGAGTTTATTGACGTGAAAGCACTGATGGGGGACTCATCCGACAATATTCCAGGCGTGGCGGGCATCGGGGAGAAGACGGCTTATGCGCTGATTCGGGAGTATCACAGTCTGGAGGCGGTCTATGAGCATCTGGAGGCTGTCAAACCAGAGCGGGCGAAGAAGGCCCTGGCGGCAGAGGGGGGAAGGGAGCAGGCCGAGCTTTCGAAGGTTTTGGCCACCATCGACCGGGACTGCCCGGTGGAGTTTTCTCTGGAATCGGCGAAGGTCGGGGAGCTTTTTACGCCGGAGGCCTATGAGGTCATGAAGCGGCTGGAGCTTAAGAGTCTGTTAAAACGATTTGAGGCGGGAAACCAGACGAAAAACGCAGTGGAGGAGCAGTTCCTCCTGATTGACGAGCTTTCCGGCGCCGAAAGGGTCTTTGAGGAAGCCCTGGCGGCAAAGCGGGTCGGAATGCAGCTGATCGCCGGGGAGGGGGAGGTGTTCGGCCTTTCCCTGGCCTACGGGGAGGAGGACATCTATTTTATTGAGGCCGGCGGATTTATGACCGGGACTTACCTGGCGGGGAAGGCGGCGGAGCTCTGTAAGGAACATGCAAAGATCTGGGCGCTGGACTTGAAGGAGATGCTCCCTTTGCTGGAGAGCTCCCGGGGAACTTTAGCGGGAGAGGAATTTCCGGAGCAGGACGGACTTTACGATGCCGGGGTGGCCGGATATCTTTTAAATCCTCTGAAAAGCGGCTATACCTATGACGAGCTGGCGGGGGAATACCTGGGGATGACGGTGCCTTCCAGGAGCGATCTCTTGGGAAAAGCGTCATACGGAACCGCCCTGTCGGAAAACCCGGCGGCCGCCCTTGCCTGTTTCTGTTACATGGCCTACACGGCTTTCGCTTCCGGTCCCATTCTGATGAGAAAGCTGGAGGAGACCGGGATGAGGGAGCTTTATCTGAATATCGAGATGCCCCTGATTTACAGCTTATACCATATGGAGCGGGAGGGGATCCGGGTGGAGCGGGAGGCACTCTCTGTTTACGGAGATATCCTGAAGGTGCAGATCGATCGGCTGGAGCAGGAGATCTACGAGCTGTGCGGGGAGGCGTTCAACATCAATTCGCCGAAACAGCTTGGGGTGATTTTGTTTGAGAAGCTTAAGCTTCCCTACGGGAAGAAGACGAAGACCGGGTATTCCACGTCGGCGGATGTTCTGGATAAGCTGGCGCCGGAGCACCCGTTCGTGGCGAAAATATTGGAATACCGGCAGCTTGCCAAATTAAAGTCCACCTATGCGGACGGGCTCGTGGCCTTTATCTCCCCCGACGGGCGGATCCACGGGAAGTTCAACCAGACCATCACGGCGACTGGGCGGATCAGCAGTGCGGAACCGAATCTTCAGAACATTCCGGTCCGCATGGCCCTGGGTCGGGAAATTCGGAAGGTCTTCGTGCCGAAGGAGGGCTTTGTGTTCGTGGATGCGGATTATTCCCAGATCGAGCTTCGGGTTCTGGCCCACATGTCGGGGGACGAGCGGCTGATCGAGGCTTATCACCAGGCTCAGGACATCCACCGGATCACGGCCTCACAGGTGTTCCATGCGCCTTTTGAGGAAGTCACGGACTTACAGAGACGCAACGCCAAGGCGGTGAATTTCGGAATCGTCTACGGCATCAGCGCTTTCGGCCTCAGCGAGGGCCTTAGCATCAGCCGGAAGGAGGCTCTGGATTACATCGGCCAATATTTTGAGACGTATCCCGGGGTCAAGGTGTTTTTGGACGGGCTGGTGGCCCAGGCGAAGGAGCAAGGATACGTGACCACCCTCTACGGGCGCAGGCGCCCCGTGCCGGAACTTTTTTCTTCGAATTTTATGCAGAGGAATTTCGGGGAGCGGGTGGCCATGAACAGCCCCATCCAGGGGACGGCGGCCGACATCATGAAGATCGCCATGGTGGGGGTTGACCGGCGTCTGAAAAAGGAAGGGCTTAGTTCCAGGCTGATCCTGCAGATCCACGACGAGCTTTTGGTGGAGACGGCCCTCTCCGAGATCGAGCAGGTGAAGGCCATCCTCCTTGAGGAGATGGACGGGGCGGCAAAGCTTTCCGTGCCCTTAGAGATCGACATGAACGTGGGGAAGAGCTGGTTTGAGACGAAGTGACCACCTATGCGGGAAGGAAGAGAACAATGAAGATATTGCTGAAACATGGGATGATCTATGACGGTACGGGGGCAGATGCCTTTGCCGGGGACATTTTGATCGAGGACGATCGGATCCGGCGGGTTGCGGAAATGATCTCAGATGAGGCCGATCGGATTATCGACTTGGAAGGGTATTCTGTCTCTTCCGGCTGGATCGACGGTCATTCCCACAATGATTGGTTTGCCATCAAAAAGGATCCGCTTCCTTATTTTGAGCCGTTTATCCGGCAGGGGATCACGACCTTTGTGACTGGTAACTGTGGGATCTCGGAGACGGGCTTCGAGGAGGGGTGTCCTTATACGGATAAACTGGGGGGAGGCCTGTTTTTCTTTCAGGATACGACGGGAAAATATGGGACGATAGAAGAGCTTTTTTCGGCTATCGACCGGAACTGCCCTTGCAATATCGCGGCGCTGGTTGGTCATTGCTCTGCCAGGTCAGCGGTATCCGGCTTTGCGAACAGGAAGCTTACGGCGGAAGAGGAGGGGCGGATGCTTGAGATTCTGGAAAAGAATCTGAAACAGGGGGCAGCCGGAATTTCTGTCGGGCTGATGTATGAGCCAGGGCTCTATGCAGATCGGGAGGAGCTGAAAAAGGTGGCGGAGCTTTGCGTGAAATACAACCGCCCCCTGACGGTCCATCCAAGGGCCAACTCGGCGGTGTCCATGGCTTACCCGCAGCTTCTTGGAAGGTCGCACCTGCTTCGGGCTGTCGACGAGCTCGTGGAGATTTCGAAGGGGACAAATCTGAAGCTGCAGTATTCTCATGCGATCTTCGTGGGCAAACGCTCTCTTAAGGACAAGGATGAGTTTGTCCGGATTATGGAGACACTCCGCAGGGAGGGAGTGGACGCTTGGTTTGACATTTATAATGAATGCATGGGAGTTTCGGTCATTACGGTGATCCTCCCGGCCTGGTATCAGGGAATGAGTGTCTCTGAGAGAAAGAAGCCCTTCAACAGGCTGAAGCTTTCTCTGCTGATTAAAGCGACCAGTCTGCTTCTGGGGTTTGGTTTCGATGATATTGAGGTTGCATATATTGGCGAGGGACATGAACGGTATGAGGGAAAGACCGTTCACCAGATTGCAAAAGAAGAGGGTATAAAGGATCTGGACGCTTATTTGATGCTTTGCGAAAAAAGCAGGTTTCAGGGGCGGGTGAACATGTCCCCCTACTCCACGCCTGAAATCATCGGCGAATTTGAAAACAATGATCATTGCTTTTATATGACGGATGCCTGGGTGGAAGAGCACGGGATCCAGAATCCGGCCATTTATGACTGCTATCCGAAGTTCATCCGGGATGCGCTTCTTGGAAGGGGCTGTCCTTTGCCGGCGGCCATCCGGAAAATGACTGGCGCCATAGCGGACCGCTTCCAGCTGGAGGGCAGAGGCTACGTGAAGGAAGGATACTTTGCGGACCTCACCGTTTTCTGCGAGGATTCGATCAGACAGGCGACGCCGGATCGGATCTGTTCCTTCGGAATTGAGAAGGTGTGGATCAACGGAAGATTGGTGCTTGACGGCGGGATGATCAGAAAAGAGGCGCTGAAAACGGCCGGGAGGGCCTTGCAGGTATCGGAGCGTAAATAGAAGGAGGGCTTCCGGGGAGGGGCATACAATGAGGGTGGTCGGTGTGACGGGTGGGGTCGGAGCCGGAAAAAGTACGGTTCTGAGGATACTGAGAGACGAGTACGGGGCCAGAATTCTTCCAGCCGATGAAATCGGCAGAGAACTGATGGAGCCGGAGGGAGCCTGTTTTACTCCGGTCATAGAGATGTTCGGGAAGGCCGTGGTCAGAGCGGACGGGCGGCTTGACCGGGGGAAGATCGCAGAGCAGGTTTTTGGAGACGGAGAGGCCCTGGAGCGTCTGAACGGAATCATTCACCCGGCGGTGCGGCGGGAGATCGAGGACAGACTGCTTGAGTGGAAAAATGAGGAAGGCGGGGAGACAGCCGGGGGGGAATGCCTTGCCGTCCTGGAATCTGCGATCCTTTTCGAAGCCGGTTACGAGGAAATCTGTGGGGAGATCTGGTATGTGTACGCCTCTGACGAGACCCGGATCCGCCGCCTGACGGAGAGCCGGGGCTATACTAGGGAGCGGTGCCTTAAAGTGATGGAAAGCCAGATGGGGGAGCAGGAACTTCGCAGCCGGGCTTCTGCCGTCATTGATAATAATGGCAGTATAGAGCAGGTGCGGGGGCAGATCGGCGCATTGTTAAAAGACTGAGAGTGAAACCTATTTGAAGAGATGATTTTGAAGATGGGCATATGGAATCGGAGAAAAAAAGAGAAGGATATGGGAAAACAGAAAGAGGCTCCGGAGCTTTCCGCTCCCGGCTGGGAGGCGATCGACAGGGCCTGCGCAAGGGTCTACCCGGATCAGAAGGAACCCTGTCACCACTTCGCCTCGCTGATCAAATGGAGGTTCGGAGGGGACGGGCCTCTGGACGGAGTCAGTGTCTATGACGGCGGGGAATACTGGCATTTTGTGACCTATGGATTGTCGGAACTATATGAAAAGGAATGTGAGGACCCGGCGGTCAGCGGCTATGGGATGGAGTTTACCTTTAAGCTGAAACAGGAGCCTTACGAGGATAGGGAGGCAGAACTCAAGGGGATCTGCGGGATTTTGCAGTCCATCGCAAAGCTAACTTTCACGAAGGGAGAACTGTTTCTGCCCTATGAGTATCTCTACAGCGGGCAGAAGGATGGGATCGACGTGAATCAGAAATCCAACATCACCGGTTTTATCACTGTCCCGGACCGGGAATTGGGTGTCATGGAGACGCCAAACGGAAGAGTAGAATTCGTGGAGTTCATCGGGGTGACGGACCGAGAACTTCTGGCAGTCCGAAAGGGTGAGATCGATGTGAAGGGGCTCTATGAAGAACTTGGCAGCGATGTGACGGATTACCACAGGGAGTCCGTGAGGTAACATACGAAACCGCACAGGCGGAAAGATTCGGCAGAAAGACGAGGAAAAAGGACATGCGGCTTGTGAGCATTGCCAGCGGAAGCAGCGGAAACTGCATTTACATAGGTACGGACACGACCCACATCCTGGTCGATGCGGGGATCTCGACCAAACGGATTGAGGAGGGACTTGCAGGTCTCGGGATCAAGGGAAGCGAGCTTTCGGGAATCCTGGTCACCCATGAGCACTCCGACCATGTGGGGGGACTCCGGGTGTTTTCCAAGAAGCACGAGATCCCCATCTACACGACCAGGGAGACCTACGAGGGGATTCTCTCGTCAAGGAGCGTCGGGGAGCTTCCCGGAGGGCTGCACCGGGAGATCTTCCCGGACGGGGTGTTTCGCATCGGGGACATGACAATCACGCCCTTCTCCACCTGCCACGATGCGGCCAATCCCTGCGCTTTCCGGGTGGACGCAGGCGGTTCTTCGGTGGCGGTGGTCACGGACCTTGGGAATTACAGCCAGTATACCATCAACCATCTCCTTGGACTGGATGCAGTTCTTCTGGAGGCGAACCATGACGTCCGCATGCTGGAGACGGGGCCTTATCCCTATTATCTGAAACGGAGGATCATGGGGAACAGCGGACATTTATCCAACGACTGCGCCGGACGGCTTTTGGGGGAAATCCTCCACGACGGTTTCCAGAAAGCCATTTTGGGCCATCTGTCTAAAGAAAACAATTATGCGGACCTGGCCTACGAGACGGTGCGGCTGGAGATCACCGAGGGGGAGAACGCTTACCGGGGGACGGATTTTGACATTGTCGTGGCAGATCGAAAAGAGATGTCAGAAACGGTTTACATTTGACGCCGGATGCCTTATAGTGGAGAGAATACAGATAAAAACGAGGAGAACCATATTATGAAAAAAACAATCATTACCGTGGTGGGGAAGGATACCGTGGGAATCATCGCAAAGGTATGTACCTACCTGGCCAACAACCGCATCAACATCGAGGATATTTCCCAGACCATCCTGCAGGGATATTTCAACATGATGATGATCGTGGATGCCAGTGAATCCGCAAAGCCTTTCGGGGACATGGTGGAGGAGCTGGACCAGATCGGCGACGAGATCGGCGTGAAGATCCGCTGCCAGCATGAAGATATTTTTAACAAAATGCACAGAATTTAAGAGGAATGGCCATGATTAACAGATTTGAAGTAGACGAGACCAACAAGATGATCGAGCAGGAACGGCTGGACGTCCGCACCATCACCATGGGAATCAGTCTCCTGGACTGCATGGACTCAGATATTGAGAAGGTGAGAGAAAAGGTTTATCACAAGATCACCTCTTGCGCCAGGAACCTGGTGAAGGTAGGGAAAGAGATCGAGGTCAAATACGGGATTCCCATCGTCAACAAGCGGATTTCGGTGACTCCCATCTCCCTGGTGGGAAGCGCCGCCTGCAAAAAGGCGGAGGACTTCGTCTCCCTGGCGAAGACGCTGGATCTGGCCGCCAAGGAGGTGAAGGTCAATTTCATCGGCGGGTATTCCGCCCTGGTGAGCAAGGGGATGACGAGACCGGAGGAGCTTTTGATCCGCTCCATACCGGAGGCCCTCGCCGCTACGGACCGGGTCTGCAGTTCCGTGAACGTGGGCTCCACCAGAACCGGGATCAACATGGATGCAGTGAAGCTGATGGGGCGGGTGATCAAGGAGACGGCGAAAGCCACCGAGGAGCAGGATAGTCTGGGCTGCGCCAAGCTGGTGGTGTTCTGCAATGCGCCCGACGACAATCCCTTCATGGCAGGAGCCTTCCACGGGGTGACGGAGGCGGACGTGGTGATCAACGTGGGGGTCAGCGGCCCTGGCGTGGTGAAGACCGCCCTGGAAAAGGTTCGGGGAGAAAATTTCGAGAGCCTGTGTGAGACCATCAAGAAGACGGCCTTCAAGGTGACCCGGGTGGGCCAGCTCGTGGCCAAGGAGGCTTCCGAGCGGCTGGGAGTGCCCTTTGGAATCGTAGATCTTTCCCTGGCGCCCACGCCGGCGGTGGGAGACAGCGTGGCGGAGATTTTGGAGGAAATGGGTTTGGAGAGTGTGGGGGCTCCCGGCACTACGGCAGCTCTTGCCCTTTTGAACGACCAGGTGAAAAAAGGCGGCGTCATGGCATCCTCCTATGTGGGCGGCCTTTCCGGAGCCTTTATTCCGGTCAGTGAGGATCAGGGGATGATCGATGCGGTGAACCGGAAGGCCCTGACCCTGGAAAAGCTGGAGGCCATGACCTGTGTCTGTTCCGTGGGCCTTGACATGATCGCTATCCCCGGGGACACGTCGGCAGAAACCATATCCGGGATTATTGCCGATGAGGCGGCCATCGGCATGGTGAACCAGAAGACCACGGCAGTCCGCCTGATCCCTGCGGAGGGGAAGATGGCCGGGGACGTGGTTGAATTCGGAGGACTTTTGGGGCACGCCCAGGTGATGCCGGTGAACGGATTCTCCTGTGCGGATTTTGTGAACCGGGGGGGACGGATCCCGGCGCCGATTCACAGTTTTAAAAATTAATCAATGGTATTGTATCAATTCAGCAGGATATCATATGTAGTTTTCTGTCAAAGCAGGATAAAATATCAGTAGTGGTCATATTAAGAAAGGAGAAGATACGATTATGACAAAGTACAATGAAAACAAACCGGTACATACGGGGGATCCCGTGGTCGAGATGAAGCGCAGCTGCATCGAACACAGGGGTTACTGGATGGCGCTGCTTCTGGACGAAGTGCGAAAAGCGGGCGGCGACATGGAGAAAGTGGGGCGCGCAGCCATCAACCGCTGCGGCTGCTTCCAGATTGACGAGAATTTCAGGGACAAGATGAAGGATAAGATGAGCCTGAAAGAATTTGGCGATCTTTTTATGGCAGAGCCTGTCGGCTTTGAAAATAAGGCGATCGAGATCAGCGAAGACGTGATGCACGTGGAGATGCATTATTGTCCGCTTTTGAGCGCTTGGAGAAAGCTGGGCTTCTCCGACGAGGATTGCGCCCTGTTCTGTGACATTGCCATGGAGGGAGACAGACAATTCGCAAAGGAAATGAACTGCGAGTTCTCTCTGCCGAAGAAGATTGCGGACGGGGATGATTGCTGCGACCTTTGCCTTACCAGAAAGAAATAAAGAGAGCGATGACGCACAGGTGAAGAAGAGCCGGGCGGTCCATGGGACTGTCCGGCTCTTCTGCGCTTGCCCGGGGTCCCTGCGCAAAGAAAATTCAGAAACTTTTCTGGAGAAATTGACAAAAAACCCCCTTACTGATATGATTAGGAGAGTGTCATAGACGCCTGCCATAGGCGGGAGAAAAGGGGAGGGCATATGGGTTTAGAAAAAAATTTTTTTGAAGAAGGGGAGACTCCGTCTTTTCATGATGGTCCCAGGGTGATCTGTAGAGGGCGCATGAGACGGGAGAAGACATGGGAATGCCAGCCGCCCTTTCACGAATGTGCGGAGATCCTTTTTTGTGTCGACGGCACGGGAACGATGTGGGTGGCGAGGACGGATCAGACAAAGGTCGGACGCCAGAGTGATTCGATCAAGGACTACATCGACAAAAATTATCGCCAGGCCATCAATCTGGACACACTCTCCGAGGCCTTCTATATCAGCAAATCTTATATCAGCCATCAGTTTAAGAAAGATATGGGTATGTCGCCCATTGATTATCTGATCAAGAAGCGGATTGAGATTGCCTGCTATCTGTTGCTGAACACGGACGATACGGTGACGGAAGTGGCTGGGCAGGTGGGGTATGAGAATCCCCTGTATTTCAGCGCTCTGTTTAAAAAGCATGCGGGCGTGTCGCCCACGGAGTACCGGAGAACCCGCAGACGGGAAGGGGCTCCCTAATTCGACATGATGACCCCGTGGCTGTACTCGTTTTTCATCCGGTAGCCATATTTGTGGAACACGACAGACTGGTACAGGCCGGCGGCAAAGGTCTCCTGGCCAAGCATGTCGGCCCCCATGGGCGTGAGCTTCCGCCCGGCGTCGGCCATCTTCGTGATCAGGGGGATGGCGCTGTTCTGCTTGATGCCCTTTAAGAGCGGGGAGGCGGATTTCCTGAATCCGAGGGCCCTGGCATAGGGGACGAAACCGTTTTCCTTGTAACGGACAAAGTCCTCCACACGGATATCCAAAAGAATATGTAACAGGGCGCGGCTGATTCTGGTCCTTGTGTACTGGCGGCATTTCACCGCATCGATGAATCCGGAAAACGTGGAAGCTCCGGTAAGCTGTCCCTTGATCCGGTTTTCCAGGTCGGGGGAGACGTCCAGATAATCCGTCAGGTCGCTGTTTCTCGCAGACAGGAGCTTATATAACAGCATGGAAGAAAAATCATCCGCAAAAATGGGAAGCCTGGCGCTGTAATTTTCGGACATGACCTGATAGGCCTCCTCCGGAACACAGGAACGGACGGCCTTCAACGCCTGTGCCGTGGTCTGGGAGTCCGGACTTGTCGACTGGAAGACGTGACGGATGGCGGAGGAAGAACAGAACGGAGCCGACAGCGTGTTGGACAGAAAGTCGCTGTCCCGGGAGATCGTCAGCGGCCGGATGCCGGAATGCCGTCTGGAAAGCGCCTTGACGTACTCGATCCCCAGAATGTTGTTGGGAGAGGAGATCAGGGCCTGAATCTTTTCCGGGGGGATGTCCGTGGGCGCCTGTTCCGCCAGGTAGGCGGTGAGGGCCTGCCCCCTGGCGGCCGGATAGCTGAAGCCCTCCGCCATAAGTCTTTTGACCAGAAGGGAGAACGGCTCCGGCTCGTCGGACAGGACGGCGGCGATGGTGGAGAGATGGGAAAGGTTTCCGCTCTCGCTCCCGAAGCACAGAAAATCCACCACGCCCAGTTTGTCCAGAATGGAGACGGCCCCGGTGGCGAAATATTCGGCGCTTCCCGTGGCAAAGGGAACCGGCAGCTCCAAAACCAGGTCCGCCCCTGAACGGAGGGCGCTGTCCGCCCGCAGGTATTTGTCCATGCATGCGGGCTCCCCCCGCTGGACATAGTGGCCCGACATGACGACGACGCAGTAATCGGCCCCGGTGAGTTCCCTCGCCTTCCGGATGTGATAGGAATGTCCGTTGTGGAATGGATTGTACTCCGCAATCAAGCCCACGACCTTCATGACACACACCTCCCTGTTTCCTGTCTTTTTCTTTATTTTAGAATAAAAAACAGAAAATGACAAGAGAATTTTCCCGGAAAATTTGGCTTGTGAAGTGGAGGGGAATGCGCTATAATAAGCGGTAGTAACCGTCGGACGGCGGAAAAGAAATACCTGATACGAAAGGAGCCACGATCATGGCATTTATTGACACCATCAAAGCAAAAGCAAAGAGCGACAAAAAGACCATCGTCCTGCCGGAGTCCATGGACAGGAGGACCTTCGAGGCGGCAGCGCAGATCCTTGCGGAGGATTTTGCGAACCTGATCATCATCGGCACGCCGGAGGAGGTCGCCGAGAACAGCAAAGGCCTGGATATTTCAGGGGCGACCATCATTGACCCTCATACATATGAGAAGACCCAGGAGTACATCGACCTGTTCGTGGAGCTGAGGAAGGCCAAGGGCATGACGCCGGAGAAGGCGAAAGAAACCATCTTCAATGATTACTGCTACTACGGCTGCCTGATGATCAAGGCGGGACATGCGGACGGGCTGGTGTCCGGCGCCTGCCATTCCACGGCAAACACCCTGCGTCCCTGCTTACAGATCGTGAAGACCAAACCCGGCACCAAGCTGGTATCCGCCTTCTTCCTGATGGTGGTTCCGGATTGTGAGATGGGGGAGGAGGGAACCTTCGTGTTTTCCGACTGCGGCCTGAATCAGAATCCTTCTCCGGAAGAGCTGGCGGCTATTGCGGGCTCCTCGGCAGAGTCCTTCAAGCTTCTGGTGGGCAAGGAGCCCAGGGTTGCCATGCTGTCCCACTCCACCAAGGGAAGTGCGAAGCATGCCGACGTGGACAAGGTGGTCGAGGCCACGAAGCTGGCGAAAGAGGCTTATCCGGACCTCAAGCTGGACGGCGAGATGCAGCTTGACGCAGCCATCGTTCCCAGCGTGGGCGCTTCCAAGGCTCCGGGCAGCGAGGTGGCGGGGCAGGCCAACGTGCTGATCTTCCCCGATTTGGATGCGGGCAACATCGGCTACAAGCTGGTACAGAGGCTGGCCAAGGCAGAGGCCTACGGTCCCATGACCCAGGGCATCGCCGCTCCGGTCAACGACCTGTCCAGGGGCTGCAGCGCCTCCGACATCGTGGGCGTGGTCGCCATCACCGCCGTGCAGGCACAGGCCCAGTAAAATATTGTAGTTGACAAATTAACGGCGCCTGTGTATAATAGTACAGGTGTGTTAGGAGAATACTATGCACATTCATTTATCAGACTCTCTGACCGGCGGGCAGGAGAGCAGGGCTTATGAGGCGGAATTGGGATTCGACCTGTTTGATGACGGTGTAAATCGTTATCCGGTGGTCCAAAAAGATCCGGTTCGGCTTCGGGTCACGAAGATCGGAGAAAAGAGGCTGCTTTTTGAGGCGGAGGTCTCTTTTTCCATGTTGATTCCCTGTGACAGATGCTTAGAGCCCGTGGTGGTTCCGTTTTCCTATGAGGTAAACCGCAAGGCGGACTTCGGGGAAGGGGCGTCGGAGGAAGAGACAGCGTATCTCGTGGAAGGGTATACGCTGGATGTGGATGCGTTGGTCCGCGACGAGCTGTTCATGTACATGCCTGCCAAGGTTTTGTGCAGGGAGGACTGCAAGGGAATCTGCAATCGATGTGGAGCAAACCTCAACCAGGGGGATTGCGGCTGCGACAGGACGGAGCCCGACCCCAGGATGGCGAAGGTCCGGGACATTTTCCGGGATGCGAACCAGTAGTATGGGAAAATATGGATTAAGGGAGGTGTGTAACCATGTCTATCTGTCCGAAAAATAAACATTCCAAAGCAAGGAGGGACAGCCGCAGGGCCAATTGGAAAATGGGTGCGGTGAATTTAGTGAAGTGCAGCAAGTGCGGCGCTCTCACGATGCCCCACAGAGTATGCAAGGCTTGCGGATGCTACAATAAGAAAGAAATCGTAAGCGTGGATTAAAAATTTGTAAGACCGCAGTTTTTCTTGAAAGAGGAGAATTGCGGTCTTTTTGTAACCCTGGAGACCGTCACTGCAAATCGAACACCGTTGTTACACGAAATATAATAAAAAATGAGAAAGAGCTTGATTTTAGGCATCTCTGTCCTGGCAATGGCGGGGATTCTTTGGGGAAATGGAAAAGAAGTGGAAACTCAAAGGGAAACTGCGGCGGCCTTCCAAAGGTTTGCCGTGTCCTGCCAGTGGACGGTGCTGGAGGAAGATGAGGCAAAGCAGATGGACGAAACCTGGTATCAGTTTTCGGAAGGAGCGGTCAGTCTGGAATATCCGGATTATTTTGACCTGGATTTCCGATGTGCGGACTATGCCGGAGAACGGCTTTTGGTCATGAATCAAACCGACGGACTCGGGAAGAGGAGGCCGTCGGTTTTCTTTTCCCGTGAAAAAATCTAAAAACGATTGATTTATAGTGGGATATTGTGTATATTAATTGATAGATTAATACGGAGGAAGCAGGATGGAGGAGACAGTAAGAGTCGCCCTGGACGCCATGGGCGGTGACAACGCCCCGGCGGAGATGGTGAAGGGGGCGCTGGAAGCGGTAAACGCCAGAGAGAACATCAAGGTATTCCTTGTGGGCAGGGAGGAGGAGCTGAAAGCCTGCCTTGCCGGTCAGACCTATCCGGAGGGGAGACTCGTGGTGGTTCCGGCCACGGAGGTGATCACCACGGAGGAAGCGCCGGTCATGGCAATCCGGCGAAAGAAGGATTCCTCCATCGTGGTGGCCCAAACGATGGTGAAACGGGGAGAGGCGGATGCCTTCATTTCCGCCGGAAGCACCGGGGCGATCCTGGTGGGCGGGCAGCTGGTGGTGGGCCGGATTCGGGGGGTGGAGCGTCCGCCCCTGGCGACGATCATTCCCACGGCAAAGGGCGTTTCCCTTTTGGTGGACAGCGGGGCCAACGTGGACGCCAGGGCCAGCCATCTGGTGCAGTTTGCCAGAATGGGTTCTATTTATATGGAACATGTCATAGGCATTAACAAGCCGAGAGTTGCCATCGTCAACGTGGGCGTGGAGGAGGAGAAGGGCAACGCCCTGGTGAAGGAGACCTTCCCCCTTTTGAAGGCCTGCGAGGACTTAAATTTCACCGGGAGCATCGAGGCCAGGGAGATTCCCCACGGAGGGGCCGACGTGATCGTGGCCGAGGGCTTTACGGGCAACGTGATCTTAAAGCTCTATGAGGGGCTTGCCTCTGCGCTGGTCGGGAAAATCAAGGAGGGGATGATGTCCTCCTTCCGCTCCAAGATGGGGGCGCTTCTCGTGAAGCCGGCGCTCAAAAAGACGCTCAAGGAGTTTGACGCCACGGAGTACGGCGGGGCGCCCATGCTGGGGCTGAACGGCCTGGTGGTGAAGACCCATGGGAACGCCACGGCCAAGGAGGTGCGAAACACGATTTTCCAGTGCATGACCTTCAAGGAGCAGAAAATTAATGACAAGATCCAAGGGCTTTTTGCCGAAAATGTAAAGAAGCCGGAAAAATAAACAGAAAGGGTGACAGTTATGGAATTTGAGAAGTTACAGGGGATTATCGCAGAGGTACTGAACGTGGATGCAGAGGAAATTACCATGGAGACCACCTTTGTGGATGACCTGGGGGCGGACTCGCTGGACGTGTTCCAGATCATCATGGGGATCGAGGAGGAGTTTGACATCGAGATTCCCACGGAGGCGGCGGAGAAGATCGTCACGGTGGGGGACGCCGTGGAACAGATCCGGAACGCCTGCAATTGACGGGACAGGCGGCCTTGGGATGTGATCGCAGAAATAGGATCCTGCGGGGCAGGATTCTATTTCTGTTTTCGTGTGGAATTTATGCAGGAAGGGAATCGGTATGAGACAGGGAACGGAAAGGCTTGGGGGGCTGGAGAGGAAGGCGGGCTATGTCTTCAAGGACAAGTCTCTTCTTTTTCACGCCATGACCCACAGCTCCTATATCAACGAGCATCGTATGCGGCGGGAGGACAACAACGAGCGGCTGGAATTTCTGGGGGATGCGGTGCTGGAGCTTTGCAGCAGCGATTTTTTGTACCGGGAATATCCGGACAGGCCGGAGGGAGAACTGACCAGGTTTCGGGCCAGCATTGTCTGCGAGCCGACCCTTGCCGGCTGCGCCAGGGAGCTCTCCCTGGGGAAGTATCTGTTTTTGGGGAAAGGGGAGGATGCCGAGGGCGGCAGGGAGAGGGATTCTATCCTGTCGGATGCGCTGGAGGCCCTGATCGGGGCCATCTATCTGGACGGTGGTTTTGCTAGTGCAAAGGAGTTCATATTCCGCTTTGTGATGAGCGATCTGGAACACAAGAAACTTTTTTATGATAGCAAGACTATTTTGCAGGAATTGGTGCAGGCTGGGCAGGAGGGGGAACTCTCCTACCTGCTCACCGGGGAGGAAGGTCCGGACCATGCGAAGGTCTTTCACGTGCAGGCCCTCGTGGGAGGTAGGCCCGTGAGTGCGGGCGAGGGACGGACGAAAAAAGCGGCGGAGCAGATGGCGGCCTACCGGGCCATCCTCAAACTCCGGGAAAAGGAATAAAAACGGATGTTTTTGAAAAGTATCGAGGTACAGGGCTTCAAATCATTTGCGAACAAAATACTTTTTGAATTTAACGACGGGATCACCGGGATCGTGGGGCCCAACGGCAGCGGAAAGAGCAACGTGGCCGATGCGGTCCGCTGGGTGCTGGGGGAGCAGAGCGCCAAGCAGCTTCGCGGGGCCAACATGCAGGACGTGATCTTTTCCGGAACCCAGAACCGGAAGCCCCAGGGCTATGCCTACGTGGCGATCACGCTGGACAATTCGGACCACTCCCTGCCCATCGACTATGACGAGGTGACGGTCTCCAGGCGGGTCTATCGTTCCGGTGAGAGCGAATATCTCCTGAACGGGGGAACCTGCAGGCTGCGGGACGTCAATGAGCTGTTTTATGATACGGGAATCGGGAAAGAGGGTTATTCCATCATCGGCCAGGGACAGATTGACAAGATTTTAAGCGGCAAGCCGGAGGACCGCAGGGAGCTCTTTGACGAGGCGGCCGGGATCGTGAAGTTCAAAAAGCGCAAGGCGCTCGCCCAGAAAAAACTGGAGAACGAGCAGCAGAACCTTCTTCGGGTGACGGACATTTTGACAGAGCTGGAAAAGCAGGTGGGTCCTTTGGAAGAACAGGCCGGAAAGGCCAGGGAATATCTGCGGCTGAGGGACGAGCTCAAAAGCCTGGACATGCAGAGCTTCCAGCTGGAAAACGCCGCCCAAAGACAGAGACTTTCGGAGGTCACCGAAAGTATCGGGACGGTCTCGGACCAGCTCTCGGAGAAACGCACTGCGGCGGTCGAACTTAAGAGCAGTTACGACAGGCTGTCGGAAAGGGTCTTGGAGCTTGACGGACGTCTCTCGGAGTGGAGGGACGCATTAAACGATGGAAAGGTCCAGGCGGAATCCATGGAGGGCCGGATCCGGGTCCTGGAGGAACAGGTCCGCACGGATTCGGGAAATAAGGAACGGATTCAGGCGAGGCTTGCGGCCATTGAGGAGGAGCTCGAAAAAAAGGCGGCGGACAAGACCGCCCTCTCGGAGCAAAAGGGGAAATTAAACGAGCATCTGGACGAGCTGGACGACGCCCAGGAAGTGTTAAAAAAGGAAATCAAGGAGGATGAAGAGCAGCTTCACGCACTGGAGCTTGAGATGGAAAGCCGCAGGGGCAGCATTTTGAATTCCATGAATGACAAGGCGTCCCTGGGTGCGAGGGAGGAACGGTTTGAGACCCTTAAGGAGCAGAATACCCAGAGGAAGAAGGAGCTGGAGGCCCGTCTGCTCAAGGTCAGGAGCGAGGAGGAGGCCAGGCATCAGGAGGAGGCCAGGATCGAAGGGGAAATCCGAAAGCTGGAGGCGGAGCTTACCCGGTTAAAGAAAGAGTTTGCCGAGGCGCAGACGGCGAGCAGGGAGGCGGAGGAGGTTTCTTATCGGGAAAACAAAAATCTGAACCAGAAGCAGCAGGAATATCACACCCTGCGGACGAAGCTGGAATCCCTCCGGAACCTGTCGGAGCGGTACGAGGGCTACGGGAACAGCATCCGGCGGGTCATGGAGGTGAAGGGCTCCATGCCGGGGATCATCGGCGTGGTGGCGGACCTTTTGGAGACGCCGAAGGAATATGAGACGGCCATTGAGACGGCCCTTGGAGGCTCCATTCAAAACATTGTCACCGACTCGGAGGCTACGGCGAAGAACCTGATCGGATACCTGAAGAAGAATAAGTTCGGGCGGGCGACCTTCCTGCCCCTCTCCAGCATTACGGCCAGAGGAGGCTTTTCGAAAAAAGAGGCCCTCTCGGAGGCCGGAGTGGTGGGGCTTGCCCACACGCTGGTGAAGGTGAAGGGAGGCTATGACCGGCTGGCGGAATACCTGCTGGGGCGGATTTTGGTGGTGGACAACATCGACCACGCCATCTCTATTTCCCGGAAATACCAGTATTCTCTGCGGATCGTGACCCTGGAGGGGGAGCTTCTGGCGGCGGGCGGCTCCATGACCGGGGGCGCTTTCAAGAACAGCAGCAACTTGCTTGGGAGAAAGCGGGAGCTGGAGGAATTGGAACGGTCCATGAACCAGGCCCTGGCCCAGTGCGACCAGATCAGGAAGCGGGTGGACGATGCTGACGGGAGGCTTAAGGGCTTTCGGGAGATCATGGAGAAAAGCCGGGAGGCGGGACAGGCGGCCAGAGTCAGGCTCTCGTCGCTCTCGGCCAGCCTTTCCGCCGCCAAGGAGAAGGTGCGGGAGATCGCCGTCGGCTATGAGGACATCCGGCTGGAAGGGCGAAAACTCGCCGATGAGCTCAGGAAAATAGAGGAGGGACAGGCGGCCCTTAAGACCGAGTCGGAGAGTCTGGAAGCGAGAAGCAGGGAGTGCGAGCGGGAGATCGCCGGGCTGGAAGAGGACGCCGGAAAGCTCAGAGAGGTGAGGGCCGGCAGAAGGGAAAAGCTCAGGCAGGCGGAGATTGAGTTTTCCTCCCTCTCCCAGAAAGACAGTTTTATCCTGGAAAACATTCTCCGGGTCTCCGGAGAGATCGAGACACTTTTGGCAGAACGGGATTCCCAGAAGACGGAGCTTGGCGTCTGTGCGTGCTCCTCAGAGGAAAAAACGGAGGAGATCCGCCGGATTCGGGATTCGGTCGTCGAGAAGGCGGAGGAGACAGAGAGGCTTTCCCGGACCATCGCAGAATATACGAAGAAGCGGGAAGAATGCCAGCGGGAGCAGAGCGGCTTTTTTGAGAAGCAGGAATCCGTGTCCGGTGAGATCGCAAGGCTGGACAAGGAGCTTTACCGGCTGGAGGGCCAGAAGGAGAAGTGCGAGGAGGCCATCGAGCAGCAGATTCAGTACTTATGGGAGGAGTATGAGCTGACGCCCTCGGAGGCCGCAGAGATCTCTGTTACCGAGAACGCAACGGCCGCCTCTATACGGAAGCAGATCGGCACCCTGAGACAGGCAGTCCGGGAGTTGGGGGCGGTCAACGTGAACGCCATCGAGGATTACAAGGAGATCTCAGAGCGGTTTTTCTTTATGAAGGCCCAGCACGACGACCTGAAGGATGCGGAGGAGAGTCTGGTCCAGGTCATCGAGGAACTGGACCAGGGCATGCGGCGGCAGTTTGAGGAAAAATTCCGGGATATCAAGGAGGAGTTCGACGTCGTGTTCAGGGAGCTTTTCGGCGGCGGCAAGGGAACCCTGGAGCTGGTGGATGGGGAGGACCTTCTGGAAGCGGGGATCCAGATTATCGCCCAGCCGCCGGGAAAGAAGCTACAGAACATGATGCAGCTCTCCGGTGGGGAGAAGGCACTCACGGCCATCAGCGTCCTCTTTGCCATCCAGAACTTAAAGCCATCGCCCTTCTGTCTTCTGGATGAGATCGAGGCGGCCCTGGACGACAGCAACGTGGGGCGGTATGCGGCCTATCTCGGGAAGCTGAAGAAGAACACCCAGTTTATCGTCATTACCCACAGAAGGGGGACCATGCTGGTGGCGGACCGGCTCTACGGCATTACCATGCAGGAAAAAGGAGTGTCCACCATGGTGCCGGTGGATTTGACGGAGCAGACGGCATAGGAGGACACATAACCTGAGGCTATGGCAGTCTTAGGTTATAGTTATTTGACAGAATGGCAGAACAGGTGTACTATTATTAGAATAGAGGAGGTGCGTGTATGAGCCAGGGAAAGAAAGGGATTTTCGGACGGCTGGTGGCAGGACTCAGCAAAACCAGAAACAACATCGTGGCGGGGATCGACTCGATTTTCAGCGGATTTTCGGCCATTGATGACGATTTTTATGAAGAGATTGAAGAGACTCTGATCATGGGGGATATCGGGATCCATGCGACGGAAGCCATTATCGAGGATCTGAAAGCAAAAGTGAAGGAGCAGAAGATCAAGGAGCCTTCGGAGTGCAAGGCACTTCTCATTGACACCATCAAGCGCCAGATGGATTTGGGAGAAAATGCCTATGAGTTTGAAAACCGCCGGTCGGTGGTGCTGGTCATCGGCGTCAACGGAGTGGGAAAGACCACGTCCATCGGAAAGCTGGCGGGACAGCTTAGGGATCAGGGAAAGAAGGTGCTCTTGGCGGCCGCCGACACCTTCCGGGCCGCTGCCATCGAACAGCTCACGGAGTGGGCGAACCGGGCCGGCGTGGACATCATCGCCCAGCAGGAGGGCTCGGACCCGGCGGCAGTGGTTTATGATGCAGTCTCCGCGGCTAAGGCCAGGAATGCGGACGTGCTCCTCTGTGATACGGCGGGTCGTCTCCACAATAAGAAAAATCTGATGGAAGAGCTTCGAAAGATCCATCGGATCATCGACAAGGAATATCCGGACGCTTATCGGGAGACATTGGTAGTATTGGACGGAACTACAGGCCAAAATGCTTTGGAGCAGGCCAGGCAGTTCAGAGAGGTGGCCGATATCACGGGCATCATCCTGACAAAGCTTGACGGCACGGCCAAGGGAGGCATTGCGGTGGCCATCCAGGCGGAGCTTGGGATTCCGGTGAAATATATCGGCATCGGGGAACAGATGGACGACCTGCAGAAGTTCAACCCGGAGGAGTTTGTGAACGCCCTGTTCACGAGAGAGTAGGAGAGGACAGGGAGGGAATTCCGCAATTCAAAATTTTGTCGAATATTCTGCAATATGTCTGGCAGGAGCCTGCGGCGCCAAGCGTTACAGCAGGCCCAGAACCGCAGAAGCCACTTGGGAAAGAATAAATAAAGTGAGGAAGAAAACATGCTGACACTGGAGAAGTTTGAGGAGGCGGCCGAGATCGTCGGCCGGGTTACATTGGAGACAAAGCTGGTTTACAGTGAGTATTTCAGCGAGATTACCGGGAACAAGGTCTACCTAAAGCCGGAGAACATGCAGTACACGGGGGCCTACAAGGTTCGGGGCGCTTATTATAAGATCAGCACCCTCAGTGAGGAAGAGCGAAGCAAGGGGCTCATCACGGCTTCCGCCGGGAACCACGCCCAGGGGGTCGCTTATGCGGCCAAGAAGTTCGGGGTGAAGGCGGTGGTGGTCATGCCCACGACAACACCTCTCATGAAAGTGAACCGGACGAAGAGCTACGGGGCCGAGGTGGTTCTCCACGGGGATGTCTACGACGAGGCCTGCGAGCATGCCCTCAGGCTGGCGGATGAGAACGGCTATACCTTTATCCATCCCTTCAACGACCTGTCTGTGGCCACCGGCCAGGGAACCATCGCCATGGAGATTGTCAAGGAGCTTCCCACGGTGGATTATATTCTCTGTCCCATCGGCGGCGGCGGGCTGTGCACCGGCGTCTCCACCCTGGCAAAGCTTTTGAATCCCAATATCAAGGTGATCGGCGTGGAGCCGGCCGGGGCCAACTGCATGCAGGAGTCCGTCCGCCAGGGGCAGGTGGTGACCCTTCCGAAGGTGAACACCATTGCCGACGGCACGGCGGTGAAAACTCCCGGGGACCTTTTGCTTCCCTATATCGAGCAGAATGTGGACGATATCATCACGGTGGAGGACGAGGAATTGATCGTGGCTTTCCTGGACATGGTGGAGAACCACAAGATGGTGGCGGAAAATTCCGGCCTGCTCACCATTGCGGCCTTAAAGCACCTGGACGCGGCGGGCAAGAAGGTGGTCTCCATCATCAGCGGCGGAAACATGGACGTGATCACCATGTCCTCCATCGTCCAGCACGGTCTGATCCAGAGAGGGCGGATCTTCACGGTGTCCGTGCTCCTGCCGGACAAGCCCGGTGAGCTGGTCAACGTGGCCTCCGTTATCGCCAGGATGCAGGGGAACGTCATCAAGCTGGAGCACAACCAGTTTGTGAGCATCAACCGGAATGACGCCGTGGAGCTTCGGATCACCCTGGAGGCCTTCGGCATCGAGCACAGGGATCAGATCGTGGCGGAGCTGGAGAAGGGCGGATACCGGCCCAAGGTGGTGAAGCAGAAAGGGATCTACCAGGGGGCGTAAGCGGAAGATGTGGGACGCCTGTCCGGGAAGGTTCGTTTTCGGACGGGGCGCCGGCGGTTCCGTCCCTTCCGGACACGTTCGGTTTGACGAATTTTCCTGCGCCGCTTATCTGCAGGCAATTTTACTGCTAATGAGGCGGGCAGCGAAAATTGCCTGTGCTATGCTCGGAAAATTCGCCAAACCTCCTATCGTCCGTCCGGGAAGGAACCGCCGGCGCCCCTGTCAAAAGCTCTTTGCGCCGTGGAGGCAAGACCAGGGAAGACAGGAGGGATTCTTTCCCGAGGGGCTTCTGGGGTTCTGGGCTTGCCGGAACGGTTGGCGTGACAGGCTTTGGACGGACATATTGGCAGAATCTTTTGGTAATTTTGCATTTCGCAATTGCCTATGCGATGGAATAATAGGAGGAAACGGATGGCGAATATTTTTGACGATATCATGAACGTGTTGACGGGCGGCGGCCGGGGAAGTTCCGGGCGGAAGCCGGAACCGGAGGACGACGGGGAAAAGCCGAAGAAGGAGAAGAAGTCCGGACAGGGAAAGCGGGCAATGAAGAACGGCGGGAAGGCCGTGGGGATTTTTGTGCTGGTGCTTCTCGTGGCGGTTCTTGCCATGAATTCGGTTTATACCATCGGGGAGCAGGAACAGGCGGTGGTCACCACCTTCGGCGTGCCGGGGGCGGTCACCGAGTCGGGCCTTCATTTCAAGATTCCCTTCGTCCAGCAGGTGACCAAGGTGGACACGACGATCCAGGGCTTTTCCGTGGGCTTTGACAATGCGGAGCAGGAGACGGTCGCCAACGAAGCCATCATGATCACCTCGGATTTCAACTTTGTGGACATTGATTTTTATGTGGAGTACCGGGTTTCGGATCCGGTGAAGGCCGTGTTTGCGTCAAAGGAGCCGGAGATGATTCTCAGGAACCTGGCCCAGAGCTGTATTCGCAGCGTGGTGAGCAATTACGACGTGGACAGTGTCCTCACCACCGGGAAGAACGAGATCCAGTCCAACATCAAGGAGATGCTTCTCGCTCAGATGGAGGAACAGGACATCGGTCTCCAGCTTGTCAACATCACGATCCAGGATTCGGAACCGCCCACGGCGGAGGTCATGGCGGCCTTCAAGGACGTGGAGACGGCGAAGCAGGGGAAGGAGACCTCCATCAACAATGCCAACCGTTACCGCAACGAGAAGCTTCCCAAGGCGGAGGCGGACGTGGACCAGATTCTCCAGGAGGCGGAGTCCACGAAGACCAGGAGGATCAACGAGGCTTACGGGGCAGTGTCCATGTTCAATGCCCAGTACGAGGAGTATGTAAAGAATCCTCTGGTGACGAAGCAGCGGATGTTCTATGAGACCATGGAGGAAGTGCTTCCCAATCTGAAGGTCATCATCGACGGGACAGACAGTGTGAATACCATGCTGATGGATCAACTTTCCGGCTCTGCAGGAACGGGAAGCCAGGCGGCGGCGGGAGGCGCACAAACCGGAAACGGCTCCGGAGGCGGAAGTAGTGCGGGAAGCGGCCGGACAGGCGGCAGCACGGGAACAGACGGGCAGACTTTGGGAACAGACGCCGGGACGACAGAGCTTGATTCGGCCACGCCGGAGCCCGGGGCAAACTGAGGAGGGAGAGAGCCATGAAGAAAACATTGATCGGTATTTTTGTGGCGGTGGCGGCAGTGCTTTTGCTTCTTTCCTCCATTGTCATTACCAAAGAAAACGAATACAGCCTGATTCGCCGGTTCGGCAAGGTGGACCGGATCATCGGCGAGGCGGGCATCACCTTCAAGATCCCTTTTATGGAGACGGCGGACACGCTGCCGGGACAGCTCCTTCTCTACGACCTGCCGGAATCGGATGTCATCACCATGGACAAGAAGACCATGATTGCGGACAGCTACGTGATCTGGCGGATTTCCGATCCGCTTAAATATGCGCAGACCTTGAATTCTTCCAAGGAGAGCGCGGAGCAGAGAATCGATGCGGCCGTTTATAATGCGACGAAGAACATCATCAGCAACATGACCCAGAATGACGTGATTGCGGCCAGGGACGGGGAGCTCCAGGCGGCGGTCATGGAGGGCGTGGGCGCTTCCATGGATTCCTATGGGATCGAGCTCAAGACGGTGGAGATCAAGCAGCTTGATTTGCCGGAGGACAATAAGGAGGCCGTCTATGAGCGGATGATCTCGGAGCGGAGCAAGATTGCGGCCACCTACCAGGCGGAAGGGGATTCGGAGGCTCAGAAGATCCGGAATACCACCGACAAGGAAGTGGAGATCATGCTGTCGGATGCCGAGGCCCAGGCGGCGAAGATCATCGCCGAGGGCGAGACGGAATATATGCGGATTCTGGCGGAGGCCTATTCCGACGAGGGACGGGCAGAGTTTTACTCCTTCACCAGAGCCCTGGATGCGGCGAAGGCATCCCTGGCCGGCGGCGGGAATACCCTGATCCTTCCGAAGGATTCGCCAATGGCAGACATCTTCATGCACAGCGGGCCGTAAAAACGAAATGATCGGCAGGGCAGACGGATCAATCATGCGTTGTGGTGAGGGCGACTTATGGAAAAGGACAGGGAGACGGGTTACGGGAAAGACATCCTTTATCATTATACCGACTATCAGGCGCTGGACGGCATTCTCCGGCATGCCGAGCTGCGGGTGAACAATGTCCTGAACATGAACGATGCGGCGGAGATGAGCCATTTTATGGGCAGCCTGTGCAGTGCGGTGGTGAAAAGACTGGAGTCGGAGGGGGATTTCTCCCGGGCGGAGAAGGTCAGACGGCTTTTCGAGGAGGAGCTCGAGAAGGAATTTTTCTATTCGGCTTATGCGGCCTGTTTTTCGCTGTACCGGGACGATGCGGCCCAATGGGAGCGGTACGGAAACCGGGGGCGGGGCGTGTGCATTGCCTTTCGGGGAGAATTCCTGGAAAAGCTGGCGGTGGGGGAATTGTCCCTGCAGACGGTCTTTTATGAGGACGATATGACGGACCACCGCCTGGCGAAGGTCTTTTACCGCATTCTAAAGCAGGAAAAAGGGGAGCCGGAGAAGAGTCTGCTCTTGAAGGTGGCGATGAAGAATGCCTGGATTCAGTCGGTGGTGTTCAAGCATCCGTCCTTTTCCTCGGAGCGGGAAGTGCGCCTGGTCCTCTCGCCCTTCGGGAAAGAGTATTTTGATGTAAAGCCCTGTTATCATATTGCGAAGGAGCGGATTAAGAAATACTATCCGCTGGCCCTTCGGGCCATGTGCGGGAAGGCCGGGATCGGACTGGAGGATCTGGTGGAGGAGATCATCATCGGGCCGGAATCGACCCAGTCCGAGCCGATCATGCATGACTATCTCAGAGATAACGGTTTAAAACGGCTGGCAGGGCGGGTTTCCCTGTCAAACTGCCCCCTGCGCAGACCGCCGGTGTGAAAGAGGAATCTGGAACTTGTCGAGGACGGAGTATGCTTGAGGAATATGTGGTAAAACAGAATAAGCGGCTGCGGTGCGGCTATACCACCGGTTCCTCGGCGGCGGCGGCGGCAGGGGCGGCGACAGACATGCTGCTCGGGGGAGGGGAGATTTCCCGGACGGAACTCATGACGCCGAAGGGGATCCTCCTCAGTCTGGACGTGGAAGAGACGGTCAGGGGCGAGGGCTTCGTGAGCTGTGGTGTGCGCAAGGACGGAGGGGACGACCCGGATGTGACAGACGGGCTTTTGATCTGTGCCCGGGTGGAGTACGCCGGAGGGGCCGGGGCTCCGGGGGATACCCGAACGGAGAGACCGGAAGATTTTTTGGAGAATGTTCGGACGGAAGGACCTCAGGTGGTGATTGAGGGCGGCCATGGCGTGGGCCGGGTCACCCTTCCGGGCCTGGAGCAGCCGGTGGGGGAGGCGGCCATCAATCGGGTGCCCAGGCGGATGATCCGGGAGGCGGTCCTTAGGCAGTGCCTGGCCCATGGCTTTCGGGGGTGTCTCAGGGTGACGGTGTTCGTACCGGAAGGAGAGGAGGTCGGAAAGAGAACCTTCAACCCCAGGATCGGTATCACGGGAGGAATCTCCATTTTGGGAACCACGGGGATTGTGGAGCCCATGAGCGAATCTGCCCTGATTCATTCCATAAAAGTGGAGATGAAAGTGCAGTTAGAGCGGGGAAATGGATATCTGGTGGTGATCCCGGGAAATTATGGGGCGGTCTTTTCAAAGAACGAACTTGGCATTGACACGGAGCGGACCATGAAGTGCAGCAATTTCATCGGGGAGACTGTGGACTTTGCGGCGGAGCTTGGGGCGAGGGGGCTGCTCTTTGTCGGCCATGTCGGGAAGTTTGTCAAACTTTCCGGCGGAATCATGAACACCCATTCCCGAAATGCGGACAGCCGCATGGAGCTTTTGGCGGCGGCGGCCCTCAGGGCCGGAGCGCCTTATCCGGTACTTCCGGAAATCCTTAAGGCGGCGACCACGGACGAGGGTCTTAGGCTCTTGCGGGAGGTCGGTTTCCTGGAAAGGACCATGGAGCAGGTGACGGAGCGGGCCGGGTTTTATCTGCAGGCCCGGGCGAAAAGCAATTTCCGGTCGGAGGCCGATGGAAATCTACAAGTGGAGGTCATGATTTTTTCCAATGTCTACGGGCTTTTGGGGCAGACGGAAGGGGCACCGGGACTTTTGGAGAGAAGTGCGAAAAAACAAAAGGGGGGAGACGATGGAACAGGGAATGTTGTACGGGGTGGGGGTCGGTCCGGGGGACCCGGAGCTTATGACCCTTAAGGCGGTCCGGGTGATCCGGGAGGCGGACGTGGTCGCCCTGCCGGCGAGGACGAAGGAGTGCGTGGCCTACCGGATTGCGAGGGGGGCTGTGGAGGAGCTGGATGAAAAAGAGTTTTTGTTTCTGCACATGCCCATGACCAAGGATGAAAAGATCCTGCGGGAGTGCCATGACCGGGGAGCGGGGGAAATCACCACACTGTTGGAAACGGGTAAGACCGTGGCGTTTTTGACGCTGGGGGACGTAACGGTTTATTCGACATATCTGTACCTTCACAGACGGGTGCTTGCGGCAGGATTTCGGGCGGAACTGGTGAGCGGCATTCCTTCCTTCTGTGCGGCGGCGGCCAGGCTGGGAATCGGCCTGGTGGAGACGAAGGAGGAGCTTCACGTGATTCCGGCCACCTACGGGACAAGGGAGGCGCTTTCCCTGCCCGGCACAAAGGTGCTCATGAAATCGGGGAAGGCCATGGGTCAGGTGAAGCGGGACCTTCTGGAGGCCGGATGTCCGGTCTATATGGTGGAAAACTGCGGGATGGAGAATGAGAGGGTGTTCCATTCGGCGGAGGAGATCGACGAGGAGGCGGGGTATTACTCCCTGCTCATTGTAAAGGAGGCGGACCATGGTTGATTTTGTGGGAGCGGGTTCCGGTGCGGCGGATCTGATCACGGTGCGGGGAAAGCGGCTTCTCTCGGAGGCGGACGTGATCATCTATGCGGGCTCTCTGGTAAATCCGGCCCTGCTGGATTACAAGAAGGAAGGCTGCCAGGTTCACAACAGCGCCTATATGACCCTAGAGGAGGTCATCGCCGTGGTGGAGGCGGCGGAGGCGGCGGGGAAGCACACGGTCCGGCTCCACACGGGAGACCCCTGCCTGTACGGAGCCATAAGAGAGCAGATGGACGAGCTTGACAAAAGAGGGATCGCCTATGAGGTCTGTCCCGGGGTCAGTTCCTTTTGCGGTGCGGCGGCCGCCCTCCATGCGGAGTATACTCTGCCGGACGTGTCCCAGTCGGTGATTATCACCCGCATGGCCGGACGGACGCCGGTTCCGGAGGCGGAGAGCATTGAGAAGCTGGCTGCCCACAGGTCCACCATGGTGATCTTTCTGAGCACGGGAATGCTGGGGGAACTTTCGGAGCGGCTCATGGCGGGCGGCCTCGCACCGGACACGCCTGCGGCCATCGTCTATAAGGCCACCTGGCCGGACGAGAAGGTGTTCCGATGCACCGTGTCGACGCTGGAGGAGACAGCCGGGAAACATCAGATCACGAAGACGGCCCTCATCGTGGTGGGGCGGGTGCTGGACGGGGAGTACGACCGTTCGGAACTCTACAATCCGGCCTTTTCCACGGAGTTCCGGGAAGCGTCCAGATAGCGGGAGGGAGCATGCGTCTTGCGGTGATCAGTTTTACGGAGCGGGGAGGGAGGCTGAATCGTTCCCTCTGCGAGGCCCTTGCGGAAGGGGGGCACGGGGCGGACTCCTTCGAGAAGCGAAAGAGGGCGGACCGGCTTTCGGAAAAGCTTTCGGAGACGGAGGAAGCAGTTTGGGAAAACAGGAAAGAAGAAACTGTTTTGGAGCCGGAAGCGGGAGGAGCCTGTCCGGAGCCGGTGACGGAGAGCCTGGGAGAATGGACGGGAAGGGTGTTTGGCAGTTATGACGGGCTGGTCTTCGTGGGGGCCTGCGGGATTGCCGTTCGCGCCATCGCCCCCTTCGTGAGGGATAAGTTTACGGACCCGGCAGTGGTGGCGGTGGACGAGAGGGCCTCCTTTGCCGTGTCTCTTCTGTCCGGCCACGTGGGCGGGGCCAACGACCTTTGCCGCCTCGTGGCAAAGCTTTCCGGGGCCGTTCCAGTCGTTTCCACCGCCACGGACGTGAACGGCGTCTTCGCGGTAGATGTGTTTGCGGTGAAGAACGGGCTTACGGTTATGGACAGACGGCTGGCAAAGGAGGTCTCGGCGGCGGTTCTTGCGGGAAAGCGGATTCCCTTTTTCAGTTCCCTCTCCATGGAGGGGGGCGTGCCGGAGGAACTGCTGGTCTTTACGGATGAGGAGGCGTTTCTGCGGGAGCCCGGCCCCAAGGCGGCCGTGTCGGAGCGGCTTTTGTCCCCGAAGGCCGGGGAGGTCCTTTATCTGGTTCCGAGGACGGTGACGGCGGGCATGGGCTGTAAGCGGGGAACCGGGAGGGACCGCCTCATGGCCGCTCTCCTAGAGGCGTTCCGGGAGGAGGGGATTTTTCCAGAGACCCTGGCGGGGATCGCGACCATCGAGGACAAGCGGGACGAGGAAGGCCTGCTCGCCCTGGCGGAGAGTCTGGGCGTGCCCTTTCGCTGGTATGAAAGAAAGGAGCTCCTTCAGGTTCCGGGAACGTTTTCCCGTTCGGATTTCGTCTGGAAAACAGTGGGAGTGGACTGCGTCTGTGAGCGGGCTGCGGTCCTTGGAAGCGGAGGAGGACGGCTGCTCTTTCCGAAGCGGGCCGGGGACGGCGTCACCGTTGCGGCGGCGTCCGGAGAGAAAAAGCTGGTATTTTGAAAAGGAGAGGGAGTAGGAATGAGTACTCTTTACGTGATCGGGATCGGTCCCGGCGCTTATGAGAAGATGACCATCGAGGCGGCGGAGGCCTTAAGGGGCAGTGACGTGATCGTGGGGTACACGGTCTACGTGGACCTTGTGAAGGAGCATTTTCCCGGAAAGGAATTTCTGACGACGCCCATGACAAAGGAGGTGGAGCGGTGCGAGCTGGCCTTCAAGAAGGCGGCGGAGGGGAAGACCGTGGCCATGATCTGCAGCGGCGATGCGGGCGTCTACGGGATGACAGGGCTCATGTGCGAGATCGGGGTCCGCTATCCCCAGGTGGAACTGAGGCTGATCGGAGGGGTGACGGCGGCCACGGGCGGTGCGTCCGTACTTGGGGCTCCGCTGATCCATGATTTCGCCGTCATCAGCCTGAGCGACCTTCTGACGCCCTGGGAGAAGATTGAGAAGCGCCTGGAGCATGCGGCCGCTGCAGACTTTGTCATCTGCCTCTATAACCCCTCCAGCAAGAAGAGAAAGGATTATCTCAGGAGGGCCTGTGACCTGGTTCTCAGGCACCAGAGTCCGGAGACAGTCTGCGGCTATGTGAAAAACATCGGCAGGGAGGGGGAGGAGGGTCATGTGCTGACCCTCGGCGAGCTTCGTGAGACACAGGTGGACATGTTCACGACGGTCTGGATCGGCAATTCCCAGACGGAGCGAATCGGTGACAAGATGGTGACGCCCAGGGGGTATGCTCTGTGAAACAGGTACTAATTTTTGCCGGGACGACGGAGGGGAGAAGGCTTTCCGAGGAGCTCTTTGCGGCCGCCATTCCGGTGACGGTCTGTGTGGCGACAGAATATGGGGAGACGCTTCTCCCGGAGGGAGAAGGAATCACCCGTCTGGCGGGACGTCTTGACGAGGGGCAGATGGAGGCTCTGATGGGGGAAGGGGATTTTTCCTGCGTGGTGGATGCCACGCACCCTTATGCGGCGACGGTCTCCCAAAATATCCGGGAGGCGTCCGAGCGGACGGGGCTTTCCTATCTGCGGCTTCTCAGGGAGGACGTGGAGGCGGAGTCCTCGGACCAGGTGTTTTTCGTCGGGAGCGTCCGGGCGGCGGTGGCATTCCTTGCAGAGCGGGAGGGAAGGATCCTGGCCTCCACGGGCAGCAAGGAGCTTGTGGAGTACACGGCCCTTCCGGATTACGGGAGCCGTGTCTTTGCGAGGGTGCTCTCCACGGAGGAATCGGTGGCTCTGGCGGGAAACCTCGGCTTTGCCGGGCGGAACCTGATCTGCATGCAGGGACCTTTTTCCGAGGAGCTCAATTACGCCACCATGAAGGAGTACGGCATTTCCTGGCTGGTGACCAAGGCTTCCGGTCGGGCCGGGGGTTTCGGGGAGAAGCTCCGGGCGGCAAAGCGGGCCGGGGCAAAGGTGGTGGTCGTGGGCCGGCCGGAGGAGGCCTCGGGGCTCTCTTTTTCCCAGGTAAGACGGCAGGTGTTTGCGCTGGAGGAAAGGGAATGCCAGGAGAGGCGGCGGGTGCGGCTCGTCTCCCTTGGTCCCGGGGCGGCGGCCCAGATGACCGGGGAGGCGAGGGCGGCGTTTCAGGACTGCGACCTGATCGTCGGAGCCGGAAGGATGGTGGAGGCCTTAAGCAGTTTCGGAAAGCCTTCCTTTTCCGCCTACAGGGAGACGGAGATTGTCCATTTTCTGGAGGAACACGGAGAGTATCTTCGGCCCGTGGTGGCTTTTTCCGGGGATCTGGGCTTTTACGGCGGGGCGAAAAAGCTGCTGCCCCTTCTCGAGGAGCGGGGATTCGAGGTGATCTGCGTGCCGGGGGTCTCCTCGCTCACCTATCTGGCGGCGAGATGTGGCATTCCCTGGGACAATGCGAAGCTTATGAGCGTCCACGGGCGGCCGGAGAACCTGATTGGGGCGGTCCGGGAGAATAAGCGGGTCCTTACCCTTCTCGGCGGGGCGGGCAGCGTGGAGGCCCTTTGCGGGGAACTGCTGGACTACGGCCTGTCCCGGGTGAGGATTACCGTCGGTGAGGATCTCTCCTATGAGACGGAACGGATCACCTCGGGGCTGCCGGGGGAGCTTCTCGGGCGAACCTTCGGCCCCTTGGCGGCGGCGGTTTTGGAGAACCCGGACGGAGGCTTGCGGCCGGTCACACACGGAATTCCCGATGAGGAATTTATCCGCGGGGAGGTTCCCATGACCAAGCTGGAGGTGCGGTCGGTGTCCCTCTCCAGGCTGGGACTGAAACGGGATTCGGTGGTCTATGACATTGGAGCCGGGACCGGGTCGGTCTCCGTGGAGGCGGCCCTCCAGGCGGCGGACGGCAGGGTCTATGCCATTGAGAGGAAGGTGGAGGCGGCAGCGCTCATCCGGGAGAACAGGAGGAAGTTTGCCGTTCCCAATCTGGAGGTGGTGGAGGGGCTGGCTCCGGAGGCGTTCTTTGCGCTTCCCGCACCGACCCACGCCTTCATCGGCGGCTCGGCCGGAAATCTGAGACAGATCGTCGAAGCAATTTTTGAGAAAAACCAGCAGACGCGGGTGGTGATCAACGCCATCGCCCTGGAGACAGTGGCGGAGGCGGCGGCCCTGTGGAAAGAGCTTCCGGTGGAGGACGTGTCCGTCTCCCAGGTCATGGCGGCGAGAGGCAGGAAGCTCGGCGGCTATGAGCTGATGACGGGCATGAATCCGGTCTATGTTATCAGTTTTTCCGGAAGGGGGGATTCCTGATGGCAGAGAGGATTTCCGAGGGAGACGGGATTGTGCGGGGGGCCGTTCCCGCTGAGGGACAGGTTCCGAGGATTCTTCTGGCGGCGGCGGGCAGCGGCAGCGGAAAGACGATGCTCACCTGCGGCCTCCTCATGGCCTGGAAGCTGCGGGGGAGAAGGCTGGCCGCCTTTAAATGCGGGCCGGACTATATTGACACCATGTTCCACAGGAGCGTACTGGGGCTGGAATCCGGAAATCTCGACAGTTTTTTCACGGACAGGGACACGCTCCGCTATCTTCTGAGACGGAGGGCGGTCGGGGCGGACCTCTCCGTGATCGAGGGGGTCATGGGCTATTTTGACGGTCTCGGCGGGATTTCCAGGCGGGCCAGCACCAGCGAGGTGGCGGTGTGGACGGAAACGCCGGTGGTCCTGATCGTGAACTGCCGGGGGATGAGCGGTTCGGTGGTGCCTCTGATCCGGGGATTCGTGGAATACGAGAAGGAACGGCAGATTAAGGGGGTCATTTTGAACCAGGTGTCCCCCATGCTCTACAAGCCATTAAAGGAATTGATCGAGAAGGAGGTTCCGGTCAGGGTTTACGGGTACGTGCCGGTGCTTGCGGAGGGGCTTTTCGAGAGCCGTCATCTGGGCTTAAAGCGTCCGGAGGAAATCCGGGATCTGAGGGAGCGCCTTGAAAAGCTGGCGCAGATCCTTGAGGAGACGGTGGAACTTGACGGTCTTGCCGCACTTGCAAAGACAGCCCCGCCCCTGGGAGGAGGGGCGCCGAAGCTTTCGCCCCTTCTCGGGAAAAGGCCGGTGAAGGTGGCGGTGGCGAGGGACGAGGCTTTTGACTTTTATTACGGGGACAACCTTGCGCTCCTCGAGGAGCTGGGCGCAGAGCTCGTGCCTTTCAGCCCTCTCAGGGACGCTGCGGTCCCGGAGGACGCCTGCGGCCTGCTCTTCGGCGGCGGCTATCCGGAGATTTATGCGAGGGAGCTTGCGGAGAATGTCCCTATGCGGGAGTCGGTGAAGTCAGTCATTGAAAGCGGGCTTCCCTGTCTGGCGGAGTGCGGCGGGTTCTTGTATCTTCATCAGACGCTGGAGGACGAGGGCGGGAAGAGCTGGCCCATGGCGGGAGTCCTCCCCGGGCGTGCTTTCCGGACGTCGAAGCTCTCCCGGTTTGGCTATGTGACCCTGACGGCCGGGGAGGATTCGATTCTCGGAAAGGCCGGAAGTTCCTTCCCTGCCCACGAGTTCCACTACTGGGACAGCACGGAGAACGGGGACGCCTTTCTGGCCCAAAAGCCCACGGGGAAGCGGAGCTGGCGGTGCATGGTGAACAGGGGGAATCTCCTGGCGGGATTTCCGCATTTTTACTATTATGGAAATATAGAGGCGGCAAAGCAGTTTTTGTCGGTCTGTGAACAGTACCGGGAGCAACAGCCGCAGGAAAGAAGCGGTTCCTTTTCGGAGAGGGAACCCAGGAGGTGCAGACAGGAATGGAGAGTGGAGAGAGAGAACTGAGAGAGCGGCTTGAGAGGCGGTTATCCCTGGTGCGGGGACTGGACGGGAAGGCCATGGCCCAGACGGAAAAGCGGTGGGATTCCATTGCGAAACCCTTAAAGAGCCTGGGGCTTCTGGAGCGAAACGTGACGAAGATCGCCGGGATTCAGGAGACGGTGAAGCCGCAGATCGGGAAGCGGGCCCTCGTCGCCATGTGTGCCGACAACGGCGTGGTGGCGGAGGGGGTGACCCAGACTGGCATGGAAGTGACGGCCATCGTGGCCCGGAACATGGCCGAGGCTTCCACGACCGTGACGGTCATGGCCGAGGCTGCCGGGGTGGACGTGTTTCCGGTGGATATCGGCATGGTGACGGAGGGCCCTCTTGTTTCGGGGATTCCGGAAGAAAAGGAGGAGCTCGTTCCCAGAACCCTTCTTCCCAGGAAGGCGGCCTGTGGGAGCAAGAATTTTGCCGCCGGGCCCGCCATGAGTCCCGAGGAGGCCCTGCGGGCGATCCTCACGGGGCTGGAGATTGCCGGGCGGCTAAAGGCGCAGGGCTATGAGATTTTAGCCACCGGGGAGATGGGAATCGGAAACACCACCACCAGCAGTGCGGCGGCGGCGGCCCTTTTAGACGAGCCGGTGGAAAAAATGACCGGGAAGGGCGCCGGGCTCTCGGACGAGGGGCTTCTTCGGAAGATCCGGGTCATCAAAGAGGCGCTTCGGGACCTGAAACCGAACCGGGAGGATCCTCTCGACGTGCTGTGCAAAGTGGGGGGATTTGACATTGCGGGACTCACGGGGGTGTTCCTCGGGGGGGCAGTTTACCGGATCCCTGTACTTTTGGACGGGTTCATCTCCAGCGTGGCCGCCCTCCTGGCGGCAAGGCTCCTGCCGATGGCCACGGACTTCATGCTGGCGACCCACGTGTCAAAAGAGCCGGCCGGCGGTCTGGTGCTTGAGAGGCTGGGGCTTAAGCCCATGCTCTGCTGCGAGATGTGCCTTGGGGAGGGGACCGGGGCCATGGCCGGGCTTTCGGTGCTGGACATGGGCTTTCAGGTCTATCGTTCCATGGCCACCTTTGACGATATTCAGGTGGAGCAGTACAAACCCCTGTAGGAGGAAGCGATGCTTATAACGGTAACGGGAGGAAGCGGGAGCGGCAAGTCGGAGTTTGCGGAAAATCTGCTGCTTAAGCTGGACGGGGACGAACCCGGAGACCGGGTCTACGTGGCGACCATGGAACCCTTCGGCGAGGAGGCGGCGAGGCGGGTAAAGCGCCACCGAAGGATGCGGGGGGGCAAGGGCTTTGAGACGGTGGAATGTTACCGGAACCTGAAAGGCTTGTCCCTGCCGGAAAGCGTCGGAAAACGACCGTCAGTCCTTCTGGAATGTATGTCGAACCTGGCGGCCAACGAGCTTTACGGAGGGGCCGACCGGTTCCCCGACGGGGAGGAGGCCCTTAAGCTGGCGGCAGAGCGGGCGGAGCTGGAAATCCTGTCCGGGGTGGAACGCCTTCTGGGGCAGGCGGGACGGCTCATCGTGGTGACGAACGATGTTTTTTCCGACGGGATTTCCTATGACGCTTCCACGGAGCGCTACCTTGCGCTTCTGGGGGCGGTGAACCGGAGGCTGGCAGCCCTGTCCGATATTTTTGTGGAGGTGGTCTGTTCCATCCCGCTGTATCTCAAAGGAGGTCCTTTATGATCAATTCCTTTTTGCTGGCCTTTGCCATGTATTCCAGAGTCCCCATGCCGAGGGCGGACTGGTCCAGGGAGAAGATGAAATATGTCATGTGCTTTTTCCCTCTGATCGGACTGGTGGTCGGCGCACTTGTCTGCGGTTTTTCCTGGTTTTGCGGATATCTGGGCCTGCCGCCGCTTTTTCGGGCTGCGGGGCTTACGCTGATTCCGCTTCTTGCGACGGGCGGTATCCATATGGACGGGTTTTTGGACACGATTGACGCCCTTTCCTCCCACCAGACCAGGGAAAAGAAGCTGGAAATACTAAAGGACTCCCACACCGGGGCTTTTGCCATTATTTTTGGAGGCGTTTACCTGGTGGCCTCCCTGGGCGTTTGGAGCGGGATTCAGAGGGAGGCCATAGGGGTGATGGCTCTCTCCTTTGTGTTTTCCAGGGGGCTTTCGGGAATGTCTGTCGTGACCTTTCGCAACGCCAGGGGAAGCGGGATGCTGGCCACCTTTCAGAGCGGGGCGGAAAAACGGATCACCCGTATGGTCCTGGCCCTCTATCTGCTTTTTGCGGGGGGCGGGATGCTCCTTCTCTCTCCGGTGACGGGGGGGACGGCGGCCGGTGCCGGTCTGCTCGTGTTCTTGTATTACCGGTACAAGTCCTACAAGGAATTCGGGGGGATTACCGGAGACCTGGCGGGATGGTTCCTGCAGCTTTGTGAGCTTTTCATGGGACTGACGGTGGCGCTCGCCGACTGTCTGTGATAGAATAGTAGGCGATTGCGAAACTCGAAAATCTGTTGAATATTCTGACAATATTTCCGGGAAAAGCTCTCTGCGCCGTGGAAGCAAGACCAGAGAAGACAGGAGGGACTCTTTCCCGAGTGGCTTCTGTGGTTCTGGGCTTGCCGGAACGCCTGGCGCTGCAGGCTTTGGACGGGCATATTGGCAGAATATTCTCGTGATTTTATGTTTCGCAATTTCCCAGTGATAGAATAGGATGGAGGGGAGAGGCCATGATCCTGATTATTGGCGGTGCATATCAAGGAAAAGGGGAGTTGGCCCTTAAGCTGGCAAAGGAGGATAAGAACAGGATTCTGTTCAACATCCATGAGCGGATCGGGGCGGGGCTTCGGGCCGGGAAGACCAGGGAAGAGCTGGAGGAGGAGCTTTTGGGTGCCGCCTCCGGGCCGGAGGAAAGGATCCTGACGGTGGACGAGGTGGGCTGCGGGGTCGTGCCGGTGGACACAGACCTTAGGGAGTACCGGGAGGTTACGGGCAGGATTCTCTGCGCATTGGCGAAAGAGGCGAGGGAGGTTTACCGGGTGGTGGCTGGGATTCCGGTGAAGATGAAGGGGTAGAAGGCTGCCTTTGAATTGAGGAGAGACATAAATGTATGGAGATTTATCTGATTCGCCACGGAAAGACGAAGGGGAACGGCGAGGGGCGGTATATCGGTTCGACTGACGAGCCTTTGAGCGAGTTGGGAAGGCGGGAGCTGACAGAAACCCTCTGGAAGGGCGGCTACGGGAAGGCGGGGTTAAAGAAGCCGCAGGCCGTCTATGTGAGCGGCCTTCTGCGGACGGGGGAGACGGCGAGGCTTCTGTTTCCGGGAGAACCCCTGACTGTGAGGGAGGGGCTTAACGAATGTGACTTCGGAGCCTTTGAGAACAGGAATTATGAGGAGCTGAAAGAGGAGCCCGCCTACACGGATTGGATTGAGAGCGGCGGCGTCCTGGCTCCGCCGGGGGGCGAGGCCAAGGCGGATTTTGCGGCGAGGACGATACGGGCCTTTGAGGGGATTGTCGCAGAGCAGCTCTCGGGGTGCGGTGGGGAGCTTTCGGAGACAGATTCCCGGGCGGGAAAGGCAGGCCAGGCCTCTTTCAGAGCGCCAGACGGGCAGGCGCTCGCCTTTGTGGTCCACGGCGGGAGCATTATGGCGCTTTTGGAGCATTACGGCTTTCCGAGGCAGGGGTTTTATCACTGGCAGGTGAAGAACGGCTGTGGCTACCAGGCGCTGCTTTCCGAGGCCGACTGGCTTTCCGGGGAGCGATATCTGACAGAAATCAGGAGTATTCCGTGACATGAATGGATTTGCGATACCGATTATGGTCGGAACAGGCTTTTTGCTGGACGTTTTCTTTGGCGACCCCCACTGGCTGCCCCACCCCATCCGTCTGGTCGGGGCGCTCATCTCCTGGCTGGAGCGGGGGATCCGGGCTTGTCTGCCGAAGACAAGGGGCGGGGAGCTTCTCGGCGGGACGGTCCTGGTCTTTTTGGTGCTGGCGTGTTCCACGGGCGTCCCCCTGGGGCTTTTGTGGCTGGCGGCCCGGATCCACCCGTATCTGATGTTCGCAGTCGGGAGCGTGATGTGTTACCAGCTTTTGGCCGCAAAGTCCCTGCGGACGGAGAGCATGAAGGTCTGTGAGCGGCTGGAGGCGGGAGACCTTCCCGGGGCGAGGAAGGCCGTTTCCATGATCGTGGGGCGGGACACGGAGCGGCTCTCGGGGGAGGGGGTCGCCAAGGCGGCGGTGGAGACGGTGGCGGAGAACGCCTCCGACGGGGTTTTGGCTCCCCTCTTTTACATGGCTGTCGGCGGCCCCGCCCTGGGCTTCTTTTACAAGGCGGCCAACACCATGGACTCCATGGTCGGTTATAAAAATGAACGATATCTGTATTTTGGCCGGGCGGCGGCCAGGTTTGACGATATCTGCAATTTTATTCCGGCCAGGCTGTCGGCGGGGCTGATGATTCTTGCCAGCGGCTTTTTGGGGTTGGACGGGAAGGGCGCTTTTGAGATCTATAAGAGGGACAGGAAAAATCACGCCAGCCCCAATTCGGCCCAGACGGAGTCGGTCTGTGCGGGAGCCCTCGGCGTGGAGCTTGCGGGGGACGCCTGGTATTTCGGAGTCCTCCACAAGAAGAAGACCATCGGGGATGCGAAGCGGCCGGTGGTTCCGGGGGACATCCGCCTGGCGAACCGGCTCATGTACGGGACGGCCATTCTGGGTCTGCTCCTCTTTGGGGGGCTGTCAGCTCTCCTCTATGGGGTATGGGTTTTCCCTCTTTGAAGTGTAAAGCTTAAGAAAGCATTTGTATGGCAAATTGATTTACATATGCTTCAAAATAAGGCGTGATATACATATCTTAAAAGAAAGAGGTGGCGGAATGGCCTGCGGGGGAGGAGCGCCTTTCTGCGGAGACGCTTTTGCGGACGATGAAGTTCAGGCGCAGTATCCGCAGGTACACGGAGGAGAAGATTGGCCGGGAAACGCTGGAGCGGCTCGTGCAGGCGGGAAGGTATGCCGCCACGGCGAAGAACCTTCAGGACTGCCATTTTGTCATTGTGCAAAAGGAGCTTCCCAAGCTTAAGGAGCTGGTCTGGAGCCATATTGACGGGCTCACGGCGGTTTCGGAGGAGATGGATATGGATCCGAACTTGCTCCCCTATGCCGGGTTCAATGAGCGGCGGAAGAAAGATCCGGCGGATGATTATCTGTTCCGCAATGCCCCTGCGGTGATCTATATTTTCTCGGAGCGGGGCTGGGATGCCGGGATGGCCGCCCAAAATATGGAACTGATGGCGGTGGCGGAGGGGCTGGGCGTCCTGTATAATGGTTTTCTGGCTCGTATTTCTGACCGGAATGAGAAGCTCAAGGAGTGGTTCGGCCTGGGCGGGAAGCCGGTTGCGGCCTGCATGCTGGCGGGAGTCCCGGAGGTCACTTATAGGAGGACGGCTCCCCGGCGTGCGGCCAACGTGGTGTTGCTCTAGGGAGACCGTCTCAGAAGTCGGACGGACGGGGCATTACCCGGAATCGGTCTGTGCCGGTTTTGATTTATGTAATGAGATATGCAGGGAAAGTGGAAAAGAGGGGGTTACATGAAAAACGACATGATACGGCTTGTGCCCGCAAATGTTGCCTTATCAGAACAGGTGGCAGAGTATTATAAACGAAATCGGGCTTTTTTGGAAAAATTTGAGCCTCTCCGCAGTGAAGATTTTTTCACATTGGAATACCAGAAAGAACTGCTGGAAAGAGAAATGGTGGAATTTGAAGAAAAAACTGCGTTTAAATTTTACATTCAATTAGTAGCTCAACCTCAAAAGGTCATAGGGATGATTGCATTAAACAATGTTGTATGGGGGCCTTTTTGTTCAGCTTTTTTAGGTTATAAGCTGGACGAAACGTTTATCAACAGAGGATATATGTCGACAGCCGTGTCATTGCTGGTGAAATTTGCCTTTGAAGAACTTCATCTGCACCGGATTGAGGGCAATGTGATGCCGAAAAACAAGGCTTCGCTGCGTGTCCTTGAGAAAAATCATTTTGTGAACGAGGGACTCTCCAAATATTATTTGAATATCAATGGAATTTGGGAAGACCACGTACATATGGTGAAAATAAATTATGATATGCATGAAAAAGAGTAAATCATGAATAAGGGAGGGCAACCATGGCAAGGCACACCCACGGGGGCAATATTTATCAGTATGGGAATGTCCTGGATTTTTCTGCGAATCTGAATCCCCTCGGAATGCCGGAATTGGTGAGGCGGGCGGCGGTTTCCGGGGCAATGCGGGCAGAGCATTACCCGGAGCCAGACTGCGCAGAGCTTCGGGAGAGGATTGGCAGGCGGCTTGGTGTCGGCACGGGGCAGGTCATCTGCGGGAACGGGGCGACGGAGCTCATTTTCCTGGCGGCTGCGGCCATCCGGCCGAGGCGGGCGCTGCTCCTTGCCCCCACCTATGCGGAGTATGAGGAGGCCTTCTCGGCTTACGGATGTGAGTGCCGGTATCATTTTCTCAGGGAGAAGGACGGGTTCCTTCCGGGGGAGGATTTTTTGGAGGCCGTCACCGGGGACTATGACCTGGTGGCCGTCTGCAATCCCAATAATCCGACGGGCCTCCTTCTGGAGCGGGATTTTGTCGGCAGGCTTCTGGAAAGGTGCCGGGAAGCCGGAAGCATTCTCTTTCTGGATGAATCTTTTATGGAGCTGACGGGGAAAAAGGAAGCAGCATCGGCGGAGCCGTTCCTTCGCTCGGAGCAGTTGTTTCTCCTTAGATCCATGACCAAGACCTATGCCATGGCGGGGCTCCGCCTCGGCTATGCGGTCTCCGGGAACAGGGGGCTGGTCGATGACATGTACCGCTACAAGCCCTCCTGGAACGTGTCCATTCCTGCCCAGGCGGCGGGGGAGGCGGCGTCCTCGGAGGCGGAGTACCTGGCTCGGTCGGTCTTATATATCGGGAAGGAGCGGCAGTTCCTCCTGGACGGCCTGGCGGCGTTTCCGGTGCGGGTGTATCCGGGGGCGGCCAATTACCTCTTTTTTTCCTGTGGCAGGGAGGATTTGAGGGAGGCGTTTCTGGAGCAGGGGATTTTGATTCGGGACTGCGGCAATTACCGGGGATTAAAAGCAGGGTATTACCGGGTGGCCGTGCGGACCCATGCGGAGAATCAGCAACTGCTCCATGTGTTCGGGCAGGTTTTTGGCAAAGATGATACTTTCAGGCGATTGCGAAACTCAAAAACCTGTCGAATATTCTGACAATATTTCCGGGAAAAGCCCTTTGCGCCGTGGAAGCAAGACCAGGGAAGGCGGGAGGGA
>JAAWRC010000002.1 GCA_022800815.1 Lachnospiraceae bacterium | reverse complement strand
GTCATGGTGATGGTGCTCGTGTTCCTCATCGTGATGATGGCAGCCGCATTCCCCGTCATGGTGATGGTGCTCGTGTTCCTCATCGTGATGATGGCAGCCACATTCCCCGTCATGGTGATGGTGCTCATGGGCCTCGGCCTCCAGCTCCCTAAGCTCCTGCTCCAGGGTATTCCTCTGCTCCATGACCTCCAGAATCTGCCCTCCGGAAAGCTTCTCCCAGGGGGTCGTGATAATGGTGGCCGTCTGATTGTGCTCCCTGAGGAGCGCCACGCATTCGGAAAGCTTCTTCTCCGAGATCCCTCCGGTACGACTCAAAATAATGGAATTGGCATGCTCCACCTGATCGTTGTAGAACTCACCGAAATTCTTCATGTACATTTTACATTTTCCCGCATCGGCCACAGTGGTAAAACTGTTTAGGGAGACCGCCTCCATATGCAGGTTCTGCACCGCCCGGATCACGTCGCTCAGTTTCCCGACGCCGGAGGGCTCGATGAGAATCCGGTCCGGATGGAACTGCCCCAGCACCTTCTTAAGGGCCTCCCCGAAATCCCCCACCAAGCTGCAGCAGATGCAGCCGGAGTTCATCTCCGTGATCTCGATCCCCGCATCCTTCAAAAAGCCGCCGTCGATGGCGATCTCGCCAAACTCGTTTTCAATGAGCACCAGCTTCTCTCCCTGAAAAGCCTCCTCGATCAGTTTTCTGATCAGCGTCGTCTTCCCTGCCCCCAAGAATCCGGAAAAAATATCTATTTTCGTCATATGAAACGCTTCCTTTCTCCAAAGATATTCTGTCTCTTCCATATCATACTACAAGTCAAATCCAAATTCAAGGCAGGCTCCGGGATCTAAGCTTCATTTTCTCATTGAAAAATTCCTCCGTATCGTATACAATGGTAGCAGAGGCAAAAAAGGGAAGGCCCTGCGTTTTCCTTATATATTCTCAGTTTTTGTCGATATCTTTTTAGAAGGACTATTTTTCTGAGAACACACAAAAAACGAATGAAGGCGGTGTTATGTAATGGATAATGGTATGGAAGCCATGCTCGAAACATACCTTTACGAGACCAACTCTTTGCTGGACGCTCTGGACGAACTGTTGGTGAATGATGAAAAAATCGGAGATTTCTCATCAGACGACGTAAATGAAATTTTCCGCAGTATGCATACGATCAAGGGCTCCTCTGCTATGATGGAGTTCAATTCCCTTGCCACGATTGCCCACCACATCGAGGATTTATTCTTCTATATCCGTGATAAGGGCATCGAGTCTCTGGACCCGGAGCATAAAAAAGAACTTTTTGATTTGATGTTCCGTTCCGGCGATTATCTGAGGAGCGAGGTACAGAAGGTCGAGGAGGGATCTCCCCTGTCAGCGGATGCGGAAATCGATTCCTTTGCCAGCGAGATCAACGCATTCCTGAAAAAGATCAGCAATACGACGGAGGAAGCCCCCGAGGAGACGGCGGCCGAGGCCCCCTCTTCCGGTGAAAAGACCACAGCGCCCGGCATGCCGGAGGATCCGGATGCCGCCGCCTTCCTTCATATTTATCTGGAAGAGGGAAGCGGCATGGAAAACCTGTACGCATTTATGATTATCAATGCGCTCCAGGATGCTTTCGTGTTCCGCTGTTATCCGCCGGACGTGGAGACCAATCCGGATACCAGCGCAGAGATTGTTGAGAATGGATTTTACGTGGCCTTTGATTCCCAGGAGGATGCGGAACAGGCAGAGTCCGTATTAAAGACCCAGGCACATATCCGTTCCTACGAGATTTTGGAAAATCCCGGAAAGAAAGCGGACGCACCGGCTCCGACTGTTTCCGATGCTCAGGCACAGGAGGCGCCTCCTGCGAAACAGGAAGTCTCCGCTCCTGTCGGCAAACCGGCGGCTGTCCCCGCCAAGGCTCCTGCGGCGGCTCCGGCCAAAGCTCATGCGCCTGTGAAGCAGAATCTGATCAGCGTCAACGTCATGAAATTAGACAGTCTGCTCGACATCGTCGGCGAGCTGGTGATCACCGAATCCATGGTCACCTCCGCACCGGAATTAAATCAGCTTTCCAGGGACAGCTTTGACAACTTCATGAAGTCCGCCAGGCAGCTTCGGAAGCTGACTGATGATCTGCAGGATATCGCCATGTCCCTCAGGATGGTACCTATCTCCGGCGTGTTCCAGAAGATGAACCGGATCGTCCGGGATATGAAACAGAAATTAAACAAAGACGTCCGTCTCATCATTGAAGGCGAAAACACCGAGATGGATAAGAATATTGTGGACAACATCCAGGATCCCATCATGCACATCGTCCGCAACAGCATGGACCACGGCATTGAGGAGACCCAGGAGGAGCGAATCCAGGCCGGCAAGGATCCCCAGGGTACCCTGGTCCTCGCCGCCACCCATACCAGCAGTGAGGTCGTCATCACCGTGACCGACGACGGTTACGGCATGGATCCCGCCAAGCTTTTAGCCAAGGCCGCAGAGAAGGGCCTGCTCACCAAGCCGGCGGAAGAGTACACCAAGAAGGAAGCCCTGAACCTGATCATGCTTCCCGGCTTTTCCACCAACCAGACGGTCACGGAGTTTTCCGGTCGGGGTGTCGGCATGGACGTGGTGAAGAAGAACATCGAGTCCGTCGGCGGCACCTTTGCCTTAGACAGCGAGCTTGGTTCCGGCACCACCGTCACCATGCGGATTCCGCTCACCCTTGCGATCATGGACGGTATGAAGGTGACTGTGGGCAAATCCATCTTCACGATTCCCATCGCCAACATCATGCAGTCCTTCAAGATCACCTCGGACGAAATCATCTATGATGATTATGGCAATGAGATGGTGGCCCGCATGGACAGCTTCTATCCCATCGTCCGTCTGCACCGCTTTTTCAACCTGGAGACGGAGATCGAAAACCTGGAAGAAGGGATCCTGCTCTGGGTGGAGGCAAACGACCGTTCCTACTGCATCTTCGTCGATCAGCTGATCGGGGAACAGCAGGTAGTGGTGAAGCCCTTCCCCACCTACTTGAACTCCTTTGAACTTAAGAACTTCGGTATCAACGGCTGCACGATTCTGGGAGACGGCAGCATCAGCATCATCCTCGATGTGCTGGGCCTTTATGGCGCCGCCGTCAATGAAAAATAGCAGGAGGAAGAAACCATGTCAGAACAAATGACCAATGTAAATTTAGATGCGGAAGAGGCGTCTGCCCAGGAAGAAGCCAGCACCGTTGAACGCTGCCTTTCGTTCCAGGTGGACGATCTCATCCTGTTTCTCAGTACCGATTATATTGTAGAGATCGTAAACGATTATCCGATCACGCCCCTTCCCATGGTTCCTTCCTTCGTGAAGGGCATGATCAATCTGCGGGGCCAGATCTTTCCGGTTCTGGACATGCGCCTGTGCATGGATAAACCTCCGGCTGAGTACACCGGCAAGACCTGCATGATCCACCTGGATATCGATTCGGTCCCCCTGTGCATCGTCATTGACTCCGTGTGCCGGGTTCTGGATATTGACTTCCGGGAGGTTCGTCCCATCCCGGTCAAACGGCAGCAGGAGCTGTTAAATGGTATGATCGACCTGGGTGACGGGAAAGTAATGATGTCCTTTGACTGTAACGTTCTGTTGGAAAAGCGGTATTGATCCGCTTTTTCAACTTTTGTGCATTCTCATGCATAAAGGAAGATCGCAGAGAAAGTCTGCTTTTCCAGAGGATAAAAAAAGGAGTGCTTGATTTATGATAACCTTGAGTTTAAGTGATGCCGATTTTCACCGTTTGTATACCTACATACAAAAAAACTACGGGATTGACTTAAGCAAAAAAAAGCAACTGATCGTCAGCCGTCTGTCCAACACCCTGCGGGCGGAGGGATATTCCAGCTTCACCGCTTACGTGGACGAGATTGTTTCCGGCAAGGACAAGGACCGCACGACGGTCCTTCTCAACAAGCTGACCACCAACTACACCTATTTTCTACGGGAAGAGGAGCATTTTGAGTTCTTACAGCAGACGGTGCTCCCCGCCATCGAGCGCAGACATCAGTCGGACCATTCGATTTCCATCTGGAGCGCAGGTTGCTCTTCCGGGGAGGAGCCCTACACCATCTCCATGTACCTGAAAGAATATTTTGCCAACAAGGGCGGCTCCTGGGACACGAGGATTCTGGCTACGGACATCTCTCAGAACATCTTAAGTTCGGCCATGAATCCCTCCTACGAGGCGGAAGCCCTGTCAAAACTTCCCGCCACCTGGCAGCGCAAGTATTTTACCAAAAAGCCGGACGGTTCCTTCACGATCGCCCCGCAAATCCGGAACAACGTGATCTTCCGAACCTTCAACCTGATGGATCCGATCCAGTTCCGCAGACCCTTTGACCTGATCTTCTGCAGAAATGTCATGATCTATTTCGATCAGCCCACCAAAGAGGCCCTTGTTCGCCGCTTTTATAACGTGACCGTGCCAAACGGCTACCTCTTTATCGGGCATTCCGAAGGGCTTAATAAGGCCACCTGTCCTTACAAATATGTACTGCCCGCCATTTACCAGAAAGTCTGATCAGAGATAGATTTTTGAATATGAAATACGTTTGATAGAACAGGATTTTTCACATGCAAGGGGGCATGATGTTATGAAAAAAACCAGGGTAATGGTCGTTGACGACTCCGTCATGTTTCGGACATTACTAATCAACGCTTTATCCGCCGATTCTCGTTTCGACGTGGTAGGCTTTGCGATCAATGCCATGGATGCCATGAACAAGATTCCTCTTTATAAGCCGGATGTCCTGACTCTGGATATCGAGATGCCAGGAATGACGGGACTGGAGTTTTTAAAGAAGCTTTTGCCCAAGCATCCGATCCCCGTCGTCCTCGTGTCTTCACTGAACGTGAAGGTTTTCGACGCTCTGGCGGCGGGCGCCGTCGATTTCGTGCGAAAACCCGATGATCAAAACGGTATCCGCAGAGATGCGTTTCTTGCAACCCTGATCAACAAGGTTGTTGTTGCCTCCCATTCCCGCGTCCGCCTCCCCACGGCGCAGGGCTTTATTATCTCAGACGGCGCAGTCACCCAAAAGACTGCTGGTGGGATGCGCAGCTTCACTGCTCCCGCCCCTGCGGCCGGTATGGCAATGGGAAGAACCGCCGGAAATCTTTCCCTAAAGGGAGGCAATTTCAGTGATGAAACGATCCTTGCCATCGGCGCTTCCACCGGAGGAACCGAAGCGATCCTCGCCGTTATGCAGCAATTTCCTGCGAAAATGCCGGGCATCGTCATCACCCAGCATATGCCGCCGGGATTCACGGCCATGTATGCCGAGCGCCTGAATCGGCTCTGCAAGGTGGAGGTACGGGAAGCCAAGCATGGAGACCGAGTCCAGCCCGGCCTGGCTCTGCTCGCCCCCGGCGGAATGCAGATGCGTCTGGTCCGTATGGGAAACGGTTACTCCGTCAGTTGTTCAGGCTCGGAGAAAGTGAGCGGGCACTGTCCCTCCGTCGACGTGCTCTTTGATTCCGTAGCCAGCATCGCTCGTGACAAGGCGATCGGTGTGATTCTTACCGGGATGGGCGCCGACGGCGCCGCCGGGATGCTCCGGATGCGAAAAAATGGAGCCTACACCATCGGTCAGGACAAAGAATCCTGTGTCGTCTACGGCATGCCCATGGAAGCCTACAAGATCGGTGCGGTATGTACGCAGGTTTCCTTAAATGCCGTCGCTTCCACCGTGATCGCCAGACTGGCCTCTCAAAAATAAGGCGCCGGTCTCCACGGTGCTTTCAACTCCTGTGAGGATGATTCTGACCTATGAGAAAAAAAGAACTTTGGGACTATGAAAATAAGAAAAAACATAAGGCTTCCGGACGCTCGCTCGGAAGCCATTTGCTTCATGCCCTTTTAATCAGCGGTTGTCTTACTGCCTCCGCCACCATCGTAATCAGCTTGTTTTTTTATTTTTATCCCTCCGAGGCCACCCGTACCGCCCTTGCGGTTCAGGGTTTTGCCAGGCAGCTGGCAGGGGCTAGGGAATCTGAGGAAAAGCCGCCATTACAGAGTGTCCCCGCTTTCCGGAACCTGCAGCAAAGTTCGGTACACCACTCGACCGTCACTTCCGCCATGGAGGCGGTTCCCGCAGTGATCACCGCCGCAAAGACGCTTCCTCCGCCACAGAAGGAGACTACAGCTGTCGAACCGGAAATTCCCCTGATCACCTTCTCTTCCTCCCAGGGCGATGTCAGTCATATCGGTCAGACGGACGAGGAAGTCTTCCTGAACGACGATTATCTGGTCATGCTGGATTCGGCTATGGGGCCCATGCTCTACTACAATCAGGGGGACAACCGCTGGAGAAGCTATCTCTACGGAGGCACAGATGCCATGTACCAGTATGGTTGCGGCCCCACCGTCGTCGCCATGCTGATTAACGCCTTTACCGAGTATGACGTCATCCCTCCGAATCTGGCGGAGTGGGCCGCCATCAACGGTTATCACTCCCCCAATAACGGTTCCCGCCATGGAATCATTCCCGGCGCCCTCTCCGCTTACGGACTTCAGGTGGAGAGCGTCGCCGACGCCGACTATGAAACGGCTGCGGAGCTGCTTCGCTCCGGCCATGTTTTAGTTGCCCTGATGGGAAGGGGCACCTTTTCCAATGACGGACACTTTGTGATTGTCACCAATATCCTGGAAAACGGCAATGTTCATATTGCGGACTGTGCTAACTTTGAGAACACCAAGATGGAGTGGGACTTACACCTGCTTCTCTCGGAACTGAAACATTCCAGTGACGACGGTGCTCCCCTTTGGGCCATCTCCTATCCCTGAAATCGTTGGGCTCACGAGCTTCTGACAGATGACAATCATTTTCAGCAGACGACAGGCATATTTTTTATTACATCCACATAGACAAAGGCCTACATCTCCCCTGGCCGCGGGAAGATGTAGGCCTTTGTTTTTATTCAGTCATATTTTTTGGGGGTCTCTATTCTCACGGACGAAACTTAGTAGCCGTTACTCTCCTCAAGCTGGAATTTCTCCAGCAGATTGCGGAGCACCTGAGCCTGGCTGGAAAGCTCCTCGCTGGCCGCCGCACTCTCCTCGGAGGTAGCAGAATTGCTCTGGACCACGCTGGAGATCTGGGAGATTCCCTCGCTGACTCCACCGATGGATTCGGCCTGTTCCGCCGAGGCCTGGGAAATTGCATGAATCTGTCCGATCACAAGCTGCGTGCCTTCCACCACGTCGCTCAGGGCCTTCTGGGTGGATTCCGTCAGCTGAACGCCGTTGGCAACTGCGTTCAGGGTTTTGGCGATCAACTCCGAGGTGCTCTTCACGGCCTCGCCACTCTTTGCCGCCAGATTCCTCACCTCGTCTGCAACTACCGCAAATCCCTTTCCGGCCGTACCGGCGCGGGCCGCCTCGACCGCTGCGTTCAGTGCAAGGATATTGGTCTGGAAGGCAATGTCGTCGATGGTCTTGATGATGTGCTCGATCTCATTGGAGCATCCGCTGATCTCCTCCATAGCCTGGGACATCTCGTGCATCTGCTGGTTGCAAAGCCCGACCTGCTTCTCCACCTGGTCCACCTGGTGGCTGGTCGCATCCGCATTCTTCGCATTGTCGCCGATCTGCCCGGAGACTCTCTCCACCGTCTCCACCAGCGTGTCGACCTCGTTGGCCTGCTCCGTGGCACCCTGGGCCAGCGCCTGTGCGCCGCTGGAAACATGCTCGGCACCGCTGCCGACCTGAACGGCAACCATCTGAATCTGAGACATGGTATCATTTAACTGCTGCAAAATGACATCCGTAGAATTCTGAATCTCCACGAAATCCCCGATGTAGCTGAGCTGAGGCTTCCTGGCCAGATTCCCCTGGGCGATCGCATTCAAATTCTCCGAGATATCCGATATGTACAAAGACAAGGTCTTGGCCGCCTCGTTCAGGCTCTGAGCCAGCACACCGATCTCGTCCGTATTGTCAACCCTGATCTCAAAATCCAGCTTGCCCTGAGAGAGGAGCTTACTGTCCTCCGTGATCGTAACGATCGGACGGACAATCTTGGACATCACATAGCGGATCAGCGCCAGGCTGGCAATAATGATGATAAGTACGGTCACGAGAGCCACCACGGTCGTAATCAGAATCGCATTTTGCAACGCCGTCTGGTAATCGGCCATGTCCGCACTGGAATCGCTGACCACCTGCTCCAAAAGTCCCACCAGAGTGCTGACGTTCTTCTTGGTCTGATTCACGTACATCTCATCCGCCGCATCCGGATCCGTCTCGTTCAGGGCAAGGATCTCGGTCGCCGATTCATGGATCGCCTGATGAATCGGGATCATCTGATCCATCAGATCACTGATCTTTGAATCCTGAATCGTGGAGCGATCCGTATCGTACAGCCAGTGGCCCAGGTCGCAGGCCGTATAATCTGTGCTTCCCGTAAACTCCGTGCCGAAACTGATGGCGGAGCTCAGATTTTCAAGCCAACTGAAATGTGCCTTCTCCGCCGCCAGGGCCACAGAGTGGATCTCCGTCGCCTCTTCCGTGTCGTCCGTATAGCTGCGGATCATCGACAAACCTACGGAGGTTGCCACTCCGCAGATCACGATCGCCACGAAAATCACTGCCATCCGTATCCACACGGATCTTTTGATCGAATTTTTCATAACATCCATCCCTCTTTTTCTCGTTATTTAAGACCGTCTGAAAGCTCAGACAGTCTCGGTCCCTGAATGTCTTCCATATTGTTTTATTATACCTGAAAAATCAATTTCTTTCAACTGTTTTTTCCTTTTTGGAAAAATACTCCTACTCCGAGAGAGCTCTCGCAAAGCGGAAGGGAACCCTCTCCCTGGCGTGCCCGGTAATGATGAATGACGCACTGTCGTAGGGGGCGATCTGTTTCATGCTGTATTTCTTCTCTCCCGTCAATGCCCCATTCCATCAGCCCATATTTTCCCACATGCTCCCGTCCTCCAACCATGTTTCCATAGAAAAAACCGGAGTTTGCTGATTCTACCAGCAATTCCGGCTTTCTCTTATCCTGGAAGCAATGGGGCTCGAACCCATGACCTCTCGCGTGTGAGGCGAACGCTCATCCCAGCTGAGCTATGCTTCCGTACTTCTCTAGTTTAGCACGTTCTGGAAAATAGTCAAGTAGTAAATTCAATTTTTTTCGATAAAGGCAATTTTCGCATCCCCCTTTACCTTCCGGGCAGCGGTGATGCTGTCTGCCAAGCCTATGAAGGAGTATTCATTTTATCATATAGAGAAAAGAAACCGCCCTCCTCTTCCGGAAAACGGTCTCTCTTCCGTTCGCTTATTTGACTTCTGAATTTATACCAGCTCGATGAGCACTTCCATGGCCGCATCGCCTTTTCTCTGACCGATTTTCACGATTCTGGTGTAGCCGCCCTTGCGGTCCACGTACTTGGGCGCAATCTCCTCGAAAAGCTTCTTCGGCATATCCACGGTCTTTGTGTTTCTCTTGCGTCCGGCAACTTCCTTCGGGACTTCCTTCACGGGATACAGCACCTTCAGCATCTGTCTGCGAGCGTGAAGCCTGCCGGGCAGATCCTTCTTGATGGTCTTCTGCACTTCGTCAAATACCGTCACCTTCTTGCCGTCCACCACTTCTTTGACTCTCTTGCCGTCCTTGTCCTTCCTCGGAACCTTTGCAGTCACGGTAACCTCTTCAAAATTATCCTTTTCCTTCACCGCCAAAGCGATCAGGCCCTCGGCGATCCGGCGAATCTCTTTCGCCTTCGCCTCGGTGGTAACGATCCTTCCATGATACAGAAGATTCGTCACCTGATTGCGCAGAAGCGCCTTTCTCTGGCTGGAAGTTCTTCCAAGCTTTCTATAACCTGCCATGATATTTTCCTCCATTTGTGGAACAGGCGGCCACGCATCTTCGGGCTTACTGGCCGTCTGCTTTTCTCTACAAATTTTACCAAACCGTTCTCACGGTTTCCGACCGTCAGGGAACATGGGTGCCCCCTTTCGGTCATCCTCACTCGTCGCTGGGGTTCAGCTCCAGGCCAAGCTCTTTGAGCTTTCCGAGAACTTCTTCCAGGGACTTGCGGCCCAGGTTTCTCACCTTCATCATGTCCTCGGAGGTGCGATTGGTCAGCTCCTCCACCGTATTGATGCCCGCCCGCTTCAGACAGTTGTAGGAGCGAACCGAAAGCTCCAGCTCGTCGATGTTCATCTCCAGCACCTTTTCCTTCTCATTGTCCTCCTTCTCCACCATGACCTCCGCAGTCTTGGCGTTCTCCGACAGGTCAATGAACAGATTCAGATGTTCACTTAATACCTTCGCCGCAAGGCTCACCGCCTCGTCGGGAGCTAACGTGCCATTGGTATAGACGTCCAGCGTCAGCTTGTCGAAATCCGTGATCTGGCCGACGCGGGTGTTCTCGACCGACAAGTTCACACGCTCAATGGGCGTATAGATGGAGTCGATCGCAATCACGCCAATGGGCAGCTCCTCGCTCTTATTCTTATCTGCGCTCACATAGCCCCGGCCCCTCGTGATGGTCAGTTCCATGTAAAGCTTGCAGTCGCTGCCGCCGCTTAAGGTGGCAATGACCTGTTCAGGATTGATGATCTCAATATCCTGGTCCACATGAATATCGGCACCGGTCACCACGCCCTCCCCCTCAAACTCAACGTAAGCGGTCTTGGGTTCATTGGTCTCGCTGGTGTTCCGGATGGCCAGATTCTTCAGGTTCATGACGATTTCCGTCACATCCTCCTTCACTCCGGGGATGGAACTGAACTCGTGCAGCACGCCGTCAATCTTTACCTGACTGATGGCGGCTCCGGGCAGTGAGGAGAGCATGATCCTCCTCAGGGAGTTGCCCAGGGTGGTGCCGTAACCACGCTCCAAAGGCTCAACGACGAATCTTCCATACTTTTTATCTTCTGAAATCTCAGCTATTTCGATATTGGGTTTTTCAAAATCGAACACGATTAAGCCCTCCTTACTGGGTAATTGATCTGAGGGCCGAAAAAGATTCGGACACTCCTAATGCCTTATGGTTTATTTGGAGTACAGCTCGACGATCAGCATCTCGTTCACCGGCACGTCGATCATTTCTCTCGTGGGAAGCTGCTTCACGGTAGCGGTGAGGTTTTCAGCATCCACCTCCAGCCACTCCGGCACCAGCCTTCCGCCCGTCACTTCCACGATATCCTTGTATCTGGGGGAATCCTTTACCTTCTCCTTGATACTGATGACGTCCCCGGCCTTCACCAGATAAGAGGGGATGTTCACGCACTTGCCGTTCACCAGCACGTGCTTGTGGTCCACGATCTGTCTCGTCTCTTTTCTGGTTCTGCCAAGGCCGGCCCGAAACAGGACGTTGTCCAGTCTGGACTCCAGCATGATCATCAGGTTTTCACCGACCATGCCTCTCATCTTGGAAGCTTTTGCATAATAATTTCTAAAGGGTTTTTCCAATACTCCGTAGATGAACTTCGCTTTCTGCTTCTCACGAAGCTGAAGGCCGTATTCACTCATTTTTCTGTTGGCTCTTCTTAATTCTCTCGTTGATTTCTTATCAATTCCTAAATAAATCGGGTCAAGTCCGAGGGACCTGCATCTTTTAAGAACAGGAACTCTATCTACTGCCACTTTTCTGCACCTCCTAATTAAACTCTTCTACGCTTGGGCGGACGACATCCATTATGGGGAACCGGGGTAACATCCTTGATGCTGGTCACTTCCAGGCCGCAGGCCTGCAGCGCACGGATCGCAGCCTCACGGCCGGAGCCGGGCCCCTTCACCATAACGTCAACTGTTTTCAATCCATGTACCAGAGCTGCCTTCGTCGCAGTTTCCGCAGCCATCTGAGCCGCATATGGAGTAGATTTTCTTGAACCTCTAAATCCCAGACTGCCCGCACTGGACCAGGACAGGGCGTTGCCCTGCGTATCTGTCAACGTTACGATGGTATTGTTAAAAGATGACTGGATGTGCGCTTGTCCGCGTTCAACGTTTTTCTTAACACGCTTTTTGGTCACTTTCTTTGCAGTGGACACTTTTTTAGCCATTTTAAACTAACCTACTTTCTTGTGAATAGTTTCTACTGTTACTTAATCAATGCAGTATGTTTGACCGCATTGGATTGCAATGCTGCGCCGCCTTTCATTACGTTCGAAATGCTGTAGTTCAAAAAATCTGAGATTTTTTGAACATATGGCCCCTCTGTGCGCTTTCACACTAGGCTCGAAAATACCTCGCCAGGTGTTCAATGCGTGGCGCCATATGTGCCACCTGTGCCAAAACATCCGCTGCGCAAGCGCCCCGGCTGCTTTGTCCCATCTGGCCCGCATTGCTTGTAGCTTACTTATTTCTTTTTGTTCGCTACAGTCTTCTTCGGACCTTTTCTCGTCCTGGCGTTGGTCTTTGTCTTCTGACCACGGACAGGCAGACCTCTTCTATGGCGGATTCCTCTGTAGCAGCCAATTTCCTGTAATCTCTTGATATTCATAGCCACCTCGCGGCGCAGATCACCCTCTACAAGCTGATGGTCTGCTTCGATGGCTGTGGCGATCCTTCTGACCTCATCGTCGGTCAGGTCGCGCACACGGGTATCAGGATTTACATTGGCCTCTTTCAGAAGACGGTTGGAGCTAGCCCTACCGATTCCATAGATATAAGTCAATCCGATTTCAATGCGCTTTTCTCTCGGTAAATCGACACCTGAAATACGAGCCATGAGTATTGTACCTCCATTATTATTTTTACTGCCGGTGTTTCTTCATAAAATCATCACCACGAACAACTCTACCGGGTGTGTTCCTGGTGCAGCCGCATAATTAAAAATTACCTGAATTACTGCAGATAAAACAGCGTTTCTCCAGAATATGGACTTAACCCTGACGCTGTTTATGCTTCGGGTTCTCGCAGATAATCCGGATGCTGCCTTTTCTCTTGATCACCTTGCATTTTTCGCAGATCGGTTTCACTGATGATCTAACTTTCACAGCTTTTCTCTCCTTTCCCAATACTTTCCCAAAAAAGTCCGCATACTATTATAGCATCATCTTTTTTGAAAAGCAAGCGTTTTCTGTGGTTCTTTATTTGTCTCTCCAGATGATTCTTCCCTTGGACAGGTCGTAAGGCGACAGCTCCAAGGTTACCTTGTCACCCGGCAGAATCCTGATGTAATTCATTCGGAGCTTTCCGCTGATATGCGCCAACACCTGATGTCCGTTTTCCAGCTCCACCTGGAACATGGCATTGGGCAGCTTTTCAATTACGGTTCCTTCGATTTCGATTACGTCACTCTTGGACATCTGTTACCTCCTGATTCCTATGGACCCCAGCCGTGCGAAGCTGCTTGATGGCCCTCTTGATCTCTTCATTCCTCACTGGACACATTTCTTCCAAAAACAACTCTGAAAGCCCTCCCTGCACATGGAGAATTTCCAAATGCTTCCTTTGCTTTCTCCGGGGTTTTTCCAAAGTCCGCCTCTTCCCGTCGGCCAGCAGGTACTTTCCATCCTCATAACCGACAATGACATAAAGCTTCCCCCGGTCGTGCCCGGCCTTCGGGACGGCAAAACCGCCAATTTCCTTCTTCATATCCGGCATCACCTACAAGGACAGAATTTCCGGCTCGCCCCTGGTAATCAGGATCGTGTTCTCATAATGAGCCGACAAAGAGCCATCCTCCGTCACCACCGTCCAGTCGTCATCCGCCCATTCCACGTCACAGCGCCCCAGATTGATCATGGGCTCGATGGCCAGAGTCATTCCGGGCCGCAGCCGAATCCCCCGCTTCCCCATGTCGAAATTTGGAATTTCCGGCGCTTCGTGCATCTCGGTCCCGATTCCATGGCCCACCAGATCCCGGACGACTCCGTAACCGAAGCCTTCGCAATATTTCTGGATCGCTTTCCCAATGTCATTCAGATGATTGCCTGCTTTTGCCCATTTAATACCCTCGAAAAAACTTTGCCTTGTCACGGCAATCAGTTGCTCCGCCTCTTTGCTGATCTCTCCGATTCCGTAAGTCCTGGCCGCATCCGACTGGTATCCTTTGTAGATCAGTCCCGTATCCAGGCTGACGATGTCGCCCTCCTTGAGCCTCCGCTTACTGCTTGGAATCCCATGAACCACCTCGTCGTTGACCGACACGCACACCGATGCGGGAAAGCCGTTATAATTTAAAAAGGAAGGAATGCAACCGTAGCTTCGGATAATCTCCTCGCAGATCCGATCCACCGCTTTCGTCGTCATACCCGGATGAAGCGCCTTTTCCAATTCCAGATGGGTCTTGGCAAGGAGCTTCCCGGCCTCCCGCATCAGTTCAATTTCCCTCTCTGATTTGATACTGACTGCCACGTCTACTCTCCCAATATCTTGCAGATCGCCGCAAAGACTTCTTCCATGTCCACGGTTCCGTCCACGTCCTTAAGGCACCCCTGTCCGCCGTAATACTCAATCAGCGGCTGAGTCTGCTCATGATAGACGGAAAGACGGGTTTTCACGGTCTCCGCCTTGTCGTCGTCCCTCAGGACCAACGCCTCGCCGCAGCGGTCGCAGACTCCTTCCTTCTTGGAAGGCGCATGCTCCACATGATACGTGGCCCCGCAGGATACGCAGGCCCTTCTGCCGGACATACGCTTCACGATGTTCTCGTCCGGAACTTCCACGTTGATGGCGTAATCGATCTTCTGTCCCATGTCCTTAAGCACGGCGTCCAGGCTCTCCGCCTGGGGAATGGTCCTGGGAAAGCCGTCCAGCACGTACCCCTTCTCACAGTCGGCCTGCTTCACCCGGTCCGCCACCAGGTCCACCACCAGCTCGTCGGGAACCAGCGCCCCCCGGTCCATGTAGGCCTTCGCCTTCTTCCCCAGTTCCGTGCCGTTCTTGATGTTGGCGCGGAAAATGTCGCCCGTGGAGATATGGGGAATCCCGTACTGATCGGCGATCTTCTTGGCCTGGGTTCCCTTACCGGCACCCGGCGCTCCTAACATCACAAGTCTCATACCTTATCCTCCAAATAATCTGATAAAACCAGGTTAACCGGCACAGGAAACTTGCGTTTCCCCTGCCGGAACCAGTTGTCTGAAACCATGTCAATCATTCAAGAAGCCCTTGTAGTACCTGACCAGCATCTGGGACTCGATCTGTTTTAACGTCTCCAGGATGACACCCACAATGATAATGATGGAGGTGCCGCCGAAGGAGAGGGAGCCAATGTTGAACAGCCCGGAAAATAGAATCGGGATCACGGCCACGATGGTGAGACCGACCGCGCCGATGAACACGATGTAGTTCAGGATCCGGTTCAGGTAATCTGACGTGGGACGGCCCGGGCGAATGCCGGGAATGAAGCCGCCCTGCTTCTTCATGTTATCCGCAATCTCGATCGGGTTGAAGGTGATCGAGGTGTAGAAATAGGCAAATGCCACAATCAACAGAATGTAAACCAAAAGCCCCAGGCTTAAGATCGGATCCTGCGGCCTGCACCAATTGGAGGAGCTTAAGCCCAGGAGAATCCTTCCGCCGAAGGTGGAATAATCCACGTTGAAAAACTGCGAGATCACCGAAGGGATCGACATCAGGGAGGATGCGAAAATCACCGGGATCACACCGGCGGTGTTGACCTTCAGCGGAATGTTACTGGACTGTCCGCCCACGAATTTCCGTCCCTGCATCTTCTTTGCGTACTGTACCGGGATCCTTCTCTCGCCGCCCTGCAAATAGACGACGAATGCCACCATGGCCAGGATCACCGCCAGGATGATCACTGCGGAGAGCGCCGCCTTCGCCACCGAGGTTCCCGCCATGAACCGCTCATAGAGGGACATGAAGTCTCCCGGAAGTCCCGACAGGATGTTGATCAAAAGGATGATGGAGATCCCGTTTCCGACACCCTTCTCGGTCACACGCTCCCCAAGCCACATGAGCACCGCACTGCCGGCCGTCATGGTCACGATCACCACGATGGCATTGTACCAGGTGAAATGAAGCAACAGTCCGGAACGGCCAAAGCTGATGGTCATGGCGGTGGACTCGATGAGAGCCAGCGCCACGGTCACGTACCGGGTCAGCTTGCCGATGAACTTCCTGCCTTCCTCTCCCTCCTTCTGCATCTCCTCCAGCTTCGGAATCGCAATAGTCAGAAGCTGTATGATGATGGAGGATGTGATGTAGGGAGTGATGCTCAACGCAAACACGGACATCTGTGTGAAGGAGCCGCCGGTCATGGCGTCAAAGAAATTGAACGCCGTGCCGGACTGTCTGGCAAACCAGTCTGCAAAATACGCCGTATTCACACCGGGAATCGGTATGTGCGCTCCCAGCCTCACCACCACTAGAATGAAGAATGTGAACAGGATCTTCTTCCTGATTTCCTTGATCTTAAATGCATTCTGGAATGTCTTCCACATGTTAGATCACCTCTGCACTTCCACCAACCGCTTCAATTTTTGTTTTTGCACCCTCGCTGAATGCGTTCACCCTAACCGTAAGCTTTTTGGTTAATTCGCCGTTTCCGAGGATCTTGACTCCGTCTCTTGGATTCCTCACGATGCCGCTCTCAATCAGAGTCTCAACCGTAACAACTGCATCATTGTCAAATCTCTCAAGAGCTTCCACGTTAATGCCCACAATCACCTTGGAGTTTCTGTTCGTGAAACCTCTCTTTGGAAGTCTTCTGTATAAAGGCATCTGACCGCCTTCAAAGCCAGGTCTGGGTGCGCCGGAACGTGCCTTCTGACCCTTGTGTCCCTTACCTGCAGTCTTGCCATTGCCTGAACCATGTCCACGGCCTCTTCTGAAAGCGTCGCTGTGCTTGGAGCCCTCAGCCGGTCTTAAATTTGATAAATCCATCTCGTGCACCTCCTTCTTCGTTAGACTTCTTCTACCTTCACCAAGTGCTTTACATGCCAGATCATACCCCTGACCGCATCGTTGTCCGGAAGCTCAACCGTCTTATTCATCTTCCTGAGCCCAAGGGCCTCAACCGTTTTCTTCTGCTTCGGAACTGCACCGATGGGAGATTTTACCAGTGTGATTCTTAATTTCTCTGCCATTTTCCTTTCCTCCTTTAGCCAATCAGCTCTTCCACAGATTTGCCGCGTTTCTTTGCGACCTCTTCCGGAGTCTTAAGGCTCTTAAGGCCCTGAAGAGTGGCGAGAACAACGTTCTGCTTGTTGTTGGAGCCCAGGGACTTGGTTCTGATGTTCTTGATCCCCGCCATCTCAAGCACGTTACGCGCAGGACCGCCGGCGATTACGCCGGTACCTTCGGGAGCCCTCTTGAGAAGCACGCTGGCGCTTCCGAATTTGCCGATAAAATCGTGGGGAATGCTCTTGTTCTCGTCCACGGGAATCTCAACCATGTTCTTGATGGCATCCTCTTTGCCTTTGCGGATGGCTTCGGGGATCTCAGCCGCCTTGCCCATGCCGGCGCCCACATGACCGTTGCCGTCACCGACCACCACCAATGCAGAAAAACGCATGGTACGGCCGCCCTTCACGGTCTTGGATACGCGCTTGATCGCAACGACTTTGTCCGTGAGCTCCATCTGGCTGGCATCAATAATTGTTCGTTTCATGTGTTTCTCCTCCTCAATTAGAATTCCAGACCAGCTTCGCGAGCTGCATCTGCCAACGCCTTAATCTTGCCCTGATAAATGAATCCGCCTCTGTCGAAAACAACAGTGGTGATGCCCTTTTCCAGAGCCCTCTTTGCGATCACCGTTCCCAGATGAGCAGCAGCTTCCACATTGTTCGTTTTAGTAAGCTCAGCCTTCACGTCCTTCTGCAGGGTCGATGCGGATACCAGCGTGTTACCGACCGTATCGTCGATGATCTGAGCGTACATATGATTATTGCTTCTAAACACAGCCAGACGCGGTCTTTCAGCGGTTCCGCTGAAACGATTGCGGATTCTTCTATGTTTCTTCTGACGGACTTCCGTTCTTGATTCCTTGCTAATCATTGTTTGTCACTCCTCCTTGTTTATTTCTTACCGGTCTTGCCGACCTTGCGCCTGATCACCTCGTCAGCGTACTTGATGCCCTTGCCCTTGTAAGGCTCCGGACGTCTCTTGTCCCTGATCTCGGCGGCGTACTGGCCGACCTTTTCCTTGTCGATACCCTTTACGATGATCTTGTTCTGTCCTTCTACCGCGGACTCCAGACCTTCGGGATCTTCCATTTCAACCGGATGGGAGTAACCCAGGGAGAGAACCAGCTTCTTTCCCTGCTTCTGCGCCCGGTAGCCGACGCCGTTCACCTCGAGGACCTTCTCATACCCTTCCGTGACACCGTGCACCATGTTGGCCAACAGGCTTCTGGTCAAACCATGTAAAGACTTCATCTTCTTTAAGTCATTGGGTCTTGTTACAACAATATGGCCGTCCTCCAGCTTGATCTCCATCTCTGCGGGAAGAACTCTCTCCAGAGTTCCCTTAGGGCCTTTGACTGATACTTTATTATTTTCTGCAATATCGACCGTTACGCCGGCCGGTACCGCGATTGGCATTCTCCCTATACGTGACATGCCCGTACCTCCTTATGATAAAAGTTAATAGTTTTGTTTAACAGTCCCGAGCAGCAGGAAAATGGAAAGACGGCGGCGGCAGATTTATCTGCCGGCCGACGGATTTTCATTTTCAGATGGGCGGGACGCCCATCCAGCCGCAGACATGAGCTGCGGCAGCAGCGACGACCGCATAGCGGGCGGTCTGTGGCCTGCCTGCGGATTGATCCGAAAACCCATCTGCGGGGTCCGGCAGCCTGCAACAGCGCTCTGAACTAGTTATATACTGTTAATCGCGCGAGCAGACCGTCCAGGAAGACGGTTCACTCTTCACTACTAACAAGTGTGGGATCCTACCACACAAACGCCAGCACTTCGCCGCCCACGTTCATCTCTCTCGCCTTCTTGTCGGTCATGACGCCGTTGTTGGTGGAGATGATGGCGATTCCCAGCCCGCCGAGAACCTTGGGAAGCTCCTCTTTGCCTGCGTATACGCGCAGTCCGGGTTTGGAAATTCTCTTTAAGCCGGTGATGATCTTCTCGTTCTTGTCCTTGCCGTACTTGAGAGTCATGCGGATGGTCTTGAATGCGCCGTCCTCGACCAGGTCATATTTCGTGATATAGCCCTCGTCAACCAAAATGTCGGCAATCGCCAGCTTCATCTTTGACGAAGGGATATCTACTGTATCATGCTTTGCAGTGTTCGCATTACGGATTCTTGTAAGCATATCTGCAATCGGATCGCTCATAGTCATTTTAATTTGCCTCCTTTATAGTTTCTGCATCCATATGGAATGAATCAGGGTGTATTTATGACAGAGGGAATGTTCGCTCCACTAACCTCAGTCTTCGCCTCCCGGCTGCGGAAGATACATCCTCGCTCTGCTCGGAGTATCGACTTTCGCACTAAGCTCAATCATCGCCCCTGGCTCGCTTTCACTAAGTGCTCAATGTCACCAACTTGCCTTCTTCACTCCGGGAATCTGTCCTTTATATGCTAATTCACGGAAGCAAATTCTGCAGATTCCGTATTTTCTCAGATATGCATGGGGACGACCACAGATTCTGCAACGGCTGTACTCTCTGGTGGAGAACTTCGCCGGTCTTTGCTGTTTGATCTTCATCGAAGTCTTTGCCATTTGATTTTCCTCCTAATTATTTCGCAAAAGGCATATTGAATAATCTCAAAAGTTCACGGGCTTCCTCGTCGGTCTTTGCCGTGGTGACGAAAACAACGTCCATACCTCTGACCTTATCAATCTTATCATAATCAATCTCAGGGAAAATCAACTGCTCCTTGATGCCCAGAGCATAATTTCCTCTGCCGTCAAAGGCATTGGGATTTACGCCGCGGAAGTCACGTACACGGGGCAGTGCCAGGTTGATGAGACGATCCACAAACTCATACATCTTCTCACTGCGGAGGGTCACCTTGCAGCCGATGGCCATACCTTCCCTCAGCTTGAAGTTTGCGATGGACTTCTTCGCCTTCGTGATAATGGCCTTCTGTCCGGCAATCGTCTCCATATCCTTAACAGCCGAATCAAGAATCTTGGCGTTTTCCTTCGCCTCGCCGACGCCCATGTTGATGACCACTTTCTCAAGTTTGGGAATCTGCAGCTCATTCTTGTAGCCGAATTTCTTCATCATGGCGTCTTTGATCTCGCCATTATATAATTCCTTTAATCTACTCACTTTTCTGACCTCCTTTCTGATTAGTCGATGACTTCGCCGGTGGCCTTTGCCACGCGGACCTTCTTTCCGTCCTTCTCGGTAAAGCCAATCCTGGTGGCCTTCCCATTATGAAGGTACATCACGTTGGAAGCGTCAATGGCTCCTTCCACGTTGATGATGCCGCCCTGCTGATTCTGGGCGCTGGGCTTGGTGTGCTTGGTGAGCATGTTCACGCCCTCCACCACGACGCGGCCCTTCGCACGGTCAACATGGATGACCTTGCCTTCCTTATCCTTATCTTTTCCGGCGATAACCTTGACCATATCGCCCTTCTTGATCTTCATGGTTGCCATCTCTTAAGCGCCTCCTTATAATACTTCGGGAGCCAGAGAAACGATTTTCATGAACTGCTTCTCACGGAGCTCTCTTGCAACTGGCCCGAAAATACGGGTGCCTCTGGGGGTCTTGTCATCTCTGATGATAACGGCAGCATTTTCATCGAAACGAATATAGGAACCGTCTCTGCGGTGGGTGCTCTTCACGGTGCGCACGACAACTGCCTTCACCACGTCACCCTTCTTGACAACGCCGCCAGGCGTTGCATCTTTGACCGTAGCGACGATGATATCGCCAATACTTGCATATCTTCTGGTGGAACCGCCCAGTACGCGGATGCAGAGGAGTTCTTTGGCACCGGTATTGTCAGCCACCTTCAGTCTGGTCTCTTGCTGAATCATGATAACTCTCCTTTCAGTCGGATTAATTCAAGGTTTATTTCGCCTTTTCGATAATCTCGACAAGTCTCCATCTCTTATCCTTGGACAGGGGTCTCGTTTCCATCACTTTCACGGTGTCGCCGACGCCGCACTCGTTCTTCTCGTCATGGGCTTTCAGCTTGTAGGTCCTCTTCACGATCTTGCCGTATAAAGGATGTTTTACATGGTCCACGATTGCAACCACGACCGTCTTATCCATCTTGTCGCTGACGACCTTACCGGTACGGGTCTTTCTTAAATTTCTTTCCACGGATTGTTCTCCTTTCATAGCGCTTATGCCTGCTCAGCAGCCTTTGCGGTAATCACGGTCTGAATCCTGGCGATGTTCTTGCGAACTTCTTTGATTCTGCTTGTGTTATCCAGCTGGTTGGTTGCATTCTGAAATCTCAGGTTGAAAAGTTCCTTCTTAGCAGCTACTAATTCTTCATTTAATTCTGCAGCGGACTTGGTCCTTAAATCTTCTACATACTTATTAATTTTCACTGTTATCACCGCCTTCTAAATCTGCGCGAGAAACGATCTTACATTTTACCGGCAGCTTGTGCATGGCAAGACGTAATGCTTCTCTGGCTGTCTCCTCGGCTACACCTGCAATCTCAAACATCACGCGGCCGGGCTTCACTACCGCCACCCAGTACTCCAGGGAACCCTTTCCGGAACCCATACGGGTCTCGGCCGGCTTGGTCGTCACGGGCTTGTCGGGGAAGATCTTGATCCAGACCTTTCCGCCACGCTTGATATATCTGGTCATGGCGATACGGGCCGCCTCAATCTGGTTGGACTTGATCCATGCGGGCTCCACCGCCACGAGACCGAACTCACCGTTGGTGATCTTATTTCCTCTCATGGCCTTGCCGGCCATGCTTCCACGAAACTGTTTACGACGTTTCACTCTCTTGGGCATTAACATTATTTAGCTCCCCCTTCCTTCTTTGCCGGAAGAACTTCGCCTTTGTAGATCCACACCTTCACGCCAACCTTTCCGTAGGTGGTATCCGCTTCGGCGAAACCGTAATCGATGTCTGCTCTTAAGGTCTGCAGCGGAATGGTGCCCTCGCTGTAGAACTCGGAGCGGGCGATGTCCGCACCTCCCAGACGTCCGGAAGCACAGGTCTTGATCCCAAGCGCCCCGGCCTTCATGGTCCTGGACATGGTGGACTTCATGGCGCGGCGGAAGGAGATACGGTTCTCAAGCTGGAGGGCGATGCTCTCCGCCACAAGCTGCGCGTCCTTGTCCGGCCGCTTTACTTCTTTGATATCAATGAAAAGCTTCTTTTCGGTCATCTTCTGGACCTGGGCCTTTAACTTCTCGATCTCGGAGCCGCCCTTGCCGATGACGATACCGGGCTTCGCCGTGTAGATGATCACCTTCACCCGGTCGGACGCTCTCTCGATCTCGATCCTGGAAACGCCGGCGCTGTATAATTTCTTCTTCAGATAGGTTCTGATTTTGTGGTCCTCGATCAGGTTGTCGGCAAAATCAGCTTCCGCATACCATTTAGAGTCCCAGTCCTTGATGATGCCGACTCTTAAGCCATGAGGATTAACTTTCTGTCCCATATTGCCCTCCTTATCTCTCATTCAGCACAACGGTGATGTGGCTCATTCTCTTTTCGATCCGGTAAGCCCTGCCCTGTGCCCTCGGTTTAATTCTCTTCATGGTCGGTCCCTTGTTTGCGTAGCACTCTTCCACGTAAAGCTTGTCGGGATTCATACCGTTGTTGTTCTCGGCGTTTGCAACTGCCGATTCCAGTAATTTCTTTATTAAGGTAGAAGCATATCTGGGATTGTAGGTGACGATGCCGAGTGCGGTCTGTACATCCTTGCCCCTGATGGCGTCTAATACGAAACATGCTTTCTGAACAGATACCCTAGCAAAAGACAGCGTTGCTTTCGGTCTGGTATCCTTATTCTCATTTCTCTGTCTTTTAATCTGGCTTCTATGTCCCTTAGCCATGGATAAAACCTCCTTTCTTTATTTCACGATCAGCGCTTGGACTTCTTCTCGTCCTTGCCGTGTCCCCTGTAGGTCCTGGTGGCAACAAACTCTCCCAGCTTGTGTCCTACCATGTCCTCCGTAACGTATACCGGAACGTGTTTCCTGCCGTCGTGAACTGCGATTGTATGTCCAACCATCTGCGGAAAAATGGTGGAGCGGCGGGACCAGGTCTTGATGACCTGCTTCGAGCCTGCCGCATTCATCTCATCTACCTTCTTTAATAAATGAGCGTCTGCAAACGGTCCTTTTTTCAGTGAACGAGCCATTGGTTTACCTCCTTCTGATTTCGATTACTTAACGGTTCTGCCGTCGCGTCTTCTTACGATCAACTTATTGGACTGCTTATGCTTCTTTCTGGTCTTAAGACCAAGAGCAGGCTTGCCCCAGGGAGTGGAAGGACCGGGACGTCCGATTCCCGCCTTGCCCTCGCCGCCGCCGTGAGGATGGTCATTGGGGTTCATAACGGAACCGCGGACCGTGGGGCGGATGCCCATGTGACGTTTGCGTCCTGCCTTGCCAACGTTGATCAGAGAGTGTTCTCCGTTTCCGACCACGCCGATGGTGGCACGGCAGATGATGGGAACCATTCTCATTTCTCCGGAAGGAAGTCTCAAGGTGGCGTATTTTCCTTCTTTTGCCATGAGCTGCGCACTTACGCCTGCGGAACGGACCAACTGTCCGCCTGCGCCGGGATACAGCTCAATGTTGTGTACCTGGGTACCGATGGGGATGTCCTTGAGCTCCAGGCAGTTGCCCACCTTGGCCTCGGCATGCTCGCCGCTCATGACCTTCATGCCGTCCTTAAGTCCCTCCGGTGCCAGGATATAAGATTTCGCACCGTCTGCGTAGCAGATCAGAGCGATGTTTGCGCTTCTGTTGGGATCGTACTCGATCCCGATCACCGTTGCGGGGATCCCGTCTTTTCTTCTTTTAAAATCGATGATCCTGTATTTTCTTCTGGAGCCGCCTCCGCGGTGTCTCACTGTGATCTTGCCCTGATTGTTGCGGCCGGCGTTCTTGTTGAGAGAAACTAACAGGGATTTCTCCGGAGTCTTCTTGGTGATCTCGGAAAAATCAGAGCCGGTCATATTTCTTCTGGAAGGTGTATAGGGATTGTATGTCTTGATTCCCATTTCCTTACTCCTTTCTGCTTTACAACTCGCTCGAGTGTGTTCTGTTGTCACGACATAGGGTTCGTCGTATAATTTCCATTAATTTAGAGACCCTTCATTAAAGCCCCTCGAAGATCTCAATATCCGCACTGTCGGCCGTCAGCTTCACGATCGCCTTCTTGGTGGCGGCGGTCTTTCCGACGGTGCGGCCTCTCCTGCGTTCCTTGCCCTCGCAGTTCATGGTGTTCACGGAAGCGACCTTGGCGCCGGAGAACATCTTTTCCACTGCTTCTTTGATCATGCTCTTGTTGGCATCCACGTGCACCAGGAACGTGTACTTTTTCTCGGACATCTGATTCATGGTCTTTTCGGTAACGACCGGTTTCAGGATCACGTCATAATATTTAATGTCAGCCATTATGCGTACACCTCCTCAATCGCCTTGGCGGCAGACTTTGTGGTAACAACGGTGTTGTATTTCAGGATATCGTATACGTTGATGGTGGAAGTGAGAGCCGTCTTCACGCCGGGCAGGTTGCCTGCGGACATGATGACCTTCTCGTCCTTCTCGTCCATGACGATCAGGGCCTTCTCCACCTTCAGGTTGTCAAGGACCTTCTTCATGGCCTTGGTCTTGATCTCGTCAAGCTTTAATTCGTCGAGAACGATGAACTTGTTCTCCTCGACTCTGGAGGTCAGTGCGGACTTGAGGGCCAGCCTTCTCTCCTTCTTATTTAACTTGATGGTGTAATCTCTGGGCTTCACGGCAAATACCATGCCGCCGCCGGTCCACTGGGGAGCTCTCGTGGAACCCTGTCTCGCATGGCCGGTCCCCTTCTGTCTCCAGGGCTTCCTTCCACCGCCGCTCACTTCGGAACGGGTCTTTGCGCTCTGTGTTCCCTGGCGCTTGTTTGCAAGCTGGCTGACCACCGCCAGGTGTACCAGGTGCTCGTTGACCTTCACACCGTACACGGCGTCGTTAAGCTCTAACGTTCCGACTTCGTTGCCTTCCATATTATAAACAGATACGTTTGCCATTTTAAGTGTTCCTCCTTTCCTCGTAAAACATTAAACTGCTTTTACAGTTTCCTTGATGGTGACCAGGCATTTCTTCGGTCCGGGCACCGCACCCTTGACAAGCAGGATGTTGTTCTCCGCATCGACTCTCACCACTTCGAGATTCTGGATGGTGATCCGCTTGTTGCCCATCTGACCGGGCATCTTCTTTCCCTTGAACACCTTGCTGGGATCGGAAGCCGCGCCATTGGAGCCTGCATGACGATGGAATTTGGAACCGTGGGCCATGGGGCCTCTGTGCTGTCCGTGACGCTTGATGGCGCCCTGGAAGCCCTTGCCCTTGGAGATCGCAGTGGCATCCACCTTGTCGCCGGCCGCAAAAATGTCGGCCTTGATCTCGTCCGCCACCTTGTAGTCTTCCGCATTCTCAAACCGGAATTCTCTGATATATCTCTTATAGGACACGCCCGCCTTGTCGAACTGTCCCTTGCGGGGCTTGTTCACCAGCTTCTCCCGAATGTCGGCAAAGCCTACCTGCACTGCCGCATAGCCGTCGTTCTCAACCGTCTTCACCTGAGTCACGACGCAGGGGCCGGCCTGTAACACCGTCACGGGGATGAGGGCTCCGTCCTCGGTAAACACCTGGGTCATCCCGACCTTTGTTGCTAAAATCGCTTTCTTCATTTTCTACCTCCTGTTATTCTACAGCGGATTACCGCATGGGCAATCATCCTAGAACAGGCCGAAACCAATTCTGGATCTCTTTATGATTCATCACTTCGTCTTCATCTTGATGTCGATGTAAACACCGGCAGGCATCTCCAGTCTGGAAAGGGCATCCACGGTCTTCTGGGTGGGCGCCGTGATGTCGATGAGCCTCTTGTGGGTCCTCTGCTCGAACTGTTCTCTGGAATCCTTGTACTTGTGGACGGCACGAAGGATCGTAACAACCTCTTTCTTCGTGGGCAGCGGCACAGGCCCGCTCACCTGAGATCCGGTTTTCTTTACAGTTTCGATGATCTTTCCTGCAGACTGATCGACCAGCTTGTGGTCATACGCCTTCAAAGTGATTCTCATTACTTGACTTGCCATAAAAAAAGTCGCCTCCTTTTCGCACTTTTCAATGTAAGTACGACAAGCGGTGACTGTACACTCTCCCGTGTGTATCCTAACGGCCCACACGTCATTTCTACTTTCTATCGGTAGATGGTTTCTTTGTACAGTGACTTGTCGCCAGTTTCCTAACTTGACATTCGCTCCACGGAAAAACCTGCCACATAAGGGCAGCAACCTCTCGTTTCATCGCTATCATGTCACAGCACGATATATTATACAGGAAGCCCCTGCAAAATGCAAGGGCTTTTTTATGTACTTTTTTCAATACTCCGCAAAATTTTTCCCGAAATCGGGCCATGCTGCCTTCCCGCTCTCCGACCGGTCTTCTCTGACGCCGATTTCAGGCTTATTTCATCAACCTCTGAATCGTCTTGCACAGCTCGTCCACAGACTCCTCCTTGCCATCCCGGATATCCTCCACCACGCAGGTCTTGATGTGGTTGGACAGGAGCGTCCGGCTGAACGCATTCAGGGCGGAGCTCACCGCCTGCACCTGGGTCAGGATGTCCACACAGTAGCGGTCCTCCTCCACCATGGCCCGGATCCCCCGGATCTGCCCCTCCACCCGATTTAAACGGTGGATCAAATCCTTGTACTCCTTTTCGTCCCGATGCTTCCTCTTCCCGCAGCTTGCACATTCCTTCCCACAATCCATCCTTCTCCCAGTCCTTTCCTCAGTCATCCTTCCATCTATTGTAACACATCTTATAAAGCCAGGTCAAACAGGGAAATCTGGTTGGTCTTCGGCAGATCCCCGAAAATCCCCATGTCCGCCATCAGGTCGATGGTCCCCTTGGGCACCTTGGTCTTCTGCCAGAAATCCTCCAGGGACAGAAAACGCTCCCCGGCCTTCACCGCCTCCACCACGGCTTCCGCCGCCTTGCCGCCAAGCCCGTCGATGGAACTCAAAGAGGGCATCAGCTTCCCGTCGATGATCTGGAACCGGTCGGCCTGCGCCCGGTAAATGTCCAGGGGCATGAATTCAAAGCCCCTGGCGTACATCTCCTGGACGATCCGCATGTCCCGGAGGGTTCCCTGCTCCTTCTGAGACAGGCTGTCGGAGCGGTTCTTATAATCCTGGAGGTGGTATTCCAGCCGGTCTCTCCCCTGGCACATGAGCTCGTAGGAGAATCCCGACGCCCGGATGCTGAAGAAGGATGCATAATAGGCCAGCGGATAGAACACCTTGCAGTAGGCGATCCGCCAGGCCATCATCACGTATGCCGCCGCATGGGCCTTGGGGAACATGTACTTGATCTTCTTGCAGGATTCAATGTACCACTCCGGCACGTTCGCCTCCCGCATGGCCGTCTCCCATTCAGGCTTGAGCCCCTTCCCTTTCCGGACCGACTCCATGATGGTGAAGGAAAGGCTCTTGTCCATGCCCATGCCGATCAGGTAGATCATGATGTCGTCACGGGTACAGATGGCCGTCTGAATGGTGGCCTGGCCGCTTAAGATCAGGTCCTGGGCGTTCCCCAGCCACACGTCCGTCCCGTGGGCCAGCCCGGCAATCCGCACCAGGTCCGAAAAACAGGTGGGCTTTGCGTCGATTAACATCTGCATGGCGAAATCCGTGCCAAACTCCGGGATCCCCAGGGCCCCCAGCTTGCAGCCGCCGATGTCCTCCGGCTCGATCTTAAGGGCCGACGTGTTCTGGAACAGGCTCATGACCTCCTTCGAATCCAGCGGGATCTCCCTGGCATTAAGGCCCGTCAGATCCTCCAGCATGCGGATCATGGTGGGATCGTCGTGTCCCAGAATGTCCAGCTTCAGAAGATTGTGGTCAATGGAATGATAATCAAAGTGGGTGGTCACGATGTCGGAGGTCATGTCGTTGGCCGGATGCTGGATGGGAGTGAAGGAATGGATCTCCTCCCCGTGGGGCATGACCACGATGCCGCCGGGATGCTGTCCCGTGGTCCGCCGCACGCCGACGCAGCCCTGGACGATCCGGTTGATCTCCGCACTTCTCTTTCCGGCCCCCCGCTCCTCAAAATACTTTTTCACGTAGCCGTATGCCGTCTTGTCCGCCAGCGTGCCGATGGTGCCCGCCTTGAAGGTGTGTCCCTTCCCGAAAATCACTTCCGTATAGTTGTGGGCCCTGGACTGATACTCCCCGGAAAAATTCAGGTCGATATCCGGCTCCTTGTCCCCCTTGAAGCCCAGGAAGGTCTCAAAGGGAATGTCGAAGCCCTCCTTTTTCAGGGGCTTCCCACAGACCGGGCAGGCCTTGTCCGGCATGTCGCAACCCGCACCGCCGGCAAATTTCGTCACCTCCTCCGACTCGAAATCGCAGTAATGGCACTCCGGACAGTAATAATGGGGCGAGAGGGGATTCACCTCGGTGATCCCCGACATGGTGGCCACCAGGGATGAACCGACGGATCCCCTGGAGCCCACCAGATACCCGTCGTCGTTGGACTTCTTCACCAGCTTGTGGGCGATGATGTACATGACGGCAAAGCCGTTGGTGATGATGGAATGCAGTTCCCTCTCCAGCCGCTCCTCCACCGGCTTCGGGATCTCCTCCCCGTAGATGGCCCTCGCCGTCCGATAGCACATCTCCCGGAGATCCCGGTCGGAATTCTCGATCACCGGAGGGCACTTGTCCGGCCGGAGGGGGGCGATCCGCTCGCACATGTCGGCGATCTTGTTGCTGTTTTCCACCACCACCTCGTAGGCCTTCTCCGGCGTCAGGTAAGAAAACTCCCCGAGCATCTCCTCCGTGGTCCGCAGGTAAAGGGGCGGCTGGTTGTCACTGTCCGAAAATCCCTGTCCCGCCATGATGATTCTCCGGTAGATCTCGTCCTCCGGGTTCAGGAAATGGACGTCGCAGGTGGCCACCACCGGCTTCCCGAACTGATCTCCCAGCTCAATGATCTTCCGGTTCAGATTCTGCAGGTCCTCCAGGGTCTCGATCCCGTGTTTGTTCTCCCGCAGCATAAATTCATTGTTGCCGATGGGCTGGATCTCCAGATAATCATAAAATTTCACCAGCCTGGCAAGCTCCTCGTCGGGGGCGCCGCCGAGAACCGCCTGAAACAGTTCCCCCGCCTCGCAGGCCGAGCCGATGATCAGCCCCTCCCGGTGCTTCACCAGCTCGCTCTTTGGAATCCTCGGCCGCCTGGCAAAATAGGTCAGGTGGGACATGGAGACCAGGCGGTACAGATTCACCCGTCCCACGTCATTCTTCGCCAGAATGATCACGTGGTAGGTGGGGAGCTTGCGGATATTCTCCACGGAGGAGGCCCCGAACTCATTGAGCCTGTCCAGACTTTCCACCTGTTTTTTTCGGAGCCTCTTCACAAACTCCACGAAAATATGCGCTGTGGCCTCCGCATCGTCCACCGCCCGGTGATGGTTCTCCAGGGACACGCCCAGGGCTTTCGCCACCGTGTCCAGCTTGAACCGCTTCAGTTCCGGCAGAAGAATTCTGGCCAGGGCCACCGTGTCCACCACCGTGGGCTTATATTCCCGCCCCAGGAGAGCCGCATTGTGTTCGATAAAGCTCATGTCAAAGGAGGCATTGTGGGCCACCATGACTGCGTTCCCACAAAATTCCAAAAATTTCGGGAGCACCTCCTCCACGGACGGCTCATTCATGACCATGCCGTCGTTGATCCCGGTCAGCTTCTCAATCTCGAAGGGAATGGGAAGCTTCGGGTTCACGAAAGCAGAAAACCGGTCCGTAATCTCCCCGTTTTCCACCTTCACCGCCCCGATCTCGATGATCCTGTTCTTTTTGGCGGAAAGGCCCGTGGTCTCAAGGTCAAAGACCACGTAGGTATCCGCCAGGGACTGGTTTTCCGAGCGGACGACCACCTCCTTCAGGTCGTCCACCAGATACCCTTCCACCCCGTAGATCACCTTGAACGGGTCCGTCTTGATGGTCTCGTACCCGTAACCCGGAAAGGTGTGGAAGGCGTCGGGAAAGGCCTGGACGCAGCCGTGGTCCGTGATGGCCAGGGCCGGCATCCCCCACTCCCTGGCCCGTTTCAGGATGTCCTTCACGTCGGAGACCCCGTCCATGTCACTCATCTTCGTGTGGCAGTGGAGCTCCACCCGCTTCACGTCGGCAAGGTCCTGCCGTTTGGAGGTAAAGTCCCCGGCCCTCCGAATCCCGCTCACGGAGGCGATGGTCAGCTCCCCGTCAAATTTATCAATGTTGGTCACGCCCTTGACCTTGAAAAACGCCCCCTTCTTAAGCGTGTCCCGCACCTCGGAGAGCTGCTCCGGCTTGAGAAACAGTTTCACCGTGATGGTATCCGTAAAATCGGTAATGTCAAAGATCATGATGGTCTTGCCGCTTCTGAGCTCCCGCTCCTCCAGGCGGATCACCCGGCCGCAGACCACCACCTCGCCCATCTCCCCGATGATCTGATTCATCGGAACCTCGTCCCCGTCGTCAAAATCATAGCCGAAGACCACGTCGTCGTGGTGGACCTTCACCTTCCGGCTGTAGTGGCTGTTTTTCTTGAAAGCAGGCTTCGCCGGCCGTTCCGGCTGGATCTGCCGGTTAAGCTTCACCGGCTCCTTCTTCTCGTCCAGCACCTTGAGAGGCTCCGGCGAAGGCACTCCGTCCCCGCCCTTTTCCGGGCCGCCCTCCCCGGTCAAAGTCTTTCCAAAGGAGGAATTCTTCACCACCTGGGCCGCCTGCCTCCTGGTGAGCTGTTCCTTCTCCCGCTCATGCTGTCCCAGCTCGCACTCCTTGTACAGATAACGGACCTCGACGGCGAACCCGCACCGCTCATTGAAAATCTTCTCCAGCACCCGCTTTAACTCGTCCACCCGGCTCTTCGTAACCAGGTCGTTCTCCACCTCCAAAGTCAGGATGTCCGGCTCCGTGAACTCCCACTCCGCCCGGCGGAATACGTTGTACTCGATCAGGCTGTAAGTCTTGAGCTCCAGGAGGATGCTGTCCCGGTAGACCTGCATCAACCGCTTCGGCGTGTACTGGCCGGAGAGCCGATACCGCTCCTGGATCTTCACCTCCGTCTCATATCCGGAGAACAACTGCTTCTTGATGCTGGCCTCCAATATGTAAATGTTCCGCTTGTGGATCAGCCTCTCCGAGCACAGATAAATGCGGAGCGAGCTCCTGTCCCGGCTGGCGGACACTTTCTCCACCGTCGCAAAGGAAAGAAGCTCCCGCATTTCGTCGGAAACCTGGAGACTGGGAAGAACCTCCCAAAATTGCTTCGCCATTTGTTACCCCTTTGTCTACATTAATTTATAATATCTTCACTTAGTCCTTGTTCCAATTCTTCTATCGTAGGTAATGTGCCTTTAAAATCTTTAGGCATCAACGCATTTAATTCATATTCAGATATTCCAATCGGCTCCGTGGACGTTTCAACTGCATATTTTGCCAATATATTATCTTTGGTTTTGCATATGAGAATACCGATCGTCTGAGTATCCTCTTCCCCTTTGAGAATATGATTTACCGCAGACACATAAGTAGCTGTCTGCGAAATAAATCCCGGCTCGAATTCCACAACTTTTACTTCAACCACTACATAACAATGTCGTTTTATATTGTAAAACAACATATCTATATACTGCTCTGTAGTTCCCACTTGTAACCGGTATTCCCTCTCAACAAATGCAAGCCCTGTTCCAAGTTCCATCAAAAAATTCTGGACGTTATCCATCAATGCATCTTTTAATTCCTTTTCGTTGTACCCCTGCCGAATCGCAATGAAATCAAAATTATACGGATCTTTCGTAATCTCCTGTGCTAAACCACTTGTGTCTTTCGGCAATGTATATTTAAAATTCGTAATTGCCTCTCCCTGACGCTCAAACAAATTTGAATCTATAAAATTTAACAAAACAGCTCTTGACCAATTGTTTTCAATAACTTTATCCATATAGAAATCAAGTTCGTCTAACTTGTTCTATACCTGTTTCCAAGCTCCTGTATCCAACTTCTATATTCCTCATCGAGCCGCATTAGTTCACTCATAAATCCTCCCAACTCACCAGCTCCTGCCGCAGCGTCTCCAGAAGCTCGTCCTCCGGCACCTTGCGGACGATCTCGCCCTTCTTGATGAGCAGGCCCTCGCCGATCCCGCCGGCGATGCCGATGTCGGCCTCCCTCGCCTCGCCGGGCCCGTTGACCACGCAGCCCATGACGGCCACTTTTAAATTCAGATGATCCATCCCGGCCACCATGGTCTCCACCTGGTTCGCCAGACGGATCAGGTCGATCTTCGTCCGCCCGCAGGTGGGACAGGACACCACCTCGATGCCTCCTTTTCGAAGTCCCAAATTCCGAAGAATCTGCTTCGCCGACTTGATCTCCTCCACCGGGTCGCCGGTAAGGGACACCCGGATCGTGTCGCCAATCCCCTGGTAGAGGATGATCCCCAGCCCCAGGGCCGACTTGATGTTGCCGGAATAGAGGGTTCCCGACTCGGTGATGCCCACGTGGAGCGGATAATTCATCTGCCCTGCAATCAGCTCATGGGCCTTAGCGCACATTAATACATCAGAGGATTTGATGCTCACCACCAGATTGTCGTAGCCCATGTCCTCGATCCTATGTATCTTTTCCAGGGCGCTCTCCACGATGCCCTCTGCCGTGACCTTCCCGTACTTTTCCAAAAACCGCTTCTCCAGGGAACCACTGTTGACGCCGATACGGATGGGAATCTGCCGCTCCCTCGCTGCGTCTACCACGGCCCGCACCCGCTCTTCACTGCCGATATTGCCCGGATTGATGCGGATCTTGTCCGCCCCGTTCTCCATGGCCGCAATGGCCATCTTGTAGTCAAAATGAATGTCCGCCACCAGCGGGATGGAAATCTGCCTTTTGATCTCCCCGAGGGCCTTCGCCGCCTCCAAGGTGGGCACCGTGCAGCGGACGATCTCGCAGCCCGCCGTCTCCAGCCGCTTAATCTGGGCCACCGTGCCCTCGATATCCTCTGTCCTCGTGTTGGTCATGGACTGAATCAGGATCGGATTTCCCCCGCCGATCACCCGGTCCCCGATGCGGACCATCTTTGTCTGTTCTCGATGCGTCATATTCGTTCCTCCCTGCTTCCTACATACTTCAATGGATAGCGCCAATAAACCTCATGCTCATTCCATTCCGCAATAGAAAGCACCTCTACAGATTCAATCAAGCCTATTTTTCCATTCCGAAGTCCAAAAGGTAAATGCTTTCGCAATTTATTTCGCACAAACCCTCTGGCCACTCGATCTCCCAATGGATATTCCAGAATATATATGTATTTCTTCGGTTTGTCCTTCTTCATGAGATTCAAATAATGCAGGGAATCATAAAATTTCCGAGCCACATTCCGAATCTTCTTTTCCTCTCCCGGTCGAAAGACCTCCGGAGCAGAAGCACCTGGAATATTTGCATTTTTATACTCCACCATATAAATATATTTCTCATCCTCTAAAACAAAATCTACATCATTTAGAAAATTCCCCACCGTCTGATAGGCCTCATGCAGACCGGCAAAAGCCCAAGATGCAAGCGTACCATCCAACGCATACTGTCTATTTTCCTCATACAGCAGATTCACCAGCCTCATTCCCCCATATCATAAATCTCGTCCAAAAGCCTATCAAACGCTTTCACAATCGGATTGCTTTTCAATCCATCGAAACATTCCTCCATCTCATGCCGCACTTCGCCACCCTCTCTATAAAAAGAATGAAAACACAGATGATTTTTTTCCTGTTTTTTCACCTCCAGATATTTTGCAAACATATAGTCATGAGTGGCAACAAAAATCTGAACTCCATTTCGTTGTAACAGCAGCAGCAACTCAGCAAGAACCGGAATATGAACCGGACACAGATTGGCCTCTGGTTCATCCCAGAACAAAACCGTTCCTTTTTCCAGTGCCCCGTTTTTTACTAACTGCCAGAGCAACGCCATTTTCCTAATCCCCTCTGCTACCAAATTGAATTCCCAACGAGAATTTCCCTGCTTCAAATAAAATTCATCCTTCTCTGAATCATACCATACTTTTCCTTTCACTATCCGCTCAATCTCCCGAAGCTTTCGATTCTGATCATCCGTATTCCTCCCCGGCAAAACATCGACCTTGGCAGAATCAATAATATCAAGATAAACATCATCAAAACGGACGTTGTCCTTTTTAACCGCCGCCGCCAGATTATAACTATTCGACAGAATCTCCTTAGCCGGAATAAAAATACTGCCAAGCTTCCCAAACTCCCGCTCCCACTGTTCTTCTCCCTTTACAACAGCCTCCCACTTTCTGGTCTTCATATGAAATTCAGAACTTAAAATTCGTCTTCTTCCCTCTTCTGACGCCGTAACCTGAATCGACGCCGACTGATTCCCCTGCTTCCGGCGAATCAATCTTGAAAGCTTATACTCATCCGGAAACATCGTAAGAACCAGCTTCTGCGAAAACGAAACTTTAGAGGAGGATGCCTGACAAGCAGAATACAAAACCTTCATTATATGAGTCTTTCCCGTCCCGTTTTCTCCGATCAACACATTGATTCCCGGACCCCAGGCCACATCCAATTTCTCAAATACCGTAAAGTTCTTTAATTCCAACCGTTCAATCGCCATTGCCACACACTCCCTTCTTTTTTCAACTACCCCCTTACCTGAAAATCCTCAGCACATCATTGAACATAACGAACACCATCAGCGCCATGAGGAGCAGGATGCCAATGGTGTGGACCATGCCCTCCTTCTCCCTGGACACGGGTTTTCCCCGAATGATTTCGATAAGAATGAACACCAGCCGGCCCCCGTCCAGGGCGGGCAGGGGCAGAAGGTTCAAAACTCCCAGGTTGACGCTCAGGAGAATGCTGAAATTGAGGATATTCAGGAACACGTACAGGGCGCCGTCGGACTTGCTCTGCTCCACCACCTCGCCCACCATATTGACGATGCCCACCGGGCCGGAAAGGTTTTCCACGCCCACCTTCCCCGTCACCAGCATTTTCAGAGACGTCAGCGTGTAACTCATCCAGTAACGGACCTCGGAAAAGCTGTTTTTAAGCACTGCAGCCGCCCCCGCCTCCTTGTTCCGGTAGGCGATAGCCTCCATGCCGAGGGTTGAAGCCTCGTAATAGGTGGGCGTCACCGAAAGCTCCAGCGGCTTCCCGTTCCGCTCCAGGACAAATTTCACCGGCGTATCTCCCCGGAGCGGGTGCTCCTCAAAATAAGACTGCACCTCCAGCCCCGAAGCAATAGGCGTTCCGTCAATGGCAGTGATCACATCCCCCACCTTGGCCCCCGCCTTCGCCATGGCCAAATCCTCCGTCAAAGCCGTAATGGCCGCCTCATCCTCCGAAGCGTAATAGGAAAACCCGGTCAGATAAGCCTCATAGGAAGGATCGAGAATGGTCTCCCGGATCTCCCCGTCCCGCTCATACTCGATGGTGATGGGGCTCCCGTCCATGGGATGGCTTAAGAAATAGAGCTCGATGTCCCGGCCCAGAGTCACCTTGTGGCCGTCGATGGAGCGGATCAGGTCCCCCTCCTTAAGCCCCGCCTTCTCGGCACCGTAGCCCTCGGACACATAATAGACCCTGGGCTCGTTGACTCCGGCCAGGCTCAAGACCACCACCGACAGAATGAGCGCCAGCAGGAAATTAAATAACGGCCCGCCGATGACGACCGCAAACCTGGCAAAGGGAGATTTGCTGTTGAAAGAGATTTCGCTGTCATCGTCGTCATCCTCCCCCACCATCTGGCAGGATCCGCCAAAGGGGATCGCCTTCAGAGAATACCGGGTATCCCCCATGACTTTGCTTATGATCCTGGGCCCCATGCCCACGGAAAACTCCGTAACGCCGATCCCGTTCTTCTTCGCCAGAAGAAAATGCCCGAACTCGTGGGACACCACCAGAAGGCTGAACACCAAAACTGCCAGCAAAATACTAAAAATCATACTTTCTACCACCTGTCTTTGAAATCATTATACCCATTCGGAGTGTAAGGAGCGATATACCTCCGTCTCCGTCAGGAGGATCTCCTCCAAGTCCGGATTTTGCTTTGTGATATGGCGTGCCATGGACTCCCCAATGATCGCCGTGATATCCGGATAGGCGATCTTCCCTCCAAGGAAAGCCGCCACCGCCCACTCATTGGCCGCATTGAAAACCGTGGGCATGGTACCGCCCGTCCGCCCCGCCGCATAAGCCATGGCAAGGCCCGGGAAATTCTCAAAATCCGGCGCTTCAAAATCCAGAGAGCCAAGGCTCCAGAAGTCCAGCCGTTCCCCGGACATCTGCCGCCTTTCCGGGTAAAACAGCGCATATTCAATCGGAAGCTTCATATCCGGCACGCCAAGCTGGGCCATGACCGCCCCGTCCTCAAACTGCACCATGGAATGAATGATGCTCTGGGGCTGGACCACCACCTGCACGTCGTCCACCCCCACGCCGAAGAGCCACTTCGCCTCCATGACCTCCAGTCCCTTGTTGACCAGTGTGGAGGAATCAATGGTGATCTTGTGGCCCATGGACCAGTTGGGATGCTTTAAGGCATCCTCCAGCCGGACCGTCTTAAGCTCCGCCTTCGATTTTCCCCGGAACGGCCCGCCGGAGGCCGTCAGGAGAATCTTGGCGAGCCGGTTCCCCCTCTCCCCGTTCAGACATTGAAAAATGGCGCTGTGCTCACTGTCCACCGGAAGAATCCTGACACCCTTTTCCTTCGCCAAAGGCATGATCAAATGCCCCGCCGTCACCAGAGTCTCCTTGTTGGCCAGAGCAATGTCCTTTCCCGCCTCGATGGCCGCAATGGTGGGACGAATGCCGATCATCCCCACCACGGCCGTCACCACGACCTGAGCCTCCTGCTCCGTGGCCGCCGCCAAAAGTCCGTCCATACCGGACAGCACCCTAATATCTGTATCCGCCAAGCGGATTTTCAGTTCCCCAGCCGCCCTCTCATCCTGAAGGCTCACAAGCCTTGGGCGAAATTCTCTGGCCTGCGCCTCCAAAAGCTCTGCATTCCTTCCCGCCGCCAGAGCTGTAACCGACAAGTCAGGGTTCTCCCTTACCACCTCAAGGGTCTGTGTTCCGATGGAACCGGTCGACCCCAGAATTGATATCTGCTTCATATTCAGTATTCTCCATTTCCGAATCATCCATGCACCGCCCTCAGACGCCGTCCTCCGACAAACAGAACGACGTCCCGGCCTGTAAGCCAAAAAAAGGGTTATCCCAAAAACCGTCCAAGTGCATCTGTTCCTTCCATTAAAAGCACAATCGTGTAATAAATTCCCGGCGCCACAAAGATCACGCTGTCAAACCGATCCAGAATCCCGCCATGGCCGGGGATCAGCCTGCCGTAATCCTTCACATCATGATTCCGCTTGATGGCCGATGCCGCCAGATCCCCGATCTGGGAAATGACCGCCCCTACCATGCAGATCACGGCACAGTGAAGAACCGGACTTCCAAGGGTTCCCGAAAGCTGCCCTGTAAAAACAGCCCCAAAAATTCCGCCGAGAATTCCCGCACCAAGAATTCCGCCAATTCCGCCCTCCACCGACTTCTTTGGGCTTAAGTTCGGCGCCATCTTATGTTTCCCCATAAGCATGCCCACGCAGTAAGCGCAGGTGTCGCAGCCCCAGGAACTTAGGAAAACCAGCCAGACAAGGAGCTTCCCCCCCGCCATAACCCTGGTCCGGTAAATATAAGACAGCATGACCGCCACATAGACAAGTCCAAAAAACACCGTCATCACCTGCCCCGCCGAATACTTCGGGAAGGTGAACACATAGACCGCCATGCAAAGAATCAGAAACGCCACAAAAAACAGGACCGGCATGGAATCCACCGCCGGATTTTTGGAAAAGAACAAAAGCAGGTAATAGGAAAGTCCCGCCAAATATCCGACCGCTCCGAGTAATGTCTTTTCCGCCCCGACAATCCGGTAAAGCTCATACATGCCGATCAGGGAAATAAGACCGAGGGCGGCCGCCAACACGCCCCCTCCCAGAACCAGAAGGCAGATGATCACCGCCACCAGAACAATCCCGCTCAACAGTCTTATCTTGAACATCCTCACACCCCTCCAAACCTTCGCTCTCTACCATTGTATTTCTCGATGGCTTTGACCAATTCCTCTTTGTTAAAATCCGGCCACAAAACATCCGTAAAATAAAATTCCGTATAGGCGAGCTGCCAGAGCAGGTAATTGGAAAGCCGCTCCTCGCCGCTGGTGCGGATCAAAAGGTCCGGGTCCGGAAGTTCCCTCGTGTCCAGATATCCCCCGATCATTTCCTCGGTCACCTTCTCCGGTGAAAGTTTGCCCGCCTCACAGTCTGCCATCATTCTCCGCACCGCCCTCGTAATCTCATCCCGGCTCCCATAGTTGACGGCAATGGTAAAGGTCATGCGGGTGTTGTCCTTCGTCTCACTCTCCAATCGATTTAAGCCCTCAATGATGTCCGCATCAAACCGGCTCCGCTCGCCGATCATGATAACCCGCACGTTATTTTTCTTCGCCACCTTCAGGAGCCGTTTCATATAATAGCGAAAGAGCTGCATCAGCGCCCCCACCTCCTCGGCGGAGCGTTTCCAGTTCTCCGTGGAAAACCCATAGACGGTCAGGTACTCAATGCCCAGCCTGGCCGCATCCTCCACGGTCCGCTCCACCACCTTGCACCCCTCCACGTGGCCCATGTTCCGGGGCAGCCCCCGCTTCTTAGCCCAACGGCCGTTTCCGTCCAGAATAATGGCCACATGTCTCGGTATTTTCAAATCCTTTTCCTCTGCCATAAAAACCTCCGTCACCGCCGGACGCCCCACTGGCGCCTCTCCTTCCGGCATCTGTGTGCATAAAGGGAGGCAGAATTGCCTACGCCTGCCCCCCTGAATTTCTCTCTTTTCTTTTCTGCGGTTCCTCTTGTCCCAGACTCCCGCCAAAGCCCTCTATACAGTCATGATTTCCTTCGTCTTAAGCTCGCTCTCCTTGTCCACCTTCTCGATAAACTTGTCCGTCAGCTTCTGAATCTTGTCCTCATACTGCTTCTGCTCGTCCTCGGAAATCTCGCCGCCCTTCTGCAGTTTCTTGATGGCATCATTGGCATCCCTGCGGATATTCCGGATGGCGACCTTCGCATTCTCCCCCTTCTTCTTCACATCCTTGGAGAGATCCTTTCTGCGCTCCTCCGTCATCTCCGGGAACACCAGACGGATCACGGTTCCGTCGTTGCTGGGATTGATCCCCAGGTCCGAGGTTAAGATCGCCTTCTCAATCGCCTTGATCAGGCTCTTCTCCCAGGGCTGAATGAGCAGCATCCTGGGCTCCGGCACGGACACATTGGCCACCTGCTGGATGCCGCTGGGCACGCCGTAATAATCTACCGTAATCTGGTCCAACACATGGGGATTGGCCCGGCCTGCCCGAATCGTCGCATAATCGCTCCGAAGCACGCTCACCGTCTTCTCCATCTTGTCCTCATACATCTTTAACTTATCTTCCATGATGAATATCCTCCCTTTTTCACTGTCGCCGGACACCCCGGCTTTCTCCACCCTTCCCACTGATAGGCGGCGTCACTCTGCCGTCACCATAGTCCCGGTAATCCTGCCCTTTAATGCATTCCCAATGCTGTCCTTCTCCCCCAGCCCGAACACTGCCATGGGCATCCGATGCTCCATGCACATGATGGAAGCCGTCAAGTCCACCACCGCCAGCTTCTTCTCAATGACCTCCTCAATGGAAACCGTATCGTACTTTTTCGCCTGAGGATTCTCCCTGGGATCGCTGTCGTAAACGCCGTCCACGGCCTTGGCGAGAAGGATCACGTCCGCCTCCATCTCAATGGCCCGAAGCACGATCCCCGTATCGGTGGAAAAATAAGGATGACCCGTGCCGCCGGCAAAGAACACCACCTTGCCCTCATGAAATGAACGGTTGGCCTCGTCCTTGGAAAAAAGCTTCGTCATGGTGCCGCAGGCGAAGGGGGTAAATATCTCCGTCTCCATGCCCGCCGAGCGGAAAATCTCCGATACGTAAATGCAGTTCATGACCGTGGCCAGCATCCCGATCTGGTCCGCCTTCGTCCGGTCAATGGCTTTGCTCTGACGGCCTCTCCAGAAATTGCCGCCGCCAATCACGATGCCGATCTGGATCCCTTCCCTCACCGAAGGCGCCACCTGCGCAGCCACCGCCTTCACCGTATCCTCATCAAAGCCCCGGCCCGCAGGCCCCGCCAGAGCCTCGCCGCTGAGCTTTAATAACACCCTTCTCGCTCTCTCCATGACAGTCCCCTCTTATCTCCAAAATAATCCTTATCCAGTATACCACACAAGCGGCAGGGTGTACAAGTTGTAATTCCCCTAAGTTTCCGCAAATTTTTGAAAAATGACGGAAGAAAACTGGTTCTTTCCAAACCGTCCCTATGAGGGTGAACGATTCCCGGCAGTATTCCCCAGCAGACACGTTCGGTTTCAGGGATTTCACTGCGCCGCCTATGACAGGCAATTTCACCTCCATCAAACCGGGTCGGCTGAAATTGCCTGCGCTATGCTCGTGAAATCCCCGAACCCTTCCTATCGTCTGCCGGGGAATACTGCCGGGAACCTTCCGACAAATTCCAGCTTAGAAAGAACCAGTTTTCTTCCTGATATTCGCAGAGTACGGAAACTCAGAATTATTCGCCGCCAAAAATATCAAATTCCACGTTCACGAAAGAAACGCCTGGCTCATGATAAAAAATTCCTCCTGGCTGGGCCTGTACTTCTTCTCCATAAAGTCAAAGTTTCCGTCGTAACGCTCCGCCTCCGCCTCGGAAACCTCCATGACGGGGCTCCCGTGGTACGTCCGCCTCCTGCCGTCCAGCACGCCCGGAACCAGCTCCTTCACCATCATGGCCGCCGGGAACCGCCCGTCTTCCGAGCAGACCCCGTACCGCTTACAGCTTTTAAAGCCCCGGGCCGCATAATTGGCGGGACTGCCGAAGATGACGATCACGTCATAGCCCAGTCCTGACGCCTGCTCAAAGGAATGCTCCATCAGCTGCTTCCCGTATCCCCTCCGCTGGTATTCCGGTGCGATGCAGACCGGCCCGAAGGTAAGGATTTCCTTTTCGGCGCCGTCCTCGTCCACCAGCCTCGCCTTCGTGTACATGATGTTCCCGATGATCTTCCCGTCAAGCTCCGCCACGAAGTCCAGCTCCGGAATAAAGTCCTCGTGCTCCCGCATCACATGGGCCAGGTAATGCTTCACGCACCCGGGAACATAGAGATTGTAAAACGCCCGCCTTGTCAGCTCCTCCACCGCCCGGCGGTCCGTTTTTGTCTCATTTCGTATTATCATAACATTCCTCACTTTCACATAATAACACTCCTTCCATCCCCGCCCCAGTCCACGAAACGCTTTACACCACAGCCGGATGTCCGGTATAATAAAACCATAAAACACCGTGGATACGTCAAAACGGCAACATCTAAAAAGGTAGGTGAGCATATACCAATCAATGAAAAGGAGTATAACGGCTACCTTCTCGACCAGCTCTCCGCCGTTAAGCGAATCGAGCGCCAGGGAAAACGAACTCTCCCCTACCCGATCGCCGGTTCCTCCAGCAGCTCCACGAGCCTTTGGATGTGAAGCTCCATAATGTCCATGCAGTCCACCGGGCAGTTGCCCGCATTCAGAGCCAGCGGAAGCTCCGTGCATCCCAGGATCACCGCCTCGATCCCCGATTCCCTCTTCATTTCCTCAATGACGAGGAGCAGTTCCTTTACAGACTCCTACTTCACCACCCCGTACTCCAGTTCCTCCGAGATCCGCCGGTGGACGAGGGCCCGATGATCGGCGGGGGGAACCACGACCTCGATCCCTTTTGCGACAAAGGCCCCGCTCAGAAAATCCTGCTCCATGGTGAAGATCGTCCCGAGAAGTCCGACCCTCCTGTATCCTTTGGCCAGGGCAGCCTCGGCGGCCGTTTCCGGAATGCCGACAAGCGGCACTCCCGCCTTCGATCTCAGCCGGTCAAACACGACGTGCATGGTGCCGGCCGTCAGGGCGATCAAATCGGCGCCGCCGGCCTCCAGGTTCGCCACGGCCTTTGACAGATACTGCTCCAGCCCCTCGTAATCCCTCTCGGCCACAAAGCCCAGGGCCTTATAGAGATCCACGCTCTCCACCGCCAGCTCCGGAAACCGTTTCCCGCCGTTCCTCTCGTGAATCCTCCTGTTTAACTCCCGGTAATATACCAATGTAGATTCCGGCCCCGTTCCACCGACCAATCCCAGTTTTTTCATGGATCCGCTCTCCTTCCTCACAAAATCCGCACCCGTCCCGCCGGGAGCATACACTATTTTCCGGCGACGATCAGATATCTGTGGATCCGCCCCTCGATCTTTCCCTCCCGGTCCACTTTTGTTTGCAGTTCAAGCAGCCGTTCCAGGCATCCGTCCACCGAAAAGCCCGGAAACTCCCACTCGATGATGCGTGCAAACCAGACAAAGGCTCCCACGTCGTAAAAGACGATGGGCCGGTACGCCTCCTCCGCCCTGAGGATGGCAAAGCCCGCCTCCTCGAAGGCCCGCCTCTGCTCTTTCAGATTCAGATGCGGAAAGGGCTTCTCACATTTCGGCAGCACCATCTCCACCAGCTCCCTGTCGTTGTCGCTCCCGACTTGCTGCGTGACAAAGATCCCGCCCTTTCGCAGCAGCCGGAAGATCTCCTGCGGATCAAAAGACCCGTGCCGGTTGATCATGATGTCAAAGGACTCGTCCGGAAAGGGAATGTCCGAGGGATCGTCACACCGGCGCAGGTCGATCCCCAGAGGCTTAAGCCGCCGTTCGCATAACTCCACATTGGGCGGATACCCCTCCGTGGCCGCCGTCTTAGAATAAGGATGCCCCAGGGACAGCAAATATTCTCCCCCGCCAGTGTCATAGTCCAGGAGCGTCATGTCGTCCCGCAAGTATTCCCGGACGATCCCGTCATAATCCCAGGGAAGGTCGTCCCCTGTCTCATACCGCCCCTCGATATGAGAAAAATCCCATCCATGAACATGAGCTGCAGCTTCCTCCCGCTTCCAGGACCGTATCAACTGCTCTTCCCTCGTCACTTTCATTCCCCCTCCACGCTAACCCGGATAAACCGGAACCAAAATTTTGCCGTTTTACTCAAGGCAGTGCCAGCCCCTACATCGGCTTCAGATTCCGGTTCAGCCGGTCCACCATCCAGGCCAGCCGCTTCTCCCTCCCTGCATCCGTTTTTGCGTCAAGATACGCCCGTGTGTAGGTCTTCTTCACAGACAGGGACATAGCCTTAAAATTCGTGAAGGCGGGCTCATACCCCGAAAGCAGCGCCGAAAACCCGGCGATATCCTCCTCCGTGACCGCCGCCGCCTTCGGAGCGTCCCACTGGCCGTTCTGTTTGGCCTCCTCGATTTTCCGCCTTCCGAAGTCCGTCATAAGCCCCCGCTCCTCCAGGCTCCTGACCAGGGCCTTATTCTTCTCCGACCATTTGCTCTTCTCCCTGCGCATGGAAAAATACTTTCTGTAAGACTTCTCGTCGATGCTTTTCATCTGCCCGTCGATCCATCCGAAGCAGAGCGCCTCCTCCAGCGCCTCCCCCGCCTTTATAGTCTTTGGCCCGCCAACCTTTCCAAACAACAGCCAGACGCCCTCCTCCGACAGACAGTTCCGGGAAAGCCATTCCCTGAATTCCTCCCTGCTCGCAAATGTCAAAACCTCATTCATCAAAATCCGCTCCTTTTTTATCAAAGTCCTCTTCCGGCTTAAGCCCCTCGGCCTTCGCACGAATGGCAAAAAACTCCCGGAAGGGCCCCGGCTCCTTCTCGATCTGCTTTTGAATCAAACGCAGTTTTCGCTTCCCGACTCTTCGGTCAAGTATTGCAAAAATTCTCACGATCAGGTCATCGCTCATCAGGCTTTTCTCAATACTCTGATTGTCAAACTCCTCGAACGCCCTGTAAAAACAGCGCTGGTCAAACACTCCCAGCTCCAAAGCCACCTCGTCCATATACGCATTTTCCACGGTCATGCGTCTCTCCCACGTTTCATCCTTCGGGAACCATTCCGCCTTCGTCCAGTTATTCCAATAACACCCCTTCATGATTTCTTTTCCGTCATACCGGATCGCCGCCCGCCCTTCATGATCCGGGCTTTTGCTGTAGGATGTTGCATAATATTGAATATGGCCCCGCAGACATTGCGCCAAATATTCCCTCTCAAGTTTTTTTCGAATCCCGCTCCACGTTGCCATCCGGCCATCCCCCCATGTAAATCAAAAACTCCATAGCAATGCGCCGGCCATTCTTCCTATTTATTCTCCCTCATTACCCGGCAGGGATTGCCGCAGGCCACGGTGTGGTCCGGGACATCCCTTGTGACGACACTCCCTGCTCCGATTACGACATTGTTCCCGATCGTCACCCCCGGCAGGATAATGGCCCCGCCGCCGATCCACACATCGTTCCCGATCCTGACAGGAGCCGTCTGCGTTTTGCAGAACTCAAAGGAACCATCCGCTTTCGGCTCCCCAAATCGGTCAAGGGCATTGGTCGGGTGAAAAGCCGTATAGATCTGCACGTTGGGAGCGATCAGGACATGATCCCCAATCTGAATGACATTGTCATCCAGAAACGTACAGTTCATATTCACCTCACAATGATTCCCGAAATAGATATTATTGCCATAGTCGACAAAAAACGGGGCCGTGATCCAGAGGTTTTCCCCTGTTCCCCCCAGCAATTCCCCCAAAATCCTGTCCTTTTCCTCACGATCTTCCGAATCCACAAGGTTATACGCCCTCACCAGATCCTTTGCCTTATGCCACTGCGACAACAATTCGGCATCCCCGCAGTCATAAAGCTCCCCGGCCAGCATCTTTTCCCTTTCTGTCATAGTTTCCTCCACTTCCATCTGTCCTAAGCTCTGCCATCACCCCATAATGCGGCACCTCAAATTCCGCAGGCCCCTTATCTTGCCATCCCTCCAAAGCTCCGGATGTCCTCACCGGAATCCCGTCAGCCATTCTTTAGGGAAATTCTGACCAAAGCGTTTCCCGCACTAGATTTCATGTTCTCTTCTCGGCCTTCCTCTCATGGGCCTTGACCTTTTCCAGAAGCGTCCCGCATTCCGGATACCGTTCCGTCGGCGGCACGGCCTTGTAATCCAACAGGCTGTAGCGGTGGTAATACCGGCAATAGATGCGTTTCCCGGCAAGCTCCGACACCCTGCCGTCCGGCACGGCAAGCTCACACAGATAATCCCCCTTCTCGTCAAAGACCAGGTAGGCGATCGTCCTGCTGCCCTCCCATGTGACGCTCCACACGGCCTCCCTCATCGAAGGCACATACCGTGCCACGGAGTCCATAAATTCCGACAGCCGTTCTTCCGGCCCGTAGTCCAGATACCTGGTGTTGGGCGCATCGCAGTCGTCTCCCATGCACACACTGTCCCGCTCCGCACGGATCCGGAGTTTTCCTTCCGCATTCTCCGAACGGTCCCTGCCGGCGCCGTGAATACGCTCTATGGCTTTTTTCAAGTATCCTGCGACATCCATCCTTCCCCTCCCCATTCCGCCACGCCCTTTCCGCAGCGCCAAGACCACTTTCCTCTACCATACCCCAAGGACAGCCAAAAGTAAACCAAAAATTTTTTGAGCAAGATTCATGAAAAAAAACGTTACATTTTGCGCTATAATATCCTAGGCGATTGCGAAACATAAGCAGGCTTTGGATGGATCAATTGTCAGAATCCACCCGGAAATTCCACGTTTCGCAATTGCCTTATAATATCCCACAGAAAGGAGGATGCCGCATGCAAAGCCAGACCGTCGCCATCGTCACAGAAGCCATCCGTTACATTGAGAGCCACTTAAGCGCCCCCCTGGGCCTGGACCAGGTGGCCGCCGCACTGCACTATTCCAAATACCACCTGCACCGAAGCTTCACAAAAACCGCCGGTATCACGCTCCACGACTACGTGTCCAGAAGGCGGCTCACCGAAGCGGCCAGGCTCCTGACGGATACCAGGCGGCCCATTCTCGACATTGCCTTCCAGAGCGGATACGGGAGCCAGCAGGCATTCACCGACAGTTTCCGGGCCATGTATAAAACCACCCCCGCAAGATTCCGGGAGACAGAAGCCTTCTATCCGTTACAACACGCCCTTCGCCTGCAGGAATGTCCCTTCCGGCTCCATCTCCCAAAAGAAAACATCCGGCCGGCCGCCCCACAGGACCTGGACGACTGGATGGAACTGCTCGGCCTCTCCGTCGACGGATATCCCCGCCTGAACGAAGCCGAATACCGGAAGGACCTGCGGCGGCACATGGACGCCGGGGAAGCCTTCCTCCTGCAAGATGACGACAGGGTCGTCGGCGCCCTCGCCTTCACGGCCGCCGGGGGCCACGTCGAATTCCTGGCCGTCCATCCCCAGTACCGGAGTCTCGGAGTCGCCGGGCTTCTCCTGGACAAGCTCAGAGAAGACCTGCTGCCCGGCAGCCCCCTCACCATCACCACCTACCGCAAAGGCGACCGGGCCGATACCGGCTACCGGGAAGAATACCGCCGCCTGGGTTTCCAGGAACAGGAGCTGTCCGTCGAGTACGGATACCCGGTCCAGCGGTTCACACTCCCGCCCGGAAACATTTCCGCACAAAACGTCGGATCGATTTTCAGACAAACGTCCGGACACCCTTCCGGACCGACCCCCAGACATAAGGAGGAAACCAGCCGTGAGCCAGACTGAAACCAACCCCCTCGCCCGGGATTTCGGCACTCTCTCCCTGATCCGCTTTGCCCTCCCCGGCATGGTCATGATGCTGTTCATGGGACTCTACACCGTCGTGGACACCTTGTTCGTGGCCCGCTTCGTGAACACGGACGCCCTGTCCGCCATCAACATCGTCTGCCCCGTGATCAACCTGATCGTCGGGCTCGGGACCATGCTTGCGGCAGGCGGGAGCGCCGTCATTGCGGCAGACATGGGCGGCGGAAAAAACGACGAGGCCCGCAGGAACTTCACCCTCCTCATAGCAGCCGGGGCCCTTCTCGGTCTGACCGTCACCGCCGTCGGCCTCCTGTTCACCGACGAGATCATTCTGGGACTGGGCGCCAGCCGGCTCCTGCTCCCCTACTGCCGGGACTATCTGCGGATCCAGCTCCTCTTCGCCGTCTGCAACATGATGCAGGTTCTCTACCAGAACCTCTTCGTGACAGCCGGAACCCCCCCCCTGGGGCTGGTCCTCTCGGTCCTGGCAGGAACCGCCAACCTCGTCCTGGACTACCTGTTCATCGTCCGTCTGCAGATGGGGATCGCCGGTGCCGCCCTGGGCACAGGGATCGGATACCTGATCCCAACCCTGGCCGGCACCGCATACTTCTCCCTCGGCCACGGCGAACTGCGTTTTTGCAGACCCGGCCTGAACCTGTCCTTCCTCCTGAAAAGCAGTTCCAACGGAGCCTCCGAGCTGGTGAGCCAGCTTGCGACCGCCGTCACCACCTTCCTCTACAACGCCGTCATGATGAAGCTTGCCGGGGAAGACGGCGTGGCCGCCGTCACGGTGATCATCTACTCCCAGTTCCTGCTCACCTCCGTGATCATCGGCTTCTCCATGGGAGCCGCCCCTGCGATCAGCTACAATTGCGGGAGCGGCAACAAAAAAAGACGGAACAAGATCATCCGGGCCAGCCTTCGCTTCGTCACGGCCGTCTCCCTGTTCCTGTTCCTGTTCTCCCTCCTAGCCGGCGGGTCCGTGGCCGGGATTTTCGCCGGAGGAAACCAGACCGTCCGCACCCTCGCCCGGACCGGCTTTTTCCTCTTCTCCTTCAGCTTTCTCTTCTCCGGCTGCAACATTTTCGCCTCCGCATGCTTCACCGCCCTCTCCGACGGGAAATCCTCCGCCCTCATCTCCTTCCTTCGGACCTTCGGATTTCCGATCATCGGCCTCTTCATCCTGCCCCCCTTCCTGCAGACAGACGGCGTGTGGCTCGTCATCCCCGCCTCGGAGCTGTCCACATTCCTCCTGACCCTCCGTCTCCTCGCCGGCCGCCGGACCTCCAAAACGTAATTCTCTGAATTTCCATTGCGCCGGTGCCGCACCCACGATATAATGAAGACAGCCAATCAAGACAGTCCCAAAGGAGACAGACGGCCCATGAATAAAAAACAACGATTCCTCCACATCCTGTACGGCTTTCTCGCCGGCATCCTGTTTGCCTCCGCCCTGTGGCTGTGCGCCGGCCGGCAAAGGGAAGACGGCAGCTTGCCCGCCCAGGAGGAATCCGACACCGATATCCCTGCCCGGACTTCCGCCGGCCCTTCCATCCAGGACACGTCCCCCGCCGACCGGACCCCGGACGTCTCCCCCTCTTCCGAAAGCCATCCCACAGATGCCAAGAACGACTCTGTCCCCTCCTGGGACTCTTCCGCCGTCTATAACGGAAACGACATCATAAGCTACCATGGCCGCCGCTACCGGGCCAAATGGTGGACCCAGGGAGAACCGCCGGACACCGGCGACGTATGGGAAGACCTCGGCATCCTGGACGGCGAAGCCGTATGGCCGGACGGAGTCGCCAACGTCCCGGTGGACGCCTCCGTCCCCGGAAATACGAACGTGACGGACTTCAAGGTGGTCGGTTACTATCCAAGCTGGAAGCCGGACCGCCTTGCGTCCGTGGATTTCGGCGTGGTGACCCACGTCTGCTACGCCTTCGCCATCCCCACGAAAGAAGGCGGCCTGCGGGAGCTGGAGAACCCGGAAACCGCCTCCGCCCTGGTCCGTGCGGCCCACGAAAACGGGGCCAAGGCACTGCTCTCGGTGGGCGGCTGGAGCTACCAGGACGTCCCTCTGGAACCGGTATTCATGGAAGCCACCGCCGACGAGACCGGCACGGAACGCCTTGCAGAAAACATCCTCGCCATGTGCGAAGAATACGGCTTTGACGGCGTGGACATGGACTGGGAGCATCCCCGGACCGACGGCAGCAGTGCCAGGCAGTATGAAGCTCTGATGCTCACGCTGTCCGAAAAGCTCCACGCCAGGGGCAAGCTCCTGACAGCAGCCGTCTTAAGCGGCGTCACCGCCGACGGCAACATCTACTACGATGCCGCCGCACACACAGACGCCGTCTTAAACGCCGTGGATTTCATCAATGTCATGGCCTATGACGGAGGTGACGGCGAGCGTCACTCCCCGTACCAGTTCGCCGTGGACTGCGGAACCTACTGGAGAGAAACAAGAGGACTTCCCGCCCACAAAGTGGTGCTGGGCGTCCCCTTCTATTCCAGGCCCGGCTGGGCAGACTACGGAACCATTCTGGAGAGCGACCCAAGCGCCTGGAGCAAAGACCACACCGCCTTTAGCGGCATGGAGGTCCATTACAACGGCGTGGACACCATCGCCCGAAAAACCAGATACGCCAAAGAAAACCTGGGCGGCATCATGATCTGGGAGCTCACCCAGGACACCACCGACCCGGAGAAAAGCCTTTTACAGACAATTGGAGAAAACAGCCCATAAACACACGCCGGTCCCCGGCAGACCGCTCCCCGTTCAGTGCAGAAACTGGTGCAGCACATTCATAAGTAGCTCCATGTCAAGCGGCTTTGCCACGTGGGCGTTCATGCCGCTCTTGAGGGCCGCCTCCTTGTCCTCCTCCATGGCATTGGCCGTCATGGCGATGATGGGCAGGGTTTTCACGTCCCTCCGTGGCATCGCCCGGATCGCCTTCGTGGCCTCGTACCCGTTCATGACCGGCATCTGCACGTCCATCAGCACGGCATCATAGTAACCCTCCGCAGAGCGTTCCACCATGGCCACCGCATCCGTCCCGTCCGGTGCGGTCTCGATCAGGAAGCCGGCCTCCTCCAGGACCACCTCCGCAATCTCCCGGTTCAGCTCGTTGTCCTCCACCAGAAGGAGCCGTTTTCCGCCGTAATCCGTCTGCGTCCAGGCGGCCCCGGCATCATCGGACTCTGCGTCGCCAATCTGATTCGCCGTCAGAAGCGCCGCCTTCAGATCGGACATGAACAACGGTTTGGCGCAGAATGCGGTAATGCCAGCCTCCTTCGCCTCCTCCTCGATGTCCGTCCAGTCATAGGCGGTGAGGATGATGATGGGGGCGTCCTGTCCCACCACGCTGCGAATCCTTCTTGCGGTCTCAATGCCGCTGGTCTCCGGCATCTGCCAATCAATAATGTAGGTATGATAGGGGTCGCCCTCCTCGTAGGCGGACCTGGCACGGTACGCTGCCTCCCGACCGGAGGTGGTCCACTCGGCACGCATGCCGATGCTCTTTAACATTTTGCTCACGCTGTCACAGACATTGAGATCGTCGTCCACCACCAGGGAGCGCAGCCCCTCCAGTTCCCGAATCTGCTCTGCGGTTTTTTCCACGTCCTGAAGCTGCAGGGGAATCCTTACCGTGAAGGTGCTCCCCTTCCCGGTCTCGCTCTCCACGGTGATCTCTCCCCCCATCATATCGACAATACTCTTGGTGATGGGCATGCCGAGTCCGGCGCCCTGGATCCCGCTCCTCGTGGCCGTGGATTCCCGCTCGAAGGGCTCGAAAATATGCTTCACGAACTCCTTCGACATTCCGATCCCGTTATCCTGGACCACAAATTCATAATCGCCCCATCCGTGCCGGAAGGAGGCATGCTGGATAATCCGGAAAGTCACGGTCCCGCCCGCAGGCGTATATTTGACCGCATTCCCCATCAGATTAATAAAAATCTGATTAAGCTTCAGCGGATCGGAGATAATATCCTCATTGGTCACCCCAAAGGTATCGATGAACATCTCCATCTGCTTGGCTTTGACCTGCGGCTGGATGATGTTGACCAGGTTGTGCATCAGTTCCGAAATGTTGCACTCCTGGTTGTGAATCTGCAGCTTTCCGCTCTCGATGCGGCTCATATCCAGAATGTCGTTGATCAACCCCAGCAGATGGTTGCTGGAGGAAAGTATCTTTTTTAAACAGTCCCTCACTTGGTCCGTGCGCTCCATATGGCTGGCCGCAATGGTGGCAAAGCCGATGATCGCATTCATGGGCGTGCGAATGTCATGGCTCATATTGGATAGGAAGGTAGTCTTCGCCTGGTTGGCATGCTGCGCCTGCATCAGGGCGTCCTGCAGAGCCTGCCGCTGCTCCCGCTGCTCCCTCACCTGCTCCGTGACATTCTGACGGACAAACAAAAGCCTCACAGGTATCCCGCTTTTTCGCTCCAGACACACCGCAAGCAAATGCTCCCAGTCCTCCTTCCCCTGACGGGAGACGTGGCATTCATGAACGGCAAAATCGCAGACGGAGAGGGTCTCTCTGAGGGCATCGGCCCGACAGAAATCCAAAAACGCCTTTTTTTCCTCGCTCCCAATGGCATCCTCAGCATGGAGCCCCATCACTTCACTGTAAGACCCCGTCATCGGAATGCCGGTATTTAAAGGTCCGATCCCACCCATATAGGAACAATGATCCTTCTCCAGATCCACCATGAGATATCTGGAAGAGAAAATAATGTTCATGCCCCGGAGCACGTCGTTTACCAGTTTATTCTCCGCCTCCAGCTTCTTCCTCTGCCTGTTCCCACGGATCACCAGAAACGCAATATAGACCACGAACAGGGCAAGCAGACAGATCTCCAGCCTCACTCCTGCCATGTTCGCCCGCCTTACCATCGCCTGTGTGACATTCTGGGGAAATGCCTGCACGAGGACATACTCATGCGCAGGCAGGTCCACGACGCACAGATTGTCCGTCTTGCAGCCCTTGCCGCACAAAAGTGCGATCTCGCCGCCGTCCGTGAACACGGTCCGGGCCCTCTCCTCAGTCTCACCGTCAATCACGCCCGAGTCGGTCAGGCAGTCGAGCAGATCCCCCTCGTAAGCGCCGACACCTGAGCTGGCGATCACCTCTCCCTCCTGCGTGCAGAGAAAGATGTCGGCCTCCTCGCCGAAGTAACTGGCGGAGACCATGTTCCGCAGATAATCCTCTGCGAAATACAGCCCCAAAAACATTCCGCCGATCTCCTCTCCCCGGTATATGGGCGCATAAAAGACCATCATGGGCCTTCCGGTAAGCTTGGACTCCGCCACGGTCTCCACTCCGCTCTCCCCCCGCATCCCACGGACGAAATAATCCCGGTCCGAGCTGTCGTTGGTCTGCCCGTCGGAGGCGAGATTGAGACCGTCCACATTGGTAAAGCGGATGGCGTCAAAGGTGGTGTTCTCCTCCATCTCCTTTAGCACCTCAGTGTCTATTTTTAATTCCTCTCCGTCCGTGCCGACCAGATAGGCGCTGTTCTGGATGCGCTGCAGGGCGTTGTCAAACTCGCTCTCAATGCGCTCCGCCACCTGCCTGGCACAGTCCTCCGCATAAATCCGGTTTTGTTCCTGAATACGCGCCATATTCTGCGTCGTGTAGATATAAAACAAGATCAACACAACGGCCAGAAACAGAAGCGCATATAAAATTTGCTGCCATGTTTTCTTCTGCTGTTCCATTTTTTTCGGCGCAGTCTCCTTACGCCATCCCTCCCCTCTTGAAAAAAATCCCTCCTGTGCGGTCGATATCAAGACTCCCGCAGACGGCCGCCATCTCCATCCACTCCCTTTTCATCCTCCCTCTACCATAACGCAGCTTCGCTGAAAAGTAAACGAAAAAATACGGGTTCTCAAAAAAGCCGGTACATTCCTGCGTAAATTTGTCAAACCATTCGTAAATTTAAGATTATATGTATTAACCCTGCGAAAAACATGTTATACTTAAAGCCTAATGGTATCAAGGGATGAACTGAGAATTTGGAAGATTCCAGGTTTTAGCATTATCAATGAAGAGACAGCAAGAAATAAAGGTTTTATTATATGACAGGAGGTCAACCCATGAGACTTTTAAAAGTGCAGCAAGCCCTAAAAACCAAAAACATCCTCTTCACCTATGCGGAAGAGGACGGCTGCGGCAGCCTGGACTTCCAGTTCCGGGGGCTCCGCTACCATATCTGGGAGTTTTTGGATGACAGCCTCTGGGGCGTCGAGACCAACGTGAAATGCGCCGGAAGAAGCGAAGACATCCTGGGCGACTACGAGACAGAGATTGCGGACCTGATCCTCAACTGGCCCGACATGGCCGTGCCCGGCTGACCCCGGGCGGCCGGGCCTTCTCCCGTACCCTCACCGACAGTCGGTCCGGAGGCTTCCTTCGTCAAAAAAGACAGAGAGCGGTGGGCGGCGGCCGTCATACCCACTCACTCCTCCCGATCATTGGTAAGTCCAAAGCGGTCCAGCACATAGAAAGCCAAACTGAGGATCATCCCCACCACGCAGGCCAGCACCATGCCCGTGAGTTGGATCTGCCCGATCTTCACGGAAATCCCCGAAAGACCGGTCACAAAGATCACCGAAGTCAGGGTCAGATTCCTGGAGCGGCCATAGTCCACCTTGGAATCCACCAGGATCCGGAGGCCGGAAGCGCCGATCATCCCGTAAAGCAGGAAGGAAATGCCGCCGATGACCGGACCGGGAATGGTCTGGATCAGCATGGAAAGCTTACCGACAAAGGAGCAGACGATGGAGAGCACCGCCGCCCCTGCAATGACCCGCACACTGTACACCTTCGTCACCGCCATGACACCGATGTTCTCCCCGTAGGTGGTAGTCGGCACAGATCCGATTAAGCCCGACAGCATGGTGGAGAAATTGTCCCCGAACAGAGAACGGTGCAGTCCCGGATCTTTTAGCAGATCTCGGCCGATGATCTTGCTGGTGACCACCTGGTGGCCGATGTGCTCCGAGGCGATGACGAGGAGCACCGGCAGAATGATAAGGATCGCCTCCAGGTTAAATTTCGGCGTTTGGAAATTCGGCATCGCAAAGACAGGCGCCGCCGCCACCTGGGCAAAATCAATGATCCCGCAGCAAAGGGCCGCCGCATACCCTGCGATCACGGCGATCAAAATGGGAATCACCGACAAAAACCCCCGAAACAAAATATTACCAAAAACGGCCACGCCCAAAGTCACCAGAAAAACAATGACATTCCTGGGATCGATCACCTCATCCAAAAGCCCCGCATTGGAGGCGGCATTTCCCGAGAGCTCCAGGCCGATAAGTGCCACCACCGGACCCATGGCCGCCGGAGGCAGGACCACGTCAATCCAGTCGGAGCCGAATTTGTAAATAATAAAGGCCAGCACGCAGCCGAGAGCCCCGACAACCACGAAACCGCCCAGCGCATATTCATAGCCCATTTTGCTGATTACAATCCCGGCCGGAGCCAAAAACGCAAAACTGGAACCCAGATAGGCCGGAGCCTTTCCCTTCGTGACCAAGGTAAAGATCAGCGTTCCCACCCCGTTCATAAACAGCACGATGGCCGGGCTGATTCCGAACAAAAACGGCACCAGCACCGACGCCCCGAACATGGCGAACATATGCTGGATGCTTAACGGGATCAACAGCTTTACCGGAACCTTCTCTTCCACCTGGATGATCTTTCTGCCTTCCATTCTCATACCCTCCCTTAATTCTTCATCATACTTTCCTCTGCATGGCAGGTCTTGCACCTGCCATAAAGGTAGATATGAAGCTTGCTTTCATACTTCCGCCACTCATTATATCATGGCTGAATATATGGTACAACTTCAAAAACTGTCAGAACATTCCCCCTCACCAGGAAGTGCACGTCATAGCCCGCAAAAGCCACCCCGTATTTCCGGTTTTCATCCTCGTGATAGCCTGGTCTTGGATCCAGTTTCAGGATCTCCAGAAGAGGCTCCCTCTTGTCCCTTGGAATGAACTCCAGAAGCTCCTCCGGAAATTCGACCGAAAGCTCATGCTCCCGCCCCTCACGGGCAAAGCCTTCCCTGGCCTGCGGATGAGAATCCGTGTAAGCCAGATAGGGCTTGATGTCGTAGATGGGCGTCCGATTTTTCATATCTGCCCCCGAAACCAAAAGCACCGGCCCCTCCTCCGTATATTCGATCCCCTCAAGCTTCACCGAGGAGAGGCCGATGGCATTGGGGCGGAAGGGCGACCTCGTGGCAAACACCCCCATCCGCCTCTTTCCGCCAAGCCTCGGCGGCTTCACCATGGGCGACCAGTGATCCTCCTCCACTCCCTGGAATTTCCAGAGAAGCCAGATATAATCGAAGCCCTCCAGTCCCCGCAGCGCCTCGGCCGACCGGTACGCTTCCTCGAACACGATCCGCCCCCGCAGGCTCTTCACCAGGCCGCTCTGTCTGGGAATACCGAACTTCTCCTCAAAATCCGTATAAATACGGGCAATCACCTTCATGCCTGCTCCCGTTTCATCCGGTCATGGAATTCCGCCACCGCCGCAAACATCACGTCGCCGCTGGAATCGATGGCCGTCTCCAAAGAATCCTGCACCACGCCGATGATAAAGCCCACCAGAATCCGCAGGATCAGACTGATGCTGTTCCACTTCTTTACAAGACCTTTCATACTCTCAATCCCGCCCTTTCTTTATCCATAAACGCTTCAAATATAAGCCTGACTTAACTGATCTGGCATTTCCGGATTATTTCATTGCCCCCCGGATCCCGGCCATCAGCTCCTCGTAGGTCTCAAAGGCCGGAAGCTCCGGATAATCCGCCTTGATCTTGTCCGTGCTCCGGAACAGGAATCCCGATTTTCCCGCCCTGATCATCGCCAGATCATTGTAACTGTCGCCGATGGCGATGGTCTCATAGCCGATGGACTGGAAGGCCCTCACGGTACTGAGCTTGGAATCTGCGATCCGCATTTTGAACCCGGTGATCTCGCCGCTCTCCGCCACCTCCAGAGAATTGCACAAAAGGGTGGGCCAGCCCAGCTTTTTCATGAGCGGAGAGGCAAATTCCGTAAAGGTGTCGCTGATGATCACCGCCTGCGTAAAGGAACGAAGCTCGTCCAAAAACTCCTTAGCCCCCGGAAGCGGGTCAATCTTCGCAATGGTATCCTGGATCTCCCTAAGCCCCAGGCCGTGCTCCTTCAAGATCCCCAGCCGCCATCTCATCAGCTTGTCGTAATCCGGCTCGTCCCTGGTGGTCCGCTTAAGCTCCGGAATGCCGCTGGCCTCGGAAAATGCGATCCAGATCTCCGGCACCAGCACGCCCTCCAAATCCAAACATATCATGTACATCGTTCATTTCCTCCTGATTGTTGTGCTATGATCTATCATAATCCAATTTCGACCCCATGGCAACAGAATCCTTTTTACCCTCTGAGTCTCTCCGAATAGGCGGCCCTGGCCCCGCCGATGTATTTTAGCCGGGTCCTCGCACACACCACGTGAGCGTCTCCGATGCGCTTCACCTTCGTCCGCACCGGAACGGCCACAGCCTGTAAGTGCATGCCGATCAGGGTGTCCCCCATGTCGATCCCGGCCTGGGCCTTCACCTCCTCCACGGCCACGGCCCGGGAAAGCCCATGGTAGGCCGCGGTGGCGAAGGACCCTCCCGCCTTTAGCTGGGGCACCACGTTGACCATGGGAAGGCCGTAGCGCAGCGCCGCCTCCCTCGGGAGAATCACCGCCCGGTTCAAGTGCTCGCAGCACTGGGCCGCCAGGTAAATCCCTTTTTCCCGGCAGGCCCCGTGGAGAGTCTCAAACAGGGCCCTTCCGATCTCCTCGCTGGACCAGGAGCCGATCCTGTGGCTGGCCACCTCACTGGAGGAACACCCTACGATCAGGATCTCCCCCTCCGCAAGCTCCGCCGCCTCCCAAAGCTCGTCAAAGACCTGTCTGGCCTGACTTTTTATTTCCTCTATCCTGTCAAACTTTTCTTCTGATACGCCGTTCATATTCTGTCTCCTTCCATGCCGGAGCCGGACGTCCGCCCGGCCCTTCCCGTTTTTCCGCTGTTCCTTCTATTATAAAGGCTGACCCCTCCAAATGTAAAGGGCCGGATTTTTCAAAAGCGCTCCAAAAGGACTCCCGCCATGGCATGCTCCGCCGCACGCCCTACCGGATCCCATGAGCTTCCAGGAAGGAGAACACCGTCCCGTAATACAGCTCCGGCTCCTTGTCCTGCACCTGCACGTGGCCCGCCCCCTCCACCATCAGAATCTCCTTCTCCCCGGCCGCCGCCTCATAGAGCTCCCGACTCATCTCCGGCGGCACGAATACGTCCTCCGTTCCGTGGATGAACAGGACCGGCAGGGCGGTCTCCCTTACCGCCTCCAGGGCGGAAGCCTCCCTCAAACTGTAGCCGCCCCGGAGTTTCAGCATGAGGGAAGCCCCCGGAAGCAGGGGAAAGGCCGGCAGATGGGCCCATTCCCTCATCTGCTTGGCAAACATCCGGTAAGCGTCCGTGTAGGCGCTGTCCGCCACGACGGCCCTGACCGCCCCGGACAGCTCCTCCTCCCCGGACATCATCAGCGCACAGGCCGCCCCCATGGACTGACCGTGGAGCGCAATCTTCGCCTCCGGATCCTTGTCCAGAATCAATTCCAGCCACAGCAGATTGTCCAGCCGGTCCGTCCAGCCCATGCCGATGAAGTCCCCCTCGCTCTCTCCGCTGCAGCGCATGTCCGGGACCAGAATCTGATATCCCTCTTTTGCATATCGGCAGGCGATCGGATACATTTCCTCCTTCCAGCCGGTGTAACCGTGGAGCAGCAGCACCCATTTGTGCCCGGCGCTCCCCTCCGGCTGATAAAACACCTGCCCCACCAGCCTGTAGCCGTCCTCCGTCGTCACGTTCAAAAGCTCCGAATCTGCTGCCTCCAGCCATTCCTTCGTTTCATCCCTGGATTCCGCCTGATTTTCCAAAATGTCGTCCGTCCGCACCAGGGCCTCCATCCCCTCCTCCGTCAGATCCTCGAAAGCCTGCAGTTTTTCCATGGTCTCGGGAATCAGAGCCACGTTTACCAGAATGTTGCATGCGGCTATGTATGCGAGCAGGAGGACCGCCGCCAGGAGGACGAACCTCCGCTTCCATTTTTTCCGTTTCCCCATTGCATCCGCCCCTTTTGTTTTTCATTACGCCCTTTCTCCATTGTACCATAAATTTTCCATCAAAAAAAGGAGAGAACCTCTTCCATTTCCCTCCTTTTCCCAGACCGTTCTCCGGGTTTTACAGCATTGCGAGTATCTCCTCCTTCGGCATGGCCCCCACGGACTGAGCCACCGGCTTTCCCCCCTTCATGACCACCAGGGTCGGGATGCTCATGACGCCGAACTGCGAGGCCAACTCCGGCTGCTCGTCCACGTTGACCTTCCCCACTTGGATATCCGTCCGCTCACCGGCGATCTCCTCGAGAACGGGGGCCACCATGCGGCAGGGGCCGCACCAGGGTGCCCAGAAATCCAGCAGCACCGGCTTTTCACTCTCCACAACCTCTTTCTGAAAATTCCCTTTTGTAACCGTAAGCACTGACATAAAAATCCCTCCTTGAAGCTTGCCGCTTCGTTTTCTCTCAGTATTCGCTTTCGGGCCCCGACCTATGCATCCGGCCCTTCCACAGTCTCAGTTTACTACACTTTTTGCTTTCTGGCAATTTATACTTGAAGATTCCCTCCCCAGGCATTACAATAGGAAGAAAAGGATCCAAGGAGGCATTTTTTATGATCAAGAACAGAAAGCACGGCCACATCGGGCTGGCCACCAACGACGTGGAAAGGGATGCGAAATGGTATGTCGACGTACTGGGTTTCGAGGTCATCGGCAAGTTCCCCAATGGCTCCGGAAGCAACGTCTATTTTCTGAAAAATTGCGACGTCGTTTACGAGATGTATCAGGCGGATCCGCCCCTTTCCCCGGAAGTCGCCGGAAAGATCGATCACTACAGCTTTGACTCCTCCGATATCGAGGCCGATTACGACTACTGTGTCAAACAGGGCTATCCCATCACCACGGACGGGATCGAGGAGCTGTCCTCCTTCTGGGAAAAAGGCGTCCGCTATTTCAAAATCGCCAGCCCCACCGGCGAACAGCTGGAATTCTGCCAGATCCTGTAAAACAGACGTGCATTGAATTTTGCACTTGCAATTCCATCTGCCATGTATTACAATACTCACAGGCAGTATACTATCTTTAAATTAAGAGAAGGAGGTTTCTATTATGGCACACGTAATTTCTGACGAATGTGTAGCTTGCGGCACCTGCGCTGACGAATGTCCCGTATCCGCAATCACCGAGGGCGACGGAAAGTATGAGATCAATGCTGACGAGTGCGTAGACTGCGGTTCCTGCGAGGCCGTATGTCCCACCGGCGCCATCTCCGCCGAATAATTGAAAACACGTACATAGGAATGGCCGGCGGTTCCGTCGGCTATTTCTTTTTCCATTTACGCAAAAAACTGAATATCGAAAGCCCGTCCACGCCATACTAACCAGAAAAGGAAGCGTTCAAAACGACTCTACGAAAACACAGGAGGACGATCCATGAAAATTCTGTTTTATGACACCAAACCCTATGACAAGGAGACCTTCGAGGAACAGCTCCCCAAATTTCCGGGTATCACCATAGACTTCCTGAAAACGGACATCTCTCCCAGGACGGCGCCCCTGGCGAAAGGCTACGACGCCATCTGCGCCTTCGTCAGCTCCAATCTGGGAAAAGACACCCTCGACGTGCTTCACGAATGCGGTATCCGCCTGCTCCTCATGCGCTGTGCCGGTTTCAACAACATCGATCTGGAAACGGCAAAAAAATACGGCATGACCATTCTCAGGGTACCCGGATATTCGCCGGAAGCGGTCGCCGAGCATGCCGTGGCCCTGGCCCTCGCCGTCAACCGGCACCTGCATAAATCCTACATCAAAGTGCGTGAGAACAATTTCAGCCTGGTGGGGCTCATGGGCTTCAACTTCCATCAGAAAACCGCAGGCATCATCGGCACCGGGAAAATCGGTGCCGCCATGGCAAAGCTCTGTCACGGCTTCGGCATGAGGGTGCTGGCCTACGACATGCACCGGCATCCGGACCTTGGCTTCGCCGACTACGTGGATCTGGACGAGCTGCTGGCCGCCAGCGACCTGATCTCCCTCCACTGTCCCCTGACGGACTCCACCTATCATCTGATCAACAGGGACACCATCGGGAAAATGAAGGACGGCGTGATCCTGATCAACACCTCCCGCGGCGGCCTGATCAAAACGGAGGACCTGATCCTGGGCATCCGCGCCCGGAAGTTCTTCGGCGTGGGCCTGGACGTCTACGAGGAGGAGACCAACAACGTCTTTGAGGACCGTTCCGACGAGATCCTGGAGCACTCCGTCACGGCAAGGCTTCTCTCCTTCCCCAACGTGATCATCACTTCCCACCAGGGCTTTTTCACCCAGGAGGCGTTAAACGCCATCGCCGACACCACCCTCTCCAATGCGAAGAGCTTCGAGTCCGGAAACGCCGCCTCCGGCAACATCGTGAGGCTCTGATTTCTCAGGAATCCTTCCGGCGGCCCCAGGGAAACCGGCTCTTCTTCATGCCCCGGACCGGCACCCTGGTGGCCGCCGCCTCGCTCCTCTGCCTCTGCACTCGCTGACAGGCCCGTATGGTCTCGTCCAGCTTCCGGTACCGCTCCTCTTCCCGTTCCTCCCGGTCCCTCATCAGATAATTCATTTCCTTCACCAGCTTTTCGGAGACGGTGCCTCCGACTTCCTGGCTGAGAATGTCCTGGTTCCTGCGCAGCGCCTCCGCCAGCACGTCCGTCATAATGTTCTGGAACTGCTGCATTTTTTCCGGCGAGGCCGCCAGGCTGCCGCTCTCCACCAGCTCCAGGGCCGTCTCCCGTCTCCCCGTCCGTCTCTCTCCGGCCGTCTCCGGGGCGTCCTCCGCCCGTCCAGCTTCCTCCCCGGCAGCTTCCTCCGGGCCTTCCTTCTCCGCTCCGGACTCTTCCCGGCATCCGGCTTCCTCCGACGCTCCCGCCGCTTCCCCTTCTGCCCGGCCGTTTTCCGCCGCCTCCTCCGCATCCCCGGCCTGTCCGGCACCCGTCTCCCGGCCGACGCTACCGGCCAGCCCGGCGTCCGTCTCCCGGCTGACGCTTTCCGAAGCTCCGACGCTCCCGTTCTGTCCGGCGCAGGCTTCCCCGTCCGCCGCCTCCCCGACGCTCCCGGCCTGTCCGATCCCCTCCGCCAGCCTGCCGGTCAGCTTTTCCAGCACGGCCTCCGTCATGGGGCCCGAGGCACTGGCGGACAGACGCCCGGACAGACGGTTCAGACGGTCTGCCCGCACCATGGAATCCAGCCGGTCCGCCTCCGCCGACTCCGGACTGCGGCTATGTAATTCCTCCGCCGTTTTCTCGGCGGATTGTCCTGCCAGAACCTGAAACCGTTTCTCCGCACCTTTCGGTTCCTCCGCTCCCTCCGCATCCGCCATCGGCTCTTTCTGCCGGCTATTCTGCATTAAAAATCCAGCCTCGTCCGCCCCCACCGATCCGTATTCCTCCTTCAGACTGGTCTTGATGGCCTTTAGCTGGTATCCAAGTTCCTTTAATTCCTTTATCCTCCGAAACAGCGCCAGCTGTTTCTCCGTATAGTAACGATGCCCCAACTCGTTCCTGGGTATTTCCAGTTTTAACTCTTCCTCCCAATACCGTAACACATGGGCCTCCACGGCAAGCTCCCGCGAAGCCTCGGAAATTAAATAATGAGTCAACTTTGGGAAAGCTCCTTTCCGATTGCTTTCCGGACGGACTCCGCCCGGCGATAAGCCCATTATATCAAAACTATGTCGGTTTGCAATGGGTTTAGCCCCGTTTCCCAAGAGATTTTTTCTGTTTTTTTCTTGTTCCTGTCGAATTTTTCCGAATACTGTAACCAAAGCTCCCGATCGCCTCCGTGAGCCCGCAGTAAGCGCCATGGGAATACGCCAGAGGCTTCGCCCGCTCAAAACAGAACCGCCCCGTCTCGTCCATCAGGCCGTCCTCCACCTGGATCGCCTTCACCAGAGCCAGAAACATGTGGTGGGAGCCAAGCTCCAGGACCTCCGTCACCGCACATTCCACGTTCACCGGGCTTTCCAGGACGATGGGCGCCGCAACCGTGGCGGCCTCCCCCGCCGTCAGGCCCGTCTCCTTCCACTTGTCCACGTCCCTGCCGCTCTTCACGCCGCAAAAGTCCACGGCCCCGGCCATGGCCTCCGTGGTCAGGTTGATGACAAAGGCCCCCGTTTCCCGAATCATGCGGTAGGAATGCCTCTCCGGCCGCACCGAGATATAGGCCATGGGCGGGTTGGTGCAGACGGTCCCGGTCCAGGCCGCCGTAAACAGATTTTCCCGTCCTTCCCCGTCCCGGCAGCTCACCAGCACCGCCGGAACCGGATAGACAAAATTGCCCGCCTTCCAGATCTCCCTTCCCATGCCCGTCCTCCCGCTTTACTTTTCCATATTGACAAACTTGGTGTAGTCCGGCAGCCACACCAGGTTCACCGTCCCCGTGGGGCCGTTCCTCTGCTTTGCGATGATGATCTCCGCAATATTGGGATTTTCCGTGTCCTTATTGTAATAGTCGTCCCGGTAGATGAACATGACCACGTCGGCATCCTGCTCAATGGCCCCCGATTCCCGAAGGTCCGAGAGCATGGGCCTTTTGTCGTTGCGGCTCTCCACCGCCCGGGAAAGCTGGGACAGAGCGATGACCGGGGCTCCTACCTCCCTGGCAAGGGCTTTTAAGGAGCGGGAGATCTCCGAGATCTCCTGCTGCCGGTTATCCGAATTCCTCCTGCTACCGGACATCAGCTGCAGATAGTCGATGATGACCAGGTCCAGGCCGAATTCCAGCTTGAACTTCCGGCACTTGGAGCGCAGCTCCGACACGGAAATACCGGGCGTATCGTCGATGATCAGTTTGGAATTCCCGATGACCCCCACGCTCTCCACCAGCTTCTCCCAGTCGGAATCCGACAGGTTCCCGGTCCGAAGCGCCATGGAATCCACCCTGGATTCCATGGAAAACAGGCGGTTCACCAACTGTTCCTTCGACATCTCCAGGCTGAAGATCGCCGTCGTATAGTCCTTCCGGAGAACCACGTGCTGGGCAATGTTCAGCACGAAAGCCGTCTTCCCCATGGAGGGACGTGCCGCCACCAGCACCAGGTCCGAGGGCTGCAGCCCGGAAAGCTTCTGGTCCAGGTCCGTGAACCCGGTGGGGATCCCGGTTATGGCGCTCTTGTTCCTCGACGCCTTCTCGATCCGCTCCAGCGTGTCCAGGACGATCTGCCGGATGGGCGTGAAGTCGCCGCCGTTACGGTTTTTAAGAAGATCGAAAATCCTTTTTTCCGTCTCCTCCAGAATTGCGTCCAAAGGCTCCGCAGCCGCATAACATTCGTCGGCGATCCCCTCGCTGGTCTTAATCAGCCTCCGGAGCATCGCCTTCTCATAGACAATGGTCGCATACTGCCTGGCATTGGCCGAGATGGAAACCCCGGCAACCAACTCCCGCAGAAATTCCACGCCGCTGATTTCCGGCGGTGCCTTCTTTTCCCGCAGACGCTCCTGCAGGGTCACCAGGTCCACCGGCTTCCCCTCCGTGTACAGATCCACCATGGCCTCGAATACCGTGCCGAACCGTCTGTCATAAAAATCATCGGCATGGATGATCTCCACCGCCGTTATGATGGCATCCCGGTCCATCAGCATGGCGCCCACCACCGACTGCTCCGCCTCGATGCTGTGGGGCTGTATCCGCCTGATCAGCGCCTCCTCCATGAATTCCTCCTTACCGTAACCGCCCGGGGCCCGCCTTTCTTCCGTCGCTTTTACAGGTAATTGCGAAACGTGAAATTGTCGAGTGGATTTTGCGGTTTCGCAATTACTTTGTCTCTTCTATGCCTCCGCCACATGCACCTTCAGCTTCGCCGTCACCTCCCTGTGGAGCCGCACCTGCACTTCATAGGTTCCGAGGGCCTTGATGGGTTCTGCCAGTTGCAGCTTCTTCTTGTCCAACTCCAGGCCGTACTGGGCCTTCGCCGCCGCCGCAATCTCCTTGGTGGAGACGGAGCCGAACACCTTCCCGCCCTCGCCGGATTTTACCGCCAACTCCACGGTACAGTCCGCCAGCTTCACCGCAAACTCCTTCGCCGCAGCGAGCTGCTCCGCCGCCACCTTGTCCGCATGGGCCTGCTGAAGCTTCAGGTCATTCAGGTTCTTTGCGTTGGCCTCCACTCCGAGCTTCTTCGGCAAAATGAAATTCCTCGCATACCCGTCGTTGACCTTTACGATCTCCCCCTTTTTCCCCAGGGACTTCACGTCTTCCAATAATACAACTTCCATGTTAAATCTCTCCTCCATCCAGCATATTTTTAATGGTGTCCTTCACCCTCGCCTTCGCCTCGTCGATGCCACAGCCCCTGAGCTGTGCGCCGGCCACGCTCATGTGTCCGCCTCCGCCCAGCTTCTCCATGATGATCTGCACGTTCACCTCGTCGATGGAACGGGCGCTTATATAAATCTTGTTCTGATATTCCGTGAGAACCACGGACGCCTTGATGCCCACGATGTTCAAAAGCTCGTTGGCCGCCTGGGCGCCGATGATGGTCGGGCTCTCCACCCCTTCCGCCGGGCACACGCTGATGGCGAAAGCGTCCTCGAAGATCTCCGCACGGCGCACCGCCTCGGCCTTGGCCTTGTAATCGGACATGCTGTCCCGGAAGATCTTCCGCACCCTGGTCACGTCGGCCCCGTTTCTCCGGAGGAATGCCGCCGCCTCGAAGGTGCGGACCCCCGTCTTGTTCATGAAATTGTTGGTGTCAATGACGATTCCGGAGTACATGGCATCCGCCTCCGCCTGTCGGATCCGGATGTTGTCCCCGATATACTGCAGAATCTCCGCCACCATCTCACAGGCCGAGGACGCATAAGGCTCCACGTAGGAGAGCACCGCACCGGAAATGCTGTCACTGGTCTGCCGGTGATGGTCCAACACCACCACCGTGGGGATCATGCCCAACAGGGGCGAGCACTCCGTGAGGCTGGGCCGGTTCACGTCCACCACCACCAGAAGAGCGTTGTCGTCGGCCAGCTCTATGGCCCGCTCTCCCCGGATGAACATGTCCTCCGGGTAATCCGGGTTATTCTTGAACCGCTCCAACACCGGCCGAACCGACGTGGTAATGTCATTTAACACGATGTGCGCCTTCTTATTTAAAGTGACACAGGCCCGATAGATCCCAACGCCGGCTCCCAGGGAATCCGCATCGCCGATCTTGTGTCCCATGATGAAGATCTTCTCCCTGGTCTCCAGAAGCTCCCTGAGGGCATGGGCCTTCACGCGGGCCTTCACGCGGGTATTCTTCTCCTGGGACTGGGATTTTCCGCCGTAATAGTTGATGGTCTCCCCGTCCTTCACCACGGCCTGGTCTCCGCCCCGCCCCAGGGCCATGTCGATGGCCGTCCTGGCGTACTCGTAGTTCTGGATATAGCTCCCGCCCCCCATGCCAAGGCCGATGGACAGGGTCACCGCCATGTCGTTCCCGATGTTGACCGTCTTCACGTCCTCCAGGAGGGAGAAGCGGGAGGACGTCAGGGTTTCCATGTACTGCTTTTTGATGGCGAGGAAATACTTGTCCTTCTCCGTCTTTCGGACCACGCCGCCGATGCTGGCGAAATACTTGTTGATCTTCCGGTCGATCAGGGCCACCAGCAGGGAACGCCGCACCTCCTCGATGCTCTCCAGCGCTTCCTCGTAATTGTCCAGATAGATGAGGCCCGCCACCAGCTTCTGATTCTCGATCTCCTGCTGGAACTGGATCTTCTCCGTCTCGTCAAACAGATAGGCGGCGATCAGCCCCACCCGGAAGCCTCCCTCCTCCCGTTCCCCTTCCTCCTCGTCGGCGGACATGTAGATGTTCTTTAAATGCAGCCGGTAAAACCGATTCTCGTAGGCCACGTCCCAGACCGCCTCCTCCTCCGAATCGGAAAAAGGACGGGACGGAAGCTCCGGAAACAGGTCCGTGATCCGCCTGCGGAGGCTCTTGTCCTTCCGGACCACCAGGCCGAACGCCTTGTTGATCCAGAGCACCCTGCCCTGCTCGTCCAAAAGGGCGTAGGGCACGTCCAGGTCCGACAGGAGCTGCTTTTGAATCTGTGCGTGATTGACCGCAAAGAGCAGAAGCTCCCGCATCACCAGCGGCCGTTTCGCAAAATAAAACCAAAAGGCAATCATCAAATAAACGACCGCCAGAACCGTGCAGACAAAGCCTGCCTTCAGATTGAACACGTAGGCCGTCGCCGTCATGGCCAGCACCAGAATCCCCATATAGAGCGGCCACCCCAAAAACCTCTGCAGCCAGCCCTTCAATTTCATGTCGTTCTTCATATGATTCTCCTCAAACAGGATTGCGGCGCACCCGCATCCGCCGGTTCCCGGCCTCTCCGCCGCCCGGTGCGCCGCGCGTTCCTGAACATTATACCATCAATGGAGATTCTTTACAAGAATATCTATTGTTTCAGCGCTCCGATCCCGTCCAGCACCCACTCCGCACAGTGGCTCCAGGTCAGGTTTCGCAGCACCTTCTCATGGCCCTGCCGGATGATGGTTTCCGCAAGCTCCCGGTCCGCAAGCAGTCGTTCCGCAATCGCCGGAAGCTCCTCCAGATGATCCAGGTCATACAGGGCGACGTCCTGACCGTCCGTAAAGTTTTCCATGAGCCACCGGCTGGGGTCCGTGAGCGGCACCGAGCGCTGCAGCAGCGTGTTGAAGATCCTGTCGTGCGTTCCGTCCTTGAACCCCGGAAAGACATTCAGATTGACCCTGGCGTCCGCCATGAGCGGAAGGGTCTCGGCATAGGGCACCCGGTCGTCCAGGCGCACCACGTTTTTGCAGTTCACGGACGGATGGTTCTCCCAGCCCCTCCCCAGAAGATGGAGCGGCAGGCCCGACTCCGCCAGAACCCTCACGACCCGCTCCCGCTGGTACATGCGGATCGCCCAGTCCACGTATGCGGAACCTCTCATCAAGGCCTTGACGGCATTTTGAGAAAGATCCCATCCCAGCTGGCCGACCGTGAAAAGAACCGCCGCATCCGTCGCCAGCCCGGAATTTTCCTTCAGGTTCTGATACATCAGACGGTAAAATTCCCCCAGCGAGGTCCCATCGCCAAGGCTGAAATTCAGCTGCTTTTCCGCCTGGGAGAGCATGGACTCCGGACGGTAATAGGTGCCCGAAAACAAAATGTCGTATTTACGCTCCCCATAGGGAATCCCCCCGGCATCCCCCTTCGGCGCCACCCCCACGTGGGGCATGAAGAGCACGCAGGGGACCGTGTCGCTGAAATATTTCCTCACGTATTCCACGTGCTCCCGGTCGCAGCAGAACAGGAGATAGCGGCGGGGGTGCCTCTCCAGCGTGGGATGAAAGCGGAGCGGGGGATCCATCAAAACGTCCACCGCCACGGCCTCGTGAGCGTCCCACAATTCCATGAGGACGTCCTCCCTCATGCCCATCCCGTCAAAGCAGACCACCGCATCGATCTTTTTGGACGCAAACCGGGCAAACTCCTCATAAGAACGGGACCTCTCCCCCCGAAGCTGTCTCAGGTCCAGGACGCACGTCTCATGGCCCCGCAGCTCAAATTCCCCGACCAGCTGGTCCGTAAAAAAATTAAAGGACTCCGTCTCCGAATAAAATAAAACGATTCTCATTTTTTCCCCTTTCTTTGCGGTTTAGTATAACACAAACGTCAGGCCGTGGAAAGTAATAACCTCCAAAAAAATCCTTCCACAGAAATATCTCTCTATTAGTAGGAATTTTCTTGCCAACATATCCCATTTCGTTATAAAATAGAGAAAACTATCGATTTCCATACAAAAGAAGGAGCTCCGCCCATGAGACGACCGAACGTAAACTGGATCTTAAACATTCTGCTTGGCCTGTGCTACGTCTTATTTTACGGCTGCCTGATCGGCACCGTGCTGTACTGCTACTCCCTGCCGTAAAACCTGGGTTCGCCGGGGAAACCCTCCCAAATCTTTGCCTTCCGTCGTTTTCTCCGTCTTTTGACGGGAAAAGCGACTTTTTTTCTCTATTTTCCTTTTATTTTCCTCCCTGCTGCAAAATTCACTTGCACTCCGACCGATTTCGCCTTTTTCTTAAAGGGGGGACAGCCTTGCAAAAACAGAAAGGGAGGAGCAGCGAATGAACATTCTCACAAACGAAAAGACAGACAACGGTACGACAGCCCGCATCAGTACCAGCCAGAGAGCAACGATTCCGGAATTCTTTTATTCCGCCGGCATCTGCCACCATCGTGTCGCAGGCCGAATTTTCATGGAAGCCGTATTCATGGCGGCGGAAGATTTGTCCCACCTGAAAAACATCAGCCGCAACATTTACGCTCCCATCGCCAGACGGCATGGCACCACGGTTGGCAACGTCTCCAAAAACATGCGGGATGTACGGGACACCATCATGAAACACGACGGCGAAGCACTTCTGGCAGAAATGACCGGAAGCAGGTGCTGGTATGCGGAAACGCCTTACCCTCATGAAATCATCGAGGTTTTTGCCCGGTACGTGCGGGATCAGAAAATCCCTCACGACGTCCTGTAATCCGGGCATCCATTTCCGGTAAAACTTTTTGGCGGCCCTAAGGCCGCAATGCAGACAGACCACCTGCGGGCCGTCCCCATAAGAAAAAAACCCCCGAAAGCGACGCATCCGGGAACCTCTTGTTCCAAAAGGCAATTCATTCAGGCTGTCTATTTTAGTCTAATCCGTAGAAATTTCTTCCATTTTCATCTATATTATTCTTAACAACAAGTTCTGTGTTTATGATAGTCGGAGGTACAAATGAAAGAATCACTGGATTCCCTGCTTCACCAGGCAGGAGTGAGCAGATGCTACATTGGTTACTCTTTTTTCGCAGAAGCCGTATCCATGGCCATGGAGGACCCGTCCCTTCTGACCGGCATTCAGAAAAACATTTATCTCCCCATCGCCAAACAGCACGGTGTCTCTCTGTTTCAGCTGGAAAAGGACATTCGAACCGTCCGGGACGTCATCATGAGAAACGACGGACAGGAACTGTTAAAAAAGCTGAACGGCGGCGGCTTCTGTCAAAAATCCCAGCCCTATCCCAAGGAGTTGATTGCAATTTTCGCCAACTACCTTCGGGAAGCGTAACGGCGAGCCAACCTGTGGCATCCCGGCGGCGCATGGCGCCGCCGGGTCAGGATTTGCAAAACCAAAGGCGTACCAAAAACGGAAAAAATTATCGGTCAATCGGTATGTTCCCCGATTTGTATTCGCCCGTTCCTTTGTCCCGGTGTCAACGGAAAATTCCCGCCGGACAATGCCCAGTTCTATCAGGTTTTTCAGATAAACGCTGGTTTTTGAAGTGTTCTCCACAAGTGATTTCTGGCTGATGTCGTTCAGCTTCGTATTGCCGAGTGCCACCGCCTCAATAATAGAGTTATAGACAGGAGTCTCCCTGAGTTCCTGATGGAGCAGAAACTCTGCCTCGCTATACAGTACTGCGCCTTTGGTCAGGATATTCCGCTTGATATTTTCCTCAACGGAAAGCCCGGGGTTAAACTGTCCCAGATAATGCAGGATACCGCCAAGCACGGCGTAGGCAAGCACCTTGTCTTTCGCCGAATAATCCGGAAAAAAGCGGGCGGCATCGTAAAATCCCATTTCGTTCATCTTGTAAATGCCTGTCGCTCTTCCGTATAAAGGATTTTTTTCTGCCAGCAGCTCTTTTTCAATAAAGCTCATTGCGCTGCTGCACAGGACAATCATTACATTGCCGTCTTTGAGCTCCGTATCCCAAAGGTTCTGCAAAACAGAAGGGATACTCTTAATTCCGAGATATACTGTTTTGCGGGAATATCCTCCCGCAGAATTTGTTTGGAAAACTTTGCAAGCTGCACTCCGTCCGTGCTCTGGGTGCAGGAATAGAAGACGTGCGGCTTATGCCTGCAAAATTCTCTGAGCGTCTCCGTCTTTCCCACGCGCCTTCTTCCGTACAGGACAATCAGCTGCCCTTTCTTTTCATCATATTTGTCTTGCAGAAACTTTAATTCCGTCTCTCTTCCTATGAACATAACGCAGCTCCCGGCTCAAGCGCCTAATCCTGATTTGCCAAATTTTGATTTGATATCATTGTGCCCGCAAATGCGGAAAAAATCAACCTGCGAAATATTCCCTGTAAGGAACGTCCGGTTCAAAAATGATCCCCTCGTGGTAGGTTCCCCCCTGGACGAACTCGTGATAATTTCCATAGCACTCCGTCAGGATCCTGTCGTATTCCGCCGGCGCTGGAATCCGCAGGTTCTCGAAGGGAAGATACACGGTTTCCTGAAACCAGTCCCGGTCCACGCTCTTGCAGGCATGGCGGATCTCGCTCGAAACATAGTTCACCTTCTTCGACTTTCCCAGGGACGAAAGGTTGAAGGCCTCGAAGACCCTCATCTTCTGCCGCACGTCCTTCCTCAGGTAGTCCAGCATGAAGCCCCGCAGGCTGCTCGAGGGCGGCTCCTGCCTCACCGCCTCCAGGGCGATTTCCGGGTTCATCATACCAATCCAGAGCAGATTCTGCATCTGGGCAATTGCGGCCGTCTGCTCATCGTCGGGGTCGTTCACGCTGTCAAAGGGAAAGATGTCAATGAAAATTCCCTGATGGAAGGCGGCTCCCCGGTCCGCATACGCCCTCTCCACCGCCGTCGTCCTGCTGTCCCGGATCTTGGAGAGCGGCCAGATCATCTGATCCGTGTAGGAATTTTGAAAAAAGTACGGCTCCCCAAATTCCTCCGGCGCAATCGCCTGAAACCTCTCATAGTCGTCCCGGAACATGACCACGTCGATGTCGTCGTCCCAGGGAATGAAACCCTGATGGCGCACTGCGCCGAGGAGCGTGCCGTAGTAGGCATAGTACTTAAGGCCGTGTTTCCGGCACACCTCGTCCAGCTTTTCCAACAGCTCCAGTTCCACCGCCCATATCTTCTTGCGCTTCTCCGTCACCAGAAAGCCGCACCTCGTCTCCTCCTCAAAAAAAGACTCTTTTAATTCCACGCTCTCCGCTCCTCCCTCTCAGATTTTCCCCGCAAGTGCCATCTGCTCCTGGGGCGAAAACAGACTCCAGACCAGGCTCTCCAGCTCCCCGTGTCCGGTCTCCCTCGCAGCTTTCAGCACGAACAGGCGGTCCCTCACAGCCGAAAGATCATACAGCTTCCCGAGGAGCTCCAGCGTCTGCCTCGCCCCCTCCTCCCCGGAAAGCCAGGAGCGGAAGGCCGCCAGCAGCACCTTCAATATCCCCATGGCGAAGCGGTCCTCCCGCAAAAACAGGATGCAGTGCTCCGCACATTTTTCCCGCTGCCCCACATTGAAGCAGGCGACCGTCAGGTACTCCCTGGCGGCCATGAGGTTCCTGGACAGCCGTTCCCCCCAGAAAAGGTTTCCGTATTCCTGATACTGGGCCAGCGCCCGCTCCAGATGCCGCACTGCCCGCTCCCAATCGCCGGTCCCGATGAAATGCATGCCGACCACGTAGTCAAAATCGCTCTCCCCGGTGACGGCCTGCACGGCCTCCTCGTAGACCTCCAGGATCCGCTCCTCCCTCTCCCCCCGCTCACAGAGGCATTCCAGGAGGGAGGCGAAGATCCCGCTTATGTGCTCGTTCTGCCTCACCGGGCCCCGGCCCGCCTTCTCATAGGCCCGCACCGCCCTCTCGTAGGCCCCGGCCGCAAGCTCCTTCTCGCCCATGGTCACATAAGCGTTTCCCAGGTATCCCAGCATGAAATAATCGTCCGGTCTCTCCTCCAGCTCCTTCTGCAAAAGCCTTATGTTCCGCTCCCGCTTTCCCGTGTCCAGAAAGGCCTCGTCCGTGCCGCCCGTGTGGTAGATGGTCAGCTCCCCGCAGCCGTTCAGCATGTCGGAGGCTTCCCACTCCCCCGACCCTTTTTCCACGTACTCGTGAATCCGGCCCTTGTAGCGCAGGTCCCGGTGCCTCCGAAACACCCGCATGTTGTTTCCCATGCGGGTGAGGGTCCCGTCCTCGCTCTCATTGACATAATCCATATAGATGACCAGATAAGAGGCCTGTCCCCGCTCAATGTCCTGAATCAACCCGTGAAGCTCCCTCGCATCCCTGGCGGTCATATACTCGTCCGCATCCAGAAACACGATCCAGTCCCCCTTCGCCTGCTCGATGGCGTAATTCTTGGCGGCGGAAAAGTCGTCAATCCAGTCGAAATGACACACCTTCGCCCCCAGTCCCTCCGCCAGCTCCACCGTCCGGTCCGTGCTCCCCGTGTCCACCACGATCTGCTCCCACATGATCTCTTTTCCCCAGGAGAGCGCCCGCTCGATATTCTTTTCCTCGTTTTTCACGATCATGCACTGTGAAATGCGGGGCTTTCTCTTCTTCTGCTTTTTCATATCCCGGACTCCTTTTCCATTCTGTTCTCCATGGCCTTCCAGCCGGCCTCCCTCGCCGCCCTGGCGATGAAGAGACGATTTTTAAGGTCGGAAAGTACATACAACTTTCCCAAAAAGCCCACGACGCCGTCCACGTAAGGCGCACTTTCAGCCTGTGCTCCCCCGTCCTCACGGAAGGCGGACAGCAAGATGTACAGCGCCTTCATGTCAAGGGGCTTCACCCGCAGGAGGGCCACGGAGGTCTCCACCGCCTCCTTTCGCCTGCCGCTCCTGAGAAAACAGAGGGCCAGATTCCCGTAGGCCGTCTCCAGCGACGCCTTGAGCTTCATGCAGGAGTTGGCCGTGCCGTGCCGTTCCAGCTTCGCAAGTCCCCCGGCCAGATAGCGGACCCCATCCTCCCAGCGCTCTCCCTGCGTGCAGAGACAGCCCATCTGATAGTCGTAATCCGCCTCACAGGGCTGCTTTTCCACCGCCATGCGGTAAATCCCCTCCGCCTCGGAATAATTCCCCCGTTCGCCGTAGAGGGCGATCAGGGCCGAAAAAGTCCAGGCGCTGCGGGGATCCCCCTCCCGAAGGGTCTCCGGCATATGCTCCACGGACCGGCGATACCACCGGAGGGCCTGCTCCTCGTCCCCGAAACCGGCGTACTCGTCCCCCAGATAGCCCATCACCTCGTAATCGCCCGGATGCTCCGCAAGCTCCTGCTCCAGAAGTCTCAGATTCCTCCCGCTTCTCCGCTTCCCTGCGCTCTGCCCTCCCGCATAGCCGTCGTGGAAGAAGGTCAGTTCCTCCTCCGCATCCGCCAGCCGCATGGGACGGCCGTCTGTGAACTCCAGCTGCTCATGGACCCTCCGCCTATAGCGGATGTCCGGCGTGCTGCGAAACACCCGGATCCGGGAGGAGCAGGTGGTGATCTCTCCCCTGTCATTCAGCTCCAGAATCCCCCCGAAGACGCCGTCCAGCCCCCGCTCCTTCGCCTGTTCCACGACGGAAAGCAGTTTTTCCAGAGTCTCGGGAGTGGGCCACTCGTCCGCATCCTGCGTGATGATCCAATCCCCCTCCGCCTGCTCCAGGGCAAAGTTCCTGGCGGCGGCAAAATCGTCGATCCAGCCGAAATGGCACACCTTCGCCCCCAGCCTCTCGGCCAGGGCAACCGTCCCGTCGGTGCTGCCCGTGTCCACCACGACCTTTTCCCAGAGGATCCCCTCCCCCCAGGACAGGGCCCTCTCCAGCTTCTTCTCCTCGTTCTTCACGATCATGCACAGGGATATGCGAGGTCTTCTCCCGTTTTCCATAAGCCGCTCTCCTCCACTGGGTAAAAAAGGCCATCCCTGAGCCGAAACCCGGGATGGCCTCTTCATTCATGCTATGCAGTTGCTTGTTACATTGCCTTCAACAAAAGGTTAACGTGAAAACTCAAGATTAACCCAACAGGCTCAGGACGCTCTGAGGTACTGCATTGGCCTGAGACAGCATGGACTGAGAAGCCTGCAGCAGGATGTTGTTCTTCGTGAAGGATGTAATCTCATCCGGCATATTGGTATCGCGGATACGGCTCTCAGCATCCTGAATGTTCTCGGAAGTAACCTTCAAGCTGTTGTAGGTATGCTCCAGACGGTTCTGAGCAGCACCGAGGCTAGCACGGAACGTGGACACCTGATTGATGGCCTCGTTGATGAGATCAATGTTCTTGTTAGCCGAACTTCTCGTCTTGATGGCGGTAGCAGAATCCGCATTTCCTAAAATATCAGATGCTTTCATGCTCTTCTGCTTAACGCTGATGGTCTCTTTACCGGACGGTCCAATCTGGAAGGTCAGGGACTCACCATCCTTATCACCGGACAGAGGCTTGCTGCCGTTGAAGTCGGTGTAATCGGCGATACGGTCGATCTCTGCACGCAGGGCATCGTACTCAGTCTGGACATTGCCCCAAGCAACCGTGTTCATCGTGGCGTTGGCGGACTGGGTAGCCAGGGTAACCATACGCTGAAGCATGGAGTGCACCTCGGTCAGGGCACCTTCAGCCGTCTGGATCAGACCAACTGCATCCTGTGCATTGGTAGCGGCCTGGTTAAGGCCGTTGATCTGGCTTCTCATCTGCTCGGAAATGGCAAGTCCGGCAGCGTCATCGCCTGCACGGTTTACTCTGTAACCGGAAGACAGCTTCTCTAAGTTCTTTGCCAGAGCTTTGTTGTTGATACCTAAGTTTCTGCTGGAGTTGATAGCCTGAATATTGTGTTGAATCTGCATACATTTACCTCCTTGTTTTCAGCCAGCCACTCAGCGACCTCCCTGTCCCTGACAACGTCCCCGACGCGGGCCCTGCATCCGGTCCGTTGGTCTGACCTACGTTATGTTTTCTGTACTGTTTTGCTGTACAATAAGATTATCGGCAGGGTCCGGGAAAGGATAAGGGGATTTTTGACTTTTTCTGAGAAATATTTTCAAAGCCGTTTCGGATCTGTTGATCAGGGAGCCGCCTCCTTAAGCAGCGCCTCGTATCCCGCCGTCTCCGCCACCCGAAGGACAAATCGCCTCTGTTCCGGTTCTTCCAGGTCGTAAAGATTGCCCAGAAACGCAAGCACCTGCCCCCCCCCCCGAAGCCGCCTTTTCCCGATTCTCCCTCTCGTCATGCCGGAAGGCCTTCAGCAGGACTTCCAGCGCCCTCCCTCTGTAAGGGCTCGCCCTCAGAAGAACGACCGCACAATTCACGCAGGATTTCCGGTCCCCATTTTCATAATGGCACACCGCAAGCATCTCCAGCGCCTCCGGAAGGCCGTTCGCAAGCAAGGCCGACATCCGCCCGTCGCCACGCCACTCCAGCAATCCCACGGCCCGCTGCAGATGAACCGCCGCCTCCCCGAACCGCTTTTCTCCTATATAATATCTTCCCGCCAGGTAATCATAATCCGCCTCTTCCGGAAATCTCCGAACGCCGGACGCATAGGCCTTTCGCAGCAAGTCCTCCCTGTTCATCCTTGCATAGAGGAGCATGAGATTGCGAAAAACCGACACGTCCCGGGCGCTCTCTTCCTCCGGAAGCTCCGGCATGCAGCTGGCGGCCTTCTCATACCACTCCGCCGCCTCCTCATACTTTTTCTGCCGATAATAAGAGGCTCCCATATGGGCGAGCAATTTGTGTTCTTCCGGATGCCGCTCCAGCTCCGCCAGCAGCAGTCGGATGTTCCGTTCCGTCTTCTTCTTTTCCTCCATCTCCTCCGCACCATATCCGGTGTGCAGGACGGAGAGCGCATCGCCGGCATCAAAGCAGCGTACCTCCCCGTTCTCCATGAACAGCTGCTCATGAACCCTTCCCCGATAGAGAAGTCCCGGCTGATTGCGGAAGATTCGGACCACGGTCCCCGCCACGGCGCTCCCGAGGCTCCCGTCCGCCTTCACCGTCCGCAGGCTCTGAATGCCCTTCCCCGTCGGCCCGGCAAGAAACGTCTCCGCCCCATCCGTCTGGACCCACCTGGCAATCAGCGCATTATATTCCCGTCCGGAACGCTTGTTTAAAAGAAGCGGGAGCTTTTTCGCATCCTCCTCCGAAAGATTATTCGTCCGCATCCAGAAAAGCAATCCAGTCCCCTCCCGCCTTCTCTATGGCGTAATTCTTGGCTGCAGCAAAATCGTCGATCCAGTCAAAATGAAACAGCCTGGCCCCCATCCGCTTTGCAATTTCCACCGTGTGGTCCGTGCTTCCCGTGTCCACCACGATCTGCTCCCACACGACGTCCCTTCCCCAGGACAGGGCTCTTTCTATGTTCTTTTCCTCGTTCTTCACGATCATGCATTGAGAAATCCTTATGTTGCGTCCCATTACGGCCTCCGCTCCCTCCCTATATCGTCAAGTGATTTTCTCCGATACTACGGTTTTTCTTCTATGATACCGGTCGGGGCGGAAAAGTCAAGTGCTGTGGGGTTCCCGTACCAGATTTTCTTACGCCTCTTAACAGCTCAAACTGCTTACACCATCTGATGTCGATGTACTGACTCCCCTCAAATAGCGTATGTCAAAAAAACGACATCTTATTTTATCAGAAATATTTTACATTTATCAATTGTATCATCCCTCCGCAGTTCCGCAAACAACTTTTTTAAATAACTCCGCCATTTTCAACAATATTTCACAACCGTTTATGTTCTTGTTTATTTTTCATTAATTTATCATACCATTCCCTCCCTCTTTTTCCACATTCATCACGTATCTTATCTCTCAGCACTCCTGTCTTCTTCTGGCAAGCGCCCCACCTCACAATGTCTATCATCCATAGTAATCCAACACAATGCTACACCATCCTTGTCTCTTCTAATTCCTTCCGTAGCCGAAGCACCTTGCTACGAGTTTTATTTGCGTAGCAAGGTGCATGGAATTGTTTCCTGCATTTAGGATCAGTTCTGCAAGGGTAAGCTCCGGCTCTATGGCAATACGGACCACATCCTGTTTGTAAAATGTAAGTCAAGCATGTTGGCGCTTCCAACCGGCTCAGGCACCTTGCAGTCTCTTTTGTATAGGCGAGTAACCACATATGTAGCCGGGAGATATCCCATATTCATTGCACCATACAGCATCTGTCAAACCACTTTGCCTGAGTCACCGGTTCCATCCATTCGTCCAGGGAGCGCCCCGGTACACGTTCGCTACCCATAATGAAACCTTTAAGGGGCAAAACTGCAAAAACTCAAGTAATAGAGGGCACTGAAAAACTCCCGTTTGTTTCCACTATACCATTTTTTTACGAAAAGCCTGATTCTTTTAACAAAGAAACAGACTTTTTCAGTGCCCTCATATTTTAGGTGTTTTATAAAAATTGGGGATAGTGATATGTGTATAATTGGGTTTTTGTGGATAGAACTGCGGAAACTCAAGAAGAAATGCATCTTGCAATTAAAATCTGCATATGCTATAATGCCATTAGGCAAAGAAATGTGGAGAAATCCATGTAGGCAAAGAACGAATCCCTCGACCGTAATGGCGTACAGTCGAGGGATTCTTCTTTTCTTTTTATAGTGGCAAAGCACCCACTAGACTATCTGTTGCCTTTGTCATGCCTGTCTAGCCATTTGCTGATGAGGTGGCAAACCACACCCGCTGCGACAGTCACAAGAAATGTGAAGAATAACTCCATGCAAACACCTCCTCCCGTTGCCGGGTGTAGGTTAGACAACACAAGCATTATAACATAGCAAAGAGCATCCTTCCATTTCTTTCTTAAAGGTCTTTACAACTCGAATACCCGCCTACTAATGCCTGACTTTTACAGTTTTAGTTCCAAAATCACAAATTCATAATCCATTCTAAATGTTTTTCCGGATTTGTACCGATTGCATATCTCTTCTTTTTCAGGCTTAACGCTTTGTTTCCTATTTCTATCATCTTTAATATATTCAATGACAGTTTCCTCATGATATTCAGGTTATAGGATGCCTGTTTTTCTAATGTGTGGTTCCCGTCTTCCCGGAATATCACGTCTAAATACCAATGGTAGCTCTCCACCATCCAATGCCCCCGTACTGCATGCGCGATTTCTTCTATCCCGGTTGGCAGACTGCTTATAAAATATCGTTCTTTCTTCCAGCAGGTTCCCCTGATTTGCCTTTAATGCCAAAACATAATCCGCATATCTCTGGCGAATTTTCTTTGCGATTGCCATCTGGGTTCCCATGGCATCCGTTGTGATGATGGTTCCCTTTATGTCCAGGCAGTCCAACAGTTCCGAAATCGCTTTGATCTCGTTTGTTTTTTCCATTAGTTTCTGTCCCAGGCAGAATCCATTTTCATCCACGGCACTCACTATATGATTGGCCTTTCGGTTTTACTCCCGTTTCCCCTCTGGGTCTTCCCATCAATCGCAAGCAGTCGTTTTACTTTCGTCCTTTCCTCGCTGTTTAACATCTCATTCCATCTTTTCTGAAAACCTTCTAAAAATCCCGAAGGCGCCATGGCAAAAACTCTCTGGATAGTATCATGGGCGGGAATTCCATTCGGAAGTTCCAAATAATTCCCCAAAAAATCCTCATGCTCCTTCCCGAACCCTTCCATTTCCACCCAGTCAAAATCCATGAATCATCTCTCATATCAAACAAAAAATCCTCTACCAGTACCAAAAAATCCGGAAGAAACAGCAACAGCCGTACCACGCTGTCCGCCAAACCAAAGAAAAAAGCTTTTAAGTCCCGTGCAATCTTTTTGACGAATGTATTGTCTTCCCTCAGATTAACTATAAAATACCAAAGAGTTCTCAGTACGAAATACACCGCAAACCCCATCAAAACCAAGGTAATTGCAATTAAAAATATGCTTCCAAAGCCAAAAAGGAAATTTAATATCGGGTTCTTTAAGTCATCCGCACCCAAAGTAATCAAGTTCAAAGATTCACCTATATTACTAATTAGTTTACCAATTTCCGTATTTGGGGACACTACGAGGTAAAACATACCGCCCAGTATTAAAATATACACCACTATAGCCGGAGCTTTTTTTAGTTTTTCTTTTTTAGTTTGTTTTTCAGCTGACTCAACCCTTTTACCGCTTCTTTTTTGGGCAATTTCTTTCTTTTCTTCCGTTTTGATTTCGGCTTTGTTTTTATAACGTCGCTCCTTTTCTCTATGCTTCACTCGCTTTTTATAAGCAATGGATTGCTTATAGCTGTCCCACGCAGAGGATACGGGATACTGTTCCCGAAATCTTTCATCCTGGCTGTCAGCATAATTTTCTACAGTTTCTTGTCCTCTTTCGATATCTACATCAGATATTGTTGCCTTGCCTAGTCTGCCGCTCCGATATTCCCTTTCTTTTTTCAATGCGTTTCCAATCCCGATAGCAACAACGACTGCCAATAAAAATCCCAAAACGCCCCATACATTTTCACCAATGTATCGCATCCTTTCCTGTAAAACGCCGGTATTATAACAACGATTACACAGGAACAAGTTTATGCAAAGTAGTACAAAATTTAATTTATGATTTGCAGTCTTTTCTGACTTTAACTGAGCAGATAAAATCCCGCCCGCAAAGAGCAAAATAAACAGAATCGAAAATGACAGCCAATTTTCAAAAATCGGCTTGCCCAACGCATCCCAAAATCGAAAAAAACGCAAAACCCAACCGTCAGCAAAATCATTTTGTATAATAAACGCCGACGCTATCGAAAATATTTGAACCGAAAAAAACATAATGTAAATCCATGCAACTACGCTTTTTAGCTTTTCTCTCATCACCATATCCCCCTTTTCGATTCAATTCTACCATTATAGACTTTATTTTACAATCTTTTTATTTTTTAATATTAAGTACTTTTATCTGCGTCATTAATTTTCGATTCCCTAAATATCACAAAACAAATCACAAAAATTTAGATATACAGTGGAGCCAAAAACAAAGCTTTTTTATTTTCATGTTATTACCATTAGAAAACATCATTTCGCTGAATTGTTTCTGTATTTTCTACCATTACATATACTAATGATATTAATAATAGGTGTATGGGAGGTAATAATGAGAGAGAAAAAGGAAATCCACATTCTGGTGGGGAATCAGATCCGCATCGCAAGGGAGCGGGCCGGATTTACGCAGGAGCAGTTCGGGGCGCTTGTGTCGCTGGGGCCCAAGAACGTATCCGATATTGAGAGGGGCCTCGTGGGAATTTCAATCTCCACTTTGAAGCGAATTTGCGAAAAGCTGTCTATTTCCAGCGACTGGATTTTGTTCGGAGATCAAAACATGAACGACGTAGATTACCTGGCGGAGCGGCTGCGACGCATGCCGGAGACGTACTTCGCCGAGATGGAGCCCATCTTCAACCGGCTCGTCTGTCTGCCCGGAGCGTTGGAAAAATAATTTCAGATCAAAGGGGCTGTCGGTTAACGCCGGTTTCAGCCCCTGATTCCTAAGAAAAGAAAGAATCATCCACTGGTCCCATTTCTCCAGTCATGCATTCCCTTTATCAATACCATTAGTATAGGTGATAGTAATAAATGATGTTGTCTGCGGAAGTCATTCCGTCCCTCCACCATATAGAGGACGTCGTTGGGGTTTACGTCCTTCTTGGCACAAAGCAGCCCCAAGTCTGACACATAAATCTTGAACACATCCATGTCGCGGTAATTTTCAAGCGGCTTTTTAATCTGCTCCACTCTCTGTACCTTATTTTTAAAGTTTCATATTGATCAGCGTAAGCTTTCCATACATAAATTTTTCCATCGTTTTCAATCTTCCTTCAATCTTCCGTGCTATAATGGGGGACATGGAGGTGACGCAGTATGAAGCTTTTGCTGGTGGAGGATGAAAAACGGATGGTCCAGGCCCTCTCCGAGCTTCTCAGGCAGGAACATTATGAGGTGGACGCCTGCACGGACGGCCCTTCCGGGCTGGCGGCGGCGGAGGGGAACCTATACGACGTCATTGTTCTGGACGTCATGCTTCCGGGGATGAGCGGCTTTGAAATTGCAAAGTCGCTCCGGAGGCAGGGCATCCGGACTCCCATCCTCATGCTGACCGCCAAAAGCGAGCTGGACGATACCGTGGAAGGGCTGGACAGTGGTGCGGACGACTATCTGACCAAGCCCTTCATGGCCAGGGAGCTTCTCGCAAGGCTCCGGGCCCTCCTGAGAAGAAACCTCCCCTCCGGGGACGGAACGCTCTCCTTCGGGGACATCGCCCTTGATACCAATACCGTCTCCCTCGTCTGTACGGCCACGTCCCAGCGTGTCCGCCTGAGCGAAAAGGAGTACCGGATCCTGGAATATTTCATCGTCAACCAGAAGCGGGTTCTCACCAGGGAACAGCTTGCGGAAAAAGTCTGGGGCTTTGACAGTGACGCCGAGTACAACAACGTGGAGGTCTATCTCTCCTTCACCCGCAAAAAACTGGCCTTCGTGGGGGCGAAGACCTCCATCAAGGCCCTGCGGGGAATCGGGTACGAGCTGAGGTGTGAGGATGTTTAGAAAATCCCGTCGAAAAATCGTCGCTTCCATCATGGCCGTCCTCGTCCTTCTCTGGATCGGCACCCTCTGCCTGATCTACGGTTCCAGCTATCTGGAAGTGTCCAGGCGGAACCGAGAAATGCTGGAGAGACATGTATCGCTTTACCGGCTGCCCGGCCAGTCCCCCGCCCTTTCCCCGGAGGCCGCCCCGGAAAGAGGAGGCGGAAAGCCGGATCCAGGCATTCCCCGCTTTGAGGATACGCCGGCATTCCAGCTGTCCACCTTCTACTCTGTCGCCATCTCCGACGGGGGAGAAATCCTTTCCGTCACCAATCCCAAGATCTCCATCCATGACGACGGGGAATTGGAAGAAATGGCCCGGCTGATCGCGGCCGGTTCCAAAACGACCGGCATGAAAAACAGCCTGATTTACCGCAAGGCCGACAAGGGCGGCTACACCCTGGTGGCCTTCATGGACAATACCATCGTGCGGGAGAGCATGACCACCCTGTTCCGCTACACGCTGATCTTCGGCGGGACCGCCATCCTCCTTCTGTTTTTCCTGGCCGTCCATCTCGCCAGAAAAATCGTGGAGCCCCTGGAGGAAAGCCACAGAAGACAGCGGCAGTTCATCTCCGACGCGGGCCATGAGCTCAAGACCCCCATCGCAGTGATGAGCACCAATGCAGAACTCCTCTTGAGACAGATCGGGGAAAATCCATGGCTCCTCAACATTCAATATGAAAACAAGCGGATGCACGCCCTGGTCACGCAGCTTCTGGACCTGGCCCGCACGGAACAGGCGGTCACGCCCATGGGGCCGGTGGATTTCAGCCGTCTCGTGGCGGGGGAGGCGCTCCCCTTTGAGAGTCTCATGTTCGAGCAGAGTCTTGTTTTTTCCTGTGACATTGCCGACGGGGTCTGCGTGCATGGCAACGCCACCCAGCTTGGTCAGGTGACCGCCATTCTCCTGGACAACGCCCTGCACCACTGCCCTCCGGGAAAGGCAGTCCTCCTGAGCCTGAAAAAAGGTGCTCACGGACAGGCCGTCCTGTCGGTCCTCAACGACGGGGATCCCATCCCGGAAGCCGAACAGGCGCAGATTTTCGAGCGGTTTTACCGGGGGGACCCGTCCAGAACCGACGAGCCGGGCCACTATGGACTGGGGCTTGCCATTGCCAGGGCCATCACCCTGTCCCACCACGGCAAAATCGGTGTGCGGTGCCATGACGGCAAGGTGGAGTTTACGGTCACGCTCCCTCCCCCGAAGGGAAAGGGTGAAGTCTCTTATTCTTATTTTGAAAGGAAGTGAACCCATGGAATATCGGCACGAGCGGAAACACGAAATCAGCCATTCCGATCTTCTGGTCCTCCGGATGCGGCTCTCGGCCATAGCCGGCCGGGACTCCCATGGGACGGACGGAACGTACGAGATCCGAAGCCTGTATTTTGACACCATGGACGACAAGGCCCTCCGGGAAAAAATCGACGGGGTCAACATCCGGGAAAAATTCCGGATTCGCTATTATGACGGGGACTCCTCATTCATCCGCCTGGAGAAGAAGAGCAAGGTAAACGGCCTTTCCCGGAAGGACAGCGTCCCCCTTGCGAGGGAGCAGGTGGAACGCATCCTGGAGGGACGTCCGGATTTTATGGCGGGAAGCGGCGTCCCGCTTCTGGAAGAATTCTACGTCAAGCTGAGAAATCTGGGACTCCGCCCGAAAACCATCGTGGATTACACCAGGGAGGCCTTCGTCTTTGCGCCGGGCCACGTGCGCATCACGCTGGATTTTGACATCCGGACGGGGCTGTTTGACACCGGCCTGTTCCGACCGGAGGTGGTCACCATCCCCGCCGGGGCCTCGCCCGTCATTCTGGAGGTGAAGTGGAGCGAATTCCTTCCGGACGTCATTCGGGACGCCGTCCGCCTTCCGGGGCGCCGGGTCTGCGCATTCTCCAAATATGCCGCCTGCCGGGTCTACGGCTGAATTACCTGAACAAAACGGGCAATTTGTCTGCCAAACAAAAAAGAAAGGAACAACCTCATTATGACTTTCAGCGATATTTTCAAATCCAGTTTTCTGGAGAATGTGACAAGCGTCAGCCTTCTCGACATGGTCCTGGCTCTGGTTCTGGCCTTCGGCATCGGAATGTTCATTTTCCTCGTCTATAAAAAAACCTATCAGGGGATCATGTATTCCTCCAGCTTCGGCACGACCCTGGTGGCCCTCACCATGATCACCACCGTCGTGATTCTTGCAGTCACGTCCAACGTGGTCCTCTCCCTGGGCATGGTCGGCGCCCTCTCCATCGTCCGCTTCCGCACGGCCATCAAGGAGCCGTTGGATATCGCCTTCCTGTTCTGGTCCATCGCCGACGGCATCGTGCTGGCCGCCGGAATGATTCCTCTGGCGGTCATCGGCAGCGTGCTCATCGGGATGATCCTGCTCGCGTTCGTCAACCGGAAATCCCATTGCAATCCCTACATCCTCGTCCTTTCCTGCACGGATTCCGCCGCCGAAAAAAGTGCGACGGCCTTTCTGGAAAAATGGCTGCAGCGGTGCGTCGTCAAGAGCAAAAGCGCCGTAAAGGGAGCGATCGAGCTGAATCTGGAAATCCGCTTGAAGGACGACGACACGGATTTTATCAACGCACTCTCCGAGATGGAGGGCGTCACCAGCGCCGTCCTGGTCAGCTACAACGGGGATTACATGGGATAAGGAGGCCGCTATGTCAACCTGCAAGCATCTGGATCGGATCTGTCTCGCCGCCCTCGCCGTCACTCTCCTTCTGACCCTGGTCCTCATGAACGCCGAAGACCTGGGAATTCAGGCGGTCTCCGCCGCAGAAAGCGCCGGCTATGAAAGCCGCCTGTTTGATTCCTCCTCCGTCCATGCCGTCGATATCGTCATGGATGACTGGGAGGGCTTTCTTGAGAACTGCGCCGACGAGGAATATGTCTCCTGCGCCGTCTTAATCGACGGGGAGGCTTACCGCAACGTGGGGCTCCGCGCAAAGGGGAACACCTCACTCACCCAGGTGGCCGCCTACGACAATGACCGTTACAGCTTTAAAATCGAATTCGACCATTATGAGGATGGGAAAACCTACTATGGTCTCGACAAGCTCTGCCTGAACAACGTGATCCAGGACAATACTTATATGAAGGAATTCTTTTCCTACCGGATCATGGAAGAGGCCGGAGTCATCGCCCCGCTGTGCAGCTACGCAAATATCTCCGTCAACGGGGAACCCTGGGGGCTTTATCTCGCCGTGGAGGGAATCGAGGAGTCGTTTCTCACCCGCAACTATGGCGCAGATTACGGCGAACTCTACAAGCCGGACGGCACCCAGGCAGGAGGGGGCAATCCCTCCGGCAGACAGGAGAGAATTCCCGTCGGCAATCCGGATACCAACGCCATGGGAGCGGCCCCCGCCGAGATGACGGGCGGCCGGGGAGGCCGGCAGACGCTCATGGGCGACAGCGACGTTCTCCTGCAATATACGGACGACGAAGCGGACAGCTATTCCAATATTTTTGACAATGCCAAAACAGAAATTTCCGAAGCGGACCAGAACCGTCTGGTCGAGGCCCTGAAAATCCTGAGCAGCGGCGAAGCCCCGGAAAATGTTGTGGATATCGACAGCGTGATCCGCTATTTCACCGCCCACAACTTCGTCCTGAATTTTGACAGCTACACCGGCTCCATGATCCACAATTACTATCTGTATGAACAGGACGGCCTGCTTTCCATGCTCCCCTGGGATTACAACCTGGCCTTCGGAGGTTTTGAGTCCGCCGGAGGGGCCGGAAGTTTGATCAATTATCCCATCGACACTCCCGTCTCCGGCGGGACGGTGGAGGAACGGCCCATGCTGGCTTGGATTTTTTCCGACGAAGCCTACATGGAGCAGTACCATCAATGCTTTTCCGAGCTTATTCAGGGATATTTTGAGAGCGGCCGCTTCGCCGCAGAGATAGATTCCGTGAGGGCAATGATCTCTCCCTATGTGGAGGCGGATCCCACGAAATTCTGTACCTTTGAGGAATTTGAGAAGGGTGCGGACACTTTGAAGGAATTCTGCCTGCTGCGGGCGGAGAGCGTCCGAGACCAGCTTGACGGACAAATCGGCCGAACCGCAGACACCCAGGATGCGGATACCATGATTGATGCCAATGGCCTGAACATCTCCGACATGGGCTCCATGGGCGGAGGAGGCATGCCGGACGGCGATGCCATGCCGGATGCGGACGGCTTACCGGGCGCCGGTGCCATGCCGGGTGCGGACGCTTTTCCGGGCGGTGCTCCGATTCCGGGTGAAAACGGCGTGCCGGACGGCGATGCGGCTTCGGACGAAACCGCCCTATCCAGGGACGGCGGACCCTCCAGGGAGGCGCTGGGACGGCCCGGCGGCTTCAACGGCCCTACACAGGAATCCTCCGCCGGCTCCGCTGCAGCGCCCCTCCTTCTGACCATGGTTTCCATCGCCGTGCTCCTCGTCGGACTCCTTTTCGCCCGCCTCTTCAAAACACGCATATAAGGGGACGCCGTGGAGGGGACTTTTCTTTCCATCGCAGACACGGTTTCCTATCGGCTGCTATCGGAAAAAAGTCCCTTCCACGGCGTATATCACCTCTCCAAACTTTTCAGGTATCGGCTGAAGCAGACGTAAGTCACGATCACGGTAATGATATTGGACACCGGTTCCGCCAGGAACACGCCGATGGCTCCCATAAAGAAAGGGAACACCAGCACCAGCGGAATCAGCACGAAAATCTTTCGCATCAGTCCGAAGATCAGGGACAGCTTTGCATTGCCCATGGCAATGAACATGTGCTGGTTCATCATCTGCATCCCCAGCACGAAGTTCAGGCAGAAAGCGATCCGTATGGAGCTCGCACAGGTCGAGAGCAGCGCCTCGTCGGTGGTGAAAAGCCCCGCCACCTGGCTGGGAAAAAGCATGAACACCGCCCACATCAGCGTGGCGCAGGTCAGAGAACAGATCCTCCCGTAATGGATGGCCTTTCGCATACGGCCATAATCCCCCGCGCCAAAACAGTATCCCACAATGGGCTGCGCTCCCTGGGTCACTCCCTGGAGGGGCATGAAGAAAATCTGATACATGCTGTACACGATGGTCATACACCCGATATACATGTCTCCCGTCGCAATGTCAGGACTCCAGTGGCGCAGCAGAAGGTTGATCAGGATCTGCACCAGGCTGTCGTTTGCCAGAAATACGAAGCTGGAAACTCCAAGGGCGAAAATCCGCTTTACGCTCTCCCACCTCACCCGCATGTCCTTAAGCCTTGTCCGGATAATGATTTTCCTGGAAAACAGGAGCAGGAACAACACCCACAGGGCGGAGACGGACTGGGAGATCACGGTCGCCGCCGCCGCCCCCGCAATCCCCATGTCCATTACGTAAATGAACACGGGATCCAGAATCAGATTGAGCAGGGCGCCGATCACCACCGTAATGGTTCCAAGCGTGGTAAACCCCTGGGCGTTCAGGAAAGAATTCATGCCCATGCTGATCATGACCGGCACGGTTCCCAGTACGTAGATCCTCAGGTAGGAGGACGCATAGGGAAGCGCCGCCTCACTGGTTCCGAAAAGCAGAAGGATCGGATCGCAGAACACATAAAAAACCACGGTCAAAACGATTCCCAAGCCCAAAAGAAGGCTCAGAGAATTTCCCTGGAGAAGGGCCGCCCCCTCGTAATCCTTCTCCCCAAGCTTGATGGAAAGAAGGGGCCCTCCGCCCCGCCCGACCAAAAGGCTGAATGCCGTGATGATCAGAATGATCGGAAGCGTCAGGCCCAGGCCCGTCAGGGCGATGGTCCCGACTCCCTCCATATGTCCGATGTAGATGCGGTCCACCATGCTGTAAAGGGCGTTGACGATCTGTGCGACCGTGCTGGGCACCGCAAGTTTCAGGAGGAGCGGCAGAATCTTCCCCTTCGCAAGCTGCTCCTCCATCCCTTCCCCCTTCATAGTCCCCTCATACCTCCGCCGCCTTTTTCTCCCAGGAATAGGTGGGATTCAGGGTGACGCTTCTCCCTCCGGACACCTCGATGGTGGTGCCGGTCATGTAGGAAGCCCCCTGGCCGCAGAGGAACACCACCGGTGCGGCGATCTCCTTCGGCTCCGCCAGACGGTTTAACAAGGTTCCGGCGGCATTGTAATCCAGCTCCGCCTGGGGGATGTTCGCCCGCACCGCAGGCGTCACCGTGAAGCCCGGCCTCACGCAGCAGACCCGCACACCGTAAGCGGCATACTCTCCTGCCAAGGTCTGCGTCAAATTGACGATGGCCGCCTTCATGGGGCCGTACAGGGTGCTTCTCCCCGCCGTGGGACAGCGGGCCGCCAGGGAACTGATGTTGACGATGGCTCCCCCTTTATGCTTCATGTGGCGAAATGCCGCCTGTGCCCCGAACACGGCTGATTTAAAACACACTCCCGTGATAAAGTCGATATCCTTCTCGGTGAACTCGTCCCCTTTCTTGAACACGGTGGCCCCCACGTTGTTGACCCAGGCGTCGATCCCTCCGAGCTTCCCCGCCACATGGTCGGCAAAGGCATAGACACCCGCCTCGTCCGTCACGTCCAGCACTTCCCAGTAGACCTCCCCGAGCCCCCTCATCTCCTCGCAGGCCGCCTTGAGCTCGTCCTCTTTTCTGGCACAGATGGCGACCTTCGCACCTTCTCCCAGAAACGTCTCGGCCACGGCCCGGCCGATTCCCTTGCTTCCCCCGAGCACGACTGCCACTTTCCCCTTAAGTCCCAAATCCATAACAAAACCCTCCTATGTAATTGATCTACTCGCTTCCAGCTAATCATATCACACAGGAGGGAAATTGAAAAGCGCTTAATCCCTTTTTATAATATCCTTCTCAGGAAGGCTGCCCGTCGAATTCACCGGCATTTTTTTCTTCCAGCACCCGGATCCCGTGGTAAAGCAGATAGCTTAAGGGCGTCGGAATCCCAAGTTCCTTCCCCAGGCGCACCACGGTCCCCGAAAAAAGCTCCACCTCCGTCTTCTTCTTCCCCTCCAAATCCTGTAGCGTGGAAGGTTTATTCTGATAGGGAACGGTTTGCAGCGTCTTCTCCTGCTGCTCAATGTCCGACTCGTTCAAGTCCACTCCCAGGCGGTTGGCGATGGCCATCACCTCCCGCATGGCTCCCCGCCGGATCTCATTGGCCGAATCACTGCTGCGGAAGGCCCCGAAGGGAATCCCGAAGAGCGCACAGGTCATGTTCTCCCCCACGTTGCACATATATTTGAACCAGATTCCCCGCTTCATATCCCTGTCGATCTCATAGGGAATGTCGCAGGCGTCAAAAAAGGCCTTCACCGCCGTCACCCGCTTCGTCAACGTCTCATTCCTCGCCTCGCCGAAATGGACCTTGCCCCAGTAGGGATCAAAGTCGGCCACCCCGTCCTTCATGACGATGGACATCCGCATGTAAGAATAAATGACATGTTCCCAGCCGTAGGCCGCCGCCACCTTCTCCTCACTCTCAATCCCGTTCATGACACAGAGAATCTGAGTCCCCTCCCCCACCAGGTTCCGGATGTCCCGGATGGCCTGGGAGAGCCCCATGTCCTTCATCGCCATGATGATCAGGTCCGCCTTCGGTCCCTCCTCCTCCGGCGTGCGGATGGAAAACTTATGGTTCACCCCGTTGATGGTCACACCGCCCCTCTCCAGCCGCTCCTTCCGGCCGCCCGACGCCACCACCTGAAAATGCTCCCTGCCAAGATAGGCTTCCATCCTGGGCGCAAAAAAAGAGCCCATGGCTCCAAGGCCGATCAGTGCCGCATGTTTTATTTCCATAATCCACCTCCAGATTCACAAAATTCCAATGATGCGTTCATCCCTGTCGCTTCCATATTATAGGATACCATCCCACATAACCTTGATTATATAACAGGACTCCGCAGACAGGCAACCGGAAATTGCAAAAAATCCATAAAAGGCATCCTCCCACCTTTCGGTGTTCGGATGCCTAAACTATCGTCTCCGACTGGGCTGTCACTCTCTGCCGCCGGCCCGCCTACTTCTTCACAAAGCTTCGGTCCGTCTTTCCGGGCTCCTCGCCGCCTTTTTCTACCAGGCAGATCTCGATGGCTTCCATCCGTTTAGAGAGCCCCTCACTTCCGGCGCTCCCACCGTTCTTCGCCCAGTCGAGCCAACCGTAGCTCTGGATGTGGGCCCGGTAATAGATATCATATTTCTCTGCCGCTTCCCCGGTCAACTCGATCTGAACGGCCTCCAGCCGTTTGGACCGTTTTGTCGTCCCGCTGACGGCGCCGTCCTGCTTCCAGTCCTTCTCCCAGCCAAGGGACTGAACATGGGAGCGGTAGCGCACGCCCCCGGAAACGCCCAGGTTCGCAAGGCGGATCTCAAGGGCCTCCAGCCGTTTGGATTCTCCCTCCGTCCCGGCCCGCTGTCCGTTGCTCACCCAGTCCGTCCAGTCGTAGGTCTGGACATGGGACCGGTAATTGATCCCTGCCGTCTCTCCCCCTTTCACGAAGGCGTTCAGGCCGCTTCCTGGAGCTGCACTCCCCTTCTTCACCAGCCGGACCTCAATGGCCTCCAGGCGCTTGGAAAGGCCCTCCGTCCCGGCGCTTCCCCCGTTCTTCGCCCAGCCAAGCCAGCCGTAGCTCTGGACATAGGCCCGGTAATAGACATCGTATTTTTCCGTCAATTCGTCCGTCAGCCGGATCTGGACTGCCTCCAGCCGTTTCCGCTGATTGGTTGTTCCACTGTCCTCCCCGTTCTTCTTCCAATCCTTCTCCCAGCCAAGGGACTGGATGTGGGTCCGGTACTCAATGCCGCCGGAGGCTGCCGGGTCTTCGATCTTCATGCGGATGGCTTCCATCCGTTTGGACTGGTGCATGGTGCCGCTGACACCGCCGTTTTCCGTCCAGACCTTCTCCCAGCCCAAGGACTGGATGTGGGACTGATAGGTAAGCTTCGCCGTAATTCCTGCCTCCGACACGGTGTAGGAACCATTTCCGTTATCTTTGAGGACGTAACCCTCCGCCGCCGTCAGGGTTACTCCGGCGTGGCCATCCGTATCCAAAGTGAAGGTCTTCTCACCGCTCACCTTCGCCGTCAGGTTGTTTTGAAGGGCCACGACCGTTCCGCCGCTGCCGACTGCATCCACGGCCTCCTGCAGGGTGTCATAACCGGTCTCCCCCACGAGGGCGTCCACGTCCGCATTCAGCGAAACCGTGAAAGGACTAAAGCCGTGCTTCGTCACAAAGGTCAGAAGGCCGTCCCTGTTTGCTTTGCTTCTATAATAATAGGTTCCGTCGGCCACTTCGTGCTTCACATAGACCGGCGTGTTGTCTTCCAAAATAAAGCCCTGGGGCAGGGTCAGGCTGATCTCGGCCTCCTTCACGTCGGCCTTCCTGTCCTCCCCGCAAAGCACCGCATTCTTTCCGGGGCCGTCGTTCAGCACAACATCCTGGGCCCTGTCCGCCGTGGAGGCCACCATGCGGACCCTCGGCGTGATGTCCATGGAGATGGACTTGCCGGCCTCGGAGCCCTGATAAGCCTTGAGCGCAATGTCCAGATAGCCCTGCATATACACACGGACCGCCCCCGGCGCCACTCCCAGCTCGGTCGCCGCCCCGCTCACGGCCTTCTCCCGTTCGCTCTCGGCCATGGCGTCCAGTTCTCCCTGAAGCCATGTGTCGAAACCCTCCAGTGCCACGGTTTCCGCCGCCGCCTTTGCCTTCTCGTCGGACACCGTGCCAAAGCTTACGTTGGGCTTCTCCACGACGGCGGTGTCCGGAACGGGCTCCGGCTCCGGTTCTTTAAAAACCAGGGTGAAGGTCGGGCACATCTCTTCCCCCCGATTCCATGAGCTGACAAAATAACCATAGCTGACCGACGTCTCCCCCGGATTCACGGTCAGAATTGTTCCGTCAATGCTCCCGCCCTGGACGCTTTCCATATCCACCCGAGAGACGTCAAAGCCGGGAAGCGTGGATAAGTCAAAGGGTTTCGATGTGGAGTGAACCAATGTCCGGCTGTTGTCATCACACGAAAACCTACGCCCTCCATCGTCATACGGCCCCACATCCGTACCATCGACATCCAGGTTGGTCAGTTGATTCCCCCCACAGGATAATGCCATTAGCTCCGAATGCCCCTTCAGAGCCAGGCTTGTGAGTTGATTATCTCCACAAGATAAGGTTCTCAGTTTTGTATTCTTGCTTATATTCAGCTCCTTTAACTGGTTCTGCTCACAGGACAAACCAGTTAACTCTGCGTTCCCACTTACATCCAGACTACTCAACAAATTTCCACCGCAGCCTAAACTGATCAGATTCTGATTCCGGCTCACGTCCACGGCACTCAACTGATTATAACCACAATCCAGGCTGGTCAGATTTTGGTTCTGGCTCACATCTAAAACCTGCAACTGATTGTTATCGCAGTATAATACGGTTAGCTTCTGGTTCTGACGCACGTCCAGGCCGGTAATCTGATTCCTGCGGCAATCCAGCTTCATCAGCTTTGGATTGTGGCTCACATCCAGGCCGGTGAGCTGATTCCACATGCAGTTCAATTCCTCCAAGTCTGCATTTTTGCTTAAATCAAGACTGGTCAACCGGTTAATACCGCAATGCAGCATCCTCAAATTTGGATTACGGCTTACGTCCAGGCTTGTCAGCCTACAGCTTGTAATCGTCAGTTCTTCCAGCTTTTCATTTTTGCTCACATCGAACTCCGTTAATGTCAGCCCGCCGCAATTCAAAGATTTCAACTCGGTAAAAAACTCAATCCCTCTCAGGCTCCCCACGCCGTTTCCCTGAGGGACGACAATGGATGTACATGCCGCGATCTCATCCGGCGATAAAGAACCATTGTTATTCGTATCGCATTTACTCTTGACAATCTCCCGGAATTTTTCGTCAGGAAAATTCGTCTCGTCAATCGCTATATCGCCTGTCTGCAAGGCCTCATCCGCCTGTGGCCAGGTCCCCGTCCCGGCATCTGCCTCTGCCGCCAGCACCCTGGCCGTCGGCAGCAAAGGTCCAACTGTGGACATCAGCATAAGGGCCGTCAATGCGGAGGCCGCCAGCCGCAGATGCCCTGCTCTGTGTTTTCTCATACTGTTCTCTCCTTTTTTCAGCACATCTTCCCCCATTGAAATATCAAACTGTTCTTGTGAATCCGCCTCGTCGTTTGCGAAAATAAAGGATTACGCCTCTATATTGTCTGACTTTTTCGGGAGCGCACTGCCATTAGTCCCTTAAATTGTAGTCCTCCCCCCAGGCTTTTGTCAATACTATTTTACATGAAAGAACTCACAAAATTTTTGGGCAATTATACAAGAAAAGAATATATCTTCTTTCCGTCTGCCGTTATAACCTCTTCTGTGTAATCCTCCATCTTTTTCTCCCGATCCGTCAGAAAGCTGAAAATCAAAAGCCATCCCTCAGACTGCCCACGACTGTCCATATATCGGGCCAGCTGATCAAGGCTGTCTATAAAACGTTTCGGCCCATGCCAGAGCTTCAATTCCAAAATATACTCTTTCTCCCCATAGAAAATAACAATATCCATCTTTGTATTATCTCTGGTCTCTGGTTCCACCACATAATGTCCACTGCCATTAATGATCGGCTTTATAAAGGTAAGAAACAACAGCCGCCCTTGTCTTTCCATAAATGCTTCATCACGTTTTCTGTACTCCGCCTTCATAAAATCCTGAAATTTCTTCAGGACGATACCCATATTCAATGCCCCGTCCGACGTAAAAAATTGATCTCTGGGAACGGATAACACTCTCTGTTCTGTCAGTTTCCCTGCGATCAAATGGTCATAGATATAGGTTTCAAAAATGATATTGGAAATCCCGCAGATTCCATCCTTTTCCGAAATTAATCCGCATGTCACTCCGAGATCAATCTCAGGATTAGACCGTTTGTAAGGGATCTGATTTCCCTCCAACAGGATTCCCTCTATGAATTGTCGGAATTTAATATGATTCTCAATATTTTTTATAACGTCATCGAACAAGGTATTTGTGCTTTTCAAAATTTCCCTTACGGCCGTGCGGACACCCTCCACTGTCCAAGGCCCGGCCGATTTCGGAAGTCTTTCATCCATCCAAAGACAGATCAGGCTGACCAAATAAGGATACCCGGAGGTATATCGGTAAATTTCTTCCGCAAGGATATCGCAATTCATATCTGTTTGCTTTTCTGACCGGTATTGCCTGAGCATCGTTTCAATCTCAGAGACAGACAAACTCATATCGACAAAAAAATCCGCCGCAATGTTCCAGGGAGAATTATATTTCCGTTCCTCGTCGGGGCGAAGCCGAAGTTTAAGATTTTTAACGTCATAGACTCCTGCGAGAATCACGCTTTTAAATGTAACCGCCCCCATGGCCCGTTCCAGATATAATTCCCGCAGAAGTCCCAGAAAATTTAAAAACATCTGATTATCGGAACTCTTGTCCACCTCATCAATAAAAAGAAGAACTTCCTGAGCTGCCTGTCCGCAGAACAAAAGAATTCGTTCTTTTAAAGTATCCAGATTTTCTTCTTCTGAAAAAGTATCCCATAGGCGGAAAAGCGGACCATGATACCCTGATAGACGCAGACTGCCGGATACCCTGGTACAGAATCTGCGCACAAAGGCATCCTCACTCCGGAATGCTTCCGTCCCCAGACCCTCAAAACTGATATTGATAGTGATATAGGATTCCTTTAGTTGTTTCCATAGCATTACAAGGGTAGTCGTTTTTCCATATTGTCTGGCACGATTGATCATAAAGTATGCATCCTGATGGATCAGCTGCATGATCTGCTCCAGTTTACCCGATATATCCGCCATATAGTGTTTTTCCGGGATACAGGTTCCGGTAATATTAAAACGTCTACACATAAAGCCCTCCTTAGAATGCCCCTCTGATTTTCTTTCATTATATAACAGGGCAGTGGCGGCGGGCAACGGGAAAAATAAAAATCCACAAAAGGCATCCTCCCACCTCTCGGTGTTCGGATGCCTGAAATTTACCGCAGATTCTTGATCCAGGCCAGGATCTCGTGGGCCAGGAGGGGCATGGCCGAGAGCAAAAGGAGCATCAGCCATTCCGGGAGGGCCAGGGAACAGGTCCCGAACACCCCGACAAAGTACGGCACCTCCGTGACCAGAAGCTGCAGGAGGAAACCCAAAACCACCGCCAGGAGCATCAGCTTGTTGCCCAGGTGGTTCATTCGGAACAGGGAGGTCTCCACATCCCGCATGCCGACGGCGTGGAAAAGCTGGGAGATGCCCAGCACCGTGAAGGCATAGGTCTGGCAGCGGCCGAGGAGTCCCGGGTCCGCCATCAGATTTCCCAAAGTCTCCACGGTCACGGGATCGCCGGCCCGCATCAGCATCCCGATGGGAAGCTGCAAGAACGCCGCCGTGCTGATGAAGGCGATCAGAAAACCGTACAGCAGGGTGCAGCTTAAGCCTCCCCTCGCAAAAAGACTCTCGTTCTTCGACCTCGGCGGCCGCTTCATGTAATTCTTGTTGCCGTTCACGTCCACGCCAAGGGCCAGGGCCGGCAGCGAGTCGGTGAGCAGGTTGATCCACAGGATATGGCTCGGCTTCAGGGGGGAAGGCAGGCCCAGGCTGATGGCCGCCAGCATGGTCATGATCTCCCCGAAATTGGAGGACAACAGGAAGAGCACCGACTTCTTGATGTTCTCGTAGATCCCTCTGCCCAGGGCGATGGCTTTCGCAATGGTCGCAAAGTTGTCGTCCGTCAGCACCAGGTCCGCCGCATTCTTCGCCACGTCCGTCCCCGCCATTCCCATGGCCACGCCCACGTCCGCCGCCTTCAGGGACGGTGCGTCGTTGACCCCGTCCCCGGTCATGGCCACGATCTCCCCCGCCTCCTTGTAGGCGGACACGATTCGCACCTTGTGCTCCGGAGCCACATGGGCGAACACCCGAAGCCAGGGAAGCCGCTTTTGCAAATCCCCGTCGGAAAGGGCGGCAAGCTCCTCGCCGGAAATACATTCCTCCGACCGGTCGGCGATGCCAAGTTCCCTTGCGATGGCGAAGGCCGTATCCGCCCGGTCCCCGGTGATCATGACCGTCCTCACGCCGGCCCGCCTGAACTGGACGACCGCCTGGGCCGCTTCCGGCCGCACCGGATCCGCCATGCCCGCCACGCCCACGAAAACCAGGTCCCGCTCCGTGGGGCCATCCGCATCCGGAACCATGGCGACGGCCAGAACCCGGAGCGCCTCTCCCGCAAAGAGTTTTAACACCTCCCCGATCTCATTTCGCTCCTGGCGGCTCATCAGTACCGCACGGCCGTCCTTCCAGACAAACCGGCATCGGCCAAGCACCTCCTCCGGCGACCCCTTCGTGTAAGAAATCCTGCCGCCCCGGTCCGCATGGAGGGTGGTCATCAGCTTCCGCTCCGAATCAAAAGGGATCTCCGCCCTTCTCGGCATGCTCCGCTCCAGCTCCCTGCGGTACAGGCCGTGGACGGCCGCCATGTCCAGGAGGGCCAGCTCCGTCGGATCCCCGAACCGGCCGGTTCCCCCCGAAACTCCCCTCCCCCTCGTCCCGTGGGACCCGCTCCCCCTTTCCGCCGCCCCATCCCCCTCATTCCCGGAGACGTCGGCCCCGAAGGAAGCGTTCCGGAAGACCTCCGCATCATTGCAGAGAGTGAAGCCCCGAAGGAAATGCCGGTCCAGATCACATTTGAGCTCCGCAGGGGCGCAGACCCGTCCCCCCGTATAACACTTCGCCACGGTCATCCGGTTCTGGGTCAGCGTCCCCGTTTTATCAGAACAAACCACACTCACACATCCCAGGGTTTCCACACTGGGCAACCGCTTCACGATGGTATTCACCTTCACCATTCGGGAAACACTCAGGGCCAACACCATGGTGACAATGGCCGGAAGCCCCTCCGGAACCGCCGCCACCGCCAGGGAAATGGCCGTGATCAGCATTTCCGGAACGTTCCGCCTCTGCCATACGGCGATCAAAAACAGCAGCACGCACAGAACGACGGAGAGAATGCTGAGCACCTTCCCCAGATCGGCCAGCCGCTTTTGGAGCGGCGTCTTTTCCGCCTTCGTGTTCTGGAGCATTCCGGCGATCTTCCCGATCTCCGTCTCCATGCCGATGGCCGTCACGATCCCCTCGCCCCGGCCATAGGTGACATTGGTGGACATGTAGGCCCTGTTATTCCTCCCCGTGTCCTTGTCCACGGGAACCGATTCCCCGGTCAGGGCCGCCTCCTCGATCTTGAGCCCCGCCACCGTCTTTAAGAGCAGATCCGCCGGAACCTGGCGTCCCGCCTCCAGACTGACAATGTCCCCGGGGATCAGGCTGGCGGCGGGGACCTCCCGCACCCGCTCCCCTTCCTTTAATAATGCCTTCGGGCTGGAGATCTTCTTCAAGGCCCCCAGCGCCTTTGCCGCCTTCCCCTCCTGAATCACGCCCACGAAAGAATTCAGGGTAACGACCGCCAGGATGATCGCCATGTCCCCATATTCCCCCAAAAAAGCAGAAATAGCCGCTGCGATCATCAAAATGTAAATCAACGGGCTGTTCAGCTGCTCCAAAAACCGGACAAAGACAGAGTGATGCTTTTCCTCCGCCAACACGTTCATGCCCCGCCGGTATCCTCCATGCTTCGTCTTTTTCTCCGCCACCTTGCTCCTCCCGTCCACCTGCCGTCTGCACATCCGAAAGCGGAAACGGCCCTTCTGTCCCGGACGCCCCCTCCATGCTGTAGGGCCCGTCCGGAACTTTTATCATAACCTATGAAGACAGAAAGAAAAATATGTGCTATAATGTCCAAAATGACAATTGCAAAAAGGAGTTTTTTATGCCCGGCATGATCAGTTCTCTCTCTTATCAATATAAAGTCATCACCAACGCGAAAAACCATCTGAAAAAACAACTCACGGCCAGGGACCACGGCGATCCTCAGCAAAGGACTCCCCCAAAATCCCTGGAAAAACGCCACCGGACCCAGGCCAACGAGCGCTCCGGCCATCCCGTCTATTATCTGGATTACGACAGGGCCGAGGAAAAGCCCTGCATTTTATATTTCCACGGCGGCTCCTTTCTCACCGGGCTCTCCGGGAAACACTGGAGGTTTGCGAGGAAGCTCCTCTTCGGCACCGGCTGTCCCATGGTCGTCCCCGACTATCCGCTGATTCCGGAGCATACCCACAGAGGGATCCTCGCCTTTTGCATGGAGCTTTACCTGGATTTGGCGGCAGAATGCCCCCACGGCGTGATCCTGGTCGGTGACGGCGCCGGGGCGAATCTGGCCCTGTCCGTGGCAAGACAGGCCGTCCGAAAAAAGCTTCCCCTGCCTGTACAGATCCTTTTGCTCTCCCCGTACCTGGACCTGTCCGGAACCAATCCCATCCGGAACGTCCTGGCCCACCGGGACCCGGTGCTGGAGCCGGACGGCTGCCGGGAGGCCGCTCTTCTCTATGCGGGCAGCCGTTCCCTGAGCGACCCACTGATCAGCCCCGTCCTCGGCTCCATGGAAGGCCTCCCCAAGGTCACCGCATGGACCGGGGACAACGACATCCTCTATGCGGACACGCTGCTCCTAAAAGACGCCCTCAAAAAAGCCCGCACGCCCTATCACATTTACACCTATCCGAACATGGTCCACGGCTGGATGCTCGAGCGGATCCCGGAGGGACGCAGGGCCCTGCGGCAGATTGTCCTGACCATCCGGGAGTATCTCTGACGGGGAATGAAGTTTCCTGGTTACCTCCCGCCTTGGATCACCGCATGGAGGGTTTCATATAGTTTGTCCACCTCCACAGGCTTGGAGAGGTGTCCGTTCATGCCGCACCTGACCGATTCCTTCAGATCGTCGTCAAAGGCATTGGCCGACATGGCGATGATCGGGATCGTATGGCAGTCCTCCCGCTCCATGCCCCGGATGGTGCGGGCGGCCTCCAGACCGTCCATGACCGGCATCATGATGTCCATCAGGATCACGTCATAAGTTCCCGGCGGCGTGGTGCGGATGCGCTCCACGGCCTGGGAGCCGTCGTACACGCAGTCCACCTCAAAACCCCTCTCTTCCAGAAGACACTGGGCAATCTCCACGTTCAGCTCATTGTCCTCCACCACCAGGACACGGCAGCCCTCAAAAGAAATCTCTTCCTTCTCCGTCCGGGCTCCCTCGTCCTCCCCGGGGGCCAGGGGAATGGTAAAGCTGAAAGTGCTGCCTTTTCCCGGGGCGCTCTCCAGCCGGATGCTGCTGCCCATCATCTGGACCAGGCGGCTGCTGATGGAAAGACCCAGGCCGGTCCCCTGCTGTTTGGAGGGATTTCGGTTGGCCGCCTGCTCAAAGGAGCGGAATACCTTGTCCTGCTCTTCCTCCGCAATGCCGATCCCCGTATCCTTCACCGCAAACTCACAGAAGGTCCCCTCCTCGGAGACAAAGGTCTCTTTTACGGCCAGGGTGACGCTTCCGCCCTCCGGCGTAAATTTCACCGCATTGCCCAACAGATTGATCAGTACCTGGCTGATGCGCATCCTGTCCGCAAAAAACCAGTGATGCGTAAGCTCGATCTCCGGAATAAAGTGAACGCCCTTTGCTACGGCCTGGGTCAGGATCAGCTCATGGATCGTACCCAGCATGTCGTCCATGTTAAAATTGAAGGGCTCCAGCTTCATCTTGCCGCTCTCGATCTTGGACATGTCGAGAATGTCATTGATGAGCCCCAGCAGGTAATCGGAGGAAGATTGGATCTTCTGCAGGCAGTCCGTGATACGCTCCGGAGTCTGGTCCTGCTGCAGGGCAATGGCCGTCATGCCGATGATGCCGTTCATGGGCGTGCGGATCTCATGGCTCATCCGGGAGAGGAATTCCGACTTTGCCTTGCTGGCAATGTCATGCTGGTGCTGATTGATCTGGCCCTGGACCACCCGGCCAAGCTCCGCCAGGTTCTGATATTCCGCCGGATCGTCCAAAAGGGAAGAATCAGTCCCCAGGATGCAGATATTCCCCATATAGCTGCCATTGTCATACATGGAGAGAAGAATCCCCCGGCTTCCCGGCTCCACGCTCAAAAAGCTCTGGACTTCCTTCTGCGCACTGTCCTCCTCGGAAAACCAGCGCACCTCCGTCCGGCCAAGCCAGCCGTAAAACAGCTTCTTCTCCGGTTCCGTATATTTTCTTACGGTTTCGGCCGCCTCCTCCCGGTCCGGGCGCCACTGATAACTCAGATAATTCGAATTAAAATCAGAGCGCATCAAAGACACCAGCACGCCGCCGGCCCGATAGAAACGCCCGATCTTTTGGAGCATCAACGTCATCTGAGCCGGGAAATTGGCTCCCCGGCCAAAAAGATTCAGGGCGACGGAGACAAGGCTCGTATCCTTGTCATAGCCCAGGCTGCTGACCTCCTGCCCCTGCAGCGGCGGTAGGCCGTTCCGGCTCCCGGAGGGAAGCTCTCGGTAAAAGAGCATCTGCCCTCCGGCGAAGGGACGGGCCAGGCTCCGGGCTTTCTTCGCCCTGCGGATCACATCCTCTGCCGGCTGCCCCGCCTCCGTACAACATAAGCCCGCACACAGGTGCACATGGAAGATCTCCTCGTCGAAATCGGCGGCAATGCGCTCCAGCAAAGCCTTTACATGCCGGGCAGCGTCTTCCCTCGACGCCCCCTCCAGCCACAGGACCAGTTCCTCCTGGTTGAGCCGCAGGGCGACGGCCGTACCGCCGGTCTCTTCGGTAAACATCCGGCAGCTCTCCTGAACCCTCCCGCCGACGGTCTCCAGGATCATATCCCCGAACACGATGCCGTTTTTCTCGTTGATCTCCTTCAGATCGTGCAGGAACAGATCGACCATCACGCCCCCGGGCTTCCTTCTGCGGGCCTGGGACAAAAGTTCCATGCCGGCACCAAAAGCATAGAGTCCCGTGACACCGTCCGTCATGTTTTTCCGGCGCTGCTCCGCCTCCCGCTCCTTCTGTTCCTGAATGTCCCGGATGCTCCCCACCAGCTTCCAGCGCCTCCCGTCCGTATCATAGACGGCCTTGCCCGAGAGGGCCACCCAGTGAAAATCCGGGTTCTCCGGCCAGCGCATGCGGAACTCCGCAGAGGGATTGTCCGGATCCTGTGCGAGCGCTTCCAGCGCCGTCTCCCGGTCCTCCTCGTAAATATAATCCGGATTAATGAAGCCGCTCTCGGATTTGGGGCATTGCCACTGACCGCTCATGGTCCCATGGTTGACCAGGTCCAAAATCTGATTCTGCAGGTCGTAGGAAAAAAAGATGTCCCTGGAGGATTCGAGGGCCACTTTGTAGCGCTCCTTCTCCTCCAGAAGAATATTTTCCGCTTCCTTCTGCCGTTTTGTCAGATCGCTTATGACGTCATGGAGGGCATCGATCTCCAGGATATTGGAGGACTTAAAATTCTGCAGACCCGCACTTCCCTCCCGAATGCACTCCATCAGGTGCTGCACCGGCCGGGTCAGATGGCGCACCAGCACATAGATGCCGAAAACACCGAAGATCAGACCGCTCAGGACGGCGACGACCATCCAAAAATAGAGCTGGCGGCTCATGCCAAACAGCTCCTTCTCCGTGTTCAGGCCCAGCAGTACCCAGTCGGTGTCCTCATAGGGCACGTTTTTTTCATACAATTCCAGCGGGCATGCGACGGCATAAACACTCTGTCCGGTCAACTCCACGTCCTCCACCAGAGAAAGGTTGTCGTATCCCGTCTCCCGCAGGATAAACTCCTGGTTTTTGGACCGGATCAGGTCATACAGCATCCCCTTGCCCGTCAGAGGGGCATAGCTTCCGTCATCCCGTTTGACAGCCAGCAGATAGCCGGACTGCTGGGAACTGTTCAGCTCCGCCGCCGGAAAATAGCCGTACAGGTTCCGGCAGGAGATCTCCACTCCCAGCACGCCGTAGACCTGCCCCTCATACCGCAGGGGGATGGAGTAGGTGATCATCTCATAGGTGTCCGAACCGTCCTTTTCCAGAGAAAAAGGAAGAGACCAGTATCCCAGATCCTCCGTATCGGCCTCCGGGTATGCCGCCCCGGCCCGCCACGGCTCGTAGAAATAAGAGTCCTTCGGGTCCCGGCCGCTTCCGTCCATGGAAAAACGGGTCGTCCAGTTGGTGTCCAGGGGAACGTTCCACGCCCTGGAGAGCTGCTTATTCCCCCTCTCCAGCAAAAGATCCGTATAATTCACCGGATTCGTGTGGGGATCGGAATCCCGAATGAAAAATCCGGCATGATCCCCCGCCTGCTCCATGTCCCTTCCGGTCAGGATCAGAAACACGCCGGTGGTGGAATTGTTCTGCAGAATATCGAGACACTCCGGGAACAGTTCCTCCAGAAGCCGGTCCTTCCGTTCGTCCGACAGAAGCACCTCCTCCAGTTCACTGCCCTCGTCCGCCAGAAACCGCTCCAGCCGGTTGTTCAGAAAGCCCTCCTGGTCGGAGATGGCCGACCATCTCTGATTCATGTCGTTCTGCAGGATCACCTGTCTGTTTTCCACCAGCCGCCGCATCATGCCGCCGGAATACGCTTCCAGAGTTTTGGCCGTGCGCCTCACCACCAGGGTGCCGATGGTGATGGCGCTCTGTATCAGCATGATCACAATCAACGGAATCAGGAAAAATTTGAATATGGTCCGCTTTTTCTTTTTTCGGCTCTCGTCATGCTTCATTTAGCATACCTCTATTTGTTTACGGCGCCGTTAAGCGCCTCACAGAAGGAGGCGTACCATTCCTCGAATGCCTCCCTGGTCACATAAGGCGCAGCCGCCTCCTCCAGGCTTTTTCCCTGTTCCAGTGCCGCCGCCACGCTCTCACGGTCCGCTGCCGCCTTGTCGGCCAGATGGTACTCCAAAACCTTCCTGGCGGCGGAGCCGTTCTCGAAGCTCTTGTTGGTGTAGAGCGTCATCCCGTCCATCTCTTCAAAAATGGCGGTCAGGCAGTCGTAGGTCTTCGGGGCCACCGTCAGCTCCCGCTCCCCGATCACCTCGTCCAGCTTTTCCACGCTGTTGGCTTCCTTCCGCACAGGCAGGTAGCCAGATACGCTGCCGAACTCCAGATTGTTCTCCGCCTGGGTAAACCATTTCAAGAACTCCACGGCGGCATACTCGTGCTTTTCATCCGACTTGCTGACCACCATCCCGGCACCCTGCTGCACGGCGCAGTGCTCTCCCCCCTCAAATACGGGAGCCATCCGCACTATGTAGTCGATGGTGTAGCTGCCGCCGTCCGCCTCCACCTGATCCGGGAAATACATGGCGGAGGAAGTGGAGCCCGTGTAGGCCAGGATGTCCCCGGTCTTCACGTCGTCGGAGCGGAAAGAGCCGTAAGCGCCGAAATAGCCCTTCACCATGGGGACATAGTAGTTTTCCCACAACCGGTACAATTCTTCCTCGGGCACATTTACGGCCACTTCTCCGTTCTCCACCTGGAAGATCTCCACGCCGAGCTGCTGCATGCCGATGACAAAATAGTTGGCCACGGCATCCCTGCCGTAAAACGCCTTCCCGTCTCCCGGAATGTCCGGAGTCAGGCCGTCGGTCCATTCATAATATGCCTGGGCAACGGCGGTGATCCCCTCCATGGTGGCCAGATCCTCCAGGGAAGCCCCCGTCGCATCCGCAAATTTATCCCAGTCCGTCTTGTTGATCATCATGATCTCCGTGGATTTCGCCGTGGGAAAGATCCTGAGCGACCCGTCGGCGGCGATGCGCCCTTCCTCGATGTAGGAGTCCACATACTGCTCCAGCTCCTTCTCGTCAAGATAACCGGACAGATCGGCCAGGGCGCCGGCCTGCTCCACCTCGTAGGCGGTGTCCGCATAGGAGGAAAAGATGTCCGGCATGGCGTCGGCCCCCACCTTTCCCGCGACGGAATCCCGCACCGCAGTCTCCAGGTCAGAGACGGAACCCTGGGAAAATCCTTCCACATAGATCCCCTTCTCCCGCCCCACCGTATCGTTAAACTCTTCCACCAGGGCGTCAAAGGCCGCCTGCTGGGAGCCGTTGTAGTAGTGCCAGACCGTCAGTGACACGGGATCCTTAGGATCCAGGGGACCCTTGTCCCCGCAGCCCGAAAGCCCCAGCGCCATAACCACCGCCAAACAGAATATTCCCATCTTTTTTCCAAAGCTATTTGCGTTTCTCATCGCCATCCCCCTCTAACCCTCTCTTTATCAAAATAAACCACTTTCATTCATGGTGGTATCTGCAATGCTGATATGGTGGTTTATTTGAAATACTCCACGCCGGACTCGAACACGTGGAGATCCTGGTCGCCGTAGATGTTGACCGCTACGGACTCCCCTCGCCGCTCGATGTGGGCCATTTTTCCGAAAATGCGCCCGTCGGGGCTTGTGATGCCCTCGATGGCCTGATAGGAACCGTTGGGATTCCAGGCCTCGTTCATGGTGGGAACGCCGAACTCGTCCACGTACTGGGTGGCAACCTGGCCGTTTGCAAAGAGCTTTGCCAGCCACTCTTCATCTGCCACGAACCGCCCTTCCCCGTGGGAGGCCGCCGTGCAGTAGACCTTCCCCAGCTCCGCCTTCTTAAGCCAGGGCGACTTGCCGGAAACCACCTTGGTATATACCATTTTAGAAATATGGCGGCCGATGGTGTTGTAGGTGAGAGTCGGCGAATCCGCCTTCTGCTCCCGGATCTCGCCGTAAGGCACGAGACCCAGCTTGATAAGAGCCTGGAAGCCGTTGCAGATGCCCAGCATCAGGCCGTCCCGCTCATTCAGGAGCTTCCGCACCGCCTCCGTTATGCGGGCGTTGCGGAAGGCCGTGGCAAAGAACTTGGCCGATCCCTCCGGCTCATCACCGGCGGAAAAGCCGCCGGGGAACATGATGATCTGGGCCTCCCCGATGGCCTTCTCGAAGATCTCCACCGAATCCCGGATGTCCTCCGCCGTGATATTCCTGAGGACCTTCGTGACCACGTCGGCCCCCGCCGCCTCAAAGGCTTTCGCACTGTCGTACTCGCAGTTGGTGCCCGGGAACACGGGAATGAACACCCTGGGCTTCGCCACCTTATGACGGCACACATACACGCTGTCCGCCCTGTAGACCGCATCCCTCACCGCCGTCTGGGCCACGCCGGACACCGTGGGGAACACCTTCTCCAGAGGTTTCTCCCAGGCCGCCTGCAGCTCCAAAAGGCCAAGCTTCAGGGAACCGTATTCCACAAAATCACTCTCCGTCACCTCGCCGATGACCCGGTAACGTCCGGAAAGTTCCGACACCTTGCCGTCCGGGACCTCCGCCAGCAGATTGCCCCAGCCCGCCGCAAAGAGGTCCTCCGGGGCCATGTCATGCTCGATCCTCACGCCCATCCGGTTTCCGAAGGCCATCTTCGTCACCGCCTCGGCGATGCCGTTCCGCTCCAGGGCATAGGCGGAAATGATCCTTCCGGCCTTGACATCCTCAAAAAACTTCCCGTACTGGTCCATGGCCTGGCCGTAGACGGGCATGTCGTACTCGTCCCGGTCAACAGTAAAGAGCACCAGCTTGCTCCCGGCTTTTTTGAGCTCCGGTGTGATGACGGTCTTATCGCTGGCAACGTCCACCGCAAAGGAGACAAGGGTCGGCGGCACGTCCAGGTCGTTGAAGGAACCGGACATGCTGTCCTTTCCCCCGATGGAGGGCAGGCCGAAGCCCAGCTGGGCATCGTAGGCCCCCAGAAGGGCGGAGAAGGGCTCGCCCCACCGCTTCGGGTCCCCGGTCATCCTGCGGAAATATTCCTGGAAGGTAAAGCGGATCTTCCGGTAATCGCCGCCCGCCGCCACGATCTTCGCCACGGAAGAGACCACCGCATAGATGGCTCCGTGGTAAGGGCTCCAGGAAGAAAGATACGGGTCGAAGCCATAGCTCATCATGGTCACCGTATCGGTCTTTCCCTTTAACACCGGCAGCTTCGCCACCATGGACTGGGTTTCCGTCATCTGATATCTCCCGCCATAGGGCATGTAGACGGAGCCCGCGCCGATGGAGCCGTCAAACATCTCCACCAGGCCCTTCTGGGAGCAGACGTTCAGGTCACTCATCGTCCCGGTCCACTTTGCGGCGACGTCCTTCACTTCCTCCTTGTCGAAAGGATTGCCCGCCCGGCCCGGCACCGTGACGGCCACGTCCGCCTCCTGGTGGGCGCCGTTGGTATCCAGGAAAGCCCGGCTTAAGTCCACGATGACCTTCCCCCTCCAGAACATGACAAGGCGGGGGCTCTCCGTAACCTCGGCCACGGGAACGGCCTCCAGGTTCTCCTCCTTCGCATAGGCCAGGAACCGCTCCACGTCCTTCGCATCGACGACCACCGCCATCCGCTCCTGGGACTCGGAGATGGCGATCTCCGTGCCATCCAGGCCGGCGTATTTCTTGGGCACCCGGTCCAGATCAATTTTCAGGCCGTCCGCCAGCTCGCCGATGGCCACCGACACGCCGCCGGCTCCGAAATCGTTGCATTTCTTGATGATATGGCTGACCTCTTCCCGCCGAAAGAGCCTCTGCAGCTTCCGCTCCGTGGGTGCGTTCCCCTTCTGCACCTCGGCCCCGCAGGTCTCGATGGACTTCTCCGTGTGGACCTTGGAGGAGCCGGTGGCACCGCCGCAGCCGTCCCTTCCGGTGCGGCCCCCCAGAAGGATGATGACGTCGCCGGGATCGGAGGTCTCCCGGACCACGGCACGCCTGGGAGCCGCCCCCACGACCGCCCCGATCTCCATGCGCTTGGCCGCATAATTCGGATGATAGATCTCCTTTACATAGCCGGTCGCCAGGCCGATCTGGTTCCCGTAGGAGCTGTAGCCGTGGGCCGCCCCCCGCACCAGCTTCTTCTGTGGAAGCTTCCCCTTCATGGTCTCGGACACCGGCACCGTCGGGTCCGCCGCACCGGTCACCCGCATGGCCTGGTACACGTAAGTCCGTCCGGAAAGAGGATCCCGGATGGCCCCGCCCAGGCAGGTGGCGGCGCCGCCGAAGGGCTCGATCTCCGTGGGATGGTTGTGGGTCTCGTTCTTAAAGTTCACCAGCCACTCCTCGGTAACACCGTCGATCTCCACCGGCACCACGATGCTGCAGGCGTTGATCTCGTCGGACTCCTCCTGGTCCTGAAGCTTTCCCTCTTTTTTCAGCTTCCGCATGGCCATGAGCGCCAGATCCATCAGGCAGACGAACTTGTCCTCCCGCCCGACAAAGATCTCGGCCCGGTCGGCCATGTATCTCTTGTAGGTCGCTTCCATGGGTTTCCTGTAGTCCCCCTCGCCGAAGGCCACGTTCTTGAGCTCCGTCTGGAAGGTGGTGTGGCGGCAGTGGTCCGACCAGTAGGTGTCCAGCACCCGGATCTCCGTCATGGACGGCTCCCTGCGCTCCTCGTTCTTAAAATAATTCTGGATGTGGAGGAAATCCTTAAAGGTCATGGCCAGATTCAGGGAGTCATAGAGCTCCTTAAGCGGCGTCTCTTCCATATGATAGAAACCCTCCAAAATCTTCACGTCCGCCGGCTCCTCAAACTTCGTGATCAGCGTCTCCGGAACGGCCTCCGCCGCCTCCCTGCTGTCCACGGGATTGATGCAGTGCTCCTTGACCACCTCCTTCTCCTCCTCCGTGAGTGTCCCCGTGAGCACGTAGGTGGTGGCGCTGCGGATCACCGGCTCCTCATTCTCATTGAGAAGCTTCACGCACTGCTCCGCAGAATCCGCCCGCTGGTCAAACTGTCCCGGCAGGTATTCCACGGAGAAGACCACGTCCTCCGGATTCCGTTCAAAATCCCCCTCGTAAAGGATGTCCACCGGCGGCTCGGAAAAAATCGTCCCCTTCGATTTTCCGTAGGTCTCGTCGGACAGGTTCTCCACGTCATAGCGGACCAGGACCCGCACGTCCCGCACCGTCCCGATCCCCAGGTAACTGCCGATCTCTTCCTTAAGCTCCCTCGCCTGAATGGCAAAAGGTTTTTTCTTCTCCACATAGATCCGTCTTACGCTCATAGGTCTCCTCCATATAACTTCACATCGCTTCCCCCATATCATATTTCATTTTCCATAGAAAGTCAATTTTTCCGGAAGGGAGAAATGAAATTTAGGTGGAAAATTTTAGGGAAAATCCGCCTATTAGTTCATGGACTTTGCCCATTTCCCATGCTACAATAATGCCATTCCCACCGGGAAAGGAGGTCTGCAGTATGAGTGACCATGAATTGCTGTTGGCAATTTCCGACATGATGGACACCAAGCTGAAAACGGAATTGCAGCCACTAAAGAACGATCTGCAGGAAGTGAAGACGGATCTGCGGATTGTAAAGGACGATGTACAGGATCTGAAGATCCGAGTAGAATTGCTGGAAGACGCCGTGCAAAAGCTCCAAGAGGACGTGCAGGGGCTCAAGGAGGACATGCGCAGACTCGAGGGCAGAGTACAAAAGATCGAAAACGACATGCAAAAGATGGAAAGCAGAATGCAGAACATGGAGAGCAGGATGCAAACCATGGAGAGCAGGATGCAGAACATGGAAGACCGGATGCAGAACATGGAAGACCGGATGCAGAACATGGAAGACCGGATGCAGAACATGGAAGACCGGATGCAGAACATGGAGGATCAGATCCAGGAGATCAAGACGGATCTTGGGCACACGCAGGAGCAAGTCCTGAAGATCAGCCTGGTCCAGGAAAACGTCCTGCTGCCACGGCTCAACACCATCGAAAGTTGCTACACCAGTACATACCACCGTTACTGGACCTATGCCGGCAAGATCGAGACCGCCCTTTTTGACATCGAGATACTGAAAAAAGTGGTGGGAGAGCACTCCGAGCAGCTTCGGAAGCTGGCCTGAACGCAACCATGTACGATCAGGCCCGGTAATGTAAACGAATTTGTGTCTTTGAAAAAGTACTTCTTTTCGGTAAGAATCCGGATATGACCATTCTGACCGAAAAGGAGTATTTTTATGGCCAGGCTCAAAAAAACAAAATCCTTGAATTCCCGCTCCAAAAATGGTACGCTATTAACCAACACCAATCCGGAGGCCTCCCATGAACCCAAAGAATTCAAGCCCGGCGAGAATCATCCTGCAAAAAATCCTGGCGCTGCTCTGTTTTCTGGTTTTGCCCCTGCTCTTTTATGTCCTGACAGCCTATCTGACGGCCGCCGTCTTTCAGGTGCTCCTTTCCTCCATGGATGAGGGGGCGGGAGCCGCCCGGTTTCTGGAAGCAAACCTTCCTATTGTATATTCCGGTGCCGCCGCACTGGTCACCGTCGGCGTCCTGGGTCCCCTCTACCGCCGCTTTCGAAGGGATCCCCTTCTGTCCGTATCCCCCCGAAACCCGGAAACGGGATGCCCCAAACGGCGGGACCATCCCTCTGCGGCCTCCGGATATCTCTGCGCAGCCGCCTTCGGCTCTTTTGGAGCCGTGTTCTTCAACCTCCTGCTGGCCCTCTCCAGACTGCCGGAGCTTTTCCCCTCCGCCGGGACCATCGGGGCCGCAGGGGGGGAGGTAAATGCGCCGCTCCATTTCCTGGTCGTCTGCCTGCTCCTTCCCACGGCCGAAGAGCTGGTCTTCCGTGGCCTGGGCTACTTCGGCCTTCGCCGGTTTTACGGTCCGGCCTTCACCGGCGTCCTGACGGCGGCCCTCTTCGGCGTCTTCCACGGCAATGCCCCCCAGACCCTCTACGGCTTCTGCATGGGGCTCCTGCTGGCCCACACCGCCGAAGCCTGCCGGAATCTGACCGGCGTGCTCCTGTTTCACTGGGCGGCCAACGTGACCTCCTTCTTTTTCCTGGGCGATCCCACCGGCCAGCGGCTTATCTACTCCATCCCCTTCCTCGGCCTGTCGGGAATCGGCTGCGTCTGGCTCTTCTACCGGGTAAAGGATCTAGGCCGCTGACGGCTTCCCGCAGCAAAATGGCCCGGACTGTCCCTTTTTGACCCGAACGGTGCGCAGGCTGCCGGAAAACGTGGTACGATAAATCTGATACCTTAAAGAGGAACGGAGGGAGACTATGCGGATCGCTCTTGTGGACGACGAAACGGCGGAACGCCAAAAACTTGGGGAACAGATCCGTTTGGTCCTTAAAGCCTGCGGACCGGAAGAGCAGATTTTGGAATATGAAAACGGGCAGGATTTTCTGACCGCCGCCAAAGAATCCCCCTTTGACCTGGTTTTCCTGGACATCTATATGAAGGGCTTGGACGGTGTGGAGACCGCCAGGAGGCTCCGCTCCTTTGACCGGAAATGCCTGCTGGTGTTTATGACCATCTCGAAAGACCATGCCCTGGAGGGTTACCAGGTTCGGGCCTTTCAGTATCTGGTGAAGCCCTGCTCCCTCCGGGATCTGGAACAGCTTTTTGAAGAGCTGGGCGGATATTTTGCGCCGGAGACCGCCATCCTGATCCGGTCCGGCCGCCAGGAGCTCCGTCTGCGGCCCGGGCAGATCCTCTGGGCGGAGCATTTCCAGCACAAGATTCTGATCCACACAGAAAGGGGCAGGGAACTCTCCGTCCGCATGAATTTTTCGGAATTCATCCGGCTCTTTGCCGGCGATCCCCGCTTCTTTGTCTGCGGGCGGGGCGTCCTGGTCAACCTGTCCCACGCCGACGATTTTGACGGGACGGATTTCCGGCTGTCCGACGGGACCAGAGTTCCCGTGAGCCGTTCCCTTGCCGGTGCGGCCCGAGCCGCCTTCGGCGAATACCTGTTCCAAAAGGAGGCCCTGAGATGAATGAGGTTTTTCTGCCCATCCTGGAGATGGCAGTCCTGCTTCCCACGGTCCTCGCTCTTTTTCTGCCCGTGCAGGACTGGCTCCGCGTCGACAAAAAAAAGTTTTTCCTGATCCTGTTCCCCTCCCTGGCCGTTTACTGCCTTCTGGGCGGACTGTTCTGCTATTCCTTTAAGCTTCCCACCAACTTACTGACGATCCCCGAACTGATACTCGGAATCTTTTTTTACCTCCGGCTGCTCACCCTCTCTCCCTGGAAAGCCGTCAGCGTACTCCTGGCCGTGTGCGCAGTCTTTTCCTGCTTAAACGCCCTGGCAGTCGGGATCGACGCATACACCGGCGCTGTAAGCCCGCTCTATCTGAACCCGAAAGCCGGCATCGCCCACAACCTGCTCGGCCTTGCTGTCACGGCCATCTTCTGGCATCCCTCCACCCGCCAGGCCCGCAGGCTTCTCCTGGAAGACGAAATGGTGCGGACTTGGTACGTGTTCTGGCCTCTTCCCTCCGCCTTCATCTGCCTTAACCTGTTTCTGACCGCCCAGGACCTAAGCCGCCTTTCCTCCGGGTGGATCGCCACCATTTATTTCGTCATCACGTCCTCCCTCCTCGGGCTCCTTCTGCTGTCCTATCTCCTGTTTTACCACATTGCCGGAAATTACGCCGCCACGATCCGGCTGCAGAACGAAAATCACCTTCTCCACATGAGCCAATCCCGGTACGAATCCCTGCAGGACGCAATCATCGAGACCAGACAGGCCCGCCACGACCTGCGCCACCATTTCCACGCCCTCTCCGCCCTGGCCGCAAAAGAAGACTGGGAGAGCCTGCGCAGTTATCTGAGCGAGGCCGAACGCCGCCTTCCGGAAACAGAGCTGGTACTCTGCGCCAACCCGACCGTGGACGGGACCGCCGGCTACTATGCGGCCCAGTATGAACAGCAGGGCATTGCCTGGAATTTCCGTCTGGAACTGCCGGAGCGCCTTCCCGTCCCGGAAACCGATTTCTGCGTCGTCCTTTCCAACCTGCTGGAAAACGCTCTGGAGGCCGGCCGCCGGCCGGAAATCTCTTCCTCCGAAATCTCCGGGCCGGACAGCCGGCCCCCCTCCGTCTCCGTCTCCGCCAGGACCCACGGGGAAACGATTCTTTTATTGACGGTGGAAAACACCCTCCTCCGGCCCGTCCGGGAACAAGGCGGCACCTTCTTCTCCTCCAAACGGGAGGGCCCCGGCATCGGCCTTTCCTCCGTCCGCCGCATCGCCGAGAAGAACGGCGGCTACTGTCGGTTCGAGCAGGACGAAACCTGTTTTCGGGCCCACGTGATGTTCCGAGCAGGACTTTGACCCACATTATTATGGGGAGGCCCCTAAACCAGGACCTCCCCCTCCAGGTAACATTCTCTGATGTAATCTCTCGGCTGATAAAAAAAATCCGAATTATAATTGGAGATCGCATCGTCGATCCACGAGGAATACACCTCCGTCAGCGTCCGAACCACGTCGTCCCCGCAGACGTCCTCGATCAGTCTCTCATAGACCTCGCCGATGGTCCAGTAATCCGGGGCCTCATATTTGCAGCGTGCCACATTGTCAAACTCTCCCTGAGCGATGCTGCAGGAGGTAATGAATTCATCCGCCGTTTTTGCGATAGGCTCACAGTGAAAGACATCCGCATACCGGTAAATGCGCCGCAGAGTTTTTTCCCCCAAGGCCGAAACCACCTCCGACCGTTTTCGCTTCTGCCGTCTCCCGATCAATTCAATCAGGCTGCACGTAAAAAACAGATCGTTGTCATTCTTCATCGCTCACCTCGTATCCTTTCCGAAACTGCAAGGCCGCCAGGGCCCTCACCGTATGGAAACTGATCTGGTGCGTCGGTTTCTTGAATTTGGCCAACGCCCAGAAGGCTTCCCTGGATATCTTTCCATCGGCAAAGTTCTGCACATAATTGAATATGGTGTCATTTGCCATGGGGCCTTCCACAATATCATAATCATGCGGGTTGCCCAGTCTGCACGAGACAATAAAATCCAGCCATTCTTCTGTCATCTCCGAAAACTTTAACATGCGAAGTGACGGGTCCGGCGTATAAACATACTCGTTCATCATACCGACACCGCCAAAACGAATTGCCCACCGTTTCGCCTGTTCCTGAAACAGCGTACAGTAAAAGCCGAAATAAAAATCCTTATGAAAGCGCGCGGTGCGGATCTCAGGGAATTCCACCCGTCGTCTGCTGCCATGATATAAGATGATTTCCTCTTCCAAAGTCTCTGGACTCCTTTCCACAAACTTTATAATAGAATTCCCGACAGCCATTTTCTTTTCGGCTAGAGCTGATCGGCAATATCGGAAAAATCAATGTACAAGTCATCGTAAATGTTGACCTTGACCGTGGACTCAAAGGAATACTGGACGTTCAACTCGTCCCCCTCAAAATAATTGACCGTCACTGTTTTTCGGCGGGGATCCACGATCCAATATTCCCGGACGCCTGCAGTCTTATAGTAATACGGCTTGCGGATATAATCGTCCGAGGGATTACCGGGGGAAACTATTTCAATAATGAAATCAGGCGCACCATTGCACCGCTTCCCGTCCAGCTTGTCCTGATCACATACGATCAAAAGATCGGGCCGGACAATGGTGAGAGGGGCGTCATTCAATTTTACGTCAAACGGGGCATGGAACACCCGGCATGGCCCCTTTTTGCTTTTGAGATAAATGTTGAGCATCGTCGAAAGCTCCATGGAGATTGTCTGGTGCTCCTGGGAGGGACTGGCCATGTAATAAATCTGTCCGTCAAAAACCTCTGCCCTGACATCTTCCGGAAGAGCTTCATATTCCTTTAAAGTGATTGTTTGCGGCTGCGGCCGTAATGCCTGCATAATGACACTTCCTTTCCGAAACTGCGCTGCTACTCTCTTCCGAATTTCTCCCCGGATCCGTGGGCCTCCACCACCGCCAGGGCGTCCATGGAAATCTTCATGATGTCCCTCGTCATATCCTCGCTCAGGTTCATCCTCTGAGCCACCTCGGAGAGGGTCGCCTCCCGTCCGAGCTCCTTCACCAGCTCCTCCGTGGCCTCCATGATGGCGTTGGCCTGGGCCGCCAGATAGCTTCCCGTATCCCGCTCTCCCGTCTGCTCGGCCAGGGCCGCATCCATGGCGGAACAGATCTCCCTGGTGATGTAGACGCCGAAATCCCCGCCCTCGAAATCCTCCATGGCCATGAGAAGGGCCATATTCCCCTCCTGAACCAAGTCCGCCATGTGGACGCCCTTTCCGGCGTATTCCTTCGCAAGCTCCACCACACGCCCCAGATGTCCCTCCGCCAGACGATTCCTGGCGGCCCGGTTTCCCAGTTTTACGGCCGTGAGAAGCCCCGGCAGCTCCCACTCGGAAATCTCCTCAATGGCCCTGATCTCCTCCAGATACATCCGGTAGCATTTGGTGTCCTCCCCGGTCAGACGTTTTTCGGAAGAAGCCCCCCCTTTGCTCCTTTTGCCGGAAGCCCCGCCTCTCTCTTCTTCTCCCCCGTCGCCGCCTCTCAAGTAGGAAAGGCTCTCCGGATGGCTCTCGTGGCCCTCCACCGTGATCTGATTCAGCTCCAGATAGCTGTAGATCAACCTCCACTGCTCCGTGGTGAGCTCCCATCCCGGAAAACATTCCCGGATCTGGGGCTCCGTCACCTTAAGGCCGGAAGCCTTCGCAAGGAGCAGAAGGTCGCCGAGGGCGGCTTTAAATTCGCTTTGATCGTTCATATTAGTACTCCTCTTTGTTTCGGGTCCGGGCCGTCGGGGCATCCGTTCCTCGCAGACACGTCGATTTTGCGGATTTTGCTGCGCCGCCTATGGCAGGCAATTTCACCTCCATCAAACCGGGTCGGCTGAAATTGCCTGCGCTATGCTCACAAAATCCGCAAAATCTTCCTATCGTCTGCTTCGGAATGGATGCCCCGACGGCCCTCTCTCCGAAAATG
>JAAWRC010000033.1 GCA_022800815.1 Lachnospiraceae bacterium | reverse complement strand
TATGTATATCAGTGCGGCAAAAAACAGATTCCACTTGCGGATGTATTGGCGTTGGTAGCATAGGTTTGTGCATTTTTTTGAATTTGCTCATTTATAGTATTGAGATTAAAATTCATACCGGGACCAGACCGCACACGGTCTGGTCCTTTTCTTCGCATCAGAAATAACGTTTCACAAAAATATGTATTTTTTACAATATAATATTGACAATATTCTTGTTTTTAGTTATTATTTATATGAAATAACGTTTCACCTCCAATAAGGACCATCCTTGGACGCACACAAACCACTGGCGGCAGTTCACTCCACTCGCCATGACTGCCGTACAAGAAAAAAGGAGGGATTACATTCCGCCGGGCTTGCGGTGCAGCAGTGTGGAGACCTGCTGTAATCTGGTGCGCATTTTGCGGCCGGGAGGTGGTCTTTGGAGGAGTCCGGATCATCAGAGCCATGTATTTATGTCCGAAGTTTTACTGAAGGGAATCAAGAAAGTCTACGACAACAAGGTGACTGCCGTCCACGACGTGAACCTGGCCATCGACGATAAAGAATTCATCGTTCTGGTCGGCCCGTCCGGATGCGGAAAATCCACCACGCTCCGCATGGTGGCCGGCCTGGAGGACATCTCCGGCGGCGAGCTCTACATCGACGGCAAACTGGTCAACGACGTGGAGCCCAAGGACCGGGACATCGCCATGGTGTTCCAGAGCTATGCCCTTTATCCCCACATGACGGTTTACCAGAATATGGCTTTTGCCCTGAAGCTGAGAAAGGTGCCCAAGGACGAGATCGACCGCAAGGTGCGGGAGGTTGCGGAGATTCTGGACATCACCCAGTATCTGGAGCGCAAGCCCAAGGCCCTCTCCGGCGGCCAGCGCCAGCGTGTGGCCATCGGCCGCGCCATGGTCCGTGACCCCAAGGTGTTTCTGATGGATGAGCCTCTCTCCAACCTGGACGCCAAGCTCAGAAACCAGATGCGGGCCGAGATCATCAAGCTCCGTCAGCGGATCAACACCACCTTCATCTACGTGACCCACGACCAGACGGAGGCCATGACCCTGGGCGACCGGATTGTCATCATGAAGGACGGCTTCGTCAACCAGATCGGCACCCCAAACGAGGTATTCCACAAACCGGTCAACCTCTTTGTGGCGGGCTTCATCGGCATGCCGGTCATGAACTTCTTCGGAAACTGCAAACTGCTTCTGGAAAAGGACGTCTACTATGCCGAAATCCGCGGCGCCCGCTTCCGCCTGGGAGATTTCCAGCAGAAAGCCCTGAAGCAGAACGGACAGAAGCCCTGCGAGATCACCTGCGGCATCCGTCCCAGCCACGTGACCGTGGGCGAGGGAGATCTTTCCGCTAAAATCAATGTGGTCGAGATGCTCGGCACGGAGCTCAACATCCACGCCGTGAGCGGCACCGACGAGGTGGTCATGATCGTACCGACGACCGACTTGAAGCACGATCTCAAAATGGGAGACACCGTTTCCTTCACCGCAAACCCGGAGCTGATCCAGCTCTTTGACCAGGAGACGGGCAACAACCTGATCTGGTATGACCAGACATCTGCAGACGCCTGCTCACCCGTGTGCAAAGAGTATCCTTTCTGACTTTAAAAGACAGACAGCGGCTAAATCATAAAAGCCGCTGTCTGTCCGTCTTTTTTACCGCTATATCCTGTTCTTTTCCCCCCATTCACACAGCCGGTCCAAAACCGCCATCAAAGACCGCCCCCGTTCTGACAAAGAGTATTCCACCTTCGGCGGTATCTGCGGATATTCTTTCCTGATGATCAAGGCATCCGCTTCCAGTTCCTTCAAATTTGTGCTCAAAGTCCTGTCTGTCACATGTTTCAGATAGCGTTTCATCTCATTAAAGCGCACGGTTTCAAACTCCATCAGGCAATACAATATCACCATTTTGTGCTTCCCATTGATCAAGGATAAGGTATAACTGAACCCCGTATCCTCAAAGTTTGCATTCTCAATATAATTCTTAATCATAGTTTTCGCTTTCCTATAAGATAGTACCTATCATTTATAACAGTACTTGTCTTTTCCATACTGTTTTCCTATAATTTTAGTATAAACCAATCCCGGTGTCAATCCGGCAAAAGAAAAGCGAGGTATCTATAACATATGGGCAAAAAGATCATAATCCTAAACGGCAGCCCCCGTCCAAAGGGCAACACGGCAGCACTGATCCGTTCCTTCACAGAAGGCGCAGAGGCCGCCGGACATAGCGTCACCCGATTTGACCTGCAGAAAATGGATATCCGCCCCTGCCTCGGCTGCTGCGGCGGCGGCAAAAATCCGGAAAGTCCCTGTGTCCAGAAAGACGATATGCTCAAAATCTATCCGGCATACAAAGAGGCGGACATTGTCGTCCTTGCGTCCCCCTTATACTACTGGACAATCAGCAGCCAGCTAAAATGCGCCTTTGACTGTCTTTTCGCCGTAGCGGAATGCAGCCCCGACCTTGCCAACCCGATTAAGAATGCCGTTCTGCTCATGGCGGCAGAAGGCAACGGCTTTGAGGAATCCATTTATTGGTATGAACGCCTTATGAACCATCTGGGCTGGAAAGACTGCGGAAAAGTCTTATGCGGGGGCGTATTTCATGCAGGAGACATTGAGGGCAATGAAAAGCTAAAGGATGCCTGTCAGTTAGGACGCAGCCTGTAACCACACCCGTGGGACTTTACCCTTTAAAAAAGAATCCTGCCGCACAGGATTCTCCGCCTGCGGCGGGTGCTGTGTGCCAGTGGCACACGTTTAGCACCGACCGAAGCGAAGCGAAGACCGTTCTGGCGACACGATCCCATTCCGCCGCAGTGCGACCCCCCGGAGGCGCACCGCAGCAAAACAGACCGGCTTCCCGATCTTTCCGGGCCACCGGTCTGTTTTTCGTTTTAATCCCGGTCAAAAACCAACTCGTACTTTTCCACATCCATCAGGGCGGCCCCACCGGCCTCGAAGCTGATGGCGTCGGCCTCTTTCCGGGTGTAGATCACCGTGCTGGCCGCCTGCTCGCCGTCATTGACGAAGACCTCCACGCTGAACCGGTCCAGAAGGATCCGAAGCTTTAACTCCCCGTTGTCCAGAGGCCGCACCAGGAAGCTTCTGGTATGGACGACGTCGTAGGGCAGGCCGCTGCGGGTGCGGTCGATCTTCAAGGTTCCCTGGTCCGGCCGGTAACGGATCACCGTATCGTGCTCCCCGTCTTTGGCCACATGAATGCGGAACCACCGGCAGGAATCATAGCCTGCCCGGCGGATTGTGACCGTCATATCCACCAGTCGGCCGTTCACGCCCGGCAGGTTGACTTCCCCGCTGACCGGAATATTCCGGTGGACCACCGCCTGCCCCCTGTAATGCTCCAGTTCCCGCACGGGCACCTGATACAGCCGCCCGTTTTTGACAGAAAGCTCCCTCGGAACGATCGTCTGTCCAAACCAGCGGCAGCGGTCAGGCTTTGCGCCCGCCGTGCTCCAGTTCTGCATCCAGGCGATCATGATCCTCCTCCCGTCGGGGGCAAGCAGGGTCTGGGGCGCATAGAAATCCAAGCCGTAGTCAATGGACTGCACCCGTTTTCGGACAAACCCTTCTCCGGCAGGATCGTACTCCCCGATCAGGGCGATCGCCCCATACCCGGCGTGGAACTCCAGCCCCACGGGAATCATCTCCTGAGGGCTGGTGATCAGCACCTGTTCTCCGGAAAGCTCAAAGAAATCCGGGCATTCCCACATTTTTCCGTACTGGTTCCCGCTGGCATCCAGGATCCGGACAAACTCCCAGTGAAGGGCGTCCCCGCTCCGGTAGAGCAGGATCATGCCGCTGTTGTCCGCCGCCCGGTTCCCAAGGACCGCATAATACGTCCCGTCCTCTCCCCGCCAGACCTTCGGATCTCTGAAATCCACGATGCTGCCGCCCTCCGGAAGGTCTTTTCCCGTCAGGACCGGATTGGCCTCATATTTTTCATAATCCACGCCATCCCCAATGGCCACGCACTGGGTCTGGATATCCCGGAGATACCCGTCCTCGTCATGCTCCCTGCGGACGCCGGTGTACATGAGAAGCTGCCGTCCGTCCGGAAGCTCCGTGGCCCCGCCGGAAAAACAGCCGGCGCTGTCGTATCCCGTATCCGGGGCCAGAGCCGCCGGGAGCCGTTCCCAGCGGATAAAGTCCTTCGTCTTCACATGGCCCCAGTGCATCGGCCCCCACTCGTTGGAATAAGGATGGTACTGGTAGAACAGATGATACTCCCCTTTATAAAAGGAAAAGCCGTTGGGATCGTTCATCCAGCCGATAATGGGAGTGACGTGGAAAGCCGGACGTTCCCCGGCCGGGATATGGGGGCCATACTGCTCTTCAAAGTCTCTGGCCTTTTGAAGGGTTTCGCTGATCATAAATCAATATCCTCCTCACTCATTCCGCAGCGGAATACCTCTCATAGGCATCCTGGTAGACCTCAAGCAGGTCGTCCATGCCGCACTTCTCAGACAGGCGCTCCTTATAAGCCTCCCACTCCTCGTCGGTGGGGCCGCCCTCCTTGATCCAAAGGCCCTCCTGCTCCTTGACCGTGGTCTCAAAATCCGTTTTGTGCCAGTCAATGGTCTCCATCTCCATGCCCGTGAAGACGCAGTCCACCGGGTAGAAGGTGGTGTCCTTCACATAGAGCATCCAGAAGGTATCCAGATCCGTCAGACGCTCAATGGCCCGGTCCTCCATGTAGAAGACGCTGTTGTAATACTCGGCCAGGATCAGTTTCGGCCCCCAAACTTCATATAGATTCTTAAGCTCACCGCTGCTTTTTCCGAACTTGGCCTGGGATTCCTCCTCGGTGATAGAGAGCCACATGCCGGTGCCCTCCTCCTGTCCGGTGAAGAACACGCCCTTGGGGCCGTACTGGAGCTGCATGACCGTCTCGCCGTCATACCACTGATCGTAAAATTTCAGCAGATTGACGGGGCTCTTGCACTTGTTGGTGATGCAGAGCTGGCCGGAGCTTATGGGGCTTCCGGGGCGGATGGTGACGCCGCAGGTATCCTCGTACTCCGTTCCCGCAGGTCCCGTGAGGGGCGGCAGGAACACATAATCCTTAGCATACTCGCCCATCAGTTCCTCAATGTACCACCAGGTGGACACGCCCACATAGCCCTGCTGACATTTGGCGATGAGCTGGCTGTCGCTCTGGCTGAACATCTCCACGTCCATGAGCCCTTCCGCATACCAGTCGTGGAAATAGGTCAGGCAGTCCCGGTAAGCGTCGGTGACGCAGACAAATTCCACAGTTCCGTCCTCCTTCAGATGAAGGTCGTTGCAGACATCGTTGGGCCAGTTGGTGAAGCCGAAGCCGGAATAAAAAATGTTCTGGCCCCAGCACCACTCGTCAAAGCCGGTGGTCATGGGAATGGTGGAGCCGGCCGCATTCCCATAATATTTCGACGACATGTCGTTTTCCTTAAACGCCTTCAGGGCGTCATGGAGCTCGTCTAGGGACGTGGGGACCGGAAGGCCCAGGTCGTCCAGCCACGCCTTGTTGATCATGCTGTACTGAGGCACGGAGTAGATGGAGAAAGCGTCTTCCATATCCACACCGATTCCCGCCGTGGTCATCTGCTCCCCGGAGGGAAGACCGTAGATCCCGCCGTCCTCCATGGTGACGGCCGCCCGGATTTCCGGATGCTCTTCCAGAACCGCACACAGATTAGGCATGATGTCCGGCGTCAGGTAAGGACTCAGGTCCAGGAACGTGCCGTCGTCGCCGTAGCGGGCCAGGTCATAGTTGGAGAAGCCCACGCCCTGGAAGGCGTCGGGAAGCTGACCGCCGGTGATGCGGATGTTCACCTGCTCTCCCAGGGAATCGCTCATGGTCTCCCAGTCGATATGGATCCCTACATTCTCCTGCAGCGCATTTAGAACCTCCATCTCATCATAGCCCGCCGACAAGGCCGACTGGCCGCCCATAATATAGAAATCGGTCTGTTCCGTATTTTCATTTACCGTGCCGTCATTGACGTCGTTTGCCAGACCCCCGCTGCAGCCGGGCAGGAGCAGGACCATGGCGCCCGCCAAAGCCGCCGCACATACTCGTTTCAAATTCTTTTTCATTCCCGTACTCCTCCTTTTTATCCCTTCACGGCGCCGGCCATGAATCCCTTCTCAAAGTGCTTCTGAACGAAAGGATAGATGATCAGCATGGGGAGCGCCGCCACGATCATGGAACAGAATTTAAGAAGCTCCGTCAATTTGTTCAGCTCTGCGTAGCCGCCGGAGATGGTCGCCGCCTGGGAAGCGGAAGCCGAACTCTTGATCAGGATATTCCTCATCACCAGGGGCAGGGGAGAGCCTTTGCCGCCCAGGTAGATCAGGGCCGTAAACCAGTCGTTCCAGTAGGCCACCATGGAAAACACCACCATAACGGCCAGGATCGGCATGGAGAGGGGGATGACCACGCTGAGGAAGGTCCGCAGCTTGGAGCACCCGTCGATGGAGGATGCCTCCAGAAGATCCCTGGGAATGCTGTTCTGGAAATAATTGCGGACGATGATCATGTTGCCCACGCCCACGCCGCCGGGAAGGAACAGCGCCCACATGCTTCCCACAAGGCCGGTCTGCTTCACCACCAGGTAGGTGGGAACCAGGCCGCCGCCGAAATACATGGTGAACAGGAAGAAAATGCTGAGGAACTTCCGCCCCGGCAGCCCCTTCTGTGCCAGGGGATAGGCGGTGATGTAGAGCATCACCACGGAGAACACCGTCCCGATGACCGTGTACTTCACCGAGTTGAAAAAGGCGGAGACAATGGATTTCTCAGCGAACACCGCCTTGTAGCCGTCCAGGGTAAACCCGCTTGGCAGAAGGAAGGTCTTTCCGGCGTACACCTGATAAGGGTCGGAGAAAGACGCGATCAACACATAATACAGAGGGTAAGCCACGATCAGAAGGACCACCTCGCAGATGGCCACCAGGATGATGTCGCTGGTCTTGTCGGACATACCCGAAGCTTTCTTTTTTGCAGTACTTGCCATGTTCTTCTCCCCTCCTTTACACAAATTCCACGTCCGAGGCCTTGGACGCAATCTTATTGACGATCAGTAACAGGACAATGTTGACCACCGTGTTAAAGAGCCCCACCGCCGTGGAATAACTGTACTTGGCGCTCTCAATACCCTGCTGGTACACATAGACGGCGATGACGTCGCTGGCCGCCTTGTTGAGGTCCATCTGCAGAAGCCACACCTTCTCGAAGCCCACGTTCATCAGGCCGCCGGCCGCCATGATCAGGTTCAGGATGGCCATGGGCAGAAGCTCCGGGATGTCGATGTTGCGGATCCGCTGGAATATGGAAGCGCCGTCCACCTTGGCCGCCTCGTAAAGGCCGGGATCCACGTTCGCTAGGGTCGCCAGGTAAATGATACAGCCCCAGCCCGCATCCTGCCAGACGGCGGAGGCAATGTAAATGGTACGGAAGGCGGAAGCCTCCGTCAGGAAATCAATGCTGCTCCCCATGAGCAGGTTGATCAGGCCGCCCGAGGGGCTTAAGAAGATGCGGATCATACCGCAGATGACCATGATGGAAATAAAATGGGGCGCATATAACACGGTCTGCACCACCCGCTTGAACTTCCCGAAACGAAGCTGATTGATGATCAGAGACAGAATGATCGGGATCGGGAAGGTCCAAAGCAGCGTGTAGAGGCTTAAAAGGACCGTGTTCTTGATCATCCTCAGACAGTTGGGGGCGCTGAAGAACCGCTTGAACCAATAAAGGCCCACCCATTCACTGCCCGCATAGCCCCGGCTCGCCTTGAAATCACGGAAGGCGATCTGAATGCCGTACATGGGTATGTACTTATAAACCAGGGTCAACACCACCGGGATCAAAAGCAGCGCGTAAAGCTGCCAGTTGTCACGGAGCCTTCTGCCCAGGGGCTTTCCCCGGACAACCGGCTTCCCGCTCTTTGCTTGTTCACTTGCTTTCATACGACTCACTCCTCCTTTGATAAATACTTTCCTGAATATTCATTTCCAAAACCTCATTTGTGCCCGTGCATTGCCCGGGCAAAGCTTTTCCCTGCCGATCACCTCCCGCATGCTTCTCCCTTCTGCCCCTTCGGTTCCCTGCGCGAAACGTTATTTGTGAAACGTTATTTGCAAGTAATCCGCATGCTACAAAAATCATACATAACCATATAATAATTGCCAAGAAGCTTTTGTCAATTTTAGCTAATTCTTTTATTTTTTTCATGTTTATTTGGATTAATTATTGCATTTTCCCCCTCTTCCTTTGATCTCATTTTCTTTTTCTCGGCGTATAACGTTTCATGAAATTATCGTGAAAATCGTGAAATCGCACTTTACAACCATGGATTTATCTGCTATGATAAGGACAGAAATCATTCAGCATACAGGAGAATCGTTCATGAAAAGCAGTACACCGACCATGAAAGATGTCGCCAGGGAAGCGGGAGTCGCCCTGGGGACCGTCTCGAAAGTGTTCAACGGGCTCCCGGTGGGTGCCAGCTACCAGGCCAAAGTGGAGGCTGCCGCCAAAAAGCTGGGCTATCAGGTCAACCAGTACGCCAGGGGCCTCAGGGCCGGCAAGACCTACACCGCCGCCCTGATCCTCCCGGCAGTGGACCACCCCTATTTCGGTGCCCTGTCCCAACACATCTATACCGCCCTGGCCAGGCGGGATTACCGGATGCTCCTATACCTGACAGACCGCAATCCCGACCGGGAACAGGATTGCATCAACATGGTGCGCCAGAACAAGGTGGACGGCATCATTGCCCTGACCTACAATCCCCTGTCCATTGACGGAGAGCTTCCCTTTGTCAGCATCGACAGAAGCCTCGGGCCGGATATCCCCTGCGTGGCCACAGACAACTACGGGGGCGGACGCATCGCTGCGGAAAAGCTTCTGGAGCTCGGCTGCCGCCATCTGGCCTTCCTCAGGACCGGATCCATGCAGCCCGGCGAGACAGACAAGCGGGGGGACGGCTTTGAGATGGTCTGCCGGACCAGGAATATCCCCTGCGAAGTCTTCCGGCAGAACGGCGACGGGGATGCGGATGCATTCCGGGCATTCTTCCGCTCCCACACGAAAAACGGGAAGCCGGAGATCGACGGCATCTTCTGCTCCACCGACCTGCTTGCCGAACGGATTCGAAAAATCCTGGCGGAATCCGGGATCCGGATCCCGGAGGACGTGCAGATCATCGGTTTTGACGGGATCCGGCAGCTGGGCACAAACAGCCTCTACTGTTCCACCATCATCCAGCCGGTCGAAAAGCTGGCGGAAACCTGCGTGGATCTCTTGCTGGCTCCGGACCGTTCCAACATCCCTTCCCTGGTCTGCCTTCCCGGCAGCTACGCCCCCGGCGGCACCACACAGGAGGAGTTCTGAATGGCAAGCGAATACTTAAAATGGAAATACCGGGACGTAAAGCCGGAGAAGCCCGTCACCATGACACCCGCCGAAAAACGAAAGAACTGGTGGCATTATCACAGATGGCAGGTTCTCCTGGGAGCCGTCCTTCTGGCCGCCCTCGCAGACATCGCCTGGCACGCGTCAGGCCTTGGCGAAACATTGCCGGACTATCAGATCGCCTACGTGGGGACTGACCCGCTCCCGGAGGACACGGTCCTGGCCGTTGAGCGGGCCTTCTCCTCTCTGGGCGACGACATAAACGGCGACGGGAAGGTTTCGGTACATCTGACCCAGTATGCCGGCGGGGGAGACGCCGAGGCCGCCTACTCGGCCGGCGTGTCCCTGACAGCCGATCTACTGGAATGCGAGAGCTATTTCTTTCTGTTGGAGGACCCGGAGCGTTTCCAGACGGAATATCATTCCCTGTGTCGGCTGGACGGCTCCCTTCCCGCAGAAAATGACAATTCTGCAGACGGGATATGCCTCGCCTGGAGCCGGTGTCCGGCGCTGGCCGGCCAGGATCTGGGTGCCTATTCTTACAGTCTGCTCGGCGAGACCGTGAGCGGCGACAATAAAACCCTGGTGGAGCCGCTGTTTTTGGGAAGACGGGGATTTTGGACAGAGAAGACCACAGAATATCCCGAAGGCTGTGAAGCCTTGTGGGAGCGATTGACGGAAGGAGCGGTTTCATGAAAAAACGGATCATTTTTCTCTTTATGCTGGCAGCCTGCCTGCTTCTCGCCGCCTGCGGGGAAGCTCCCCTGCCGGAGAAGGCGGCGGACGGAAAGGACTGGGACGAGGGCTGGATCACCATCGGCGACATTCTGGGCGTCGACACACCGAAAGAGCTGACCTTCCGGGATAAGAAGGACGCCCTGTCCGGAAACGGCATGTATTACGCCACCTGGTCCATCGGCGAAGAAGCTTCCTATCTAGATAAGACGGAGGACAAAGAACAGGAGATCACCGTCTACGATGCCCAGCTCTTCCTCCTGCTCGGCGGCTCCTCCTCCGTGGAAAAGGCAGAGGAAGCCAGGGAGGAATGGCTCTCTCTGGCCGGCGAACAGTACCAGATCGACTCCGAAGAGACCGTCTCCTATAACGGCCAGGAATTTACGGTGATCACCTACCGGCTCACCTCCGGCCCCTACGCCCGTGGGGCCTCCGCCTTCGGCATCTACGGCAATTACGCCATCGGCGCAGAATTTTCCTGTCAGGACGGTTTTGAGGGAGAACCCCTCGACTATCTGTCGGATTTTCTCGAACACTGCCATTACAGCGCATAAGAAGGGAGTAAGATACGATGGGACTTTTTATTTCAGAAGACCGCAGTTATGACATGAATGTCCGCCAGACGGGCTTCAGGCGTTACAAACAGCTTCTGTCCCTGCACTTCGGAAGCTGGTGGAAGATCCATCTGATCACCGTCGCCGGCTTCATGCCCCTGGCCTTCGGCGTGCTCTACGCCCTGCTCTCCTCCAGCACCCTCATCCTGCTGCCCGCGTCCATCCTCGGCGGGATGATCGCCGGCCCGTTCCTGGCGGGCTTATACGACGCCATCCTCCGGGGACTCAGGGATGACCCGAACAATATCTGGAAGAATTACAGACGTTCCTGGAAACAGAACTGGAGGGGGAGCCTGATCCCCGGCGCAGTCACGGGGCTGATGATCGGGCTGTTCGCCTTCATGGGCATGCTGTTATTTTGGTGGGCCGAGGTATCGCCCACCCCGGGGACCATCCTGTTATACCTCTTTTCCTTCCTGCTTTTCCTGGTGGTCAGCATGCTCTATTGGCCCCAATTGGTGCTCTTTGACCAGTCCCCGTAATCTCTCCGATCACCCGCTCCGCATTTTTCCTGGCCGCCAGCTCGATCTGCCGCTCCGTAAGGCCGGCCTTTTTCAGTCCCTCCCAGAGAAGGCCCATCCGGTCCGGCGAAGGGATCTCCAGCCTGCCGCCGACACCGTCCAGGTCGGAGCCCAGGGCCAGCACCTCCTCGCCGCCGCAGTTCACGATGTATCTGGCATGGGCCGCCATACGGCTCACGGTGCTCTCCCTGCTGCCGGGATGCTCTTCCAGAAATTCGCAGGCAAAGTTTAGGCCCGTCACTCCGCCCCTCTCCCCCAGGATCCGGAGCATGTCGTCGCTCAAATTTCTGGAGCAGTACGTGAGCGCCCTGGCGTTGGAGTGGGAGGCGATAAAAGGCTTTTCCGAGACGGCCGCCACATCATAAAAACCCTCGTCGGACAGGTGGGAAACGTCCACGATCATCCCCAGCTCGTTCATGTAACGGACCGCCTCTTTTCCAAAATCCGCAAGGCCGCTCCCCCTGCCCCCAAAGGAAGCCGCCTGGTAATTGGCCCTGCCAAAGCAGTTGTCCCCGTTCCAGGTGAGGGTGATGAGACGGACACCCAGGTCATAAAATCCTTTCAGCCGCTCAAGGCTCCCCCGGACCGCCCGGCCGTCCTCCAGAGTCAGAAAAGCGGACATCCTCCCGGCCCGCTCATTCTTTTCCAGATCCTCCCGGCAAAATGCCATGGAGATCTCATCGCCGTGCTCTCTGCAGGCCGCCGTCAGGCAGGAAGCCAGCCGTCCGATATAGGCGTCGTCCCATTCCTCGGGAGAAAGCTCCCCCGAGAGGGCATCGCACAGTCCCGTCTCCCGAAACTCCGAGAGCCCCTGGGCGTCCGGCATCCAGACGGCAAAAAACTGCGCCAGGCAGTCCCCCTTCTCTAACCTTTTGATGTCGACGGCCATGGTGTTTTCATAGAGGTTCCCGCCCTCCCCCGCAAACATCATCAATGTGTCACAGTGCAGATCAATATACTTCATGCTCCTCCTCCAAAAGCCGGATCAGTTCTGTCCTCCCCATGGAAGCGAAGGACGACGCTCCGGAAGTCACCTGCTCCGAGAGCTCCCGCTTCCTGTCCTGAAGCTTCAGCACTCCCTCCTCGATGGTATCCTTCGCAATCAGCCGGAACACCGACACCACCTTCTTCTGCCCGATCCGGTGGGCCCGGTCCGTGGCCTGGTTCTCCGCCGCCAGATTCCACCAGGGATCATAGTGGATCACCATGTCGGCCGCCGTCAGGTTGAGCCCGGTTCCGCCCGCCTTTAAAGAAATCAAAAATACCGGAACCTCGTCCTGGTTAAAGGCGTTCACCAGAGTCAGACGATCTTCCTTCCCCGTGCGTCCCGTCAGTTTATGATATGCGATCCCCTCGTCCCGAAGCCGTTTTTCTAAAATTTCCAACATGGAGGTAAACTGGGAAAACAAAAGGACCTTGTGTCCGCCCGACACGGCCCCCGCCACCAGCTCCATGCAGGTCTCCAGCTTGGCCGAGCCGCCCTCGTAGCCCTCATAACACAGGGACGGATCGCAGCAGAGCTGCCTGAGCCGCAGAAGCTCCGCCAGGATCTGCATCTGCTCCCTCCGGTACTCCTCCTCCCCGGCCTCCTCCAGCCTCTGCTTTAAGAGGAACGCCTGGGCGGTGTAAAGCTTCCGCTGCTCCCCCTCCAGTTTGGAATAGACAATATGTTCCAGTTTATCCGGCAGCTCCGTGAGCACGTCCTTCTTACACCGTCTCAGGAGGAACGGCGCAATCAGCCGGTTCAGCCGTTTTAATTCCTTTTTCCCCTCCCCCTTCGCAATAGGGATCTCAAATTCCTTTTTAAAACGGGCATAGCCATAGAGAAAGCCCGGCATCAGAAAATCAAAGATACTCCACAGATCGCTGAGCCGGTTCTCGATGGGCGTCCCCGTCAGGGCAAACCGGGTTCCCGCCCGCACCTGTTTCACGGCCTCCGCATTCTTCGTGGTGTGATTTTTGATATACTGGGCTTCATCCAGAACCAGAAACCGAAACTCCTTCTTGCCATAGAGCTCAATATCCCTTCTCAAAAGCTCATAGGAGGTGATCATGACCTGGGCCTTCCCCTTCTGTCCCCAAAGCATCTCCCTGCGGTCCGGCACGGTTCCCGCCACCACCATGACGGAAAGACCTTTTCCAAACCGCTGGATCTCGCTTTCCCAGTTGTAGATCAGGGACGCCGGACAGACGATTAACACCTCCATGTCCGAATGCTCCTCCGCCTCCGACAGCAGAAGGGCGATGACCTGAATGGTCTTCCCAAGGCCCATGTCATCGGCCAGGATCCCGCCGAAATTCAGAGAATCCAGGGTCTTCAGCCAGAAAAAGCCTTTTTTCTGGTAATCCCGGAGCACCTCCAGCAGAGATTCCGGGACGTCGAAAGCCCCCTCCTCCCAGGAACTCATGGCCCGGACCACCGACTGGAAGGCCTGATCTCTCCGGACCTCCATATGACTTCCGTCTCCCAGAAGCTTATCCACAAACAGGCTCCGGTAACCGGGGAGGCGGATCGGCGCCTGGAAGGACCGCTTCTCCTCCAGGGCCAATCCCTTGGAAAGCTCCGAAAGCACCTCAAAGCCGGAGTCCTCCAGACGAATGAAGTCCCCGGACCGCATCTGATAAAATCTCTTTTTCGCCCGATAGGCCGAAAGGATGCGGCCGATCTCCCCCTCGGGGAGCTCCCCCGCATCCACCGCAAGGTCCAGCCAGCCGCCTTTCAGGCTGACACCGAAAGAAAGCCTCCGCCCGGACAAGATGCGCCTTCCCCGCATGGACTCGCTTAAATAGACCTGGCCGCGAGTTTCAAACTCCGCAAGGCCCCGCTCCAGCAGACGAAACATGGCATCCTCGTCGTTCCGGATTGCAAAACAGTCCTCCCCCGCATACCTGCCCGTAAAATATTTCCGGATCAATGTCCCCGCCATCAGCTCCCCCGCCTGGTCCCGGAACGTCTCCGTCCGCAGCACGGGTGCAAAGGGCGTGTACCGCCTGTCCCCATACCAGAATTCCGCACGGAGAGTCACCTCGGAGGGAGACGGGCTGTCAAAATAAAATTTCACCTTGAGGGGGTCGGCGTGATACTGCTCCAGATCAATCCCCAGAGGCTCCACGGTCACGTACCCGCCAATTTTGGGGAGCACGTAATCGCAGAAGGATGGAAGGTCCTTCCCCGCAATCTCCGCCGAGAGCCCCCTCTCCCCCTCCTCCATGGATCGGACGAACTCCCGGAGGACCTGGCTGCAGCTCCGGTCGCAACAGTAGAGCACGTCCTTTCTGAGCAGATAAAGTTTCCGCTTCCCGTAAAAGGCCTCCACATGGTCCATCAGGGAAATCCGGAAGCCGTCCCGCCCCAGCGTCCGCACGGTCCCCATCAGGCGGGGATTCTCCTTGCGGACCTGAATCTTCCTGGTTCCGGGCTCCGCCCCGGAGAAATCCACCGTCCAGCCGGCAAGCACCCTCATGACCGCATCGCAGGCGCCGGGAGTCAGTTCAAACTCCCGGATGGTGGGCTTTTGTGAATTCCGATAACTCATGAACTTCTGATACACGGAAAGATAATCTCCGACCAGCCGGACCACCTCCTCGGCCAGCCTGGCCGAGGCCGGCTCAAAGGCGTCCAGGCTGTGATAAAATGCCAGCTGTTTCCCGTACTCCACGTAATCCTCATTCTCCAGGGCGGCGACAAAGGAAGTCAGGTCCCTCACCTGGTACATCCGCACGTTTCCCACCTTGAGCGACAAAAACAGCTTTCCCTCCGAAGCCTTAAGCGTCGGCTCCAGCCGAACCTTCTCCTCCATCCCTGCGATCACGGCTTCCCGCATCTCCCGCTCCGTGTAGCTCTTGAGCATCCGTCGCACCCGGATGGGCGTGGACACCCGGGGCGCACTCTCCTCCATCCCCACTTCCATCACAGAAAGGACTGCAGCCGTCACATGGCGGCACAGCCCTTTGTATTCCCTGTGGACCGGGCACTGGCAGACGGCCTGATACAGGTAGCCCTTCTTCATCAGGGCGGAGACTCTGAAGCTCTTCTCCCCGTCCTCCACCAGCGCTCGGATCTTTTCCTCCCCCTTCCAGAAACTCTCCCTGGAGAGGAGCTTCACCTTTCCCTGCTCAAACAGTTCCTCGCCCCGCTCATATTCCTGGGGGCTTCTGGACTTTTTTCGCAGCATTTCCTCAGAATGCGTCATTCTCTTTTCTCCTACATCCGATCCGGCGCCTCAAATCCCAGAATGTCGATGCAGGTCTCCAGCACCTGCCTCACCAAGCCGAGCAGACGGATATAGGCCGCCTGCCGCTCCTTATCCTCCTCGGCCATGATCTTCGTCTCATGATAAAAGCGGTTAAAGGCGTTGGACAGCGCATAGACGTACTGGCAGAGCTTGTGGGGCGCCTGCTCGCAAAAAGCCGAAAGCAGGGCATCCTGAACCCGGCTCACTAAAAGCTGAAGGGCCTTCTCACTCTCGGAAGCCGCAGGAAGAATCCTTCCCTCCCCCGCATGCCGGTCAGTAAGAGTCTCGTATTTGGCCTGGATCGACTTGATCCGCACGATGGTGTAAAGGATGTAGGGCCCCGTGTCCCCCTCGAAGGAAATGAACCGCTCCACGTCAAAGACGTAATCCTTGGCCGCCTGATTGGAGAGGTCCCCGTATTTGAGGGCCGCCAGCCCGATCATCTTGGCCGTCTCCTTCGCATCGGCCTCCTCCATGGACTTATTTTCCATGATCTTCCCGTAAACGGCTTCGCTGATCTCCCGGATGAGGTATTCCAGCCGCATAATCCCGCCGTCTCTGGTCTTGAAGGGTTTTCCGTCCTTGCCGTTCATGGTGCCGAAGCCCAGGAAGCATAACTTCACCTCCGGCCGCACGATGCCGGTCTTCTTGGCACAGCGGAACACCTGGGTAAAATGGAGGGACTGCCGCTTGTCCACCACGTAAAGAATCCGGTCGGGGGCAAAAAGCTTCTCCCTCTCCACCAGGGTCGCCAGATCCGTGGTGGAGTAGAGGGTCGCCCCGTCGGACTTTAAGAGGATGCAGGGCGGCACCTCCTTGGAATCCGTCTCCTCGGCCACGTCCACCACCAGGGCCCCCTGGCTTTCATGGGCGAAGCCCTCCGCCTTCATCCGCTCCACCATGTCCGGAATATATCCCTGGACATCGCTCTCCTTTTTCCAGATGTCAAAGGTCACGCCCAGCTTTTCATAATTTTTCTTCAGGTCGGAGACGGATACGTTCAGGATGTGGTTCCAGAGGGCTAAATAGCCCCGGTTCCCGTTCTGCAGTTTAAAGGTGGCGTCATGGGCCTTCTCCGCAAAGCCCGCATCCTTCTTGGACTTCGCACTGGCCGCCGGATAGATCTCCTCCAGCTCCCCGATGGTGAAGGGTGCCTCCTCCGGATATTCCCCCTCGTAGTCCTCCTTGAAATAAGGAAGCTCCGGCTGCCGCTCCCTGAGTTCCTCAATGATCAGTCCCATCTGCAGGCCCCAGTCGCCCAGGTGGACGTCCCCGATCACCTTGTGCCCGAGGAACCGGAACAGCCGCTTCATGCTCTCCCCGATGATCGCCGACCGCAGATGCCCCACGTGAAGGGGCTTGGCCACGTTGGGGCCGCCGTAATCGATGACGATGGTCTCCGGTTTTTCGGCCGGGCTGATCCCGAGCCTTTCCCCGCTCCTCATCCGCTCCAGGTAATCCGCCAGGAATGCCCCGGAAAGCTTCATATTGATAAAGCCGGGATTCACTGCAGTGACCTCCTCAAACACCTCGTTCCCCGAAAGCTTCCCCACCACGTCGTTCGCGATCCGGATGGGCGCCTTCTTATAGAGCTTCGCCCCGGCCATGGCACCGTTGCACTGGTATTCGCAGAGGTCCGGCCGGTTGGAGAGGGTCACCTTCCCAAGGCTCCCCTCGTACCCGCAGTCCGCAAATCCTCGCTCCACAATTTCCGTAATCATGTCGATCAGCTTTTTCATAAATTCCTCCGTCGAAAATCTTTGCACCTGTGCGGTTAGGTCTGTCCACACTTTCACTATCCGCCTATTATATACCTTTTTTTCCGGAAAGTACATAGACTTTTTTAATCCGGGATTTTCCCGCTTCCCTTTTGGATCGCTCGGTGATATACTGAAACAAATACCGGTGCGGCGTCTGCCGCAAAACTGATGGAGGGTAAGATTATGAAGGTAAAGATCCAGGATTTAAAAGACGTGGCCATCAAGGGCGTCAACGTGGCGTTCACGGAAATCTGTGAAACCTACAAGGAGGATTTCTTCGAGTGGACCGCATTCCCCGTCGTCACCCAGTTTAAGACGGACAAGATCATGTCCGGCGTGCTCCAGGGCTGGCACCACACGCCCAATTTCAGCGTGATCGAGTACCATGAGGACGCAGAGCAGTTCTTCTTCACGGAGGGGACGGCCCTGATGCTGTTCATCGACATCGTGGACGGAAAGCCCGCCATGGATACGGCCCAGATCGTCCGCATTCCCGCTGGCACCCAGCTCGACATCGCCGCAGGCAAAGGCCATTTTGTCGCCGTGGCGGAGGGATGCACCTTCAAGGCCGTCGTCGTCTCCCCCGTCCAGGCGGCCCCCAGAATGGACCTTGCGGAGATGGTTTGCGGGGAATAATGAGTATTCCGGCCCCAGGCCATCCCCCTCCCGCAGACGATGGCAAGGTCTGCCGGAGGGACATGGCCGAGGGGCCTTTTCTTCTTCCGCTCAGACCTTGTGGAACAGATGCAGGTTCAGCTTGCGCACCAGGAGCACCGGGTCCAGCCCGTGCTCCAGCGCCGCCTGTTCCAGGGTTTCTCCGGCAGCGGCGGCGCAGCCGACGCAGGCCATCCCCGCCTCGGCGAGAAGTGCGCCAGCCGCCTCGTGGGTCTCCAGAAGTTCGCTGATAAGCATGTCTTTGTCGATCATCCCCGTCCCTTTCTTTTACTGGTGATAATAACTCAGGAAATCCGCAAGTTTCTCCGTAAATTCTTTCAGGACCCCCACCCTCGGCAGGTACACCACCCGGAAGTGGTCCGGCTCCTTCCAGTTGAAGCCGCCGCCGTGGATCAGCAGAACCTTTTTGTCCCGCAGAAGATCCAGCACAAATTTTTCATCATCCGTAATATTGAACTTTTTCACGTCGATCTTCGGGAACATGTAGAAAGCGCCCTTGGGTTTCACGACGCTGATTCCCGGAATATCCACCAAGGCATTGTACACGCATTCCCTCTGGTCGTAGATCCGTCCTCCCGGCACCACGTAGCCCTCGACGCTCTGATGACCCCAGAGGGCCGTCTGTACCACCGACTGGGCCGGCACGTTGGAGCAGAGCCGCATGTTGGAGAGCATCTTGATTCCTTCCATGTAGTCCTTCGCAATGGCCTTGTTGCCGCTTAAGACCATCCACCCGATGCGGAAGCCCGCAATCATGTGGGACTTGGACAGGCCGCTGAAGGTGGTACAAAATAAATCCGGCGCCAGCGACGCAATGGACACGTGCTTCTCCCCGTCCATGACCAGCCGGTCGTAGATCTCGTCGGAAAAGATCATCAACTGGTGCTCCCTGGCAATGTCGACGATCTGCTGCAGGACCTCCCTCGGATACAGCGCCCCGGTGGGGTTGTTGGGGTTGATGATCACGATGGCCTTGGTCCTGTCCGTGATCTTCTTTTTGATATCCTCCATGTCCGGATACCATTCCGCCTGTTCGTCGCAGATATAATGAACCGGCGTGCCCCCGGCCAGGGTGGCGCTGGCGGTCCACAGGGGATAGTCCGGAGAAGGGATCAGAATCTCGTCTCCGTCATCGAGCAGGGCCGACATGCACAGGTTGATTAACTCGCTGACCCCGTTTCCCGTATAAATGTCGTCCATGGAGACATTGGGAATCCGTTTGATCTGTGCATACTGCATGATCGCCTTTCTAGCGGAAAACAGCCCGTTGGCCTGAGAGTAGCCCTCGCACTCCGTGAGCTGTCTGCGCATATCCAGAATGACCTCGTCCGGCGTTCGGAAGCCGAAGGGAGCGGGATTCCCGATGTTCAATTTCAAAATCTGCATCCCCGCCTCCTCCATTCGGGCCGCCTCTTCCACCACCGGGCCTCTCACATCATACAGCACGTTATCCAGTTTCGACGATTTTTTAAACTCCCGCATGTTCCTGCCTCCCAGCTCTTCCTTTCTTTTACTCCCTCCGCCGCCAGACCTCCGGCTCGTTTTCCGAGTCTCCTCCGGGCGCCCTTCCCCGGGACCCGCCGGCCCTGAAACGTCGTCCGTCCGCAAAATCCCGGCGGCCCCTCCCCTCAGCCAGTCCGCCTCCACCTGAAGGGCTTCTGCCAAAAAACGGAGGATCCCCTCCCGCGGAACGGTCTTGCCCCCCACATACTGGCTCACATGGCTTTTTCCCAGCTTGACCCCCCGCTCATTTGCTGCGCGGATCAGGTCTGCCTGTTTCATATTCTGTTTTTCCATCGCAAGCTTCAATCTGTCCGCAAAGGTCTCCCGTGACATGCCGTTCTCCCGCAAGTTCAATTTCATCCGCATTTTTGTTCAATTTTGTTTTTGAAGTTCAACTCTTCGTGTAGTATAACACGAGCCGCAAAAAAGTTCAACCTTTTTGTTCAATTTCTTCTCATCTCAGCTTCCTGAGCAGCCCTCTCATCATGTCGGAAAAGGCGTCCTCCCCCGCCGCCGGCTCCCGGGAGACCCGCACACCTGAAATCTCCACCTGTCCTGAAGACAGGCGAGGTCTTGATCGCCCCGCCGTTCCGCCTTCGGGAAATCCCGACAGGCACGTTTTTACGTAGGCGGTCAACCGCAAAAGCTCCTCGTCACATCGGTCAGAAGCCAGATCAATGTCGATCTCCTGTAAAACGTCCAGATAATAGGCCAATCCGTCGCTCAAAGGGGCGGAATCCAGCCTCACGTACAAAACCCGGACGTCATTCCGGACGGCGGAATGGATTTCTCTGATCACATGCTTGGAAGCGACAGAATGTTCCGTGATCAATACCAGCATGATGCTGGAAGTGCGGATTCCCCTGACGATCGTCTCCGCCCATTCCGCACCATAAGGAATATCCCTGGGCGCAATCCAGCATCCCAGGCCGTTCTCTTCAAAAACATCACAGATTCTTTTTGCAATTTCATAATCCTTGCTCGAATGACTGATAAATATTGCTTTTTCCGGCATCGCTTTTCCTTTCTGACATCCCGGTATCCCCTGCGGACATTGACCTCTCCCGAAATCATGAGCTTACTATGTCATACTGCGCCTCAAATTCATCACGTGACACAAAGTTAAAATCCGCATCTATGACCGTCCTTTCGGCATCATACTCGATGTCATAGAATACGATGACCGCATCCTTAGCCGCCCGTAACAGATCCCCCCATAAAGATGCGCTGAAATAGGCATGTTCGTCATCCGCATGGATTCTCAGATCTTTGTGTTCCATCAAAAACTGAACTTCCGGGCACATGTCGTCCCCTGCGCACCAGGCCCTGAGCGGCCGGGAAATCTGCTCATAGGTATCCTCACCCAAAAATCGATGGTTTCTTAAAAAAAAGCTCCTGTTATTTGGATAAAGGTTTCCCCCGGAGTCCATTTTCACATAATCCCCGGACTGAGCCAGCTCTCCCTCTTTGGATTCCCGAGAAAAAATCCTCCAGTGGTTCTCATCAATGGAACATAATTTCCCTTCCTCCATAAACTTGTGTATCATCGGACTGTTTTCTTCCAGACAATACGCCTTGACAATCGTTCCTTCTTTTTTTCTGATCTGCATCATATGGACAACCCGCCTTTAAACAATACTTTATTATACCCTCCCCGTTGCAGAAAATCAACAAAGTTATCCGGCGCACGAAGGGATCGGAACCTCTTCGTGCGCCGGATTTTGGAAAATCACCGCTTTCTTTGCATGCTGATGCCGTTACTTTCTGTAATAGTATCCGCCGCTGTAGCGGTAATTGGAATCAAGAAACCGGACGATCGCTTTGTCGGAATTATAATTTGCGTTGTTGGTCCGGACGTTCGCCTCATAGATCAGGCTGCTGTCGGATTTGAAGTAGTTCCTCCAGGGATCCCCGCCGGACCACTCGAAATGGAGGTGTGTCCCGGAGGAATTGCCGGTCGAGCCCATCACGCCGATCTTCTGCCCCTGGCTCACATACTGTCCTGCCGAGACCGAGCGGCTGCTCAGGTGGCCATACAGAGTCCTCGTGCCGTCGTTATGCAAAATCACGATGTAGTTTCCAAAGCCTCCGGACTGATAGGTGGCCGTCTCCACGGTCCCCGCCGCCGCCGCATAAATGTTGCCGCCGCCGGCAATGTCCATTGCATTCTGATATCCATAGCGGGTGCTGTGCTTTGACCCGTTTTTGTAATAATACATGCAGGTGACATATTTCGCAGAAGCCGGCCAGGCAAGGCCAACCGACTGGGGCTTCGTGAAGGAAATATAGCTGAGACTGGCATATCCCGTGGTCGATCCGTACCTCACATGATAGAATCCATTGTAGATTGCCTTATTGTCAAGGACCGTCAGGGCGCTGCCCCTCGGCATGCTCGCAAGGGCTGCCGAACTGGTGGAGGCAGACTGTCTCAATATCAACGGCTGAGAAGCGGTGTTCACATAGCCGGTGTATGTCGCAGCCGGATTGCAGGTGGTACAGCTTGATACATTCTGGGTGGCACCGGTATAGTACCATTCGCCGCAGGAGCACTTCTTATACACTCTGTGTGGATGCGCCGCCTCGTATTCCGTCCGATAGGAATGGACATGCGGATTGCAGGGCCCGCAGCTCGACACCTTCTGGGTGGCGCCGGTGTAATACCAGTCGCCGCAGGAGCATTTCTTGTACACCCTGTGGGGGTGGGCCGCCTCGTATTCCGTCCGGTAGGAATGGACGTGCCCGAAGGCCGATTTGTTGACCCAGCAGATCCGGTATCCGCCGCCGGACCAGGGGCAGAGGACCTGGTAGTAGTTTCCGGACTCGCCCACCACGTAACAGTTGTCGCCCACATAGACGTGCCCCAGGCTTTTACTGAGATTGGAGCGGTTGTAGGCCGCCGTCTTTACCGTGACCCTTCGCATCTGGGGCGTATAGGACGTGTTCAGGAAATTGGAAAGCTGGGTGTACACGACCCTGCCGTAGGTGTAGCCGCTCCAGGGCACCGTCACCTTTACCCATCCGTTGGTGTAAACCTCCTGGATCGTGCAGTCGTCGCTGGCGTAAATATGGCCCACGGAACCGCCGCCGATGTACGAATAGGCGACTACCGACTTGTTTGAGGTTGACAGGATGTATCCCGTGATCTTCGTCCTGGGATATTTCGTGTTGATGGAGGCCGCCAGAGCGGTGTTCGGACTGCACAGGGCAGAGCCGAGGATCGTCGCAACTGCGAGAAGCAGTGCTAAGAGTTTTCTTCTTTTCATACTTTTCCCCTTTCTTAAAAAATATTTTGTTATCTGTTGTAATACCATGATATAATAATTTCCCGGTGTCATCGGGGAAATTATTGCCGTGGAATGAAACTTTTCCATGAAATCTGATCGATTTTATGAAACTGCGGCCGCTTTTTCCGTTGCGCTCGTTTTTTGCCCATGTTACAATGGGCATAAGATAGTTTCCCAGGCAATTGCAAAATTCAAACAGGAGAGAAAGGGTATAGGCGATGGGCACGGACTTTAGGAAGGATTATGAGATCACATGGGAAACCATATTCCCCCGCAACCTCTTAAAAAAAGGCCAGCGGGACATTCTTCAGCTGTTTCCGCCAGAATACCGGATCCTGGAAGGCGGAGAGGATCTGGCTAAGGCAAACAAGACGGCCCTCTCCAGATTCTGGAATGCAAACGAACATTCCCGCATGAAATATGAGAACGTCCGCTCCAACATCATCCGCCACGCTTCCGGCGAAGACTGTTCCTTTGAGGATGCCAGACCGGTACAGGACCTGAAAACAAATCTGGAATCCATGTTGGCGGAGCTTTCCGCAGCCGACAGGGAGAGATACGAGGAGCAGATAAACGCCGTGATTGATTGTCTGAAGGGGAGCGGAGCGGACGGCGCCGCTTCCGAAGAAACCGCATTATACCGGTGTTTCCGCTCCTGGGACATGAAAGAGATATTCGAGCACGACCTGCAGGATTTTTCCTCCAGGCTTGCCTGCCTTGCGATGATCGCCGCCACCTGGTATTTCTGGAGAGCGGCCGCAGAAGGTTCGGACGGCAGGAAAGGCAAGGCCATGACAAAGGGTCTGCCCGGCATCGTGTTTCCCTTCCGGCCGAAAAAAAGCGGCGGGGTTTCTGACCAGAATGAAGAGATCCGGAAAATCCGGGAGCGGGAAAAAAAAGAGGCCAGGGAGAAACTTGCGGAAGCGGAGGAACGATATTCTGCCGGAGAATATGCGGAATGCAGAGAACTATGTCTCGAGATCACCGACCAGCGGCTTGCCGACGACGCCGTTCTCGGAAAGGCGTTTTACCTGCTTGTCAAATGCTGCGAGTTAGGCTGTAAATTCAAAGGTTATGACAGGGGGAAGTTTATACGCAGGGCGATTTCCTACGGATGCCACGAGGCCAGGGAAGAGTGGAAAACCTTCCGGTTGGACACGCTTCTGTATAAGCCAAGCCGGCCGGAAGCCGACGACGCCGTCGTCGTGCTGAACTGCGAGAACAAAAGAACCGCCCTGTTTTTGAAGACGATTCCCGAACATATGGAAAAACATTTCGGCGACTACGTCATCCTCGCCTCCGCCGCCGAAGAGCTTGCCGGGCAGGCCGTTCCCGCCAAAAAAATCCGCTACCTGCTTTTTGATGACGACCTGGGGAAAAATTTTCAGGACATGCTTTCCATACTGGATAAAATCAAGTCGTGGGGCGCCGATCCGCATAAAAGACGAAGCTCCACCGACCTATGGGACATCTCCATTTACATCCGGATGGAGGAAGAGTCCTCCTCCGCCCTGCTGGACACGGCCCTCGGCCACATGGACCGGTACCGGATTCCCGTCCACGTGATCGACGACGACAAATGGCCGGTTCACCGGCTGCTCAGCCGCTATCCGCTTTTTTATCCGATTCGTTCCCACACAAAATACGCCCTGGCGAACAAACGCTTCGCCTTAAACTACGTGGTCATCGCCCAGGACAATGACGGCCTGACCAGGTGGCTGATCCGGGAAGCCTTCTGGCTCGGGTGTTTCTGGTATCACGGCGTCACTTTTTCCATCACGGTCCTGTCGCCCGCCGCAGAGCAGATCAAAGACCGGCTGAAATTTGACTGCCCCGGCATGTCGGACATCCTGGAGGGAATGCCGTCGGACGCAGATTCCCGGCTGCCGGATGCGGACCGGATTTCCGGCATCGCCCTATCCTTTAAAAACATCCGCAGCGGATCCCTATATTCCTCAAAACTCACGGACGAGCTGGACGGCCTGGGGGAGACAAATTCGTTATTCTATTTCGTCATCAACGCCAAAGACGACCTTTCCAGCCTGAACCTGGGGATAAAGGTCCGGGAATGGAGCATCCGCAACCTGGTCAAAAGCGGAAGCAGGATCAACAAAACGGAACTTCCGCTCATTGCGTGCCACTGCGAGGATTCCAATATTGCCCGCCTTTCCGAAAGCATGGTGGTGCAGATGGAAAAGTTCGGCGACAGCTGGTACAACAACTACCTCCTGATCCCCTTCGGTGCGCTGCGTGAACGCTACACGTGGGAGGAACTGGACGGTGGCTATTATGGACGAGTGGCACAGTCGGTCCACCTGCAGCATTGCGGCGTAGACGAATCGGATTTTACGGAAAAAAGAGAGGAAGCCCTGAAGAGCTATTACGCCAAGTGCTACAACCGAGACTCCTCCATGGCGGCGGCCTTAAGCCTGCCCTACCGCCTGTTCCAGACTTATACGGACGACAGCGATCACATCATCCCCAAAGGCTGGAATATTCCGGATGAAAACGCATACACGAACCATTCCGAGTCCGGCTCGGCAGATGCCATGGCGTCAGCCTTTGAAAAGAGTTTTCATATCGGAGAGAACGAAAAAAATCTGATGCTCTACGAACATGCAAGGTGGGTCAGATGGATGATAGCAAGAGGCTGGTGCACTGCCAACACCCAAGAGACAATCGCATACATGGAAGCCGGAAGCCCCGGGCATCAGCTCTATATCGGACGCCTGCACAGTTGTATCTGCGCCTTCGATGAGCTTGACAGACGCTACGACGCCCTGCACGGGGAAGCCCTCTACCGCACAGGCTCTTCGGCCTTCTCCAGATTCGCAGAGTCAAACAAAGAGTTCTTTACCGGCATTGACCGGTCAAGTGTCAAAAAAACGCCGAAACTCCTTCGGGCCGCATGGTTCGCTGCCCGAAAAAAAAACTGAAACACGACGAGCAGGGGAAATTCCCCTGCTCAGTCTCTGCATGTCTTTTTTATTTTTCCTCCGCCGCATGACCCGGTCTCTCACCGGATCCACAGAAGGTAAAGGAGCACCACGATCAGGCCGATACAGACCAGAAGCAACGCAAAAGAAAGGCTCTCATTGATGATCCGGTTGGTCCGCACCGTCTTCTCCTCAAACTCCATGAGCCTCCGCACATAGGCCTTCTCCACAGGACGCTTCCGCCGGACCGTTTTATTCAGGAGGTCCGAATTCCATTCCAGAAAACAGCCCGTCCAGTAAGCCAATCGGTTCCTCGACACCTGGATCTTATCCTCCTTAAGCTGTCGGTGGGTGGTCTTTCGGGCAAACACGACGCTTCCGTCCAGGATGCGGTCCAGCGCCCGGCAAAGGACCGCCGACACCGCAAGAAGTCCCCTGCCCACGCCCCGCATCAGATTCTCAAGATCCAGCCAGGCCGGCCACCGGTCCACGTAAACCCGGACGCCGTCCGCACGCTTCCTCATGAGCGCGGTGCGGATCACGCCGAAATAGATCAGCGCACCGATGGCGATGGAAACAAGGCCACCGGAAAGATTTTCCAGGGAAAAATACCGAACCGGGCGAGCCGATGCGCCGCCGCCGAAAAAGCCCGCCCCGAGCTCCGCCGCCGGGTCCATGACCAGACCGGGAAGCATCCCCATGAGCGGAAGGAGCAGGGCGGGGACCGCCACCGCAAGTTTGCTCTCCAGGCTCCAGTACCGCCCGTATTTTGTATCGAATTCCTCCTGTCTTTCCGGGCTCCTCTCCACGAAAAGGGCCACGAACAGCTTCGTCATATAGGCCACCGTCATGCCGCCACAGACCAGGAAAATCCATTCCGCCCCCTTCCAGAAGGCCGCCGTCCCATAGACAGACAGACCCTCCGCCGCCAAGGCGCCGTACTCCACAATGCTCTCGTGGAGCAGGGTCTTGCTGACGTACCCGTTCCAGAGGGGGATCCCGCCGATCCCCAAAGCCCCCATGAGGAAGCAGAAGGCGAGGAGCGGCTTCTTCCGCCCGAAGCCCCGGATCTCGTTCAAGTTCAGCTGGTGCAGGTTCATGTAGACCACCCCGGCCGCCAGGAAGAGCACCAGCTTGATCAGGGAATGATTCACCATATGGAGGAAAGTTCCCCGCACCGCCAGGGCGTTCTCCTCCCCCAGAAGGCCCTGCATGCCGATCCCCACCAGGATAAATCCGATCTGGGACATGGAGGAGCAGGCCAGCGTCCGCTTCAGATCCACGGAGAACACGGCGAGAAGCGCCCCGCCGAACATGGTGAGCATCCCGAAGGCAAACACGGCCATGCCCCAGAAAGGATCATGCCGGAAGACATTGCAGCTCACGGCCAGCAGACCGAAAATCCCCGTCTTGGTCAGGATTCCCGAGAGCAGGGCACTGGCCGGGGCCGGAGCCACCGGATGGGCCTTGGGAAGCCAGATGTGGAGGGGAAAGACGCCCGCCTTAGCCGCAAAGCCGAAAGCCGTGAGCCCTCCCGCCAGGTAAAGCGTACCCTGCTTCTCCTCCCACAGCGCCCGGCAGGCGGGAAGAAGCTCCGAAAACTCCAGGGTCCCCGCCACATGGTAGAACAAAAACAGCCCCATGAGCGTCACCATGCCGCCAATCACCGCCACGCCGAGATAGGTGCCCGCCGCCCTCATGGCCGCCTCCTTCTCGTCGTGGGCCACCCACGCATAGGAGGTGAAGGACATGATCTCAAAGAAAATAAACGCCGTGTAAAGATCCGCCGCCAAAAACACCCCCATGGTGGCCCCGAGGGTCAGGAGCACAAACAGGTAATAGCGGTTCCGGTTCCGGTAACGGGCCAGATATTCTCTGGAAAAGACAGTCGTCATGAGCCACATGAAGGCCGCAATCAGGCCGTAGAGCGCCCGGAACCCGTCAAGCTCCAGATGGAGCCCCAGGCCGCAGAACCCCTCCCAGCAAAATTCCGAAACCACAAAGCCGGACGCCGCACCGGATTCCCCTCCCCAGGCAAGTACGCCGGCGAGCAAAAGCCCCAGAAGCACCGCAAACTCCAGAAGCACCGCGCCGTCGGCAAAAAAGTCACGGCTTTTTTTTGAAAATCTACCTATAATATAAGAGAGCAAAGCCGCCGTCATGGGCCAGGCCGCCAGAAACAAAAGCATCCCATTCCCGCTCATACCATCACTCCTTCCGCCACTTCCATGATAAAACGGACAAGCGGCCCGGAATATACCCCAAACACCACCAGCAGTACGGCAAACAGCACCGTGGGAGCCAGCATCCGCCACCCCGGTTCCGTTCTCCCCACCAGGGCGGCCGTCTTTTCTCCTTCATTGGGAAACAGGGCGCGCACCGTCACCGTCAGCATGTAAATCCCCGTCATGAGCGCCGAGTAGAGCAGCACCCCGACGGCCGTCACCCCGAGGGCCCCGCCGGCCGCCACCGCCGACCGGGCCAGATTCCATTTGCTGATGAACCCGGCAAAAAGGGGAAGCCCCATGAGGGAGAGCCCGGCCACGGTGAAGCAGGCGAAGGTCACCGGCATCTGCCGCCCCATTCCCCCGAGCTCATAGACAAAATTTTTCTCCGTCTTGTGCATGATGGCCCCGGCGCAGAAAAAGGCGCAGATCTTCATCAGGGCGTGGAACACCATGTGGACGAGCGCCGCCGCCATGCCGAGAGGATTCATCATCACCACGCCGAAGAGCACATAGGAGAGATTGCTGATGGTGGAATAGGCCAGCCGCCGTTTCAGGTGGGCCTCCCGCACGGCCATGGTGGAGCCGTACACGATGGTGACAAGCACCGCCGCCAGCACCACGTAATGGGCCCAGGTCCCCCGGATAAAGTCCGCCCCGTAGCTGTAATAAGTCAGGCGGAGAATGGCAAAAGCCCCCGACTTCACCACGGCCACCGCATGGAGCAGGGCCGTCACCGGAGTCGGCGCCACGGAAGCCTTCGGAAGCCACCCGTGAACCGGGAACAGGGCCGCCTTCACGCCAAAGCCGAAGAACGCCAGCACGTACATAAACAGAATCGTATTGACACGGAACCCCGGAACGCCCCGGTTGAGCACGCCGCCCAAAATAAAATCCGCCGTGTTCCCGTAGATCAGGATGAACACCAGCCCCATAAAGGCGAAGGCCGCCCCGCCGATGGAATAATACAGGTATTTCCGGCTGGCCGCCCTGGACTCCCGGTTCCGGTAATGAAGCACCAGCGGAAACGTCACCAGCGTCAAAAGCTCATAGAACAGATAGAGAGTCACCAGGTTCCCGGCAAAGGCAATGCCCAGGGTCACGCCGTAAGCCATGGTGTAAAAGGCGAAAAAGCTGTTCTGCCGCTCCTCCCCCTCCATGTATTCCGAGGCATAGAGGGTGGCGAAGGGCCACAGAAAGGACACCAGGCCCGCAAACACGCAGCCCGCACCGTCCAGCCGGAAAAACACCTTCAGATCCTTTCCCGCCAGGTAAAAAAGCACCGCCTCCCGGCCTCCTTCCCGGCCCGCAAGGATCAGCGCCCACACGGAGAAACTTGCCGCCAGAACCACCGCCTCCATGAAAAGCAGCCGGTTTCTCTCCTGTTTTTTTCCGGCCCCTTCCCGGCCCGTCCCCATCACCAGCATGAAAAAGCCTCCTGCCAGGGGGAGAAGCACCGGAACCGTCATCAACAACACCTGCATTCTCCTACGCTCCTTTCCGCCGTCCCCGAAACGGCCCCGTCAAAAGATTCCTCCCGCCGCTCTCGTCACGGCATTTACGACCACGCCCGGAAACATCCCCAAAACCAGGGCTCCCGCCGCCAGAAACGCCACGGGAATCGTCATAAGCAGGGAGGGTTCCCTCTTTTTCAGGCTTCCGTAATCATAATCCGTCCCCGGAAAGAATCCATGGATCACGATGGGGAGCAGATAGCCCGCCGTGAGAAGGGCGCTCACAAGGAGCACCACCGGCCCCAGCCAGGTAAAAGCCCCTGTCCCGGAGGCCAGCGCCCCCTCCGCCAGGTACCATTTGCTCACGAAGCCGCCGGCGGGCGGAATTCCGATCAGGGCGAGGGAGGCAAAGGCGAAGCACCAGAGGGTCACCGGCATCTCCTTCCCGACGGCGGCAAGCTCCGAAACCCGCTTCTTCCCCGTCTGGAAAATGATGGCGCCCGCCCCCAGAAACAGGGAATTTTTCACCAGGGAATGTACCGCCACGTGGAGCATGGCCCCGACAAAAGCCGTCCGCTCCATCAAAGCCAGGCCAAACAAAATATAAGACACCTGGCTGACGGTGGAATAAGCCAGCCGTTTCTTAAGGCCCTTTTCCCGGTAGGCCAGCATGGAGCCCATGAAAATCGTGATCAGTGCGAGGATGATCCAGGCCGTCTGGACCCAGGTTCCCCTAAGAAGCTCCACCCCGACCACGTAATAGACCGCCCGGATGATCCCCAGGACGCCCATTTTCGTGATCACGCCGGAAAGCACGGCGCTGGCCGGGGCCGGGGCCTCCGGGTGAGCCGTGGGAAGCCAGCCGTGGAGGGGGAACATGCCCGCCTTGGCGCCGAAGCCGACGACCAGGAGAAAGGCTGAGGCAAGGATGAGCCCTGTGTGGCCGGAAAGCGACGCACCGTCCAGGATCCCGCCCGGCGCAAAATATCCCAGCCCGCCGAAACCGGCCAGAAAAAAGATCCCGAACAGAGCCATGAAGGCTCCCGCCACCGAGTAAAACAGGTATTTGAGCCCCGCCAGAATCGCCGCCCGGCCTCCCTCGTGGAACACCAGGAACAGGGATGTAAAGGTCATCATCTCAAAAAACAGGTAAAAGCTGATCAAGTTTCCCGCAAAAGAAAGCCCCGCCAAAGCCCCCTCCACGGCCAGATAACAGCCGAAAAACCGGTCTTCCCGTTCTTCATGATCCATATAGCGGAAGGCGAAGATCCCCGCCAGGAGCCACATGAACACTGACAAAGAGGCAAAGATCCGGGACATCCCGTCCACCTGGAAATAAATCTGAAGTTCCTCCGTGAGCCGCCACAAAACCAGGCTCCGCCCCTCCCCCGCCAGGCAAAGGGCCGTGAACACAATCTCCAGGATCAGGGATGCCGCCACAAACAACCGCCTTCCCCGCCGCCCGGCCTTCGTCCCGGACAGGACGGCCACAAAAATACCGGCCGCCATGGGAAAAAATACCGGAAGCAGTAAAAGAAAATCCTGTTCCATATCTTCCTCCTTGAAATCTATAAGAACATCCCCAGCCCTGCGTTGATCCCGTCGACGATGGGCTTGGAGAAGAGTCCCAGCACCAGGTTCACCGCCACGAACAGGAAGGAAGCCGCCTTGAGCGTCCTCGACGCCCGGTGGGGCTGATCTGCCCCGTAATCCCGCTCCGATGGGGAATAGATGCTGATGACCAGCCGCAGGAAATAGATGGCGTTTAAGATCGTGCTGATGGCCAACCCCAAAATCGTAAGCACCATCTTGTGGGGACTCTGGACCGCCGCCGTGGCGAACAGAAGCTTGGAGATAAAGCCCGACAGCATGGGAAAGCCCACCATGGAGAGGGCTCCCACCGCAAAGGCCAGCCCCGCCGTCCGGTTCCGGTAACCGGAACCCCTGAGGCTCACGTAATCCGTCTTGCCGTCCGAGACCTCATAGAGGCCCACCGCACTGATGAACAGCAGCGACTTGGTGGCCGCATGGGTGAGGATGTGGAACAGAGCCGCCACCATCCCCGCCTGGGTCCCCAGGCCGATCCCCATGTAGATGTAGCCGATCTGCGCCACCGAGGAGTAGGCGATCATCCGCCTGGTATCCGTCTCCCGGATGGCCCGAACGGAGCCGATCAGCATCCCAAAGAGACCGAACACGAACAGCAGGTTCGTGACCCCGCTGCCGATCACCGTTCCGTAGCCAAGCACCCGGTAAAACACCTTGATTAACAGGAAGATGTAGCCCTTGGACACCAGGCTGGAGAGGATTGCGCTGGCTGCCGGGGTCGCATAGCCGTAAGTCTCCGGGATCCAGGAGTGGAACGGATACAGTCCGCTCTTGATGGCAAGCCCCACCGACATCAGGGCGATGACCACCAGAAGGGGCACGCCGTAGCTGCCCGTCCTCACGATGGCCTCCACCGCATCCTTTGCCGGCTCCATCAGAAGGTGCCCGGTGATGTCGTAGAGCAGCGTCAGGCTGATCAGGAACATACCGGAGCCAAGGAGGCTCATGACCATGTAGCGGATCGCCGCCACGATCCCGTGGCCGTTCTGTCGGATCATAATCAGGCCGCAGGCCGCAATGGTGTTGATCTCCACGAACACGTAGGCCGTGAACAGGTCGTTGGTATAAATCAACGCCAGCAGCGAGCTCATGAGGAGGTCCACCAGAATGAAAAACAGGTTGGCCTTCGTCTCCTCCACGTCCGTGAACACGTGAGCGAGCCCGCCCAGAAGCGAGAGCAGCATGATGACGGAAAAGCCCGTCGCCATCAGCGCCTCCAAAACCCCGGCCCGGATCTCATTGCCCCAGGGTGCCGGAAAATGCCCCATCATGTAGATAAAGCTTTCCCCGGTCCGTACCGTATAGAACAGCACCGAACCCGACAATGCAATCTGAACCGTCACCATGAAAAGGCAGAGCCGCTTCGCCCACCGCCCCTTTAGCACCGAGGAGACGATCCCGCAGAACATGGCCAGGATGATCGAAAAAAACGGGAAATTCCGGATAACGTCCATCACTCCCCCTCCTTTCTCCACCGGAAGACGATCTCGTCAATGTCCAGGGAACCATAACGGCGGTAAAGGCGGATCGTGAGGGACAGCATGAGGGCCGTCACGCTCACCGACACCACGATCCCGGTGAGCACCAGCCCGTCGGGAATGGGATTGGTGTAGGCGGAGGCGTCCATGACCCCGTCAGCAAGGATGGGCACCTGCCGTCCGAAAATATAGCCTTTGGCCGCCAGGAACAGGTACACCGCCGTGTCCATGATGTTGAGTCCGATGATCTTCTTGATCAGGTTTTTGTGGAGCAGAAGGGTCGTAAAGCCGATCCCGAACAGGATCATGGACACTGTCTCCTCCATATTGACCGCCAGATGTGCAAACATACTCACATGCCCCCCTTCCGGAACAAGGTATAAAAGGCGTACATGGTGCAGGCCACCACCAGCCCCACGCAGATATTGAGGGGCAGAATCAGGCCGCTGGAGAGAATGGCCCCCGGCGTCCCCAGGGGAATCCCGCTCTCCAGATGGTTGGCCCCCGTGAAAAAGGAATAGCTTTTCGCCAGGCAGTAAAAGGTGAGCGCCGCCAGCGAAACCCTCCGGAAAGTCTTCTCCGTAAAAAACCGCTCCGTCTTTTTGAACCCAAAGGCATTCAGATACAGGATCAGTCCGGAGCCGATGACGGCTCCGCCGGAGAAACCTCCCCCCGGCGACAGATGGCCATTTAAAATGATATAGATCCCGAAAATAAACAACAGGGGAACCAGCACGCAGGAAACCTTCTGTAAGATCAGGTCATTTTTCGGCTCATAGATCCGGTCATTCTCCTCCGCCTGCTTCTTCTTCATCTTCTCCCTGTCGTCGGAGTTGTCCAGCCGCATCAAAACCTGCACGCAGGTGGCCGCGATAAAGAGGACGCAGGATTCCCCGAAGGTGTCAAAAGCCCGGTAATCCAGAATCATGCCGGTGACAAAATTGGTGGCCCCCGTCTCCTCCACGCCCTTCTCAATATAGCGGGCCGCCACCTCGTTGTTGGTGGGATTGTCCGGGTTCCCGAACTCCGGCAGATACATCACCGTCCAGAGAAGCACGCCGATCAGGGTCACGCAGAGGGCCACCGAGGCAAACTTGTTGACCACCCGGAAGATCTTAAGCTCCCTGTTGTGCCGCTCGTCATAGACCTCCGCCCGGATCTTCTCCTCATTGAGCCTGGGGCCCGAAAGTTCCTCCGGCGGAATCCGTTTTAAGGGCGCCCTCGTCTCCATGCGAAACTCAGGCGCCGCCGTCTCCCCGTCCACCCATTTTTCAAACCGGCGAAACCGGCTGGTCTCATAATCCCTTTTCAACCTGCTCATTTTCCGCCCTCCTCCGCAGCCTTTTCTTCCTCTGCGGCCGGCGTTTCGTCCTCCCCTGCCGCTCCTTCCAGAGTTTCTGCGCCTTCCAGAACCGTCTCCGCCACCGCCGTATTCTCCGCCCCACCGTCCTCGATGGCCCGGATCTTCTTCAAGGTCACGAAAAACAGAATGCTGGTCACGCCCGCACCCACGGCCGCCTCCGTCACCGCCAAGTCAGGCGACTGCAGGATCACCCAGATGATCGCCATGATGGAGCTGTAAGACATGTAGATGATGATGGACGTCAACAGCTTTTTTGTAAAGCTCACGGAGAGGGCGCAGACGATCAGCCCGACCAGCAGAAACAGTTCAAATATCCTCACGGTGTTCCACCTCGATTTCTCCAAGATCCTCGTCCGTCATGACCTCCAAGCGGCTGATCATGTGACCCGCCACGGGACTCGCCAGCCAGAAAAACAGCACCACCAGAAGCAGCTTGAAGGACGCAAAACCAAGCCCCCTCCAGATTGCCAGCCCCAAAATCATAAACAGAATTCCCAGCGTGTCCCCCAGGGCCGCCGCATGCATCCGGTTCAACGCCCGCTTAAACTTATTGACTCCCACGGCCGCCGACACAAAGACCAGAAGCCCTGCCAGAAGAAAGGCCGCCGACACGGCAAGTCTCACCCAATCCGTCATTTCTCTTTCACCTCTCCCTTCTTTTCCTTCTCCTTCCGCTCCCGGTAAACCCCCGTGTACACCTTGGTGAGCACCACCACCGCCAGGAAGCTTACCATGGCATAGATCAGACAGACATCCGTCAGATAATCCTCCTTCCGGTACACCGACAGGATGGCGATAATGACAATGGTCATGGTGCCGATCATGTTGACCGCAATGATCCGGTCCGCCGTCTTCGGCCCCCGCACGGAGCGGATAATGGAAGCCAGGATCAAGACGGCCAGAACCACCATGCAGCCCATCAAAATCCCCTGATAGACAATATCCGCACTCATTTCCTTCCCGCCTCCATTCTCCTCAAAATATGCACAAACTCCGAATCCTCAATTCCCTCGGCCATCTCCTTGTCCAGGCAGTGGACGCAGAACTCATCCCCCTCCACGGATACCGTGATGGTTCCCGGCGTCAGGGTGATGGAATTGGCCAGAAGCACCTTGCAGATTCCGCTCTTTAGATCCGTTTTAAAATAGACCAGAGCCGGCTCCGGCTCGTACCTTGGTGACAAGATCAGCTTAAGCACGCCCAGGTTCGCCCTGGCGATCTCCCGGAGCAGAACCCCCATAAAAAGGAGGAACAGCCCCGCATTTTTGAACAACAAAAAATCCTTCCGCAGGCTGTAATCCATGAAGCGGCAGATAAACCAGTACACTGCCGCCGCGACCGCCAGCCCGAACAGAAAGATTTCCCATGTGAATTTCCCGTTTAACAAAATCCAAAAACCCAAAAACAGAAGAAACATTCTGCAACCTCCATGCGCACCTTTCCCCGCGCCCGTCATAGAGTATATACCCATTTTCTTCAAAATACAAGAGCATTTTTCCGTCAATTGACAAACTTCCGCAGGATACAGCTTACAACCCCCACGCCGCCGCACACGTATACGAGAGGCCCGGCAGAAGCCGCCGCCAGGAAATACTGCGACAGTCCGTCAAAGAACCAGGAATCCTCCGGCAGGCGAAGCGCCAGCCTTGCGCTCACAAAGACCAGCAATGCGAAGGAAAGGAAGGGGATAACGCCCCGCCCCACGTCCATCCTCTTTAGCCGCCCGTCACGGTAGATGCGCCGCCTGGAGAGCATCCACAGAAGGGCGACTGCGCCCCAGGCCATGGTACTCCCCGCCAGAAGCAGATAGAGCAATCCCCCGTAATTTCCCTCTTCCGCCGCCGAAAGGACGGATCCCATGGTCTCCAACTCTGCCCAGAAGGCCTTCCCAAGCCCCGCCAAAAGGACGACCATGAGAGCTAGGGAGATTAACCGCAGCAGGATGGGCCTGTGCCACCAGGCCCTGCCGGCCGCCGCTCCCGCAGTCCGCCCAGTTCCCCTGGCTCGTCCCGTTTCCCTGATTTGATCCACTCCACGGCTTCGTTCCGCCCTTCCCGACCGCTCCGCTCCCGGGGTTCTCTCCGCACTTCCCCGGCTCCCGCACTCCACGGCCCAAATGTCCGGCTCCGCAGGCCACGTCCCCGGCTCCTCCTCCAGGTTATCGTAAGGGTCCCTTCCGTATTTCAGATACGACGGTTTCACCGGACCGGCAGGTTTCCTCCGGGGACTTCTTTTCATGCGGTTCCCCTCCGGTTCTTCCTCGTCCCCATAAAAATCTCCGTCCGAACGCCTCCCGTAAAAATCCTCGTCCACCGGTTTCAGAACCACGGTACGTTCCATGTCTTCCTCTTCCGCACCCTCCCATATCTCCGGACTTTCATCCGGCATCCATTCATTATCCTCCGGAACAAAATCAATTTCCGGACGCCCGTTTCTTTTTTCCATCCATTTCACCATGTCTTTCTCTTCATCCGCCCGTTCCAAAAAACCTTCCGCCTTTTCCGTTCTCCCAATGGCCTTCATTTCCAGTTCGAAGAAAACGTCGGTTTTTTCATTTTACCACAAAATCTCTTTTCGTGTCTGTAAAAATGGCAAAATATGAAAAGAATATTTATCGACAGCTGACTGGAAGGAGTGTTTTTATTTCCTTTGTAAATCTACAGACAGTATGTTATAATTTCCATATCTCACATCAAAAAATATACAGAATATGGAAACACTTAATTGATAATAAGTTGCTGTGGTTTTACTTTGTACATGGAAAAAGGCAGATGCAGCAGATGTAATCCATTGTTGCAGAAAGCCGGTCTAAAACCAAAGGTTGAAGACTCTACGGAGGATGTGTAGATTAGATGATAATGGCACAAATAAAAAATGAGGATGGCAAATCGTACATATGCCCGGAATTTACAGACGGGGAAAACAGGGATTATGAAATAGTGCCGGCTAACAGTCTGTATGAAATGATTCATGCAGGCACCCCTCTGAACATTAGCGGAATGTGCGTTCATGGATTTTCCATGACGGAATACCGCAAAAAATATGGCCTGGAAGAAGACGAAATGGTTGATATCATCATCGATTCGGTCACAGATTGCCTGTTCTGCATGCGGGAGGGAATTGCGGCAGACTTTTCCCATTGTAATTTTATCGCAGTGGACGAAGTGGCAGGAATCATGTTGGATGACAACATATTTTATGGTGGGACGGTGAATTTTTCCTATACTTCTTGAACTGGACGAGAATCATGGTACAGGACTTACCCATGCCCAGATTGCCCATAGTTATGCTGTTTGTCCTGCCACCATTACCAATATCGTCCAATCGTATGTCACGAATGGCATAACGAATATTGTCCGCTACAACATCAGTCCCAATTCCAGTGCCGCACGGCGCAAACTGGACGGGCGCAATGAGGCACGCATCATCCAGATGGCCTGCGGTCCTGTGCCGGAGGGACATTCCCGTTGGACTCTGCGGCTATTAGAAGAAAAAGCCCGTGTGGAACTGGACGTCCCAATCGGAAAGGATGCAATACGCCTTGCGCTAAAAAAATGAACTTAGACCTCACAAAAATGCCTACTGGTGCATCCCTCCCAAAGAAAATGCGGAATTCATAGCCTGCATGGAGGATATCCTGGATATTTATGAAATGCCTTATAATCCGGCAGTTCCCGTGGTATGCCTGGGTGAAAAACCATATCAGCTGCTCGGGGAGTTCAGGGAGCCTCTGCCCATGCGTCCGGGGGATACCCGGAAAGTCGATTCGGAATATGTCCGGAACGGCACCTGCAGCATTTTTGCATTCGTAGAGCCTCTGGGCGGCATACGCCATGTAAGCGTGCGCGCGCATCGTACAGCAATTGACTGGGCTGACGAGATCAGGTATCTTGTGGATGTCAGCTTCCTGACCGTAATAAGATCATACTTGTATATTGACAAGGCAGTTACGATTGCTGAAATATCGGATATATTAACTATTCCGAAAAGGACAGTTGAGCGTGAAATAAAAAATCTTCGTGAAAGTGGGAAAATTACACGTAGGGGAGGAAGACGATATGGATATTGGGAGATTATGTAATGGAAGTAAAAGGACAAGGGTAATATTTACAAGAGATTACTATACGTGATTGGATGAATGAGAAATGGCAAAACGAATGAATAGAAATATTGATATTAAAAGCAGAAGAGTACAACAAAGTGTAAGTAAATTAGATGGTTTTTTGAGAGCAGAGTATAATTCTGAAAAAAATTATCTGGA